>CAZHGD010000032.1:0-53332 GCA_964531735.1 uncultured Fimbriimonadaceae bacterium | reverse complement strand
CGCTGGCAGGTCGGCACCGACCGGGCCGTGCCGCTCGCGCGGCTGTCGGCGCGGGTGGCCGGCGCTGCCGGTCCCAGCACCAGCCTGACCGTGTTCGGCGCCTGGCCCGATGGTGTGCCGGGCGTCGGCGACTGCTACAGCTTCGCCCACCCTGTGTACGCGGCGATCGGCACGACCAAAGTGCGCGTCCTGGCCGCTGGCCAGGACGGCGCCTGGAGCGGTCTGGTCCTGCAGGCCCGGCGCCACGACGCCTGGCAGACCGTGGCCGTCCTGCCGCGGCTGGGACTGCTGGTCACGCCGGGCGGCGAAGCGCCGCTGGTCGCCCAGCGCGCCGCGACCGGCAGTGACGCCCACGGCATGACGCTCACCTTCACCGGCGCGGCCACGGCGGGCGCGGCCACCTGGCGCTTCGAGGTGCGGCTGAGCGCGCAGCGCGGCAGCGACACGATCGGCTACGCGTTGCAGGCCACCGCCGAGCAGGCCGGCCAGGTGCTGGCGCTCGAAGGCCCGATGCTCTACGCCGGCGAGGGCACCGGCCTGGCGCGCGCCGACGCCATCCTGCCCGGCCTGGAGTGGCTGGCGCCGGGCGAACCTTCGTCGAACGTCCTGGACATCAAGCCCGATCATCCCGACTGCCTGCGCTATGTGCCGCACCCCAATAAGGTCACCGTCCCGGCGGTCGGTGCGCGGTTCGGCGAGGTCACCGTCGGCCTGCTCTGGGATGTGCCCGCGGCGCAACCGTCGCACACCGAGGCCGGCCCGGCCAGCCTCGTGTTCGCGTCGCCCGACCGCTTCGAAGGCCATCGCAGCCATCTGATGGGGCTGTTCCTGCCCAGCGTCGGGCGCTACGTGCCGGAGAACCAGCGTCGCGCCGAACGGCCCTTGCCGGTGGCCGCGGGACAGACCTTGCAGCTTCGCGCCGAACTGCTGGCTGCGGGCGGTGCCGTCGACTGCCAGGTGGCCCTCGACCGCTGGTACCAGCGCCACGGGTTCCCGGCACCGCTGCCGTACCCGCGCGGTGACCAGCGCGCCGAACTGGCCTTCAGCGCCCGCGGCTACTTCAAGGACCGCGAGCTGTGGAATCCGACTTGGCGCCGTTGGTACAGCGACCTGATCGTCTCGCTGCACCCGACCGACGCGCCGGCCGACGAGTTGCTGCAGATCGCCGAAGTGCTGGGCACCGGCGACGTCGCCGCCACCAGCCGCGCGCTGGCGGCCGAAGTGCTCGGCGCCGACCAGCGCGCCCTGGCCCTGCGCACGCAGCACCGTGCCAGGCCAGGCTGGGTGCGGCAGACGGTGCGCCAGGCGCATGGCCTGGTGGCCAGCCAGAATGCGGACGGCACCTGGCGGTTCGCCGGGCCCAAGAGCGGACCATGGCCGGAGCAGGGCGTCAACTACGCCGTGCTCGGACCGGTCGGCGCCAGCGAGGTCGGCCTCACCGCGGCGCACGCCAGCCAGGTCTTGCAGGCGGCCATCCTCTCGGCCGACCCGGAGCTGACGGCGGCCGGTCTGAAGGCGCTGGCCGCGATGCGGCAGTTCACCATTCCGCGCGCCGCGCAGGTCTGGGAAGTGCCGGTCCACACGCCGGACATCCTGGCCTCGGCCGACGCGGTCCGGGCGTGTCTGGCGGGCTACCGACTGACCGGCAATCGGCGCTGGCTGGCCGAAGCGGTGCGCTGGGCGCGCACCGGTCTGCCGTTCGTCTATGTCTGGAGCCCCGCCGATCTGCCCGCCATGCAGGGCGCCAGCATCCCGGTCTTCGGCGCCACCAGCTACGCCTTGAGCTGGTTCGCCGTGGCGGTGCAGTGGAACGGGCTGTCGTACTCCGATGCGCTGTTCGACCTGGCCGAGGTGGATCGTTCGTTCGACTGGCAGCGCGTGGCGATGAACCTGTTGCGCAGCGGTATGTACCAGCAGGCCACCGAAGGGCCGCGCCTGGCTCAATGGCCCGACGCGCTCAACCTGATCGCGAAGCGGCCGGGCCTGCACGGCCAGACGCCGCCGTGCTTCCGGCCGGCCACGGTGATCCACCAGAACCTGCGGACCATGGGTCTGCGGCCGCACCCGGCGGTGGCGGTGGTGCGGCAGGGCGCCGCACACCTGGCCCTGCGTAGCACGGCCTGGATCGAGCGCACCAGTTGGCGTGGCGACCGGTTGTGGTTCGACGCCCGCTTCGAGGCGCCGCAGAAAGGCGCGGTCGAGATCATCGGCGCGGTGCGGCCCGCCGCCGTACGCGTCGCCGGTCGGGCGCTGCCGGAGCGGCCCGACCCGTGGACCGGCGACGAGAGCGGCTGGCGCTACCTGCCCGAAGCCGGGACCATCGAGATCCGACTGGCCGCGTCGGGCGACCACCGCATCGAGGTGGACGGCGTGCGGCGCTTGGCCGACGGCTGGCTGGCAGCGCCGGTGCGCGAGATCGCCTTCAACTTCGTCACCGACACGCACGGTTGGGAAGCCGCGCATGACCTCTCACCGCTCCGCGCCGAGGGCGGCTTGCGCACCCAGGTGACCGGCGCCGACCCGTATCTGGTCCGCGACGGCCTGACGGTGCCCGGCCGGGCCGGCGACGTGCTGGTGGTGCGGATGTCGCTCTCGGGCGGCGTACCGACCGGCAGCATCTTCTGGGGCACGGCCGCCGCGCCGGGCCTGTCGCCGCAACGCGAGCTGCCGCTGACCTGCCCGGCCGATGGACAGATGCACGAGCTCCGGGTGCCGGTCGGCCAGCACGCGGCCTGGGCCGGCCAGATGATCACCACGCTGCGCCTCGACCCGGGCTCCGGGCCGGCGGGGACGCAGGTGTGTATCGAGAGCGTGCGGGTGGCACGGTAGCGGCGTCAGGCGCCCACCGCCACCCGCCGAAGCCCCCGGTCGCAAGTCACCCGCCGGGCCGGCACGTCGGCCACGTCACCGACCGCCACCTCCGACACCGCGGTGACATCCACACAGCAGGTCTGCATCGAGATACGGCCGATGACCGGGCAGGTGACGCCCTTGATGGTCACCGTCGGCGGCCGGCGGCGCCAGGCGTTGACCGCGCCGCGCCAGCCGCTGGCCAGGCTCTCGGGCAACACGGCGAACCCGTGCTGCCAGCCGACCGCCAGCGTGCCGACCAGCCGCTCGGCCGGCAGGCGGTACTCGCTGCCGTAGCCGATGGTGGCACCGGCCGGCAGCCGGCGCACCTCGATCAGCCGGCTCTTCAGCGCCCAGCCCTGACGCAAGCCCTCGACGCGGCCGACCTGCCGGCTGGGCGACTGACCGTAGAGCAGCGTGCCCACGCGCGCCAGGTCCAGGCGCGCCTCAGGCACGTCGACCGCGGCGCCGGAGTTGGCCGCGTGGACCCAGCGTGGCCGCGGCGCGAGCCGTGCCACCGTCGCCAGGAACCGCGCCAGTTGCGCCCGCGTGGGCGCCTTGTCGGCGGCAATACTGTTCGGGAAGTGCGTGAACACGCCATCGACCGACAGCGCGGGCAGTTCGGCCAACTGCGCGTACAGCGCGGCGGCCTCTTCCGGCAGCACGCCGTCGCGCCCCATGCCCGTGTCGACCAGCAGGTGAACGGCCGCGCGCACCCCGCGACGCTCGGCCGCGGAGGACAGCGCCGCCGCCGTGGGCAGCGCGCTGACCGTGGCGATCAGGCCACGGGCCACCACCTCGTCGGCTTCATCGGGCAGGCAGGAGGTCAACAGCAGAAGGGGTTGGCTGAAGCCCGCTTCGCGCAGCTCGACCGCCTCGGCGACACTGGTGACGGCCAGCCACTGCGCGCCGCCCTCGACGAACGCCTGCGCCGCCAGGACCGCGCCGTGGCCGTAGCCGTTGGCCTTGACCACCGCGCAGAGCTGCGTCGCGGGTCCGAGCAGCGCGCGCACCCGGCGCGCATTATCGGCCAGAGCGGCAGTATCGATCTCGACCCAGGTGGTCATCGGGCGGCGACGTTGATGAGGTACTCGCGCTCGATCATCGACCCGTCTTTGCGGCGCGCCTGCACCAATATGGCGTGCGCGCCGGGCGCGAGCTGGGTGGTGTCCAGATCGAAGCTGTACGGCGGCTGGTTGGCGTAGAAACGGCCCTGCTTGTCAATCAGGACGGTCACGTAGTTCAGGTCGGCGATGCCTTCGACGCGGGCCTGCACCGTGATACGACCGCTGATCGGGTCCTTGCCGGTCGGGCTGAGCAACTCGACCACCGGCGTGGTCGGCCGGGCCGCGGCCGGACCCAGCACGCGTGGCGCCACGCCGAAGGCCGGCGGTGGCGCGTCGCTGACCACCGGCGACGGCAGTGCGCCCAGCGGCGCCATCGCCACCCGCGGGCCCTGGCGCGCATAGCCACGGCTGTAGTAGTAGTCGACCACCGTCTGGACGCCGATCCGGTGCATCTGCGCCCGGCGCGACAGCGGCGTCTGGAAGTTCTGCCGCTCGCTCTCGAACAGCAAGGCCACCCGGCCGTGGTCACGCGCGAAGTGCCGGTGGCACAGACCCGGGTGCGCGTTGCCGTCCCACAGGCTGACCCGCACCGGGAAGCCCGCCGCCTGCAGCCGGCCCAGCACCAGCGCCTGGAGCGCCTGCGCTTCGGACTGCAGCGGGGCCGCCACGGCACCGGCCTCCGGAGCCTCGACGGTGTTCACACCGTGCCGGTCGCGCCAGTGCAACTCGTGCAGGTCCAGCACCACTTGCGGTCGCCAAAGGTCGAACAGCCGCTCCACCGCCTGGGTCTCGGGCTGACTGCGACCCGCCCAGTCGCGGTTCAGGTCGGCACTGGCGCCCGTCTGGCGCTCGTTGGCCTCGACACCGTCAGGGTTGAGCATCGGCACGATGATCAGGCAGACGCGCTGGAGCTGCGCGCGGAGGCCCGAGCGGTTGAGCGCCACGTCGCGAATCAGGCTGAGCATGGCCAGGGTCGGCGCCGGCTCGTTGCCGTGCTGGCGACAGACGATGAGGACGCGGGTCATCTCCAGAGGCGAGATCGCGGGGTCGTAGAGCAGCGCCACCGGGATCTGCCGCCCGGCCGCGGAGTTGCCGATGGTGGCGACGCTGATGTGCCGGCATTCCTTGGCCGCGGCCACCAGCAGACGCACGGTGTCGGTATAGGTGGGGTTGTAGCTGACCGCCGGCAGATCGGCACGAGCGGCGGCCGACCAGAACAGCAGCACGCTACACCACACCGCCCCGATCGCACCGCGGCGCGCCGGCAGACCCATCAGTTCGCTCCCACCACGACGTCATACGCGTCCTGGGCGATGACCTTCTCTTCGTCGACTTCGGTCACCACCACCGTCACCGGACTGTCTGGGGTGGACACGATGCCTGAGACACCCCGAACGCAGACTTGGTTGCGCTCCGGGTCCAGGTACACACCGAGGTGCCCCAGCGGCCGGCAGATCCGTTCGCGGATGAACGCTTCGTTCTCGCCGATGCCACCGCCGAAGGCGAGCACGTCCAGGCCGCCGAGGTCGGCCGTGTAGCCGCCGACGTACTTCACCAGGCGGTGGATGAACACGTCGATCGCCGCCGCGGCCTGGGCGGTACCGGCGGACTTGATGTCGCGCATGTCGGCCGAGACACCGGACAGACCCAGCGTGCCCGACTGGCGGTTGAACAGCACGTTGAGCTCGGCCGGTGTCTGGCCGCAGCGCAGCAGGTGCAGCACGACACCCGGGTCGAGGTCGCCACAGCGCGTGCTCTGCACCAGGCCCTCCAGCGGCGTCAGGCCGGTGCTGACCGCGATGGAGCGGCCGCGGTCCATGGCGTTCGCCGTGCAGCCGCTGCCCAGCATGAGCTGCACCACCCGCAACTCCTGGCCGGGTCGGCCGGTGTGCTGCTCCACCTGGCTGAGCATGGCCCGGAAGGCCACGCCGTGGAAGCCATACCGCCGCACGCGGTGCTGTTCGTGGAACGAGCGCGGCAGCCCATACAGGTACACCTCGGGCGGCAGCGTGTGGTGTAGCGTGTTGTCGAACACGCAGACCTGCGGCAGCGCCGGCAGGGCCGCCTGGCAAGCGCGAATGCCCGCCAGGTTCGGCGGGTTGTGCAGCGGCGCCAAGTCGCTGCAGGCCTCGAGCGCGGCCAGCACCTCGGGTTCGGCGGGCACCGAGCCGGTGAACGCCTCGCCCGCGTTGACCACGCGGTGCCCGACGATGTCCACGTCCGGCAGCGCGTTCGGCCCATTCGCCTGCATCAGGTGCAGGACGTGCTGCACGGCGGTCAGGTGGTCACGGCAGGCGAAGGTCTCCGAGACCGGGTCGGCGCCCGGTCGCCGGAACGTCAGCTTGGCGTTGTCCGAGCCGACGCGCTCGACCACGGCCTTGGCCAGTGAGGTGGCCGCCGGCATGGCATAGAGCTGGCACTTCAGCGAGGAGCTGCCGCTGTTGATCACGAGGACGGTCCGCTCACTCACGCCGCGGCCCCTTTCTTCGGCGGAGGCGGCGGCGCCTCGGGCGCTACCTCGGGCTCGGGCTCTTCCTCCGGCCACGAGGCCGGTCGTGCCCGGTCCTCGGCCCACTCGCGCAGTTCGCGGATCTTGTGGTCCATCGTCCGCGAGATGGGCACCGTGACCTTGAGCACGCCGAGGATGTCGTCGGTGTTGATGTCACGCTGCTGGTCGAAGGCGTCGAACAGGCTGCTGATCACCGCCTGCTCGATCTCCGAGCCACTGAACCCGTCGGCCGCCTGGGCCAGCGCCTCCAGATCGAACTGCGCGGCATCGCGATTGCGCGTGCGGATGTGGATGTCGAAGATCTCGCGCCGCTCCTTCTCGGAGGGCAGGTCGAGGAAGAAGATCTCGTCCAGGCGGCCCTTGCGCAGCAGCTCGGGCGGCAGCTTGGTGACGTCGTTGGCCGTGGCGATGACGAACACCGGCTTGCGCTTCTCCTGCAACCAGGTGAGGAAGTAGCTGAGCACACGCGCCGAGGTGCCGCTGTCCTCGCCGCCGCTCATGCCGCTGAAGCCCTTCTCCAGCTCGTCGATCCACAGCACGCACGGCGCCACCGCCTCGGCCACTTGCAGCGCCTTGCGCATGTTCTGCTCGGATTCGCCGACGTAGCGGCCGAACACCGAACCGACATCGAAGCGCAGTAGCGGCAGGCCCCATAGCGCGCCGACGGCCTTGGCCGCCAGCGACTTGCCGGTGCCTTGCACACCGATCAGCAGGCAGCCGCGTGGCTCGGGCAGACCGAACTCGCGGGCCTTTTCGGTGAAGCTGGTGTGCCGCTTGCGTAGCCAGTCCTTCAGGGCGGTGAGGCCACCGATATTGGCGAACTTGGCGTCGCTCTCGTAGTACTCCAGCGTGCCCGACTTGCGGACCACCTGCTTCTTCTCGGACAGCACGATGTCCACGTCGAGCCGTTCCAGCTTGCCGTCCATCACCAGCGCCTTGGTGAACACGTTCTCGGCTTCCGGCGCGGTCAGGCCCAGCGCGGCCTTGACGAAGGCTTCCTTGCCCTCGTCGTCCAGCAGCACCACATCTTCGCGCTGTTTGCTCATCGAGCGGATGATGCGGTCGAGGATGGCCTCCAGGTCTTTGTAGCCGGGCAGTTCGAAGTCGACGACCGTGACTTCCTTCTCGATGTGCGTGCCGACCTTCAGCACCGGGCTGACGACGATGATGGTCTTGTAGGTGTAGGGCAGCTTGAAGGCCAACTCACGCAGCCGCCGCTCGACGCTTGGCGCGCTCAAGTACTGGTCGAAGTCCTTGAGCACGAACAGCGCCCGCCCGCTGTTGCTGTTGTACTGGTCGATCAGCTCGAGCGCTTCCAGCGCCTGGTCGATCTCGACCGTGGCGCTGCGCGTCTTGCGCGGCGCGCTGGCGCCGGGCGAGCGCAACTCGCTGGCCCGCACCGGCGTGCGGCCGTCCTTGTTGACCCAGCCCTCGGTGATGGACCAGGAGAGCAGGTCCTTCTCCTGTCGCCCGGCGAGTTGCTGCAACACCCGCATGACCCGCCCCTCCTCCCAGGAGACCACGTAGAGGATGGGATACCGCGCCCGGATGAGCACATCCAACTCACGTAGAGTGTCTGCCATGCCCCGACCTCAGCGAGCCCGGCCGCCCCGCGACGGTGGCTCTGACCCCACCATTATAGCGACTTGGTCAATTGCCGGGTTCACGAGAAGCGCATCATTCGAGTAGAATAGCGCTGCCGTCCGCGCCACGCGGTTGCGGGAGCGGCGGCCCATAGCCTGGGGCCGTCACGGATGGTGCAGGGGTGCTGCGACGTCACCGGCGGAGCTTAGGAGACAGGGTATGCCGATTGTAGGGATCACGGGTGCGGGCCGCGCAGGTCGCACCACCGCGGCGGAAGCGTTGCGGCTGCTCGGTTACGAGCCGGTCAGCTTCGCGAACCGCCTACGGCACGTGATCGCCAACTCCATCGGTCTGCCGGACGCGATGATGTCCGAGAAGCTCGACGAGAGGTTCGAGCGGACCATCACACTGCAGGCCTTCCACATCGACGGCATGTGCCGCCTGGCGGCGGCCTGGACCACCATTCCCGACGATGCCCCCAAGCGGATGCGTGAGAAAGCGGCCAAAGCGTCGCTGACCACGCCGCGCGAGGTGATGTCCTACGTGCGGCACGAGCTGTTCGAGGCCTGCGTGTCGCCACAGTTCTGGGTCGAGTGGTTCAAGGCTCACTACAGCCCCGACAAGGATTCCAACCTGGTCGTCGATGACGTCGTCTCGGACGCCGAGCGGCAGTACGTCCACGCCCTGGGCGGCCTGTTGATCGGCGTCGACCGGCCCGGCGTCGAGGCCTCGTTCGACGGCTGCGACCTGGTCATCGCCAACGACGGCTCGCCGGAGCAACTCCAGGACCGCGTCGTGGCGGGTCTGATCGGCCACTTCCGCGGCACACCGATGAGCCTGGGCGACGGCTCGGTGGCCGTCACGCTCGCGCCGCCGGCCGCCGCCGCGCCCGATCCGGCCGTGAACGAAGAGCTCAAAGACCTGCGGGTGCGCGTGGAGCGGCTGACCAGCCAACTCGACGCCGAGGCCGCCCTGCGGCGACAGGAGGTCGGTGACCTGACCGCCGAACGGGATCACCTGCTGGCCGCGCAGAGCCAGCGCGGCGACGGCGCCCCGGTCGAGCGACCGGAACCGGTGGTGGCACCGCCGGCCAGCGCGGCGACGGCGGCCCCGGCCGGCCGGAACGAGACCGACGCCGCGGCGCTGGCTGTCCGCCTGGCACTGGCCCTCGGGCTCGAGGCCGGCCTCGGCAAGGACGCGCGCAACCAGCCGATGCTCTGCATCGATCTGCCCGCCGGACGGGTCAGTTGGTTCGTCGGCGAGGCCGACTACAGCTTCTTGCCGCGTTACGACAAGGCGCCCACGCAGCTCTCGGCCACCGAACAGCGCCGGGCGCTGCTCGACCCGCAGGTTCGCAAGGCCGTCTCGACTGAACAGGCCCTGCAGCGCGAGCATAGCGAGCTGGCGCCGGTGTCGGGTGTCCTCCAGGACCTGATCCTCCTGGCCGAAGGCTGCAAGGTGCATCGCGCCTACCGCGCGAAGCAGGCCCCCAAGGGCGACTGCCCGACCTGCTGGTCGATGTGGGAAGGCACCGAGCGTCTGCGCAGCATGAGCAACACCTACGGCGGCTCAAGCGAGCCGTCGGATGACGAAGGCGACGAGTAACCCGACCTCGGCCGCCCTGGCCGGCTGGAGCGGCGCATATGGCAAGGCACCGGCCGTGGTGGGGTTGGGTGTTTGCTGTCGGTGTGCTGACCGGTCCGCTCCACGCCATCACCATCCGGGCCGCCGGTGACGCCATGCTGGCACCCGGCCAGCTCGCCGCGGCGCGGGTCAGCGCCAGCGGCGACTACAGCTTCCGGCTGAGCTTCGCCGCCATCGCGCCGCTGCTGCGCGACGCCGACCTCGCCATCGCCAACCTCGAGACCGTGCTGGCCGGGCCCGCCGTCGGCTACTCCGGCTACCCACGGTTCAACAGCCCGGCAGCCTTCGCCGCCGCCCTCCACTGGGCCGGGATCGGTCTGCTGACGACCGCCAACAACCACTGCCTGGACCAGGGCGAGCCGGGCCTGTCGGCCACCATCGCCCGGCTCGACCGGCTCGGCATCCGGCACACGGGGACCTTCGCAACCCAGCTTGAGCGCGAGCGCCCGCTGCTGCCGACCGTCGGCGACTGCCGCGTCGCCGTGCTCGCCGCCACCGAACACACCAACGGCATCGCCGGGCCGGCACCGTACCTGGTCAGCCGGCTCGCCGACGACCAACTCGCCCAGCAGGTCGCCGGCGCGCGACGCGCGGGCGCCGAGCTCGTCGTGGCCATGGTCCACTGGGGCACGGAGTGGGCCGCGCACCCCAGCGGTAGGCAGCGCGAGCAGGCCGGCTGGCTGGCGGCCGCCGGGGTGGACGTGGTCTTCGGCAGCCACCCCCACGTGGTCCAGCCGATTGAGTGGCTCGCTACGCCCGATGGGGGCCGCATGTTGTGCTACTGGTCGCTGGGCAACTTCGTGGCCGATCAGCGCGAGCGGCACAGCGACGAGGGCCTGCTGGCCGATGTGGGTATCGCGCGCGACTCCGGCGGCCGGCCGCGGGTAACCAGGGCCGGCTTCATGCCCACCTTCATCGACCGGAGCGACGTCGCCGAGCGGCGCCGCTGTCGAGTGGTGCCGGCCGAGACCGGCGGCGCGCGGGCGCGCGCCGCGTGGGCGCGCCTGGTGGGCCTCTGTGCCAATCCGAGCGCGGGCATAGACGTCACGCGCGTGGACCTGCGGGCCGCAGCCGGCGCGCCGGAAGGTAACGGCTCTTGACCAACCAACCTCATGTAGCGGCGGCCTGGGAGGCAGATAGGAATGCGGGCACGTCGTGAGGCCACGGCGCCGGCCCGTCTCGATGAGCGGATCAGGAGTGCCATGGTGCCACTCGGCAGCGACGTGCCAGTCCGACGCCCACCACTGAGCCGGCGACCACCGGCGCGTCGGTGGCGTGGCCTGGCGGCTTGCTGTCTGGGGCTCGCACTCCTCGCCACCGGCGGCTCTCTGCCGGCGGCTGGTGCTCGGCCCGTGGTCAGCCTGAGCGCCCAGGAACGGGCCTGGATCCGCGCCCACCCCAAGGTCGTGCTGGCCATCGATGCCGGCAACGCGCCGATGAACTTCCGCGACAGTCAGGGCACCGTGTCGGGCGTGCTCATCGACTACCTGGCCGTCCTGGCACAGCGCACCGGGCTGAGCATCGAGTACCGGGCCTCGGACTGGTCGACCGCTCTGGGCCGCGCGCTCCGGCACGAAGTCGACGGGGTGGTCAACGCCGACGAACGCGAGGACCGCAAGACCTACCTGTCGTTCACGCAACCGCTGCTCGTCGTGCCGCAGGCCGTCGTGGTGCCGAAGAACGCGGCCACCCTGACCAGTCTGCGTGACCTGGCCGCACGGCGCGTCGCCGTGGTTCGGGATACGGTCCGCGTACCGATCCTGCGTCGCGAGTGTCCCGACTGCGTGGTGCAGCCGGTTCGTGACCTGAGCGAAGGCTTCGATCTGCTCAACACCCAGCAGGTGGACGCCCTGTTCGATGACCTGCCCGTGGTCCAGCGCCAGATCGAGAGCGGGCTCTACGGCAGCCTGCGGGTGGGTCTGCTCTACCGGTCGCGCGAGACAGGCTTCGCGCGGCTGGGCCTGCGGAACGACCGGCCCGAGCTGGTGGCCATCTTCGACCGCGCCATCGCCTCGTTGACCGAAGAGGACCACCGCACGATCATCCGGCGCTGGCTGGGCGGCGCCGCCACCGCGCCCGAGCAGCGCGACCTCGACCTGACGCCCGCCGAGCGGGCCTGGCTGACCGAGCACCGCGACCTCACCGTCGGGTCGGCCCGCGACTGGCCGCCGCTGGAGTACTGGAACCCGGCCACGCGGGCCTACGAGGGCATGGCCGTCGACTACCTCCGAGCGCTGGCCGCCGATGTCGGTCTCCGCCTGCGCTTCGCGCCGCCGGCCCCCTGGACCGAGATCCAGGCCAAGGGCCTGCGCCACGAAATCGACGTGCTGGGTGCTGTCGCACCGACGCCCGCACGGGGCACGGCGTTGCTCTTCACCCAGCCCTTCCTGCGCCTGCAGGTGGTCCTGTTCGGCCACGACGCCATGCCGCTGGTGCCCTCGGTCGAGTCAGCCCATGAGCGCACCTTCGGCGCGGTCAGCGGCTTCGCCGTCGGCGACTGGCTGAAGCGACAGCACCCGGGGCTACGGGTCAGGGAGTACGCGTCGGTCCGCGACGTGATCCGCGCGCTCTCGCGGCGCGAGATCGACCTGTTCGCCGGTACGTTCCTCGAGACGGGGAGCTGCCTGCGCGAACTGGGCGTGACCACGATCAAGGCCGTCGGCGAGACGCCCTACCGGCTCGACCTGTGCGTCGGCGTGCGGCGCGACCAGCCGGTACTGGCCAGCATCCTCAACAAGGCCATCCAGGCCGCGCCGCCGGGCCGCGTCGACGACCTGCTGTCACGCTACACGCCGCTGCGCGTCGAGCAGGTGCCGCGCGTCGACTGGCAGCGCGTCCTGCGCGTCACGGTGCCGTTGCTGCTGGCGCTGGTCTCGGCGCTGACCTGGGCGCTGGTGGCCCGCTCGCTGGCGCTGCGCCAGTGGCACCGCAGCGAGCAGCGTTACCAGGAGCTGACCCAGCACGCCGACAGCATCATTCTGCGCATGGACCGGCTCGGCCGCGTGACCTTCGTCAACGAGTACGCGGAGCGGTTCTTCGGCTACGCCAGGGACGAGATCATCGGCCGCAGCGTGGTCGGCACGATTGTGCCCGAACGCTCGACCACCGACGACGACCTGGGCGCGATGATTGCCAACATCTGCCGCCTGCCCAGCCAGTTCGCGCACAACGAGAACGAGAACATGCGCCGCAACGGCGAGCGCGTCTGGGTGGCCTGGACCAACCATCCGGTGGTCGACAGCCGCGGCGAAGTGACCGAAGTCCTCTGCATCGGCAACGACGTGACCTCGCAGCGCCAGGCCGCCGCCGCGCTGCGCGACAGCGAGCACCGCTACCGCGCCCTGTTCGAGGCCGCGCTGGACGCCATCCTGCTGCTCTCCGACCAACGCTGCGTCGACTGCAACCCGCGCGCCTTGACGCTGTTCGGGGGCTCGCGCGAGCAGCTCCTGGGCGCGCGTCTGGCGAGCCTGCTCCTGGACGAATCCGTGGTCACCGGTCGCCTTGGCGAGCTGGTGGCCGCGGTCCGGCAGGGGGAGTCCCAGTCGTTCAGTTGCCGCGCGCTACGCCTGGACGGCGCCGCGTTCGACGCCGACGTGCAGCTCAGCCCCGTCACCATCTCCGGCGAACCCCACGTGCTGGCCTGGGTCCGCGACATGACCGAGCACAACCGGCGCGAACGCGAGCACGCCACGCTCCAGGCCGAGTTGCTCCAAGCCCAGAAGATGGAGTCCGTCGGCCGCTTGGCGGGCGGCGTCGCGCACGACTTCAACAACATGCTGACCGTCATCATCGGCGACACCGAAGTGGCGCTGTCGGAGACCCAGCCCGAAAGCCGGCTACGGGCGCTGCTCATGGACATCCTCGGGGCCGCGGAGCGGTCGTCCGATCTGACCCGGCAACTGCTGGCGTTCGCTCGCAAGCAGCCCGTTCGCCCGCGGGTGCTCGACCTCAACGGCACTGTCGAGGGCATGTTACGCATGCTCCGCCGCCTGATCGGCGAAGACATCGAGCTGGTCTGGAAGCCCGGGCCGCGGCTCCACGCCATCTGCATGGACCCGATCCAGCTCGACCAGATCCTCGCCAACCTGGTGGTCAACGCGCGCGACGCCATCACCGAGACCGGCGTGGTCACCATCGAGACCCACCAAGTGGACCACGGCGAGGTGGCGCTGCGCCATCCCGGCCTGGCCGACGGCGAGTACGTCGTGCTGCAGATCGCCGACAACGGCACCGGCATGGACGAAGCCACCCAAGCCCAGCTCTTCGAGCCGTTCTTCACCACCAAGGAGACCGGCAAAGGCACGGGGCTGGGTCTGGCCACGGTCTACGGCATCGTGCAGCAGAACCACGGCTTCATCGATGTCACCAGCGAGCCCGGCCACGGCACTTTGTTCCGCATCGGCTTGCCGGCCGTGGCCGATGGGGCCGTGGCGGCAGAAGAGCTGGCGGAGGACACGCTGCGCGGCAGCGCGACGGTGCTGCTCGTGGAAGACGAGGCGGCGATCCTCAGCCTGGGCAAGGCCGGCCTGGAGCGGCAAGGCTACGCCGTGCTGACCGCCCAGTCGCCGAGCGAAGCCATCGCGCTGGTGCACCGGCACACCGGGCCGATCGACCTGCTGGTGACCGATGTGGTCATGCCCGGCATGAACGGCCGCCAACTGGCCGACCACTTGGTGCAGTTGCGTCCCGAACTGCGGGTGCTCTACGTGTCGGGGTACCCGGCCGACGCCATTGCCCATCGCGGCGTCCTCGACCCCGGGGTGCAGTTCCTGCAGAAGCCGTTCACCGCGCGCGATCTGGCGCGCAAGGTGCAACAGGCGCTGAAGAGCCCGGCCGGCGAGTGAACCGGCCCCGGCGCAGGATTCCGGGCCGGCGGCCCGAAGCCTACCGTCCACGAGGTCCGCCATGCACCGTCTCGCCTGCTCGCTCGCGCTGCTGTTCGCGCTCACCGTGCCGTTGCACGCCGCGGCGACTGTACTGGAGTCCGGCGACTATGCCACGGACGCCGCGGCCCAAGCCGCCTGGCGCGCCACCGACGGCAGCGCGCCGGTGACCACCAGCGCGCGCGGCGACGCGCACGCGGTGCGCTTCAACGCCGACTTCACCGGCAATCTGCGGCGGGTCGTCGCCGACCGCGACCTCAAGCTCGACCTGACGCAGTGGGACCGCCTGACCATGGATGTCTATGTGGACAGTCCCGGGCTGGTCTCCGGCTACGGCTTCTACTTCCGGTCGGGCCCGGGCTGGTACTCGGGCAGCTTCCAGCCCACTCGCCGGGGCTGGCAGACCGTCGAGTTCACGCGCGCCTCGTTCGGCACCGAGGGACAACCGGCCGGCTGGGACCGGGTCGATGGTATCCGGGTCTGTGGCTGGCGCGGCGCACCGCGCACGGGCTGGTTCGCCATCGCCAACCTCACGGGACACCGCGAGGAGATCGTCGTGGTCACCGGCACCAACACCATCGCCAAACGGGGCAGCGAGGCGCGCGGCGTGACGCAGTTCGCCGACCAGCTGTTCCAGCGCCTGCGCCAGGCCGGCGTCTCGTGTGGCGCCATCGGCGACGAGCAGGTGGAGGCCGGCGCACTGGCCGGGCGCAAGATCGCCATCTTCGCCTACAGCCCCGACTGCAGCGACGCCGAGGTGACCGCCGTCGAGAAGTACGTCGCCGGCGGCGGCAAGATACTGGTCTGCTACAGCGCACCGCCGCGCCTGCTGACGCTGCTGGGCCTCAAGTACACCGGCAGCTTGACGCCGGAACAAGGCCACCATCTGGCCTCCATTCGCTTCAGCGCACCCGACATTCAGGGCCTGCCCGCCGAAGTGCGCCAGCGCTCCTGGCGCAGCACGGTGGTCGAGCCGATCGCCGCCCGGACGCGCACCATCGGTTGGTGGCATGATGCCGACGGCCGCCGACTGGGTCCCGCGTTCGCGCTCAGCGACGTCGGTGGCTACCTCGGCCATGTGCTGCTGGACGATGACCCCGAGGGCAAGAGCCGCCTGCTGCTGGCCTTGCTCGGGCACTTCGATGCCTCGGTGTGGCAGGCGGTAGCCGCGCAACGGCTGCGCGGCCCGGCGCGCATCGGCCTGTGCGATGGCCGCGACGGCCTGCTCGCCTGGGCCCGCCGTCGGACGGGCGCCGGCGCGGCCCATGGCAAACTCGCCGAGGAGGCCAGACTCCGCTCGGCGGCCACCCAGCAGTTGGCCGACCGCCGCTACGCCGAGGCCGTCGCCACGGCCGCGCAGGCCGACGCCGCCCTGCGCGAGGCGTGGCTGTTGGCCCAGCGCAGTAAACCGCTCGAGTTCCGCGCAGTGTGGAACCACAGCGGCACCGGCGCCTGGCCGGGCGACTGGGAACGTTCCATGCGCAACCTGCGCGCCGGCGGGCTGAACGCGGTGCTCCCCAACGTGCTCTGGGCGGGCCAGGCCCTCTACGCCAGCGAGCTGCTGCCGGTCGACCCGCTGGTGGCCAAGCTCGGCGACCAGTTGGCCGCCGCCGTGGCGGCGGGCCGCAAACACGGCATTGAGGTGCATCCCTGGAAGGTCAACTGGAACCTCGCCAACGCGCCACAGGCGTTCAAGGCCCGCCTGGCCGCTGAGGGCCGCCTGATGATCGATGCCGAGGGCAAGCAGCAGGACTGGCTGGAGCCGTCCGACCCGCGCAACGCTGACCTCGAAGTCGCCACCATGGTGGAGATGGCGCGCAAGTACGACGTGGACGGCATCCACTTCGACTACATCCGCTATCCGGGCGACGTGAGCTACGGCCCAGCGGTCCGCGAGCGCTTCGAGCGCGCGACCGGCCTCACGCTCGAGAAGTGGCCGAGCGACGTACGCCGCCCGGACATCCACCCGAAGTGGGTGCAGTGGCGCTGTGACAACATCAGCCAGGTGGTGCGCCGCGTGGCCGAGGAAGTGCGCCGCATCAAGCCGCACTGCAAGATCTCCGCGGCCGTGTTCAGCAACTATCCCAACTGCCGCGAGGACGTCGGGCAGGACTGGGCCTACTGGGCGAAGCAAGGCTGGGTCGACTTCCTCTGCCCCATGGACTACACCAACTCCGACAGCGCCCACGCGGGCACCATCAGTTCGCAGCTCCGCCACGTGGCTGGGGCGGTCCCGCTCTACCCGGGCATCGGCGTGACCCTGGGCAGTTGGACGCTCACGGCTGACCGCGTCGCCGGCCAGATCGAGGTCACTCGGCAGATGGGCGCCGACGGCTTCACGCTGTTCAACTACAGCGACTCGGTCGCCGATGAGGTGCTGCCCGGTTTGGCCCTCGGCGTCCTGCGCACGCCGGCGGCGACCGGCGCGCACGGTCCGCGGTTCGCCTTCGACCTGGGCGAGGCCCGGCAGTCACCGCTGTATGCGCGTCAGGCCGCCGACGGCGAGACGATCCGGGCGACGGTGAGCCGGCGGCCCGATCCGGCCGGCCGCACGTTGGCCGGTGTCACCGGCGACATCGTGCTGGAGGACACCAACGGGCAGGTGGCCGCCCGCCTGGGCGCGGTGCCGGCGGCCGGCCAAACGGTGACCGTCGAGTTCACCGCGAAGCCGGGCTTGTGGCGCCTGGCCGCCCGCGGCGAGGCGCGCCTGGGCGACCGCCTGGTACCATACGTCAGTCGCAGCGTGCTGGTGCAGTGCGGCGACCTGCCGGCCGAGGTCAGCGCGCTGCTCTAGCCGGCCTGACGACCCCGCACCAGCGCGACGGTCACTTCGGCCACATGCCGCCCCTGGAACCGGGCGAGGTCGAGTTCGTTGGTGCTGGGCTGCCGCTCGCCGGTGGCGCCGGCCAGCGTCGTGGCGCCGTACGGCGTGCCACCGGTGATCTGGTCCATCACGGTCAGGCCGGCCGCGGCATATGGTAGGCCCACCACGATCATGCCATGGTGGAACAGCGTGGTGTGGAAACTCGTGATGGTCGTCTCCTGGCCACCATGCTGCGTACCCGTCGACGCGAAGACGCTGCCCACCTTGCCGATCAGCGCGCCCCTAGCCCACAGCCCGCCGGTCTGATCGAGGAAGTTGCGCATCTGCGCCGCCATGTTGCCGAAGCGCGTCGGCGTGCCGAAGATGATCGCGTCCGCCTCGGCCAGTTGCGCCGGCTGGGCCACCGGCACCTGGGCGAACGCCTGGCGCGCCGCCGCCGCACCCGAAGCGGCCAGCGCCGCCTCCGGCATCAACTCGGGCACCTGGCAGAGCGCCACCTCGACGCCCGGCACGGCCCGCGCCCCGTCGGCCACCGCCTCGGCCATCTGGTAGACATGGCCATACGTGCTGTAGAACACCACCTGCACCTTCACCGGCATGTTGGTCTCCCTCAGTTGATCTCAGCGCAACCCACCAGCACGGTAGTGCATCGCAGTGGACTGTCAACGGCGACCCGCGCCGGCCACCATCCGCCCGCGCCAGGTTCAGACCTTGGTCAGCCAGCCACGCGAGTCCTCGATGCGGCCGTGGTGGTGGTCGTCCAGCAAGTGGCGCAGGCGGTCGGCCACCGGCGTCGGCGTCGGCAGCGTCAGCACGCGCTCGCCCACGTGGAAGCTGCCGATGGAGGCGATCCCCACCGCCGTGCCACAACCCATGGCCTCGGTGAGGCCCTTCCACGACAGGGCCGCGGTCAGCTCTTCGAGGGCGATCGGGCGCTCCTCGCAGTCGATGCCGGCTTCCCGGGCCAGCGTCAACAACGTGGCCCGGGTCACACCCGCGAGGATGGTATCGGTCAGCGGCGGCGTGACGAACGTGTCGGAGAGCACGAAGGCCACGTTCATCGAGCCCAGCTCCTCGACCCAGCGACGGCGGCCGGCGTCGAGCCACAGCACCTGGTCACAGCCGTGCTCGGCGGCCACCTGGCGCGCCAACATGCCGGCCCCGTAGTTGCCCGGCACCTTGGCCAGGCCGACGCCACCGGGCGCCGCGCGCACGAACTGGTCGGTGATCAGCACGTCGAGTTTCTGGCGTCGCCAGTCCTCATCTTCCTCGACGACCACGCCCAGCAGGATCAGTTGGTAGTGCACCGACGGCCGATCGCCGAACCGGGCATCGCAGCCGAAGACCATGGGCCGCAGGTAGAGCGCGGCCGCCTGGCTGACCGGCAACTGCGCGGTCTCGTGCCGCACGAACCGCGCCCAGAGGTCGAGGCAGCAGTCTTCCGGCAGCGGTGGAATCGCCATCCGCTCGCAGCTATGCCGCAGACGCTCGGCGTACTCGCGCGCCCGGAACAGCGCCCAGGAGCCGTCCGGCTGCCGATAGGCCTTGAGGCCCTCGAAGGCCGTTTGGCCGTAGTGCAGCGCCATGGTGGCCGGATCGAGCCGCAGACTGGTTCGCTCGCCAATGGCCGGCTCGCCCCAGCCCGTGTCGGGATCGTAGTAGCAGCAGAGCATCGACGGCGTGAAGACCGTCCCGAAGGTCGAGAATCGTGACCCCGGACGGGTCACCGACGGCGTGGACATGGCGGACCTCGGCGGCAGGGCGGGTCAGCGGTGGAACTCGCGTTGGATCTGGGCCTGTAGCCGGCCGATGCGCTCTGGCGTGGAAGGATGCGTGGACAGGTACTTGGCCGGCCCGTGGATCTCGTCGCCGCCGAGTTTGCGCAGCGCCGAGAGGCTGCCTTGAGGGTCGTAACCGGCCCGCGCCATGAAGCGCAGGCCGTCGGCGTCGGCCTCGCGCTCGTTGTCGCGGCTGTAGCCCATGGCGAACAGGTTGAAGACGACGGCCGCGCCGGTCTGCGCCAGCTTGCCGGTGTCCCTGAGCAGCAGCGAGACGGCGGCGTCGGCCATCACGGCCTGGTTGATCGCCTGGCGGCCGTGCTGGTTCTCGACGTGCGCCATCTCGTGGCCGACCACGAAAGCGAGCTCGTTGGCGTCGGTCATCGTGTTGACCAGCGCCGTGGTGAAGAACAGCGGCCCGCCGGGCGCAGCGAAGGCGTTGACCACCTTCTTGTTGTCCACCACCGAGGCCGAGTACGGCACGTTGCGCTTGGCTTGGCTGAACAACCGCGTCGACAGGGCCCGCACGCGGTCCACTTCGGCGCCCTGCGTCAGCGGAGCACCATACTCCTTGCGCACCTCCGCGGCCACCTGGTTGCCGACGGCGATCTCCTGGTCCTGCGAGATCAGCATGACGGTGTTCTTGCCACAGCCGCTCACCAGAGCGCTGACCAGCACGGCCGCCACCAGAGCGCAGTGTCGCATGGTTGTCTCCCGACGCAGTTCGCGTGACACGGTCATTATAGCGTTCGGCGCACCTGCAAGCCCAGTCCCGCACCGGTCGGCAGCACCATCCGGCCAGACGGAGCGCACAGACCGACGAACGGGTCGTCGGCCACCAGCAGGTGGCCGTCCAGGTCGCACCAGTCGACCAGCGGCGCCAACTGGCCCGCCAGCGTCAGCGCCACCGACGAGGCCCCGAAGCACCCGAGCATTAGCCCGAGTCCGCACGCACGCGCTGTATGGATAGCCCGCCGAGCCGCGCTCAGGCCACCGACCTTGTCGAGCTTGAGGTTCACACCGTCGACGACGTCTTGGAGGCGGACCACGTCGGCCGCGCCGTGGCAGCTCTCGTCAGCCACAATCGGCAGCGGCGAGACGGCACGCACCGCGGCCAGTCCGGCCAGGTCATCGCGCGGCACCGGTTGCTCGATGAGCTCGACGCCCAGCGTCGCCAACTCGGCGCTCAGGTCGGCGGCTTGCGACACCGCCCAACCGCCGTTGGCATCGACCCACAGCCGCTTGCCGGTGGCCTCACGTAGCGCCCGCACTTTGGCCAGGTCGTCGGCCCCGCCGCACTTCACCTTGAGGATCGGGTATTGTGCCGCCTCGGCCGCCTTCGCCAGCATCACGTCCAGCTCGGCCAGGCCAATCGTGAACGAGGTGAGGCCCAGCGCTCGCGTATCGATGCCCAGCATCGTGGCCAAAGGCACGCCGAGCTGCTGTGCCGCGAGGTCCCAGAGCGCACCCTCGACCGCGGCCACCGCCGACGGCTGGTCGCCATGGGCCGCGAGCAGGTCGGCGGCAACGCTGTCGACCCGCACCAGCGCGCTCGCGTCCAGACCGGCGGTCATGTCCGCCACGGCCGCCTCCATGCGGTCGAGGGTCCAGCCGTAGAAGCGCACCGGCACCCCTTCGCCGCGGCCGACCAGCCCGTTGTGGGCGATCTCCACCAGCAGACTGGTGGTGGTGTTCGAGCCGCCGCGCGCGATCCGGAACTCGTGCCGGTAGGTCAGCTCCAGGCGGCGCCAAGTGACGTCCATGCTCGCGTCCTCCGCACACCCGCCGATTGTAGCGCAGAAGGAGCCCAGCCGGCGCGGGCGAAGCGCCTGCCATGGACGCCATCATCCAACTCGACCGCCGGCTGATCCTGCTGCTCGCGCGGCGGCTGCGCCAGTGGCAGGAGCGCACGCCCTACCCGTTGCACACCGTGCTGTTCTGGAGCACCGCCGCCGCGCACCTGCTGTGCTGGTTCGCGCTCTGCTGGTTGCAGGACCAGCCGGAGTGGATCTGGTACGTGCTCGGCGCCGCGGCTGGCGCGGTCGCCTGCTACGCGGTCGACAACGAACCGGTGGCGCAGCTCGACGAGGGCATCGCCCTCACGCACTTCGGCCTCGACGCCCGGTGGTCACTCAGTCGGCTGATGTACCTGGGGCTCGCCGTGGCGTTCTTCGTGCCACTGATCATCAGTGGCGACTTCTCGTGGTTGGTCCGAGTGCTGTTCCTCATCGAGGTGGGCGCACTCGTGCTCATGGAGTACCTGCTCGCTTTCCGTCTGGCCGACGCGACACCCATCGGACGCGTCGAGGAGGCCCTGGCCGAGCTCCAGAAAGCGGCGGAAGCACTCGGCTTTCCAGGCCAGTCGGCCGATGGCGACCACGCCGACGGATGATGGCGACGCCGTTGCAGCCGCCGTCATGCCAGCGTGCGCAAGGCGCCATTCGGGGCAGCTAGACTGCGCTTGCCGGATCCAGCCAGCGGACGGTTGCGCGAGCAGTAACCAGGCCATGCGCAGACGCGCGGGCACCCTCATCGCGCTGCTGGTCGCCATCGCCATCATCGCGGTTCTGGCTGCAATTCTCTTCGCGGCCTTCGCCTGGGCGCGAGGAGGCGAGCCACTCGAACTGCCTGTCGAACGTCAAGCAGTTGATGACTGCACAGATGAGCTACATCCAGGACTACGACGAGACCCTCCACGGAGACGACACGGTATGGCGGCGGCCATCGCGCCGTTGCCACCGGCCGCCAGCGACCTCAGCCTTGACACCGACCTGAGCGTGCGGTAGAAGCGGCGCAGACGGCTGACCGGTGGACCACGCGCGCCGGTCGGAACGCTTTGCGGCGCACCTTGGAGACTCGCCATGCGGTGTCGGTTGTCCTTGCTCGGTCTGCTGCTGGCCACGGCCGCCGCGCCGGCCGTGCCCTCGCTGTTCGAGAAGGTCGCCGACGGCGTCTGGGTCGTGCGCGACGATCAGGGCCAGTGGGGCACCATGGCCGACGGCCTGGGCATCACCCACCAGAGCAGCGCCGGCTACTTGGCCAAGAAGGTCCTCGACCTGAGTGACGTACCTGCCGACGTCTGGGACGCCACCAAGGAAGTGCGGCTGTCGATGTACTTCCTGGTGCGCGACTACTCCTGGCATGACCGCGCCACGGCCAACGGCCTCGACGAGGCGTTCCAGATTGCCGTCAACGGCCAGGTGCACGAGTACCCGACCAAGGGCAACGGGCCGGTCTACAACGAGCGCGGGCTCCAGCCAATCGAGTGGTATGACTTCCCGCTGCCGAAGACCGAGTTCCGGCGCGGTCCGAACGAGATCGTCATCGGCAAGGCGCAGAACCCCAAGAACGACGACTACCTCTACCTGGGCATCGACAACAGCGTCAAGCGCGGCAACAGCTCGGTCTCGTTCGGCGATGGCAAGTGGACGCAGGAGCGGCTGACCGTGCCCGGCGGCAACGGTGAGTACATGGTGCGCCTGTACCTGCTGGCGCGCGACAGCACGACCGCCGCCACCTGGCAACCCGGTGGCCAGCCTGAGACGGTCGATGCCGACCACCTCATCGACTACGCCGGCAGCCACGGCGCACCGCGGACTGCCGACGGCCTCGCCCTCAGAGCCGGTCAGCAGGCGCGCGTCGAGTGGAGCGCGCAAGCGTTCGACCGGCTGGCGCCGCTCTCGGCCACCGTCGAGGCAACCGGCGAGGTGCGCTTCGCCTGGCTCAACGCCGCCGACGCGCCGGTGCAGGCCAGCCCGCAACGCGGCCGCTTCACCTGCGAGCTGCCGGCCAAGCGCAACGAGCCGCCCACGGGCCTGCTGCTCACCGCCACCGCACCGGTGACCATCAAGCAGGTCACCGTGCGCGGCGCCATCGACTATCATCCGAAGCCCGCGGTGATCGACCAGGCGCCGGTGATACGCCCGGTGGCGGAGGCGGCGGCGGCAGCACCGAGCTGCTACCTACGCGACGTGATCACGCTGACCAACGGCCGCTTGACCGCCGTCTTCAAGCGCGGCGAGCGGCTGCGGCTGACCAGTCTGCGGCACGAGGCACTGGGGGCCGAGGCGGTGCGCGACGCGGCGGCGCTGTGGTTGTTCGCGGTCGAGGTGGACGGCCGGCGCTATGCCGGCAGCCGCGACTTCACGCTGGCCAGCCTGCGCGGTACCGACCGGGGCTTCAGCGCCGAGTTGCGTCTGCCCTCGCCCGCCCTGCGCGCCGACCTGACGGTGGGCATCGAGGACGAGGGCTTGCGCCTGGGCCTCAAGCTGACCAACAGCGGCGGCGCGCCGGTGGCGTTCAAGCTGGCCTTCCCGCATCTGGCGGGCCTGACGGTCTCCGACGACCCGGCGGGCGACTACTACTACTTCCCCTGGGGCGGCGGCATCATCACCGACACCCCGGCGTTCGTCCGCCGCGGCTACGGCGACCACGAAGCGCTCTACCAGGTGATGGACCTGTTCAGCCCGACCAAGGGCGGCGGCTGGATGGTGCGCGCCGATGACGACGCCGGCTGGCACAAGGTGCTGGCGCTCCGCAAACACGTGCCTGGCCGCGGCAGCGCCTCGCACGACGCCACGCACGCCCGGGTCAAGCCCGAGGTGCGCTGGAACAAGTCGCTGGAAGTGGTGCCGGGCACCAGCTTCGCCTACGAGTACGACCGCCGTACGCGCCCGGCCGGCGGCTCCTTCGCGCCGGCCGACGCCGTGCTGGCGGCGCACGTCGGCGATTGGCACCAGGCACTGGCGGCCTATGCGGCCTGGGCGCATCGCGTGTGGCGCTTCCGGCCCTATCCGGGTCGGCTGAAGACCGTCCACAACATGATCGCCACCGGCTGGGCCGGCGACTTCCTGTTCAAGAACGGCCAGTACCGCACCGACTTCATCAAGCCCAACACCGACTGCATCGAGTTGATGTCGTGGTGGGACTGGTCGCCGCTCGGGCCGTTCGGCACGCCATTCGACCAACTCGAGAAGGTCCTCTCGCCGGCGGCCATCAAGGGCTGGAAGCCTTACTTCGTGAAGGACCCGGTCACCGGTCAGACCATGTGGAACAACCAGCCGGGCGACTACGACGGCTACAACGAGCGGTTCGGCGGTCTGCCGGCCTTCCGCACCGCGATCGACACCTACCGCAAGATGGGTGCGCTGGTGACGCTGTACACCGACCCGTTCCGCATGGACTTCACCTCGAAGATCGGCCTCAAGCACGGCGCCGCATGGTGCGCGGTGGGTCCGGACGGCAAGCCCTGTCACGGCTACGACGTCTACAACCCTTGTCATGACCTGCCCGAGGTGCGGCAGTGGGTGGCGCAGGCGATGGAACGGGTGATGCGTGAGACTGGCGCAGACGGCCTGCGCCTCGATGAGTACGGGCATTCGGGGTATCCGTGCCATAACCCGGACCACCGGCACACCTTCGCCGAGCCGGGCCTGACGCAGTGGAACAAGGCCGTCGGCGACGCCATCCGACAGGTCCGCGAGGGCATCGACCGCGTGCGGCCGGACTTGGTGCTCACCACCGAGCATCCCAGCTACGATTACCACTGGCAGTGGCTGGACGGCGTCATCACCTACGACTACTCGGTGCAGAAATGCGACCTGCGTCCGCTGGAGGTGAACACCCAGCGCTTCTACTTCCCTGAGTGCAAGGCCTACGAACTGGACCACATGGGCCAGGACCCGAAGGACCAGAAGAAGTTCTGGAACGGCGCGGAGTCCTTCGGTCGCTACTGGCCGCAGCCCTATGACTCAATCTACCGCGAGAACGAGGACGTGTACCAGTCACGCGACGCCGAGCCGCTGGTGCCGACCACCGCGCGGCGGGTGTACGCCAACCGCTTCGGCGGCGCGGGCAAGGTGATCTACCACCTCTACAACGCCACCGGCCACACCTTCGACGGCGACTGCCTGCGCGTGCGCGTGCCGGCCGGCCACCATCTGGTCGACCTGCTGACGGGCGAAGCTGGCGCGCTCACCGAGGCTGGCGAGGCGCGCAACTTGCGGCTCTATCTCCCGCGGAACCGCGTGGCCTGCGTGGCCGTGCTGCCCCAGGTGCTGACCGTCGCGCGCGACCGCACGGCGGTCACCGTCGGTCAGGACGCACCGAAGGGCGCGCTGAAGCTGGCCGTCTGTGGCGCCAAGGGCGAGCGCCTGCTCGAAGCCGCGGCCGTGCCGGGAGCCAACAAGCTGGACCTGTCGTCACTCGCCAGCGGCCAGACGGCCGTCTGCGTGAAGCTGCTCGCCGGTGGCCAACTGGTCGATCTGGTGCCGCTGGCGAAGTAGGTCCCCAGGGCGCACCGCCGGCGGAGGGTGACCTCCACCGGCGGCGTAACGCGTCAGGCCTGGCTCAGAACTTGCCGGACACGTCCACCATCACGCGGCTGGTCGACGCGCGACCGGGCGTGAAGGGCGTGAACTGGTCATAGTGGAAGTAGGCGGCGCCGACTTCCACGTTCTTGGCCACGGGCACGGTGTACTTGGCGTGCACACCGGCCTTGAAGCCGGTGCCTTCGCCCAGGTCGCTGTCCGCCCAGGGGGAGAACGTCGAGAACTGAAGCGATTCGGCACCGCGGATCATCAGCTTGCCCCACATGCCGTTCCACTTGCCGAGCTGCGGGAAGTCCAGGCGGGCCTCCCAGCCCAGCTTCTGCTTGCTGCCGGCAATGCCCTTGGTCGAGGTGTTGAACCAGATGTCGCCACCGACGGACATCGGGAACTGCTGCACCTTGAACGGCACTGCGGCCTTACCGTGGATGACGCCCATCTGGTCCATGGCGAACCGGCCGCCCACCCACTGGCGTGGCGCCTGGTTCATGGCGTTCGGCACGTTGCGCAGCCCACCGTACCAGTAGAAGCCGAGGCCGGTGTCGACCGGGCCGATGGTCGACCGGACCTGCGTCATCATCGCGTACGGGTCGGCCGTGACGTTGGCGAACTCACGCACCCAGAAGTAGCCGGTGGTGAGCCGCACATTGCGGATGACGTCCGTCTTCTGGCCCGGATAGATGCTCCAGCCCAGAGCCACGCCTTCCGGCGTCAGGTCGGGGTCGAACACGTTATCGCTGGCCCAGTACGGATTGGCCATCTTGCCAAGGACCAGCGAGACCCGCTCGTGCGGGCGGAACCCGAGGTAGGCCAGGTCGACACCGAAGTTGCCACCGGTGCCGCCGATGTCGCCACCGGACAGCGTGATGTTCCGCGAGACTGCGTCGTTGGCATTGGTCGCCAGGCCGAAGCCCCAGAACCCACCGTCGCCCGCAAAGGTGCCCTTGGCGCCGACGCGCAGCCGCAGCCGGAACCGCGGATCGGCCACGGTGTGAATGCGGAAGCGCGTGTCGAGCCGCAACCGCGCGTCACCGTTCCACTGGAATCCCAGGTCGGACTTCTTGGCGTACTCTTCAGCTGCCGCGCCTCCGCCGGCTGCCTGAACGGGCGTGTTCCCAGTTGCCGCCCATCCAGTAGAAGCCAACAGCAGCAGCGACGCACCGGTGAGCACACCACGGGTCAGACCCATCAAGTGCTTGTGCACCGCTCGTCTCCTTCCGAGGCGATCCGAACCGGTTCGGATCGCTCCCGCGCGAAGCGTAGGCGCCAATCGTTAGGGCATCGTGAGCGTACGCGGCGGGTCGGCAGCGCCGCCCAAAATGAAAACCGGCGGGAGCCGAAGCTCCCGCCGGTAGTCCAGTACGGTCTGCTTGAGATCAGAACTTGCCGCTGACGTCAAGCTGGACGCGGTTGGTCGACTGGCTGCCCGGGGTCCACGGGGTGAACCGGTCGTAGTGGTAGTAGCTCGCCGCAAAGTCGACGTTCTTCGCCACCGGGACCGTGTAGCCGAGCTTCAGGCCGGCCTTGTAGCCGGTGCCTTCGCCAAGCTCACTGTCAGCCCACGGGCTGAACGCCGAGAACTGCAAGCACTCGCGGCCGACGATCTGGAGGCTACCCCAGCGGCCGTTCCACTTGCCGAGCTGCGGCAGATTGATCTGGGCTTCCCAGCCGAGCTTCTGCTTGCTGCCGGCGATGTTCTTGGTGGACGCGTTGAACCAGAGGTCGCCGCTGACGGCGATCGGGAACTGGTACACCTTGAACGCGTGAGCGGCACGGCCGTGGATGACCATCAGCTCATCCATGCCGAACGCGCCAGCCACGATCTGGTTGTTGACCTGGCTGAGCGCACCGCCCCAACCGGCCGCGGTGTTCAGGCCGTTGCGAAGGCCACCGAAGTAGTAGAAGCCGACGCCGGTCTGAACCGGACCGATGCTCGAGCGAACCTGCGACAGGATCGCGTACGAATCGGCACTGACGGCCTGGTTCTCGCGGACCCAGTAGTAGCCCGTCCGGAAGGTGACGTCCTTGATGATGTCGCCCTTCTGGCCCGGATAGATGCTCCAACCCACGGCGAAGCCTTCTGGCGTCAGGTCGGCATCGAAGATGCCGTCACTGGCCCAGTACGGGTTGGCCATCTTGCCGACGGTCAGGTCGAGCCGCTTGTGCGGCTTGAACCCGACGAAGGCCCGGTCGATGCCGAAGTTGCCACCGTTGCCGTTGACGTCGCCGCCAGCCAGGGTCACGTTGCGCGAGACCGCATTGTTGGCGCCGGTCGCCAGGCCGAAGCCCCAGTAGCCGGCGTCATTGGCGAACGAGCCGTTGGCGCCGATTCGCAGGCGAACCCGGAACCGCGGGTCCGACTTGACGTTGCCCGCGAAGGCCGTCTTCTGGAAGCGGGTGTCCAGCCGCATGCGGGCGTCGCCGCCCCACTGGAAACCCAGGTCGGACTTCTTGGCATACTCTTCGGCTGCAGCTCCGCCACCGGCGGCCTGAACGGGCGTTTTCCCAGTTTCCGCCCATCCAGCACCCACCATCAGCAGGAGCGTCGTGCCGGCGAGCACGCTGCGGGTCAGACCCTTGAGTTGCATGCGCACCGCTGTCTCCTTTCGGGTCCGTCCGGGTGGATCCGGATCGGAGCCCCGTTTGCACCACGCATCACCTCAGCCGGCTCAACACCGGCCGGCACTCGGCCTGGAGCCGATTGCCGCTGAGGGACACTTGTGTACTCGTGGCATTATATCAGACTCGACCAGAGGTCGGAAGTTGCCGGCCAGGTGAGTTGCACACGTTGCGTGATCAGCGCCGCCCGTAGCTCCTCGGACCGCACCTGCGGCAGAGTCGTGCCCCCTGGCAGAGCCAGCGCCACCGCCGTGCCGGCCGCCTGGCCCAACTGCATGATGGTGCGCGAGAGTCGGCAACTCGAGGCCGCCAGCGAACTGAATCCGGCGCCGCGGCAGGCCACCAGCAGGTTGCGCCAGCCGCGCGGCTGTAAGCAGCGGTAGGGCACGCCGTACGGCTCGGTCAGCTCGGCGCAGGGCACACCCTCGCCGTGCCGGTCCAGGGCGTGATCGGCGATGGCCACGAGGTCACCATGCGACTGGCCGCTCAGACCGGCTCGCAGGTCGACTTCGGTGAGCATGTACTCGGCCACGACCCGCCGGCTCTCGCGCACGCCGAGCATCTCGGCCACCTGGCACACGCGGTAGCCGCGGAACTCTTCGTAACGCGTCTGCAGATCATGCCAGTGAGCCCGTACCCGTCGCACCGCCTCGTCGTAGGACCCGTGCAGGCCGAACTGCCGCAACTCGGCACCGGTCATCGTCGGCAGCATGTTGACGTTCAGGTCGCCGCACGGGTAGTGGTTGATCTGGGCGACGGGGAAGGCGCTCTGCCACCAGCACCCCGCGGGTATGCCGGCCGGCAGCGGCTCGATGGCCGGCTCGGTCACCGGGGCCACGCGGTAGATCAGCGTCGCGCCGTTGATCCGGTCGTTGGCCACCTCGGGCGCGCTCGGCTCGCCGAACCGGTCCCGGCTCTCCTGCCCTTCCAGCACCTCGCAGCCGGCGGCCAGGCACAGGTTCGCATCCGCCGTGGCATCGACCCAGTAGCGCGCTCGCAGCTCGCGCCCGTCACGCAGGCGCACCGCCTCGACGCAGCCGTCGTCGGCCGCCACGGCATCACAGATCGCCGGCTGCACCACGTCACAGCAGCCGGTCTCGGCCAGCATGGCGTCCACCACCATGCGGTACGCATCGGGCTCGAACACGACGCCGTGCCACTGCTCGCGGATCTCGGCCTCTTGGGCCAGCGACAGCCTCAGCCCATGGCGCCGTAACGTGTCGCGGTAGGTACGCGTCGGATCGATGACCGTCTCGCCGCCGGGGTAGCGCGGCCCGTCACCGGTCTGCAGGCACAGGTGCCGGCCGATGGACATGATGCCGACGGCGTCGGGCAGTTCGCGCAAGCGCTGGTAGATGTCGTACGGGAGGCCGGTGCCACCGGCGCCGGGCTCCCAGGCACTCACGCCGGCCCGCACGGCCGTGCCGCCCAGCGCGCGGCCCCGGTCGACCAACACGGTCGACACGCCCAGCCGGGCCGCCGCCAAGGCCGCGCCGATGCCACCACTGCCGCCACCGATGACGGCCAGGTCGTACTCCTTGCGCATCCGGTACTCCGCCTCAGCCCCAACCGAACAGCCCTCGCCCCGACCGACTCGGGGTCGGTCTCGGACGAGGGCTGCTCAAGCCACACACGGCCACCAGCGCCCAGCAGAGGCCAGCGCTCGCGCGGGTCAGTGCCCGCTGTCGAACACCACGCGACGCTCGCCGGCCTTCTGGAAACCCAGCGCCCGCGCTTCCGCGACCACCCCGGGATCGGACCCGAGGTAGTCGAGGCGCGCCAGCAGGTCACGCTGGGTTCGCTCCAGATGCTCGGCTCGCCGCTCCTTCTGCTGGATGCGACTGGCTTGGGCCGCGTTCTGCGCGGTCATGTTCAGAGCGTTCTGCAGGATGCCCGTGAAGGCGTTGAACATCGCGAACACCAGCAGCCCCTGCCAGCAGCGGCGCTGGCTTCGCCGGGCTACAATATCGCCGCGATGACACCTTCTGACGGGCTGCCGCATGACTACCTCTGATGCAGGTTGTAGAAAGCCTCTCTCCCTGCATAGACCGCCGCCGCGTCCAACTGTTCCTCGATTCGGAGCAGTTGGTTGTACTTGGCCACGCGGTCGCTGCGCGACGGCGCGCCGGTCTTGATCTGACCGGCGTTGGTCGCCACCGCGATGTCGGCGATGGTGGTGTCCTCGGTCTCGCCCGAGCGGTGCGAGATGACCGCGGTCATGTTGGCCTTCTGCGCCATCTGGATGGCGTCGAAGGTCTCGGTCAGCGTGCCGATCTGGTTGACCTTGATCAGGATCGCGTTGATCGCCTTCTCGGCGATGGCGCGCGACAGGATCGCCGTGTTGGTCACGGTCAGGTCGTCGCCGACGATCTGGACCTTGTCTCCAATCGCCGCCACCAGCTTCGGCCAGCTCGCCCAGTCGTTCTCGGCCAGGGGGTCTTCGATCGAGCGGATCGGATACTCGCTGGCCAGCTTCGACCAGAACTTGATCATCTGGTCGCTGGTCCACTCGGTGCCGCCGGTCTTCTTGAAGACGTACTTGCCGTCCTGCCACAGCTCCGAGGTGGCCGGGTCCAGGGCGATGGTGAAGTTCTCGCCCGGGGCGAAGCCGGCCTTCTCGATGGCGGCGATGATGGTATCCAGCGTCTGGCGCGTGATCGCCGGCGCCTGCCGGCCCTTCATCTCCGGCGCGAACCCGCCCTCGTCACCAACGCCGGTGGCCAGGCCGTTGTCCTTCAGGATGGACCGCAGCGCGTGGAACACCTCGGCCCCGGCGCGCAGCGCCTCGGCGAAGCAGTCGAAGCCCACCGGCTGCACCATGAACTCCTGGAAGTCGATGTTGTTGCCGGCGTGCGCGCCACCATTGACGATGTTCATCATCGGCAGCGGCAGCAGGTGCGCGTTGGTCCCGCCCAGGTAACGGTAGAGCGGCAGCTCGCAGTACGCCGCCGCCGCCTTGGCCACCGCCATCGACACGCCGAGCAGCGCGTTGGCGCCCAGACGCTTCTTGGTGTCAGTGCCGTCGAGGGCGATCATCGCCTGGTCGATGGCCCGCTGGTCGCGCGCGTCGTACGCCTCGTCGACCAGCAGCTCACGGATCTCCGTGTTGACATGCTCGACGGCGTTCTGCACGCCCTTGCCCAGGTACCGCGACTTGTCACCGTCGCGCAGCTCGATGGCCTCGCGCTCGCCGGTGGAGGCGCCGCTCGGCACCGCCGCGCGGCCGGTGGCGCCGGACAACAGCGCCACCTCCACCTCGACCGTCGGATTGCCGCGCGAATCGAGAATCTCGCGCGCCAGTACGTCTATGATTTGGCTCATGGTTACCCGCCTTGCTCCTCGCCCTTCTTGGCGGCATCCGGATCGCTGTACTTGATGCCCGCCTGCGCCGCGGCCAGCCGGGCCACCGCGACCCGGAACGGGCTGCAGCTCACGTAGTTCATGCCGACCTTGCGGCAGAACTCGATCGACGACGGATCGCCGCCGTGCTCACCGCAGATGCCGATCTTCAGCTTCGGACTGGACTCGCGCCCGAGCTTGACACCCATCTCGACCAGCCGGCCGATGCCCTTCTGATCGATCGAGACGAACGGGTCCTCCTCGAAGATCTTCCGGTTCAGGTACTCGCCGATGAACTTCCCGGCGTCGTCACGGCTGAAGCCCAGGCCCATCTGCGTCAGGTCGTTGGTGCCGAAGCTGAAGAACTGCGCGGTCTGCGCAATCTCGTCAGCGGTCAGCGCCGCGCGCGGCACTTCGATCATCGTGCCGACCAGGTAGTCGACTTCGACGCCCTTCTCCGCCTGAACGTCCTTCGCGATCGCGTGGGTGCGCTCGGCCAGGAAGTCGAGCTCGGCCTTGAAGCCGACCAACGGGATCATGATTTCCGGCTTGGCGTCGATGCCCTGCTGCTTGCAGTTGCAGGCCGCTTCCATGATGGCGCGCACCTGCATGTCGTAGATCTCCGGGTAGGTGACGCCGAGGCGGCAGCCGCGATGGCCCAGCATCGGGTTCATCTCGTGCAGGCTGTCGACCTTGGCCTTGACCTGCTCGGCCGAGATCCCCATCTCCTTGGCCATCTCGGCCTGGTTCTCGTCCTCGTGCGGCACGAACTCGTGCAGCGGCGGGTCGAGCAGGCGGACGGTCACGGGCAGGCCGTTCATGGCGGCGAAGATGCCCTCGAAGTCACCGCGCTGCATCGGCAGCAGCTCGGCCAAGGCGGCCTGACGCCCGGCCAGATCGTCGGCCAGGATCATCTTGCGCATCGAAATGATGCGGTCGCCCTCGAAGAACATGTGCTCGGTGCGGCAGAGGCCGATGCCCTCGGCGCCGAACGAGCGCGCGCGCTTGGCGTCGGTCGGGCTGTCGGCGTTCGCCCGCACGCCCATGTCGCGGAACTGCTCGATCCAGCCGTTCAGCTTGCTGTACAGCGCGAAGGTGTCGTCCTTCTGCGCCTCGGCATCGCCGAGAATGCCCTGCACCACCGCCGACGGCAGGACCTTGGCCTCGCCGGCGTAGACGCCGCCGTTCCAACCGTCAACCGAGATGACGTCGCCTTCCCTGACGGTCTGGCCGTTGGCCGTGAAGCTCTTCGACGCGTAGTCGATGACCACGTCGCCGCAGCCGGCCACGCAGCACTTGCCCCACTGCCGGGCGACCACCGCGGCGTGGCTGGTGCGGCCACCGGTGCTGGTCAGGATGCCCTCGGCCGCATACATGCCGCCGACGTCCTCCGGGCTGGTCTCGACGCGGACCAAGATGACCTTCTCGCCGCGCGCCGCCCATTCCTCAGCCTCGTCCGCGCTGAACACGGCCCGGCCGACCGCTGCGCCCGGACCCGCGTTGAGGCCCTGGCCCAGCTTGCGGCCTGCCTTGTCAGCGGCCTTGAGCTCCTTCTCGTCGAAGCGGGCCAGCAGCAACTGCGCCAACTGGTCCGGCGCCACGCGCGACACCGCGGTGGCTTCGTCGATCAGGCCCTCGGCGACCATGTCGACGGCGATCTTGACCGACGCCAGACCGGTGCGCTTGCCGCTGCGCGTCTGCAGGATGTAGAGCACGCCCTCCTGGACGGTGAACTCCATGTCCTGCATGTCGGCGTAGTGCTTCTCCATCTGCGAGCGGATGTCGCACAACTGCTTGTAGACGGCCGGCATCTGGTCGGCCAGCGCCTGGATCGGCTCCGGTGTGCGGATGCCCGCCACCACGTCCTCGCCCTGCGCGTTGATCAGGTACTCGCCGTAGAACACGTTCTCGCCGGTCGACGGGTCACGCGTGAAGCACACGCCCGTGCCGCTGGTCTCGCCCATGTTGCCGAAGGCCATGGTGCAGATGTTCACGGCCGTGCCGATCAGCCCCGAGATCTTGTTGATCTGGCGGTACTTGATGGCGCGTTCGGAGTTCCACGAGCCGAACACCGCGTTGATGGCGTGCTTCATCTGCACGCGCGGGTCGGTCGGGAACATCTCGCCGGTGTGCTGCTTGTAGATCTCCTTGTAGCGCTTGACCACGTCCTGGAGCTGTTCGGCGCTCAGTTCGTTGTCGTTGACCACGCCGGCGGTCTGCTTGACCGCGTGGATGGCCTCTTCGAAGTGCTCGTGGCCGACGCCCATGACGACGTCACCGAACATGTCGATGAACCGGCGGTAGCAGTCCCAGGCCCAGCGGGCGTTGCCCGACTTGGCGATCAGACCGGCGACCACGTCGTCGTTGATGCCCAGGTTGAGCACCGTGTCCATCATGCCCGGCATGGACACCGCGGCGCCCGAGCGGACCGACACCAGCAGCGGGTTCGCCGGGTCACCGAACTTGAGACCGGTGGCCTTCTCCAGCCGCTGCACCATTCCCTCGAGCTCTTCGGCCAGGCCCTGTGGCCACGACTGGTTGTTCTTGTAGTAGTGGTCGCAGGCTTCGGTGGTGATGGTGAAGGTCGGCGGGACCGGCAGGCCCGCGTTGCTCATCTCGGCCAGGTTGGCGCCTTTGCCACCCAACAGCGCCTTCATGTCGGCCCGGCCCTCGGCCCGGCCCTTGTCCACGAAATAGATGTACTTCGTTGCCATGGAGTGTCAGATCTCCTTCGACCCTTGCTGCGGACGGGCCTGGCCCGCCCTATGAGGACTCCTCGGGGAGCATACGGTAGACTTGCGAGCGTTCGGTGCGGCTTAGCTGACCGGGCGGTATCTGGAGGATCTCGACCGCGGTCGCGCCACGGCCCAGGTTGAACTCGAGGCGCATTCCGACGCGCACCTCGTCGGCGGCCTTCGCGGCTTTGCCGTCCAGCCGCACCCGTCCGGCGTCACAGGCCTCTTTGGCCACGGTGCGCCGCGGGATCAGACCACTCAGCTTCAGATACTTGTCCAGCCGCACGTTGGCTCACCCGACGCCGAGCGTCAGACCTGCTGACGCTCCTGCGCCTTCACTTCGCACCAGAGCGCGTCCTGCCGCTCGAGATCCAGGGCCGCAAAGGCCTCCGCTCCGCCGGCCAGCCGCTCCATCTCACGGAAGCGCCGCTCGAACTTCCGGTTCGCGCGCCGCAATGCGTCCTCGGCCGAGAGCTCCAGCCCGCGCCCCACGTTCACCACCATGAACAGCAGGTCGCCGAACTCGTCCTCGGCTTGTCCCACGTCCCCTCGCTCACAGGCTTCGCTCAGCTCGGCCAGTTCCTCGGCGATCTTTGCCAGACGACTGGACTGGTCCGGCCAGTCGAAACCCACCCGGGCCGCGCGGCGCTGCAGCTTGTAGCTTCGCGCCAGCGTCGGCAGCACCTTCGGAATGCCGTCCACCGCGCTACAGCGATCCTGGTGCCCGGCCTCGGCCTGCTTCAGTTGCTCCCAGAGCGGCAGCACCTCGTCGGCCTCGGCCACCGGCGCCACTTCGCCGAACACATGCGGATGCCGGCGGATCAGTTTATCACTGATCCGCCGGCACACGTCATCGAGATCGAACCGGCCCTCGCCCGCCGCGATGTCGGCGTGGAAGACGATCTGCAAGAGCAGATCGCCCAGCTCACCGGCGAGCTGCTCGCCGTCGCCCGCGTCGATGGCCTCGAGCACCTCGCAGGTCTCCTCGAGCAGGTACTCGCGGAGCGTCTCGTGCGTCTGCGCGCGGTCCCACGGACAGCCGCCGGGCGCCCGCAGGCGGGCCATGATCTCGACCAGCCGGTCGAACGACTCCACTGGCTAGTTACCGCCGCCGCTGCCCGGATTCACCGGCTTCGGGATCGACTTCTCGTCGAGCTGCGTCGGCGGCGCGATCTCCGGCTTCTTCTCGAGCTGCTTCTGCATCTCGGGCGACACGTTCGGCATGCCCGGCGCGCCCGGCGCCGCCTTGGCCGCCTGGAAGGCCGGCTCCAGGGCCGCCTTGAACCGCTCGGCCAGCACGATCACGTTCGCCCCACGAGCGATCTCCGCGTCCAGCTCCTGATCGCTCTCGGCGTTGGCCTCCAGGTAAGCCTGGCGCACGTCGTCCTTGATCTTCTCGTAGTCCGCCGCTTCCTTCGGCTTGGTCTCAATCAGCTTCAGGACGAGGAACATCGGCACCTTCTGCTGGGTCTGGACCGCCACCGGCGTCTGCGTGATCTGGTTCGGCGCCAGCTTCTTCAGCGCGGCGTAGAGCGGCGGCGCGTTCTCCTGCATCAGCCGCAGGTCCTGATCCTCGTACAGGCCGCCGTTCTCACGCGCCGCCGGATTCGGGTCGAGCGAGGCATTGCGCGCCAGCTCGTTGAAGATCGCGCTGTCGTTGTTCAGCTCGGCGATGATCTTCTGGGCCTCGGCCTTCTCGCGCACGATGATCTGCCGGTAGGTGACCCGCTCGGGCAGATCGAAGAACTTGGCCCGGTACTCGGAGAAGAAGCGCTTCAGCTCCTCCTCGGTCGGCTTCAGCTTGCGCGTGCGCAGCTTGAACCGCGCCAGATCGTACTTGATGCGGTCCTGCAGCGCCATGTCGTCGAGGGCGCTGTCCTTCATCGCCTTCCGCATCTTGGCTTCGTCGTCGCCGAACTGCTTCTTCTTCAGCAGGGCCAGGCGCTGCTTGACCTCTTCGGCGCTCGGCAGGCACTTCTCGGCCGCGGCCCGCTCCATGAGCAACTGGCGCATGATCACGCCATGCAGCACCTGCAAGCCGGCGGCGCGCTGGAGTTCCTCGTAGTACTCCGCCTTGGTAATGTTCTTGCCGTTGACCCGCGCCACCACACTCGAACAGCCCGCCAGCAAGGGCAGTAGCAGGCCCAGCAGCGCCCATCGGATCGCTCGTTTCGCCAAGTTGCTTCTCCTGGTCCCGGTCAGCGGTCGGACTTCGCGCCGCCCTCGGGCATTTCCATTCCGTCGTAATACTGGCAGACCCGGTTGCGGCCACCGTGCTTGGCCGCGTACAGGGCCAGATCGGCCTTGCGCACCAGTTCCCCGCCGTTGTCGCCGGCGGCCGGGTAGCTGGCCGTACCGACACTCACCGTGATGCGCAGCTCGCGCCCGCCACCGATGCTGATCGCCTGCGCCTCGGCCGCCGACCGGATCCGCTCGGCGGCCAGCTTGGCGCCGTCCTCATCGGTCTCCACCAGGTAGGCGACGAACTCCTCGCCGCCGAACCGGCAGATGACATCGTCCTTGCGCCCGTAGCGCCGCAGCAGCCCGGCCAGTGCCTGCAGGACCGTGTCGCCGACCGGGTGGCCGTAGGTGTCGTTGACGCGCTTGAAGTAGTCGATGTCGAGCATCATCAGCGACAGCGGGCGCCCGTAGCGCCGGCAGCGGCCCAGCTCCTGCTCGAGTTGCTCCTCGAAGTGGTTGCGCCGGAACAGCTTCGTCAACGGGTCAGTGACCGCCAGACGCTGCAACGTTTCATAGAGCCGCGCGTTTTCGATGGAGACCGCCGCCTGCGACGCCAGCATGTTCAGGTTGGCCAGGTCGTGCTCGTTGAACACGGCGTTGTTGGCCTTGTTGTTGACGTTCAGCACACCGACGATCTCGGAGCCGATCATCAGCGGCACCGAGAGCAGCGAGCGCGTCGTGTACTTGCGCTTCGAGCTGCCCCCGTCGCGCGGCTTGAACCGCTCGTCCTTGGTGATGTCCTCGATCAGCAGCGGCTTCTCGTTCTCCACCACCCAGCCGGCCACGCCCGTGCCCGGGACGATGCGCGCGTTGAGCATCGCTTCGTCCGGCTCGGGCACCGCGTAGCGGATGCGCAGGCTCTGCTTGTCGTCCTCGAACAGCATCAGCGAGCACATGCCGCATTGCAGCAGACTCGCGGCGCTCTCGACGATCTTCTGCAGCAACGCCTCGTGCTTCAGCGAGCTCGACAGCTCGCGGCTGATCTCACAGAGCACCGACAGCTCGTCGACCTGGCGCCGCAGGCGCTCGTAGAACCGAATGTTGCAGAGCTGCGTGGCCGCGTGCGCGGCGTAGCGTTCGAGCTGGTCGATGCGGTGCGGCGATGCCGGCAGGCCCAGCGGCCGCTCCAGGCACAGCACGCCGAGTTTCTCACCCTCGGCGGCCAGCGGGATCGCGACCAGGTACTTCGGCTGGCGGTCGGCGCCGACGTCGGCCTGATACAGCTCGCACTCGGCGGTGTTCGGCACCACCAGACGCTCACCGGAGCCATGGACGTAGCCGGCCACCCCGTCGCCGATGGGCATGGTGAAGTCCTGGCGCACCTCACCGGTCAGCGACCAGGCGGCCGCCACGCACAGCAGCGTGCCTGATTCGTCCGGGATGAGGATGGAGCTCTTCTGCGCTTCGAACAGCTCCACCGAGTGCTCCACCACCCGCTGGAGCAGCTCCTCGAGCCGCGCCCCGCGGCGGATCATGCTGGTCAGGTCGAGCACGGCGAACTGCGGAATCTGGTGCTGGAGCCGCTCCGCACCCAGCAGCTCGAGCTGCCGCCGATCGGTTTCGGTCCGTTCGAGCTCGGTGCGTAAGGTGCGCGCCGCGCCGGCCTGCGCCCCATACGCATCGGCCCGCGTCTCGCTGACGTTCACCAGACGAACCTGTTCCTGCTGGGGATCGACGCCGAGATCGTCGCCCGGCAACGGGTCGACCTCGGGGCCGCGGCCCTCACGGCTGGCTGGGGTGTCATCCATGATGAAAGCGGCGCTCCGCGCCGGTATGGTAACATAGCCAATCCGTGCTGGCAACCGCGATGGCATCGCGGTTGACAGCGACTTTGGCACGGCACTACACTCACCGCCAGTACGGCGCCGCCGTGCTCTGGAGGTGCGCAAACATGGCCAAGCAAACGCCGTCCGCACCGCCCGCCAAAGGTCAGCGCAAGTTGGTTTCCGGCTGCTGTGGCGGCCTGCTCGTGCTGGGCTTGTTGGTGGTGCTGGTCGGTCTCGTCGCGGTGCGCTCGATGATCCGTGGCGCCGCCGCCGCCGAGTTGGCCAAAGCGGCCCCGGCTGAGCGCTGGGACATCGGCGTCGGCCTGTTCGCTCCCGTCTGGTGGCTCACCGGTCAGGCCACCGACGTCAGCCTGCACGGCGTCAAGGCCCGCATCACCAAGGAGCTGACCGTCAGCGACATCCTCTTCGAAGCGCGCCTCCGCATCAACCTGGCCACCAGGCAGCCCGAGGCCACCGAGGAGGCCACCTTCACCGTGGCCCTCGACGAAGCCGGGCTGACCAGCGCCTTCCAACAGCAGACCAGCGCGGCCCGCATGGCACAGGACATGCAGGTCAAGCTGGCCGACCAGAAGCTCAAGCTGATCATGAAGTCCACCGCCGCCGGCTTCGCGTTCACCGCCGAGGTGACGGCTCGGCCGCGGGTCGAGGCGCCGGCCACGCTGGCTTTCGATATCGACCAGGTGACCGTCGATTCGCCGGTGCCGGCGCTCAAATCCCAGGCCGAAGGGGCGCTCAAAGCCGCCCTGCGCCGCGATTTCCGCCACGACTTCAGCGAGCGCGGCAAGCAGCCGGTGAAGCTCACCAGTACCGCGATCCGCGACAACCAGCTCGAGATTGCCGGCACCGTCGACCTGCAGAAGGCCTTCGGCGGCAAGGCCGGTGCGCCGCCTGCCGGACCCAACCAGCCGTGACCCGTCAACGCCTGCGTCAACTCCTGGCCGACATCGCTGGCTTGCGGACGCTGGTCGTCGGCGACGCCATGCTCGATGAGTACATCTGGGGCACGGCCGAGCGCGTCTCACCGGAGGCACCGGTGCTGGTGGTGCGCAGCCAGCGCGTGACGCACGTGCCGGGCGGCGCCGCCAACGCCATTCACAACGCCCGCGCCTGCGGCGCGGCAGCCGGCCTGGTGGCCGTGCGCGGCTGCGATGTGGCCGGCGACCAGCTCACCGCGGCGCTGCTCGAGACGGGCGCCGAGCCGCTGCACCTGTTGCCCGACGACAGTCGGCCGACCACGGTCAAGACGCGCGTCGTGGCGCACAGCCAGCAGGTGGTGCGGATCGACAAGGAGTCCACCGCGCCGCTGTCGGCGGACCTGGCGGCAGCGGTCGTCGCGACCGTCGAGCAGGCGCTGGACGGCTGCGCCGGCCTGCTCCTGAGCGACTACGACAAGGGCGTGCTGGTGCCGGCCACGATTCCGGGCATCATGGCGGCCGCGGCGCAGCGCGGCGTGCCGGTGGCGGTCAACGCCAAGCCTCGCCACACGGCCTGCTACCGCGGCGCCACGCTGCTGACCGTCAACCGCGTCGAGGCGGCCGAGCTGTGCGGCTTCCAACCTGGGACGACCCGCGAGGCGGCCGCGGCGGCACGCCAGTTGCGCGACACCTACGGGGTCGAACTGGTGCTGGTCACGCTCGGCGGCGACGGGGCCGTGCTCGCCGGTGACGGCGCCCATCCGCGGCACGTACCGGCGGTCGAGGTGGAAGTGTACGACCCGGCCGGCGCCGGCGACACGACGGTCGCCGCGGCCCACCTGGCGCTGTCGGCCGGGGCCACGCCGCTGGAGGCCGTCGAGCTGGCCATGCGGGCCGCGGCGGTGGTGGTCCGCAAGGTCGGCGTACAGCCGGTCTCGCCGGCCGAGATCCTGGCCCTCCACGGATGATGGCGCCGAACATGCACCCCTCGGGGCACCATACTGCGAGCACCGGTCGGTGCCCTCGCCAGCAGGCAGCGCGACACCCCATGGCCGGGGCAAGGACTCGATGATATCACCGCGGTTCGGCCTCAGAAGCAGCCCAGGGGAGCCAGTTGCGACGGTGGCCACCGTCGGTTCGCTCCAGGCCGTCAGCGGACTGCTCACCGGCGTGCGCCGGTTCAGCGTCAGCGACGGGCCGGGCGTCCGCAGCACGGTGCTGATGAAGGGCTGCCCGCTGGTCTGCCTGTGGTGCGACCATCCCGAGGTGCGCGTGCCGCACCGCGAGGCGCAGTTGCGCACCTCGACGTGTGCGACCTGCGGGCGCTGCGTCGACTCGTGCGGCGAGCCGCTCTGGGACGCCACCGTTGACGACCTCTGTCGCGACTGCGCCACCTGTGCCTCGGCCTGCCAGCGCGAGCTGGTGCGCACTGTCGGCCGAACCTGCACGGTGGCCGAGGTGGTGACCTTGCTCGAACGCGACCAGCGGCTCTACCAGCACGGCGGCGGAGTCACCATCGGCGGTGGCGAGCCGCTCTACCAGCACGCCTTTTGCCTGGCCTTGCTGGCGGCCTGCCGTCAGCGTGGCTGGCACACCGCGCTGGACACCAACGGCCAAGCCCCGCTCGACGTGTTCGAGGCCGGGCTGGCCGCTTGCGACTTGGTCCTGTTCGACCTGAAGGAGAGCGATCTGGCGCTGCACCAGCGCTGGACCGGCTCCGCGCTGGAGCCGATCGTGCGCAACCTGGTCCACGCCGCGGTGAGCTCGGTCGACCTGTGGGTCCGCCTGCCCGTGGTGCCCGGCGCCAACGACCGCGATGACCACTGGGCCAAGGTGGGTGACATGCTCGCCGATCTGCCCGGTCCGCCGGTGGTCGAGTTGGTCCCCCACCGCGCCATCGGCGGTGGCACGGCGGCACCGTCGCACAGCGCCGCCGAGCCGACCGCGTCACGAATGCAGCAGATCGCCGACGAGCTCCAGTCGCACGGACTGACCGTCCGCCGACCGTGAGCCCGCGGGTCAGATGACCTTGTTGAGCGGGTACTCGATGATGCCCTCGGCGCCGCGCTCGCGCAGCACCGGCACCAGTTCGCGGACCTTGCTCTCGTGGACGACGATCTCCACGGCCAGCCAGTCGCTGCCATACAGATGAGACACCGTCGGGCCGTTGAGGCTCGGCAGGACCGCCATGACCGCCTCGACCTGGGCCTCGGGCACGTTCATCTTCAGGCCGACCAGACCCTCGGCGTTCAGCGCGCCTTGCAGCAGCAGCGCGATGTTCTCGATCTTGCGCCGCTTGGCCGGCACGTCCCAAGCCGCCCGGTTGGCAATCAGCTTGGTGTTGGTCTCCAGCATGGTGTGGATGATCTTCAGGCCGTGCGCCTTGATGGTCGAGCCGGTCTCGGTGACCTCGACAATGGCGTCCACCAGCCCCTCGGCCACCTTGGCCTCGGTGGCGCCCCAGGAGAACTCGACCTCGACGGCAAGGCCGCGCTCGGCGAAGTAGCGCTTGGTGGTCTCGACCAACTCGGTCGAGATGCGCTTGCCCTGGAGTTGCTCGATGGTGTCGATGCCGGAGTCGCCCCGCACGGCCACCACCCACTTCGCCTGACGCGCCGAGACCTTCGAATAGACCAGGTCGGCCACTTCGACGACGTCGGCGCCGTTCTCGATGATCCAGTCGAGGCCGGTCAGTCCGGCGTCCAGCACGCCCATGTCGATGTACTTGGCCATCTCCTGGGCGCGGACCAACGAGCAGTCGATCTCGTCGTCGTCGATGTGCGGGAAGTAGTTCCGGCTGGCCGGCGAGATGCGCCAACCGGCGCGGCGGAACAGATCGAACGTGGCCTGCTCAAGGCTGCCCTTCGGCAGACCCAGCTTGATGAGACTCATTGCCCATACACCTTCTTCGGGTCGAACAGCGGCTCGCCCTCGACCTCAAATCCTTCGTCGCGCAGCACGCGGTAGAAACAACTGCGGTGCCCGGTGTGGCACGCCGCGTCGCCGATCTGCTCGACCTTCACCAGCACCGCGTCCAGGTCGCAGTCGAGACGAATCTCGTGGACCTTCTGCACGTTGCCGGAGCTCTCGCCCTTGATCCACAGCTTGTTGCGCGAGCGGCTCCAGAAGGTCGCGGTGCCGCTCGCGAGGGTATGGTGCCAAGCCTCTGCGTTCATGTAGGCCACCATCAGAATGGTGCCGTCCTGCCAGTCCTGCACAATGGCGGTCACGAGACCGTCGCCCTTGGCGAAATCGGGTGTCAATTGCTCGGCCATGGCCTTTTCCTCAAGGTGAAAAGCCATGGTAGGGCCGGTCCGATATCCTGTCAACGCGGCTACATGGCCTGGAAGGTCAGCTTCAGCCAGCCGTCGCCCTTCTCCGTGATCTCCTGCCGCTGATTGCGCTGCGGTCCGAGCTTCTCGAAGACGGCCTGGCCCTGCACGCGGGCCGCGCCGCTGCCGTCGCTGAGGCACGATTCGCGCGAGGCCGGGATCACCCAGCTCAGTTGGTCGCCCTGGATATCCGGGTCGTACGGGCTGCCCAGGTCCCTGGTGTTGCTCTTCGACAGCTCCGCCTTGGTCGGGCTACCCGAGGTGGGACTCCAGCCGCCGGACAGCCCCCAGTTGTACAGCTCGGAGGCCGACGCCCAGCGCGAGATCAGCGGCACCGGCGTGTTCGGCAGATCGGCGGTGTAGGCCAGCCACCAGAAGTTGCGCTGGATGCTCTTCACATCGGGCTTGACCTGGCGGCCCTTGATGGGCATGAACCGGATGCGGTCGCGCACCGGCCCCATGGTGGCGACGCGCAAGATGAGCTGGTCCCGCGGTTGCACCAGGAAGCCGGCGGTCTTCCAGCCGCGCGTGCCTTTCGGGTCCACGGTCTGCAAGGCCGCGGGCGGCTCCAGCGGGTAGAGCGGAATCGGCGTCTCGCAGTCGGGCCGGATGGCATAGCTGCCGTCGGGCTTGCGCGCGGCGATCTGCACGAAGAACACCAGGTCCTTGGCGGTGTTCTCCACTTGCAGGCGCAGGTCGCGCCCGGACAGTGACTTGGCCTCGGCCGTCTTCTCGGCCCACCACTCCACCTCGGCCAGCTCGGTCTGGAAGCCGCGCATCGCCTTCAGCAGGTAGTCGCTCTTCTGGGCCAGGCTGAGGTAGACGAACTTGCCCTGGGCGGCCCGGTTCCGCAGCGTCGCGATAGCATCCAGCGCCTCCTGCGCGCGGGCCTTCAGGCGCTTCTCGTTCCACTCGATCTGGCCCCGCAGCGAGCGGTACTCGAACCAGTCCTTGAAGATCGCGTCGGGCGGCTGGTACGAGGTCAGGTCGGCCGTGCGGAACTCCGGGTGCTTCTGCTCGTACCAGGCCATCTCGCGGCGCATCTTGTCGAACCACTGCTCCGCGGCCGCCTGGCCGGCGCGCACCGCCTTCATCACACCCAGCATCTGGTAGGTGGTGATGGCGGCCAGCATGTTCTGCCGCTCCTCCTCCTCGGCGATGTTGAGGATGGACAGGCACCAGCACCGCCACGACTCGACCAGCAGCGCACTGCACGGGCCGACCGGTCCGAGCGGGACGGCCAGCAGCGTTTCCATCGTGTTCAGGGCCGGGTCGGACAGCGCCCGGAAACGGTCGGCCCGAGCCGGCGCACCGGCCAGGACCAACAGCAGCAACGCCAGCCCCAACGCACCCGGCGTAGTTCGGCACATGGTGGGGTCCTTTCGGCAGTCGGGCGAGGTCGCGGTCAGCGACGCGTCACTTTGACCGACAACTGCCCGTTGCTGGTCTTCGACTCTTCGGTCACCTTCGGCTGCTGCCCGTCGGTCGCGCGGCCGATGGTCCAGCGCACGGTGGCGATCACGTCCATGGTGAACTCCCGCTCCTCATCGGATGCGGGCACGACCCAGGTCATCAGGTCGTTCTTCGACTGCTGCCGGCTGCTGCTCAGCTTCGGCTCGGGGATGATGGTCGGGTCGGGCGACCAGGGGCTGGACTTGCCAATGCAGGCCAGCATCTGGCTGCCCCAGGACCACTCGTAGCCCTCCGACTCGGCGCGCAGCCAGGTGGCCAGTTTGTCCGTGCCATAGTGCAGCCAGTAGGGTACGTCCTTGTCGCGCACCTGGACGGTCTTCATCTCGCCGGATTCGAGCCGCTTGGCCGTCGCGATCAGGCGCTTGCGGTGCTCGTCCATCGCCAGCACCTTGATGCTGATGGCGCGGCCGACGTTCAGTCGAGCGGTGTCCGCGGCCGGTGCGTCGCCACCGACCTTCTTCCCGTTGACCTCGAACTGCATGTCCTTGTTGGCGCAACTGATCTTGACGAACGCCGCGGTCCCGACGCCGGCGTCCTTGCCGGTGTCGACGCTGTAGGTGTTGTTGAACTCGTCGAACCCCTTGCCCGCCGCCTGCAGGCGCTCGCCCAGCCGCTTCATCCGGTCCTTGAACTCGGGGTTGATGAACGGGTTGAAGCCGGGCACGCCTTGCCGGCCCACCAACCACTTGAGGTCCTCCCAGGCGTCGTCGATGTGCTTGCCGGCGCCCTGGATCTGCGTCAGCGCCGTCTGGTTCTTCTGGAAGGTCTCGCGGTCGGCGGCTTTCCAGTCACCGATCGGCTGATCGCCGTACTGGCCCTTGAGCTTGGCCTGCTGATCCTGCAGGTACTCGATGGTCTTGCGCGTCTCTTCGCGCATCGGGCGCAACTGGTCGCTGGCGGACTTCAGGTTGCGGAACAGCTTGGCCCGGTTGGCGTCGCTGTTCGACTCCTCCTTGAGCTCGTTCCGCCAGGCTTCCACCTGCGCATACAGCGCCTTGGCCCCCTCGCCGGCGATGGCCGTACCCATACCGGCCACGGCCCAGGCGGCCGGCGCGGCGAGCAGTGTCAGCACGACAAGTACAACTCGACGAGCGGTCATGAGCAACTCCTGACGGCAACGTCCGGTCGCCCCTGCGTGCTACCGGTCAGAACGACCCACCGGCGGCGGCGGTTCCCACACCCACGCCTCGACGCAGGATCCGACTCGACGGCGGCCAACAGCGCACGCACGTTGCCCTCGGGAGAGAGCCCATGCGACTTGGTGGCCCTGTGTTCGACGCGCCGGCGACGCCCGGCGAATGGATCCGCTCGCTCAAGCAGCTCGGGTACCGCGCGGCCTACTGTCCCGTCGGTCCCGACGCCGACGACGCCACCGTGGCGGCCTACGCCCGCGCGGCCGGGGGCGAAGACATCGTGATTGCCGAAGTCGGCGCCTGGTCGAACCCGATCAGCCCGGTGGCCGCGGAACGCCAGGCGGCCCTGGACAAGTGCCGGCGGCAACTGGAACTGGCCGAGCGCATCGGCGCCCGCTGCTGCGTCAACATCGCCGGCTCACGCAACCCGACCCGTTGGGACGGGCCGCACCCGGACAACCTGAGCGAGGCGACCTTCGAGCTGATCGTCACCAGCGTGCGCGACCTGCTGGACCAGGTACAGCCGCAACGGACCTGCTACACGCTCGAGACCATGCCCTGGATTTTCCCGGACTCGGCCGAGAGCTACGGCCGCCTGCTCAAGGCCATCGACCGGCCGCAATTCGCCGTGCACCTCGACCCGGTCAATCTGGTCAACTGCCCGGCGCGCGCGTTCGACACCGCCGCGCTGATCCGCCGCTGCTTCGAGCTGCTGGGTCCGCACATCAAGAGCTGCCACGCCAAGGACATCACCCTCTCGGAGCAGCTCACGGTCCACCTGGACGAGTGCCGGCCCGGCACCGGACGGCTGGACTACGCGGCCTACCTCGAGTGCGCCGAGGCCTGTGACCCGGACCTGCCGATCATGCTGGAGCACCTGCCGACCGCCGAGGACTACCGCCTGGCCGCCGAGTACGTGCGGTCGGTGGCGGCTGCCCGGCCCTGACCAGGATCACTCGGCGTCGACCTCGACCTCGCTGACCCACATCAGGTTCGGCCGCTCCGCCGAGCCGCCGCCCTGCGGTTGGTGGATCCGCAACTCGGTCACCTGCGGTGACGGCAGCGTGATGACGGTCAGCTCCGGTCGCTCGGCCAGGTGTCGCTGACCGGCCACCGGCTGCCAGTTGCGCCGGTTCTTGGCCTGCACCACGACCGTTCGCGAGACGTAGAGCACCTTGCCGTCACGGGCCCACCACAGCCGCAGCCGGCGGATCTTGATCGGCCGGGGGAACCGCAGCTCAATCCAGTGCGGCCCGCCCTCGGCCGAGGCCCAGGCTTCGTTGGCCCAATCGGTGCCGCCCGGGTTGATCAGGCCGTCGCACAGCGGCGCCGGCGTGTAGCCGGCGAAGTTGCTGTCCACCGCCACCACCGTGCCGACCGGCAGCTTGCCGCCCTGGGCCACGAATTGCAGCGGCCCGCTCCCGCGGGCGCCGCGCGGCTCGGGGATGGCCTCGAACGACGTCAACCGCGACGGGCGCGCCGCGCGCGCCGCGCCGGCCTGGAGCGACGGCAGCAGCGAGTCGTGCCAGGCCAGCTCGGCCACATCGCGCAGCAGCCGGTCGCGATCGGCGCCGGCGGGCAGCCCGTCGGCCACCGACTGCAGCAGCGCCCGATCCGGTGTGCGCTGCTGCCAGGTCTGCGCGCCCAGCGCGCTGCCGGCCGGGGCCTCGAAGTTGCCACGCAGCAGCAGCTCGCGGTCGGCCTGCGCCGGGTCGACCACACTCACATCGTCGAACCAGGCGACGCCGGTGTGGCTGCCGCGGAGCAGCAGGTAGACGTTGATGTTCCGCACCGGTTTGTCCGGCGTGATCGTCAACTCGACGCGCTGCCAGTCGTGCGTGCCGGTGGCAAACGTGGCCGTGTTGCCGTACTTGGCGCTACCATCGGTGTAGTAGATGTCGACGTACAGCGCGTAGTCGCGGTCGCTCGCACCGCTGACGCCCTCGGCCTTGCTCCAGGCCGACACGCGCACAGCCTTCGGCTGCTGCGCCACGGTCAGGGTCTGGTTCACACCGGCCGGCTGCTTGGCGTCGCGCCGCTCCATCTTCAGACAGTGCCCGCCCTGCCGCCCGGGCGCCACCACCGTGGCCGCCTCGCCCGCATAGCTCGTCCACGGCGTCAGTTGCCGGTCCCGGCCACGCAGCGCCTGCTGGTACCGCAGCAGACGGTCCACCACGGCACGGCTGCGCCGCGCCACCGCCGCTTGCTGCGCCGCCGGCGTGCCCAGCGCCCAGATGGCCAGGTCATCGGCCGTCAGGCTCATCGTCAGCACGGGCGTCACCGGTTCCACGCGACCGGTCAGCAGTTCCACCGCGAGCTGTCCGGGCTGCACCAGAGCCGGGTCGAGCCGCACCGTCACCGGCCGGGCACCGTGCTCGGTGCCGGGATCGGTGGAGACCGTCAGGTAGGTCAGGTCACCCGCCGGACCAAACCGTTCCACGGCGGCGCCGGCGGCGCTCGCCAGCGGGTCGGCCTGCCAGCCCGCGGCGGCCAGTTCAGCGGCCAGCGGCAGGTAGCGCCGGAACAGCGCCCGGTCGCGGTGGTACCACTCGGGATGCTCCCAGTAGCTGGTGTGCGGATTGGCGCCCGAGGGCGAGATGTCGAAGAAGCCGGGCAGGAAGCCATAGGCCACGCAGCGGCGCAGATACGTCTCGATGACCGGTTGGCTGACCTGGCGCCAGTCGGCCTTGGCCAGCGTACAGAACGGCCGCCGGCCGCAGATGGCCCGGATGGCGCGGGCCTCGGAGCGGGTCAGCCGGATGTCCATTTCGGCGCCCGGCACGTCGATCCAGGGCGCGGCGAAGTTGAAGCTGACCAGGCTGCTGTCGTTCAGCATGGTCAACTTGCCGGTACCGGCGAAGCGCTCGTGGATGGCCCGCGCCCACTCGCACGAGCCGAGCAGGTTGTAGCTCACCGGGCAGTTGCGCCGAGTGTCCCAGAGCAGCAGGTGGTTGGCCGCCTTGAGGTGCTCCGCGCCGTAGGTCAGCCCGGCGGCGATGCCGTCGTAGTAGCAGCCGTCGATACCGGTCGGGCTGGGCGTCGCCTGCACGCGCTGCACCAGTCGTTCAGCCATCAGCCGGCCATAGGGCAGCGCCGGGTTGACGCAGCCTTGCGAGAAGAAGTCGCCGTAGACGCCCTCGGGCCGGAAGACGATCTGCTGGTCGGGTCCGCGCACACCGCAGCGGTCCCACACGCCATCCTCGCCCACCTGCTCGCGGGCCGCCGCGTTGAACACGCCGCGCAGCGTCTCGTACGGCGGCAGCTTGCCGCTGCCGCGCACATAGCCGGGCACGTTGGCGAAGACGCCGGCGCAGTGGAAGTAGACGAAGCTGTCGACGCCCAGCGCATCGTCGAAGCTCGGGTTCGGCGCCCCTTCCTGATAGGCGAAGCCGAACTCGTCGACGTTGTCGATCCGCGCCAGGTCCCAGAACGGCATCCAGCCGCCGAACCGCTTCGCGCGCACCGGCTGCGGCACGCGCTCGGCCAGTTGCGCCAAGGCCTGCCGCAGCCCGCGCTGGCCGTCGCCGGCCAGCACGTGGAGCTCCAACTCGGCCGTGCGCGGCGTGCGCGACAGCGCGGTGAGCGCCAGGTCGACTTCGGCGGTCAGGCTGACGGGCGACCCACCGGCGGCGAACCGCACCACCGCCAACTGCCCCGGCGGGCGCCCGATGGCCAGCCAGCCGGCCTCGTGCTGGATGGCGCCGGCCGGGTAGACCGAGTAGCGCCCGTAGTCGGGCCGCTGCGATTCCCCGAACTCGGGCAGGCCCGGCAACTCCTGCAGGCCCACGGTGTTCGAGCGCAGGTCGTCGCCCAACGGCTCGCTGGTGTCCAGATCGTGCCACCAGCGCCAGGCGCCAGCCGCTCCGCGGAGCCGCAGGCGCAGCACCAGGCCCCGGTCGGCCCCGCTCTCCTCGGTCAGGCGGACCTTCACCCGGCCATCGGCCCAGGTGGTGCCCAGCCGCAGACCGGAGCCCTCGGGCACGCTCTCCTGCCGGCCACCACGCAGCACGTGCGCGGGGTCCTCGGCCACCGTGAAGGTGCGCCGCGAGACCACATCGACCAGTTCCCATTGCATGGTGGACGGCACCGGTGCCGCGAGCAGCAGCAGCGACCAAAGGGCCAGGTTCATCAGGCGACTCCGCTGGCGACTGCTTACACGCCGAGCATTTGCGTTCCTCCCCACAGCCGGCTACAATCGCCGCGCATGGTGACGTCCGCCAACAGCTCCGAGTCGTCGCCCTCACCGCCGCCAGCCACTTGGCCGGCGGTGGTCTACTTCGGTTTGGTGCCCGGCCTGGTGGCCATTCTGCCCGCCCTCGTGCCGTGGCTGCTGGCAGCCTGGTCCGGCTGGCGGGCGACCATGTTCGGCGTCTGGCTGCCGCGCGTCATCTGCCTGATCGTCGCCACGGTGTGGGCGCGGCAGGTGCTCGTGGCGGCGATCGACGACCTCGGCCGGCGGGCCGACGAAGGCTGGCTCGCCGCCGGCCGCGCCGAGCAGATCGCCCAGGTCCTGACCTTCGCGGTCTGGCTGACCGTCATCCTCATGCCGCTCAGCCTCCATCGCACCCACGCCACCTGCGAGCGGCTGCGCTTCCGGCTCACCTCGCACACCGCCTTGCGGCGCCTCGACGAGGCCGTGCGCGAGAAGAGCGCCACCTGGCTGGCCGCCAGCGGCGTCGGCAAGGCCATCGCACCGAACGACCAGCGCCTCGACCCCGCTCAGTTCGGCGGGCCGTTCCACCCGATCAAGCAGGGGGCCATCGGCAAGCTCGTGGTGGACAAGGACCAGCGCTGGTTCTACATCCTCGACCGCCCGCGCGAGCCCGGTCCCGGCCTGAGCGCTCGACTGGCCAACCTGCGCCGCGCCTTGCACGCCGCCAAGGGCGACGACCGGCCGGTGCTCTGGGTCTATGAGCGTGGCCTGCTCCGCGTGCCGCCGGGCGTACCGCGGCCGACGGCGACCCAGTGGGGACTGCCCATCCGGCGACTCACCGCCGTCGGCCGCGGCTGGGCCTGGTACGTTGCCGGCGAGCCGGCCGAGCGGGCCGAACTCAAACGCTGACCTCACCGGGAAGGAATGGCCCCCGCCGGTGGCAACTGCACCGGTCGGAACGGTGAGACGGCAATGACCATCCCCTGGCTGATCTGGCTCCTGGTGGCCCCGGCGCCCGGCGAGCTTCTGACCAACGGCAGCTTCGAAGCCGGCGACGCGAACGGGCGACCGACCGGCTGGGGGTTGTCGACGTTTGAGGGCGATTCACGCGCCGAGCGCGTGCAGGGCCAGGCGCACGATGGCCAATGGTCGCTGCGCATCCGCGGCGTCAAGGGCTCCCGCGCCGGTGGGTCCTGCGGCTTCGGACCGGCGGCCAGCGATCCCGCCGCCGTCTACCTGCTATCGGCCTGGCTCCGCACCGAAGGCGTCAGCGAGCACCCGTTGCGCACGTCGGCCCGGATCACCTCGGTCGGCAAGGACGGCTCCGTCCTGCGCAGTGACTACCGCACCGGTCCACCCGCCCCACACGACTGGGTCTACTGCGAGTGGCTGGTGCAACTGGCGCCCGGCACCGACCGGTTCAACCTGGTGCTGTTCCACCACGGGGCCGGCACGGCCTGGTGGGACCAGGTGTCGCTGCGCCGCGCCCGGCCGATTGAGGCCCGCTCGCCCGGGCTCGACGCCCTGGTGCCCGACGGGCGCCCGTCTTTCGCCTGGGCGCCCACACCGGGCACCGCCACGCTGACGGTCGTCCAGGACAGCGGCCCGACCGAGCAGCCCGCCACGGCCGTTCCGTTCAGCCTGCCGACACCGCTGGCCACCGGACGCGAGTACCGCTGGCGCGCCACGGTGGTGCAACCGGACGGCTCACTCGCCCTCACGGTCCACCGCGACGCCAAGGGCGCCATCGTGCCGAGCCGGTTCTTCGCGGGCCCCTGGGAGCAGCGCATGGGTGGTCTGCGTCAACGCGTCGAGCCCTACCGGGCCTTGCTGCCACCGCTCCGCGCGTTCGCCGAGCGCAACGGCATGTGGGATCCCTTCCGCCAACTCGCCGACACGGTGGCCAAGGTCGACGTCCTTTGCACGCGGCAGCCCGACGACGTCCCAGCGCGGCACGCCGAGGTCGAGGAGGGCCTGGCCGAGCTGGCGACGGCCACCGCCTGGTGGCGCACCATCTTCCTGGACGACGCCGCGCTGTTCGACGGACTGGACCTGGCCCTGCCCGGTCTGGCAGCCACGCGAGCCGCCGTGGCGCGCCAGGACTGGCCCGCCGCGCGCCAGGCGTTGTGCGACTACTACCGCCAGCGCGCCCAGCCCAGCTACTACCACCGGCACGAGCAGCGCCCACCGAAGCCGGCCAAACCGCTCACCGACCCCAAGGCCGACGCGCTCGTCAAGCACATCTTCGCCATGCCGCCGGCGCCACCGACCGACCTGGGCGCCGACTTCAACTGGCACATGCCGCCGGGCAATGGCGTGGACATCGAGTGGCCGACCAAAGTGCATCGGCACTTCCACTGGTCCACCTTGGCCGCCGCCTACACGCGGTGCGGCAACGACCGCTACGCCGGCGAGATTGTCCAGCAGTTGTTCGACTGGACCAAGGACAACCCGGTCGAGCGCTGGGACGCACACCGGCACCGCTGGGCCTGGAGCACGCTCAACACCACCGTGCGCATCTACAGCTCGTGGATCAACAGTTGGCTGCAGATCCGCGACAGTGCCCAGTGGACCGCCGACGCGCAGTTCGTGTTTCTGACCGCCTTGCGCGAGCACGGCCGGTTCCTCGCCGCGCGCTATCAGGGCAGCGGCAACTGGCTCGTCGCCGAGGCGCAGGGCCTGGTCGAACTGGGCGTGATGTTCCCCGAGTTCAAGGAGGCCAAGGCCTGGCGCGAGGAGGGCTTCCGCCGCCTGCAGATCGAACTGGGCAACCAGGTGCTCGACGACGGCGTGCATGTCGAGCGCACCCCGGGCTACCATGGCATGACGCTGTCGTGCTTCCTGCAGCCGTTCCGGCTGGGACTGCTCAACAACGTACCCATCGCCCATCGTGACGCGGTGCTCGGCAAGCTGGAGAAGATGCACGAGTTCTACCTCTACGGCAGCAAGCCCAACCATCGCATGGAGCAGATCGGTGACAGCGGCATGATGGGCGTGGACGGCTGGCTGCGCGAGGGCTGGTCGCTGTTCCGCCGGGAGGACATGCAATGGGTGGCCAGCGGCGGCAAGGAGGGCCGCCCGCCGGTTCGACGCTCCTACCCGTTCGACGCCGCCGGCTTCTACGTCAGCCGCAGCGCCTGGAACGACCCGAACGCGCTGTGGAGCATTCTCGACTGGCGCACCGACTTCATCGGCCACTGCCATGAGGATATGGGCCAGCTCAGCCTCTACGCCTACGGCAACGAGTTGCTGATCGATACCGGCATCTTCGCCTACGCTTTCCCGCTGCGCGCGCCGTTCTACCAGACCGTCGGTCACAACACGGTGCTGGTCGACGGCGCCACGCAGAAGCGCCGGCCGTGCCTGACGCGCAACTGGGTCAGCACCGACCAGTTCGACGCCTTCTGGGGCACGCACGACAACTCCGAGCCGTTGACGCACGAGCGGACGGTGGCCTTCCGGCAGCCGAACCAGGCCGGTCCGGGCTACTGGCTGGTCGTCGATCGGCTCACCGGCGCGGGCCGCCATCGGCTCGACCAACGCTGGCACGCCACCGAACGGCTCAACGCCAAGGCCGCCGGTGACACCGTCGTGCTCACCGGCCGTCCGGGCGTGCCGGCCCAGCCCGGCCTGGTCGTCGCCGGTCTGCCGCAGGCCGGCTTGCAGACCAAGGTGGTCGAAGGCGCGGTGAGTTACGAGTGGTACAAGCAGATCCCGGTCGATGTAGCGCAGTTCAGCCTCGACGCGGCCGCGCCGGCCACCTTCGCCACGGTGCTCTACCCCACCCCGCCGGGCGTTCCGCCCGCGCGCGTCACCGTGGCCGCCGTCGCGGTCAGCGGCGGCGCCCCCGCCACCGCGCTGCGCGTGCAGATCGAGGACCGCGGACGCCGGTTCGACGATCTGTGGGTCGTCAACCAGTCGGGCCAGACGGTCACGGCCGGCGAACTGGTCACCGATGCTCGGGTGGCCCTGGTACGCCGCGAGGGCGAGCGGACGAGTTGGCTGCTGGCGGCCGGCGACCGTCTGCAGTGGGCCGGCCGGGCACTGTTCGAGGCGGCCGAGCCGGTACGCGGCGCCGCGTCGGCGCCGGCGGGTGACGGCACCGCGCTGGTCTGCACCGCGGCCAAGGGCGCGGTGTTCG
>CAZHGD010000031.1:0-54809 GCA_964531735.1 uncultured Fimbriimonadaceae bacterium | reverse complement strand
CCTCCCGGCGCGCCGGGTGCCCCGCCCGGGGCCCCCGGAATGCCAGGTATGCCCGGTATGCCGGGGATGCCGGGGATGCCCGGTCCGGGCGGTGAGCCACCCATGGCGCCCGGTACACCGGGCCAGCCCGGAGGCGCCGGGCAGACCACTGCGGTCAAGGCACCGCCGGCGACCACCAGCCTCCGCATCGTGCTCGACACCGATCAGGGCGCGGTGGTGGTAGAGGACTTCTACTTCGTCCCGACCTACGAGATCTACCAAGGCTGGACGCGTGTCTTCGTGCCGCTCAAGAGCTTCGTGCTCAGCAACGAGCGGGCGCCGAAGACCCTCAAGCGCATCCGCCTGTTCGGTGACACCAAGGACGCCTTCTACGTCGGCATGGTGCGGTTCGTCTGTGACGAGGTGCCCATCAAGCCGATGCTGATCGGCCCCGCCAAGGTGGATGCGGTGGTCGGCGAGGAGGTCCGCCTCGAAGCCGTGGCCGAAGCCGGCATGAGCGTGCTGAACTGGGCCTGGGACTGGGGCGACGGCGACAGCGACGAGACCGACGAGCCGGTGGCGACGCACACCTACGCCAAAGCCGGCACGTTCAAGGTCAAGTTGGTCGCCCGTGACAAGGACAAGCGGAAGAAGGACGGCGAGACCGTGCTGACGGTGGTCGTCAAGCCGTTCGCCGAAGTGCCGAAGCAGCCGGCCGCGGGCCCGGGCATGCCCGGCATGCCGGGTCAGCCGGGCGTTCCGGGGCAGCCCGGTCAACCCGGACCCGTCCAGCCGCCGGCGGGGCGGCCGCCCGCGGCTCCGCCGCGCTGACCGCCAACGGCGCGTAGCACCTCACGAGCACAGAGCCGGCCGGCCCCGCGGGGCCGGCCGGCTCTGTGCCGAATCGCTCGCCGCAGTCGCCGGGCTAGTCGACGCAGTCTGTCGCCACGTCCGCCAGGTCCAGTTCGGTCTGCTCGCCGGTCTCCAGTCGCTTGGCGGCCACCCGGCCGGCCAGATCGTCGCGGATGAAGACCGCCCAGGTGGCACCCGAGCTGCCTGCGGCACGCATCTGCGCTTTCATGCTGCGCCCGAGCAGATCGGTCTCGACGCGCCGGCCCGCCTCGCGCAGCGTCTGGGCCAGGCGACGCGCGACGGCGCGCTCGCTCTCCGAGAGGGCGACGAGATAGATCTCGGGACGCGGCACCTGGCCGTGCGCGTCAGCCGTCTGCTCCAGGATGAGCAGCGCCCGCTCGATGCCCGAGCCGAAACCAACGCCCGGCGTGGCCGGACCACCCAGTTCGGCGATCAGCCCGTCATACCGCCCGCCGCCGAGCACCACGTTCTGTGCCCCCAGCGACTCGCTGACCACCTCGAAGGCGGTCCTCTGGTAGTAGTCGAGCCCCCGGACCAGCCGGCCGTTCACCTCATAGGCGATGCCCAGGTCGGTCAGGCCTTGCTCGACCGCCGCGAAGTGGTCGGCCGCCTCCGCGTCGAGGAAATCGAGCATGACCGGCGCACCCGCGATGATGTCCTGCTCCCGCGGGTCCTTGCTGTCGAGCACACGAAGCGGGTTGGTCTCGAAGCGGCGCTGACTGTCCTCGGACAGGTGCGGCAGGTGCGGCTCCAGGTACTGCCGCAAGGCGTCGCGGTGGGCCGGTCGCGACCGCGGCGTGCCGACGCTGTTGATCTGCAGCGTCAGCCCGGTCACGCCGGCTTCGCGCAAGTAGGTCAAGCCCAGCGCAATGACCTCGACGTCGATGTGCGGGCTGTCGCCGCCCACGAACTCGACGCCCACTTGGTGATGCTGCCGGTAGCGCCCGCGCTGCACGCGCTCGTAGCGGAAGATCGGCGCCACGTAGGCCAGCTTCAGCAGCCGGCCTGGCCCGCACAGTCCGTGCTCCACCACCGACCGCATCACCGGCGCGGTGCCCTCCGCCCGTAGCGTCAGCGAGCGGCCACCACGGTCGTCGAAGGTGTACATCTCCTTGCCGACGATGTCGGTCTCCTCGCCGACCCCACGGCGAAACAGCTCCGTCTCCTCAAAGAGAGGCGTCCGGATCTCCTCCACGCCGTAGCGCGCGCAGACACTGCGGAAGACGCTTTCCAAAGCCTGCCACTTGTAGCTGCGGAAGAGGCGCTGGTCCGGATCCTGGTTCACGTCGGCCACGCCCGGCAGAATGTCGTGCGTGCCGCGTGGCGCCTGATACGGCATCGGTCTACTCCGTGTTGGGTTCCTGGTCACTGAACGAGGGCAGCCGCCCGCGCGATTCCGCCACCTGCCGCTGAGCCTGCTCGCGCAGGGCCTCGGCCGCCGTCGCGTCGGCTTCGAGCTGCGCCAGGGCGGCGCGCCGCTGGCGCTGGTTGCGCTCGAGCTCGGCGCGGAACGGCTTGCTGGCCTCGTGACACTCGTCGATGAGCGTGCGCATCCGCGCCACCTGCGCCCGGTAGTCGGCCATCTCCGGGTCGCTCTCGGGCACACTGCGGTTGCGCAGTTCGTTGATGTTGTACTGCACCGCTTCCTGGGCTGCTGACTGAGCGTCGATCTCCTTCTGCAGACCGTCAATGGCTTGCAGCAGGCGCTCGCTCCACTCGTCGTAGACAGCCTCGACCGAGCCGACGGCGCGGGCGTGATGGCGCTCCTCCTGGAAGCGTTCCAGCCGCTCCACCTGCTCCTTCACCACCGGCGCGTCGCGCAACTGGTCGGCCGCGTCGCCGAGCTTGCGGCCGAGCCAGCCAGCCAGCTTGCGGGCGCCCTCTTTTGCCTTCTCGACGCCTTGCGACAACTGCTCTTTGCGGCTGTCCTGGTCGTGGTCGTCCGTGGCCATGAGCTGCCTCCAAACACGGCTGGTGTGCCTGAGTATAGTGCCGCCTCGCCGAGAGCGTCAAACCGCGGCCCGCGCCGGTGTCGGCCGTTGACCCGCCGCCGTGAATGCGCTACGCTCCGCGTCATCCACCTGCCCTAGCACAAGGAGATGACTGATGTCGAAGATCCCGATCGGCCTCGAGCTCTACTCGGTCCGCAACGAGTGTGCCGCCGACCTGCCCGGTACGCTGGCCGCCGTGGCCAAGATGGGCTACACCGGCGTCGAGTTCGCCGGTTTCCACAACTGGGCCGCCGCTGACCTGCGCAAGCTGCTGGATGACACCGGCCTGATCTGCTGCGGCTCACACACGCCGATCAGCGCCGTGCTGGACGACCAGCTCGAAGCGACCATGGAGTTCAACGCCACCATCGGCAACCAGTACCTGATCATCCCGGGTCTGCCGGGCGAATACACCTGCTGCATCGACGCCTGGAAGCGCACCGCTGAGCTGTTCAACCAGATCTCGGCGAAGGTCCGGGCCAAGGGCTTCTGGACCGGCTACCACAACCATCACACCGAGTTCACGGCCACCGACGGCACCACGCCCTGGGACACGTTCTTCGGCAACACGGTGCCGGACGTGGTGATGCAGCTCGACATGGGCAACGGGCTCATGGGCGGCGCCGATCTGGTTGGCATCCTCAAGCAGTATCCGCACCGCGCGCTGACCGTCCACCTCAAGCCGTACAGCACGGTGGCCGGCAAGGACGACCCGCACCAGGGCTTCGCCCCGCTGATCGGCGAGGATAGCGTGCCGTGGGCCGAGGTGTTCGCGCTGTGCGAGAGCACCGGCGACACGAAGTGGTACATCGTCGAATACGAAGACCCCTCCTACCCCGCTCTCGAAGCGGTTGACCGCTGCCTCCAGGCGCTGCGCGCCATGGGCAAGTAGCCATGTGGCGAGTGCCCCTGGCACTCGGCTTGCTGCTGGCAGTCCTCCGCCCCGCGCTGGCGGAGGAGCTGCCGGCGGCGGTGCTGGCGCCGGCCGTGGCCGGGGCCGAACGATTCTGGCGGCGCGCCCAGCAGGAGCCCCCCCAAGGCGTCGCCTCGCGCGAGCTGTTCAGCCACGCGCTGCTCCTGGCCGAGGCGGGGCAGCATCCCGAGCGCTACGAGCGGCTCTTCGCCGTCGCCCGCCGGATGCAGGACCTCGACCGCCAGAGTCGCTGGTACGGCAACTTCCGCTGGACGTGGGAACAGCACGGCGTGCTCGATCCCAACGCGGTCGAGTTCTGTATGCAAGCCGGCACCGTGCTCTGGTTGCGACACGCCGACCGGCTGCCTGCCGCCGCCCGCGCGCAACTCCGCGAGTTGCTGACCGACAGCCTCGAAGGCTGTCTCCGCCATCGGGTCGCCGCGGCCTACACCAACATCGCCCTGATGAACGCGGCGAACCTGGCCCTGCTCGGCGAGATCCTCAACCGTGCCGACGCTGCGGAGCAGGGCTACCGTCGCCTCGCCCAGGTCGTCCGACGCACCTGGGAGGCCGGCATCGCCGAGTACGGCAGCCCGACCTACTACGGCGTCGACCTCGAAGACCTCTACGCGCTGGAGCGGTTCGCCGGCCGCGAGAGCGGACGCCAGCAGGCCCGGGCCCTCCTGGAGCTGTTCTGGCTCGATCTCGCCGGCAACTGGTTCGCCCCGGCCCAGAAGTACGGCGGCGCGCGCAGCCGTGACTACGACTACCTGCGTGGCCTGGGCATGCTCGACCAGGCCATGCAAGTGGCCGGCTGGCTGACCGAGGGCGCCACGCCGCCGCCGCCGGCGGTGCTCTGCCGCCTGGCCGCCTGGCAGCCCAGCACGCGCTTGCCGACCATCAACCAGCAGTACCCGCGCCTGGTGCGCCAGGCCTGGGGGACCGGCTACGCCCAGTCCCGGACTTTCTTTGCGTTGCCCGACGTGGCCTTGGGCAGCGCCGCCGCCAGCTACGCCAACATGGACATCCCGCTCGCCGTGGACTTCGCCGGCCCGCGGCGGTCCGTGCGTTGTTACGCCATCGCCGATGGACGCCACGACCCCTACGGCAAGCGCAAGGTGCCGGCCGGCGGCGGGCATGAGAAGACGATCCACCTGGCGCCGTTCTGGACCGCCGCTCAGGCCCGGCGCGACGCGGTGGGTCTGGTGGTCTACCGCGACCGGGACCTGCCGCCGAACAGCAGCACCCTGGAATCGCACTGGGTCATGCCGGCCGAGCACGACGGCCTCTGGGTTGGCGAGCAGCGGGTGGCGCTGAGTCCGGGCCAGCCGCAAGGCCTGCCGGTGACGCCGGGGGAGGTCGTCGCCCTCCGACGCGGCACCGCCGTCGCCGGCGTGCGCGTGGTGTTGGCCCGGCGGCGCGACGGCCAGCCGGCGAGCATCCGGCTGGTGGCCGACGGCAGCCAGCACGGTGCCTGCCGCCTGACGGTCGACCATGGCGGCCCCGACGGCACGAGCAGCCAAGCGGCCGCCGCGTTCTGGGTGCGCGTTGGCAGCGGCCTGGATGACCCCTCGTTCGCGGCCTGGCGCCGCGAGTTCGCCACGGCCCGGCCCACCTGCCGTGCCACCGCGCAAGGCATCGAGCTGGCGGTGCCGGGGCTCGATGGCCCCGTCGAGGTGGCGGCGCCAGCACCATACGCGGTCCCCGCGCGCCTGGTACCCGAGCCATACCGGGGTGTGCTGGAGCTGAACGGCCAGGAACTGGGCCGGCCGCTGCTGGAGGCACTGCCCGCGGTGGCGGCGTACCGCGCCGAACTGGCCCAGTTGGCGCCGCTGGACGTGCCGGCCAACGGACTGCTGTGGGAGGCCGAGGCCGGCATGGTTCGCGACAACATGGAGCGCGCTGCCGACGCGCAAGCCGGTGGCGGGCAGTTCATCTGGGCGCCGGGCGAGCCGGGCGACAAAGGCGGCGGCGACGGGGCCACCATCTGGCGGCTGCGACTGGCCGCCGCCGGCACCTACTACCTCTGGGGCCGGGTACTGGCGCCGACGCCCGATGACGATTCCTTCTATGTACAGATCCAGCACGGCGACCGCGACCTGGTGCCTCGCAGCACCTGGGCGACCGGCGTGCACGCGCAGTGGACCTGGGTACCGGTGGCGCTCGACGGTGGGCAAACCGCGACGCCGCTGAAGTTGCCGGCAGGCGTGGTGACGTTGAGCGTACTGACACGCGAAGACGGCACCAAGCTCGATCGGTTGCATCTGACCGCCAGTGCCCGAGCGCGGCCAGACTGACGGCGAGGAGGCGACGGTGCGACTCTGGCGAGCGCTCTTGCTGGGCTTGGTGCTGGTCCCGGCCAACGCCTACTGGGTCATCCAGATGGAGCGTGTACGGGCTGGCCCCTACGTCTCTTCCATCTCGCTCTTTGCCAACGCGGTCTTTCTGCTCGCGCTGTTGAGCGTGCTCAACCGGCTGGTGGCCCGGCGTCTGCCGCGCGTGGCCTTCAGCCCCGGTGAGCTGATGCTGGTCTACAGCATGGTCTGCCTGGCCACCGGTGTCTCCGGCATGGACTTCGTCCAGACTCTGGTGATGATCCTCGGTCACGCCAAGCAGTTCGCCACGCCCGAGAACGGCTGGGAGCAGTTCTTCCCCTACCTGCCGAGTTGGCTGGTGGTCAGCGACGCCAAAGCCCTGGCGGCCTTCCATAGCGGCCACGCTTCGCTCTGGGACCGCGAGAACTACCGGCCGTTCCTGGTGCCCGGCGTAGCCTGGATGATGTTCGTGGCCGCGCTCCTGCTCACCATGCAAGGGCTCAACGCGTTGCTCGCGCGGCCTTGGATGGAACGCGAGCGCCTGACCTTCCCCGTGCTGGAGTTGCCGCTGGCGCTGGTTCAGGAGCAGACCAGCTTCTTCCGCCAACCCACCTTCCTCGTCGGCCTGGCCATCACGATGACCTGGTGCGGGCTGAACGGCCTGCACTTCATCTTCCCGGCCGTGCCGGAGTTCGCCTACCGGCAGTTCGACCTGGTGCAAGGGGCCAGTTCGAAGCACATCCGCGCCATGGTCTGGATGCCCGTCACGCTGTACCCGTTTGCCGTCGGCCTGGGCTACCTGCTACCGACCGACCTGCTGTTCTCAGCGTGGTTCTTCTACTTCTTCTGGAAGGCCGAGATGTCGCTGGTCAGCCTGCTGGCCTGGGACACCAACAGCCAGATGCCCTACCCGGCCCAGCAGTCGTTCGGCGCCTGTGTCGCGCTGATCGCCTACATGCTGTACCTGTCTCGCGGCACGTTGGCCGACCTCTGGCTCGGACTGCGCCGTCGCGGCGACAAGGCGCACCTCGCGGCCGAGTACCGCGGCGCCGTGGCCGCGGTGGTGGCCGGCAGTGCGTTCCTGATCGCCTTCAGCCGGCTGGCCGGCATGTCTTGGGTGATGCTGTTCGCCTTCTGGGCCACCTATGCCGTCATCGTCGTAGCGGTGACGCGAATGCGGGCGGAACTGGGTCCGCCCGTGCATGACTTCCACCGCATGGGACCGGAACTGCTGCTGGTGCCCTCGTTAGGCAGTCAGAACATCGCGGCGCGCGACCTGGGCATGTTGTCGCTCTACTGGTGGATCAACCGCGCCTACCGCAGCCTGCCGATGGCCCACCAGATCGAGTCGCTCAAGGCGGCCCACGACACCGGCGTGCGGCCCGGGTGGTTCCACGCCGGCACCTTCCTGGCCGGCTGGATCGGCTGCATCGCGGCCCTGGTCTCGTATCTGTACCTGGGCTTCAAGCTGGGTGCCGCGAGCGGCTTCCACTCGGGCTTCGGCTACGGCTGGCAGAACTACGGCCAACTCATGGCCTGGCTGAGCCACCCGACTCGACCGGACCATACCGCCACGACGGCCGGCGCCGTCGGCCTGCTGTTCAGCTTCGGGCTCCTGGCCATGCGCCTGCGCTTCCTCGGCTGGCCGTTCCATCCCATCGGCTTCGCCATCGCCGGGAGCTGGAGCATCAACCTGGTCTGGCTGCCGCTGCTCATCGCCTGGCTCGCCAAGGTGACCATCATCCGCGCCGGCGGCCTCAAGCTCTACGTGCGCTTGCGTCCGTTCTTCCTCGGGCTGATCCTGGGCGACTGCCTGATGGGCTCCATCTGGGCGCTGGTCGGCGTTGTTCTCGACATCCCGACGTTCAGCTTCTGGGGCGCCTGAGGTCGCCGATCAGCGCGCCTGGACCTCGGTCAGACTGAGATCGTCGAACCAGACGGTGCCGGTGCCCTGCACCTGCGCCACGGTGTACAACGAGCCCTGCGGGTTCGGCGTGGTGGTGAACTCTACGCTGACCTGCTGCCAGGTGTCGCCCGGTGTCATCCACGGCAGCACGCCACCGTAGAAGCGGCCCTCGGTGACCCACTCGCAGTAGATGCGGGCCTTGATGCCCGGTGTGGTCGTGCGCACCCAACCGGACAGCCGGTAGCGCTGGTTGGGCTTGACCGCGACACCATTGGCGATGGCCAACGGTGAGTAGCCGGGACCCTCGGCCGCGAGGCGTAGCGAGGCCTCACCGTTGCGGTGCACGGCCGTGTCGCGCCCGCCGGAAAACGGGTAGCGCAGTTCCCAGCCGTCCGGCACGCCCTGATCGTGCTGGTCCTGCTCGAACGACGGGTTCGGCAAGGCGTTGCCGACCTCGCGCAGGAGCGGCGCGAGCGGCTTGGCGGCGGCGGCCTCGGCGCCGTAGTCGTGGCGCACCGGCTTGAGGTCCGGGGCGTTCGTCACCACCGCCACGCCGAGCGGCGCCAGGGTCAGGCTCATGGCGTCGCCGGTCGGCGTCGGGTCCGCATCGCCGAACAGCCCGCGCCACGGCCCGGCGGCCGCGATCCGCACGCGAACGGTCTGCGGCTGTTCGCCGCGGTTCACCAGCAGCAGCACGTCGCGTTCGCCGACGCGCCGATGCGACAAGCGGACCGGCCCGTCGGCCGGTTCGAGTCTGGCCGCTGGCTGGCCGGTCACCGGCAGCGACTCCAGCGCCGGCATCAGGGCCCGCAGCTCCGACACCACGCTCTTCAGGTCGGACCAGAAGCGCGACGGGCGCGGACTGTAGGGCACGCCCCAGTAGAGCAGACCGTTGGCCCCGGCCACAATCGCGTCGTAGGCCATGAAGCGGCTCTGGGCGAACGTCGGGTAGACCGCCTGGGGGTCATCGCGCCGGTCGAGTGCTTTCCAGGCGAAGCCTTGCAGCACCATGAAGATCGGCTTCTCGCCGTGGACCCCGGCGATCTGCTTGGCGGTCTCGTCGCCGGTCACACTGAGGCCCTTGTTCGGCAGGTCGCTGTGCCCGTTGCCCGGTGGGACCGGGTAGATGTCGCAGCCGGTGATGTCGGTGGCGCGGTTGTACCAGGCCAACGCCTGAACCGTGTTGCGCGGCGCGTGGTTGGTCCAGATGGGCCGCCGCGGGTCGAGCGCACGCAGGTACCGGTAGCCCGCATCGAGCCCCCACGCCGGGGTGCTGCCCCACAACGGCTCGTCCACGCTCTCCCAGATGACCAGCGCCGGGTGGTCGCCGACGGCGGCGACCAGTTCGCGCAGGTCGCGTTGGTGTTCGGCCGGATTGCCGCTGTGGAACGACAGCAGGTCACCCACCGGCATCCACGCCTTGAGCTGCCAGGACGCCAGCGAGTCGAGGACCCGGCGCACCGACGCCGCCGGCAGCCGGTTCAGGCAGACCAGGTCGAAACCGGCCTCGGCCAGCTCGGCGCCCACCTTCGGCGAGCCGGGCGTGAGGTAGATGCCCAGCGGGAACCACGGCCGGCCAGCCACCCGGAGCCGGTTGTCCGGGCCGATCTCGCACACCGCCGGCACCTCGCGCGGCCGCGGCACGACGGACTCCGGCTTGGGCGACGAGTCCGTGGTCACCTGGCCACGCTCGAGGCGAGTCAGCGACTGGCGGTAGTAGTTCGGGAAGAGCCAGGGAACGCGGTCCGTCGGCGGCACGACCAGTTCGCCCGTGTAGCGCGCGGTCTCCTCCGCGCCGGCTTTGGCCGTGACCAGGACGGGGTAGCGTCCGGCTTCGAACAGCTCATAGCGCAGGTGGACGGTGGCGGCTCCGCCGGCCGGCACGCGGACGCGTGCAGTGCTGTGGTAGGGTCCGGACGCCGGCGGTCGGAGGACCAACTCGACCGTGACGTCGACGGCCTTGGCATCCCTGGACACCAAGCGTACGGCGGCCGTCTGCGGCTCGAACGGCACCGCGGACAACGGCTCGACCGTCAACTCAACAACCCCAAGCACGCCCGCACACAGAACCGGCAACAGAGCCACCACCATCCACCTCCCGGACGGACTCGGCGGCTCCGCGACCTAGAACAGCACGCTGAGCAGCCGCTGGTTGATCTCGTCCATCTCGCCGCCCCGGTCAACCGCGTCTCGTACGCACTGTACGAGGTGCGCCGACACCAGGTGCGCGGCCGTCTGCTTGAGCGCCGAGGCCACCGCCGAGAACTGCGTCAGGATGGCGTCGCACTCGCGTCGCGACTCGATCATCCGTTGCAGCCCACGGATCTGGCCCTCGATGCGGCGCAGCCGGCGCAGCAGCGCGCGTTCGCCGGACTCGTCGCCGCCGTCGGCTACCTCATCCAGCGCCGCCTCCAAAGCCCCGCAGGCCGTGGCCGGAACGGCCTCCGGCAGCCACACCGTCACGCTCACCGAGCTTCCGTTCGGCGCCAGCATCAGCCAAGCGTAGTCTTCGGCAGCGCCGGTCGACTCCTGCGGCAGAAGCCCCATCGGGCCGCCCGGACTCCCTTCCACGGCCCGCCACTCGGCTTTCGCGACCGCGCCCCTGACCAGTTCCAGCGCATTGTGTAAGTCTCCAACGATTCGAAGTGTCATTGATCAGCCCTCAGCAGCATTGCACTCGGACATACCCGCACGGGTGCGACTCGTCCGCTAAAATGGTATTGGACGCTGGAGTTCAGGAAATGGTCGGCCAATGACAGCAGTTTGGGTCGGTTTTTGTGGTCTGATTGTTGCGCTCCTGTGGTTGGACCTGGCGGTGCTCAACCGCCACTCGCATGTTCAGCCGACCAGTGAAGCGCTCCGCTGGACCGCCGTCTGGGTCCTGGTGGCCCTCGCCTTCAGTGGCGCCGTGTACTACCTGTACGCGGCACACCAGTTCGGCGCCGGTCTCGGCCAGCACGGCGCTACCGACGGTTGGCAGGCTTGGCGACAGTACGTGACCGGCTACGTGGTCGAGTACTCACTGAGCCTGGACAACGTCTTCATCATGGCGCTGATCTTCGGCTACTTCGGCGTACCGCCGGAGAACCAGCACCGGACCTTGTTCTGGGGCATCATCGGTGCGATGCTCTTCCGCGGTCTGATGATCCTGGCCGGTGCCGCGCTGGTCGAGCGCTTCGACTGGATGATCCGCGTCTTCGGCCTAGTGCTGCTCTACACCGCCGTGCGGATGCTCTTCCACAACGAGGAGCAGATCGAGCCCGACCACAACCCGCTGATCCGCTTGGCACGCCGGTTTTACCCGGTCAGTGCCACGTACGACGGGCAGCGGTTCTTCACCCGACTCGCCGACGGCCGCCGAGCGATGACGCCGCTGTGCCTCGTTCTCCTCGTGATCGAGAGCACCGATGTGCTCTTCGCGGTCGACTCCATCCCGGCCATCTTCGGTATTACCCGCGACCCCTTCATCGTGTTCACGTCCAACGTGTTCGCCATTCTGGGCCTGCGGTCGCTGTACTTCGTGCTGGCCGGCATGATGGCCCGGTTCAAGTACATGAAGCCCGCGCTGGTCTTCGTCCTCCTGTTCATCGCGGCCAAAATGCTGGCGCCGCCAGCCTGGAGCAAGTCGATTCCCGAGGGCGTCGAGCTGGGCGTGATCGTCGGCATTCTGGCCACGGCGGTCATCGCGTCGCTGGCGGCGCGCGAGCGGGCCGGCGGCGACACCAACGACACCGACGAGTCCGAGCCCACGCTGCTGGACGAACGCACCATGGCCGAACTGCGCGATGAGGGCACTACAGAGTCAACGTGACCTTGGCCTCGACGTAGCGCCGGATGAGCAGCGCCGCCACCTGTGACGGTGGCGCCTCGACGATGGCGACGCCGCCGGCCTGGAGGCGTCCCAGCGTCCGGCCGCGCTCCGCCAGCCAGTCAGCGGCTAGCGCGCGGCGATAGACGTCGGCGCCGTCCACCGGCGGAGAGCACGCCATCGCGCTGGTCGCCGGATCGGTGAACGCGCAGAAGATAGGTAGATGGGCCGGCCGCAGGCTCAGCGCACACTCCAGCAGCACGGCCGAGGATGCCGCATCGACCACGTCGCTGAACACCACCACCAGGCTCCGCTTCCGCTGTCGCAGACCCAGCAGACGCCAGGCCGCCGCGTAGTCGGGCTCGACCAGCCGCCCCGAGAGCGCATACGTGGCCTCCAGCAAGCGCGTGACCTGTCCCCGCCCACCGGCCGGCGGCACATAGACCAGTGGCTCTTCGGCAAAGACCAGCAAGCCGACCCGATCGTGCAGTTGCACCGCCACGGCGGCCAGGAGCAGCAGCGCGTCGATGGCGTGGTCGAGCCGCGTGCGCTCGCCGAGTGGCATGGTCATCAGCCGGCCGGCGTCGAGGCAGAGCAGCACCGTCTGGCTCCGCTCCACCTCGTACTGGCGGCTGACGAGTCGGCCGCGCCGCGCCGTGGCGCCCCAGTGGATGCGCCGGTAGTCGTCGTCCGCCTGGTACTCGCGTAGCGACTCGAACTCGGTGCCGGCCCCGCGCAGGCGAGCCGTGCGCAGGCCCGCGGCAAACCAGCGACCGGCCTGCGCCAGCAGGTCGCCGCGCTGCACCGCGCGCAGGTCGGGATAGACCCGGACCTCACGGCTCAGATCCCACCGCGCCTGCCGTTCGAGCCAGCCCCAGCGGCTGCGCCAGCGCAGGCTGACCCCGCCGAGCGCCTGCTTGCCGCGCGCCGTCGGCAGCAACGAGTAGGTTGCTTCGGCCCTCTCGCCCGCGCCAACGCGGATCGGTGACGGCTCGCCGGCCGGACCCAGCTCGTCGGCCACCTCGTCGTGCACCACAGCGTGCAGCGGCTGCGCGGAGTCGTTACTCACGAGCAGCCGCACGGTCGCCGGCACGCCCCGACTGAGGCTGCTCGGCAGCAGTCGCTCGACCCGTATCTGCTGCGCGCTGATGGTCAGGCCGGCGTCGGCCAGGCAGAGCACGGTCAGCAGGAGACCGTAGGCCAGGGCCAGCGGCACCAGCGACCCGTACCAGACCGCCGGCAGCACCACCACGGCGCCGCCGGCAGTCAGGCACACCAGGCGCCAAGTCGGCACGAACATGACCGGTCCACCGTCCCAGTCGGCTGTTCGCCGCCCGCGCCACGATTCCCGCTTGACGCGCGCGGCCGAATCGGGCAGAACATCGGGCAGGAGACCCCATGTCCGCCTTCCGCCGCCACGAGCCGACCTGCCGCTATAACCGCCTCGTCTGCTACTTCCCCAGCTTCTTCTGGATGACGGTGTCGGCTTTGGCCATCGCGTGGCTGACCTGGGTGATGCAGGACCGCGACATGAAGGCCATCAAGGCCAAGCACTATGTGCATGGCGCTCTGCTATGGTTCGTCATGACGCCGGTGGTCATCGGCATCGTCCGCGGCATCCGCCGCAGCCGCCGGCACGTCCGGACCGGCTGGTAGCCACCGTCAGTCGGTCTCCGCCTCCACCAGGTAGTGCTTGAGCCGGCCCGCATCGGCGGGCGCCAGCAACGCGGTGACCCGCGTACCGGCCTCGCCGAAGCTGCGGTCGAGGATCTTGGCGTTCGCTTCGAGGTAAGCCATGGTGCGGGAGTCCGTGTAGGGCACGGCCAGCACCAGGCGCCGGTGCTGCGCCCGCAGCGCCACCACGAGCCGCTCGCACAGCTCGTCGAGCCCCGCTCCGGTATGCGCCGAGACCACCTGGCCGCCGCCGTGGCGTTCGGCGATGGCCTCGGCCGCGAGGTCGTCGGGCAGCGCGTCGGCCTTGTTGAACACCATCAACTGCGGCCGGCTGTCGGCGCCGATGGCCTTGAGCACTTCGTGAACCGCGGACACCTGCTCGGCCAGTTCCGGACTGCTGATGTCGGCCACGTGCAACAGCAGGTCGGCATCGAGCACCTCCGAGAGCGTCGCGTGGAAACTCGCCACCAAGTGGTGCGGCAACGCCCGGATGAACCCGACTGTGTCGGTCAGCAGCAGCTCCTCGCCGTCGGCCTCCAGCCGCCGCGTGGTGGCGTCGAGCGTGGCGAACAGCCGATCCTCGATGAACACCTCGGCACCCGTCAGGGCATTCATCAGGCTGGACTTGCCGACGTTGGTGTAGCCGACCAGGGCGACGTTGAACGCCGCCGCTCGCGCCCGCCCGGCGACATCCTTCTGGCGCTCGGCCTCCTTCAGGCGCTGCTGCAACAGATGGATGCGTTCGCGCGCGCGCCGCCGGTCCACCTCGAGCTGCGTCTCGCCGGGTCCGCGCGTGCCCACGCCGCCACCGTCGAGCCGGCTGAGGTGGGTCCACATGCGTCGGAAGCGCGGCAACTCGTACTGCAGTTGCGCCAGCTCGACCTCCCAACGGGCCAGACGCGTTTGCGCCCGCCGCGCGAAGATGTCGAGGATGAGCTGAGTCCGATCGATGACGGTGTGACCGAGCGCGGTCTCGAGGTTCCGCGCCTGAGCCGGCGACAGGTCGGCGTCGAAGATGACCACCTCGGCCTCGGCCTCGTCGACCAGCGCCTTGACCTCCTCCACCTTGCCCGAGCCCACGTACGTCTTCGGATCGGGGCGTTGGCGGACTTGGGTCAACCGGCCGAGGATGTCGCAGCCGGCTGTATCGGCCAACAGCACCATCTCGTCGAGGCGCGACTGGAGCGCCGCCTCGTCATCAGAGCGCTGGACCCCCACCAGCACCCCGCGCTCCCGTTCGTTCTTGCTCGTGCGTTCTGACATCAATGCACCTGCCATGCGCCCCGGCACTATCGGGGCGACCACAATCCAAGCGGCGAGCCGCAACCAGCTCGCGACCGCAACTAACGATGGCAGCGCATCCGCACGAGTCTTCTCCGCGATACAAACCCGCATAACGCGCCGTGGCCCGTCCAGGTTCCAGAACCGCCAATCAGCGGCGGCTCCGCGCCGACTCGTCGCCGCCCGGCCCTCACTCGCGCGCCTTGGTGGCCTGCGCCAGGTCCATGGTGCGCAGCCGCTGCAAGCCGCCACGCATCGACAGCGCCACCAGGCCCAGCACGATCACCGAGACCAGCACGTAGGCCCAGAGTGGCAGGTGCGGCTTGAACGCCATGGTGTCGGTCTCGAACAGTTTGAGGTACTGCGCGTTCATCCAGGTGCCCAGCGGCAGCCCGACCAGCAGCGCCAGGCCGGCCATGGCATAGGTCTCCACCGCCGCCGTGGCGGCGGTGGCGCGCGCCGAGAAGCCGAGACTGCGCAGCGTGGCCAACTCGCGCAACCGCTCCAGGATGCCCACCGACGACACGCTGTGCAGCACCGCACCGGCTAGGGTGCAGCCGAACGCCATCAGCACTACGGTGAACAGCAGCGTGATGCCCAGCGACGCGTTCACCTCGTCACGGATGTCTTGGATGCTGACCACCGCCGCCACCAGGTCGTCACGCTCCAACTGCCGCCGCAACGCGGCACCCAGGCTCGGGGTGCAGACGATCTGCGCCCCGTAGCCGGCGTCCGGCCAGACGCGGTCGACCATCTGGCGGCGGAGCGTGTCGTAGTCGGCGTAAGCCGCCGCGCCCAGGCCGGGATCGAGCAGCCCGCCGAGTCTGAGCACGGTGTGTATGTCGCGCCGCCGACTCGAATAGGCCCATTCGACGCGCACCGGATCGCCAGGCTCAATGCCCATGCGCTCGGCCATGCGTGAGGTCAGCCAGATCTCGCCGCGGCGGAGCGCCAGCGGCCGGCCGTCGGCAGTCTTCCAGTTCACCGCTCGCTGACCGGGCTGCAAGCCGGTCATCTGGACATTGAACTGCTTCCGGTGACTGACCACGCGCACCGTGGCCGTGCAGGTCTGGTACACCGCCTCGACACCGGGCAGGCCGCCGAGCGCTTCGACCAACTGCTGACCGGGCGCGGACACCAGGCTGACTTCGAGTTCGTAGCGCAGGGAGCGCGTGAGCAGTTCGTCAATGGCGCTGGTGACCGCGGTCCAGATGCCGACGGTGGTCAGCAGCAGCGCCGTGCCGCTGACCAGCCCGCCCACGGCGAACAGTGTGCGGCTGGGCCGGCGCAGCAGGCCGCGGAGCGGGATGCGCATCAGGACCGGCACGCGCTGCGTGGCGCCGAGCCACCAGGGCGCACCGCGGATCCGGTCGTCCTGGTCGCCGCGCATCGCCACCGCCGGCGAGGTCCGCGCCGCCGCGCGCGCGGGCAGCCAGGCGGCCAGGATGCCGGTGCCCATGGACAGCAGCACCGCGGTCAGCCAGGCGGCGCCGTGCGGTCGCACCACCGCGCCGGGCAGGTGGATCGCGCTGACGTACAGCCGCGTCATGCCGACCGAGAAGCAGTGGCCCAGGATCACGCCCGGCACCGCGCCGGCCCCGGCCAGCAGGCCGCCTTGACAGACGTAGTGCCCGAGCACCTCGCGCGCGGAGAAGCCGCTGGCGCGCAGGAAGCCGACGATGCCCGTCTGCATGCGCCCGATGCGTGTCAGCGAGCTGTAGAGCGACAGGCCGGCGGCGAACATGAACAGCACCGGGAACATGACGCTGAGGGCCATGAAGCCCTTCAGGTCCATCTGCAACAGGTTGTTCGACGGCTGCTCGGCCTGGTCCCACCAGCTCCGCAAGCCATACCGCTCGCCCAGCGCCTTGAGGATCTCCAGCGCCCTGGCTGAGGTGCCGGGCTGACACAGCACGTGCAACTCGGTGATCCGCCGGCCCAGGCCGAACCAGCGCCAGGCATCGTCCTCGTCGATCCAGCAGACTCCGAAGGCCTGCGGCGAGGCGAAGTTGACCTCTTTGGACGGCGCCACGTACAGGTACTCGGGGCTGGCCGCGAGGCCGACCACGCGGAAGTCGCGCCGGCGGCCGAGGTAGCTGGCCATCAGGCGGTCGCCGACCTGGATGCCGTTGAGGGCGGCGAACTGCTGCTCCACCAGCGCCTCGCCGCGGCTGTTCAGGTACCGGCCACGAACCACCTCGAGGTCGTTGACCGGCGACCGCTCGATGCTGGTCAGGCCGACAAAGCGCCCGGCAACACGCCGCCGCGGCCGGTCGCGCAGGATGATGGTGCCGTCCTTCACGGCCCGTCCGACGACCCGTGTCACGCCCGGTACCAGGCGGGCCGACTCGATCAGGCTCTCCGGCGCGTTGTCGACCAGGATAGAGGCATCGGAGAAGTGATGCCGGCCGTAGAAGGTCTGGTAGCTCTCGGTCAGATTGAGCCGCGCCTGCGTGAAGGTGACGAACAGCGACGCGCCGACCGCCACCAGCACAATCAGCGCCAGTGACGTGCCGCCCAGCGCCCTGGCGTCGCGCCAGACCTTCACCACCAGCAGCAGCGAGAACTCGCGGCGGCGGCCGGTGGCCCTCACGGCAGCAACTCCTGCGGCGAGCGCGCCTGGGGCTGATCGTGCACCTCCACCACGTGCCCGGACTTGAGGTGGACGACGACATCGCCGATCGCCTGGAAGTCCTCGTTGTGGGTGACCATCATCACGGTCACCTGCCGCCGGCGGGTCTCCTCCCAGAGCAACTGCATCACGCTGCGGCCGGTCTCGCTGTCCAGCGCGCCGGTCGGCTCATCGGCCAGCAGCAGCGGCGGCTGCTTGATCAGCGCCCGCGCGATAGCCACGCGCTGCTGCTCGCCGCCACTGAGCTGTGACGGGAACTGGTGCAGGCGGTCACCCAGGCCCACGTCGCGCAGCAAGCCCTCGGCCCGGTCCGCGTCGCCGACCAACTCGCCGATCAGCGCCACGTTCTCCAGCGCCGTCAGCGTCGGCACCAGGTTGAACAACTGGAACACGAACCCGATGTTGTCGCGGCGGTAGCCGGTCAGCTCCTCGTCGGACAACGCGCCCAGCGGCTGGCCCATGACCACCAGTTCACCGCGCGTCGGCTGGTCGAGGCCGCCCACCAGGTTCAGCAGCGTGGTCTTGCCCGAGCCGCTCGGCCCGAGCAGCACCACGAATACGCCGCGCGGCAGCTCCAGGTCGACGCCGCGTAGCGCCTGGACCGTCACCCGGCCCAGTTCGTATTCCTTGACCACGCCGACCGCCCGCACCGCCGGCTCGCTCACGATCCGGGCTCCCCGCGCTGCCAGTCGCGCTTGCGAACGAAGGCTCCGTCGCGCAGCTTGGTCTTGCCTTCCACCACCACCAGGTCGCCCGGCACCAGCCCGTCGCGGACCTCGATGGACTTGAAGTTGTTCGGCCCGGTGACCACCTCGCGCCATCGCACGCGGCCCTCGCGGTAGACCCAGACCTTCGCTTGGCCGTTCTCGCGGACCAGCGCCGCGGCCGGCACCAGCAGACCGTCGCGCAGAATCTCCACCTCGCCGTCGACGTCCACGGGTGTGCCGACCGGCAAGGCAAAATCGCCGTCCATCGACCTCATGCGCACCCGTACCTGCCGCGCTGAGCCCGGCACATCCTCGCGGGCCACCGCCTCCTGCCCGATGCGGTCGACTTGCAGGTTCCATGGCTTGGCCAGGTAACCGCCGGCTCGGCAGACGAACTTCTGGCCGGTCCGCAGGTAGGCGGCGTCTTCACTATCGATGAACGCGGTCACCCACGGGATCTGGCGCTTGACGGCGCGCATGACGGCGACGCCTTGCTGCACCACCACGCCCTGGCGCTGGTAGATGTTGACCACCCAGCCATCGTAGGGCGCGCGTATCACGTCGGTCGGGCCGGTGCGGCCGGCGACCGGGCTCGGCCCGGGCTCGATCCGTGCCAGCACCTGCTCACGGTGGATCGCCTCGCCCTCGGCCACGTAGAGCTCGGTGATCCGTCCGGTGTCGTTGAAGCTCAGGTCACTGCTGACGCCGTCGACCTTGCCGCTCGCCGCCACCGAGAGCACCAGCGCGCCACGTGCGGCCGGCGTCACTTCCACCTCGGGTTGCCGCCCGCGCAGGCGGCTGGCGACCAGTAGCACCGCGACCAACGCGATGGCGGCCAGCCACCGACGCCGATCGGCCCGGACCCAGCGGAGCATGCTCATGCGCCAACCTACCCAACCCGCCGGACGGCGGTCATGTGCCGGTCTGTAGCCACGGCGGGCGCAGCGCGGCGACCGCGGCGTACACCGGACAGTCTGAGCGGTGCGCACCGCCCAGGTAGCCGATGCTCATCAGGAACTCGCTGACAATCTCGGGTCCGCAGAAGCGGAACCGGCTGCGGAACAGCGTCACCCAGTCGGGCAACGCCCGCGGATGGTGCGCCGCGAGCCAGGCGGCGAAGCCGCCGTGCGACTCGCGCAGGTCGCGCAGGACATGCGCGTTCTGGACGATGGCAGTCACCTTCAGCCGGTTGCGGATAATGCGCGCGTCGCTCAGCAGCCGCGCCACGTCGTCGTCACCGTAAGCCACCAGTCGGTCCACGCGGAAGCCGTCGAACGCCGCCCGCAGACCCTCGCGCCGCTGGAGTACCAGTTGCCAGGTCAGCCCGGCCTGCATCACCTCGAGCGCCAATCGCTCGCACAACACCGTCTCATCGGTCGTCGGGTAACCGTACTCCAGGTCGTGGTAAGGCCCGTGCCAGGGATGGCCAGGCGCGATGGCGCAGTAGTCCATGCGCGTATTATGGCGGATCAGCGTCTGCGCGCCAAACGGAAGGTGCCGACGGCCCCGCGTCCAAGCCTGCCAGACCGCGGAATCGAGATGGTCGTGAGTGCTGCCCGCAAACCGGTATCCCCGACGCTGCTCTGGTTGTCCATCGGCTTCTTCTTCATGTTCGCTGGGGCCTCGCAGCAGCAGTTTCAGTCTCCCTTCTGGGATCAGGCGCTGGGCTGGAGCCCGGTGCGGCGCAGTCTCGTCTTGGCCGTGGTCTATCTGACCTTCGGCTTCTGGCGGCTGCGGATCGGCTGGTTCGTGCGCGCTTGGGGCGAGAAGTGCGTCCTGCTGCTCGGCTCGCTGACCTATGCGCTGTTCTGTCTGGTCGTCTGGCGCACGACGTCGTTCCCCTGGCTGCTGGCCGCCGCCGCCGTCTGGGGCTGGGGCGCCGCCGCCAACTGGGGCACCAGTTCGCACATGGTGCTCGACGCCACCACCGACGACCGCTATGGCAGCAGCACCGGCTGGTTCATGGCGGCCAGCAGCTTCGGCTTCGGCCTCGGCGTGATCGTGCTCAGCCGCGTCTGGGACGCGGCGCGCGCGGTCGACCCGTTAGCCGGTCGCGTGGTCTGGCTATGGGCGGCCATCGCCACGCTGATCGGCGTGGTCTGCCTACTCGCCGTGCCCGGACGCCGCGCCACGCTCGATCCGCCGTCGTTGGCCGACCAACTGGCCATTATGACCAGCGCCAAGGGCAGCATCGGCTGCGTGTTCCTGTTCCTGGGCGGCTTCGGGTTCGGGTCCATGCTCGGCGTGCTGGCCGATCACCTCGCCTCCGCGTTCACCGGTGGCAACCGCCTCTACCTGGCCGCGTTCTATAGCTTCGCGGGCTTCTTCGCCAACCTGTTCGGCGGACCGCTGTCCGATCGCATCGGCCGGCCGCGCACGCTGTTCGCAACCTTCGTGCTGTCGGCCGTGGGCCTGTTCGCCGCCTTTGTGGCGCCCCAGAGCGTGCTGGCCTTGGCCCTGTGCGCGCTCTTCCTGGGCTTCCAGTCGAGCCTGGTGCCGACGCTCACCATGGCGATGATCGGCGATTCGACCCATTCGGCTCGGCGACAGAACGCCTACGGCGCGCTGTTCTTCTGGCGTGACATGGGTGTCGCCGGGGCGCTGCTGCTGACCCAGTACCTGCGCCAGGTCTGGGACGTGCGCACCGCCCTGGCCGCGATGACCTGTCTGACGGTGGCCTGCGCCGGCCTCAGCATCCGACTGTCCCGGCGCGCCGAGGAGCGTATGTGATGTCTGACCAGCGCCCGCCGGGCTGGCACGTCTGGCGCGCCGCGTTCCTGGCCTACTCGGCCACGGTGCTCGGCTTCGCGATTCTGGTGTTCCTGCTGCTGCCGGTCATGCAGTGGGTGGTCACTCGGCTCACCCGCCGCCGGCCCGATCCGTGGTGGCCGGTGACACGCTGGATGCTGTTCATCTCCACCTTGCCACGCATGGCCACCTGGGTCGAGCACCGTCTGGAGTCTCGGCCGCGCCGGCTCAGCCGATGACGCCCCACACCTCGCTCGGCAGGTCACGGAAGTAACCGGTGTAGAGGACCGCCAGCGCGCCGGTCAGACAGGTGTAGAGGGCGCCTTGCTGATCGACGGCGAAACCGTCCGGCAGGTACGCGGCCCAGGCGACGTCACCGCCGGACACCGGTCGGCGGGCGGTGCCGTCGAGCACCACCAGCCGTCGGCCCTGGTGCTGCAAGTAGATGTGGTCGCGATCACCGGTGTCGCGGACCGCGATCGCCCACGGCTCATAGTCCGTGGTGCTCCATTGCTTCACGCCGTCGAAGTCATACTGAGCCACCTGGTTGACCACCGCGCCGGCATCGTCCTGGCGTTCACCGGCGTTGGACGTGTTGGTCGCCAGGTAGATGCTGCGACCGACGGCCAGGCCGCGTCCGGCCGGCGCCACGCCGGCACAGGCGAACGGCGTCCGCCGCGTCGAGAGGTCAGCGTTGTAGACGACGATGCCCGGTCCGCCGGCCACCCTCGGCCCGTAGCCGCAGAACCGGCCGCCGGAGGCACCGATGGTCGTCAGCGTGTCCTGCTGGAGCGCCACGGTGCGCTGGTAGAGGCCGTCCCTGAAGATGACCACCTGGCTGGGAGAGCCGCTCAGCAAGGCGTACAGCAGGTCCTGGTCGGCCGCCAACTGCAGCACGGTGGCGCCGCCCGGGAGGGCCAGGTCCTGCCAGGTGCCCAGGTCCCACACGCGCGAGCGGCGGACCTTGTCACCGGACGAGTTGGTGGCGTATAGCCAAGTCCCGCCCACCGCCACGCGCCGGCCGGCCTGGTTGCCCGGCAGCACCTGGATCTGCTCCAGCGGATCGTGCCAGGCGCCGGTCCAGCGCGTGTCGCTCAGCGCCGATAGCACCACCGACACATACTCGCCGCGCTTGATCTGGGCCTTGGCGTAGCCGGCCGCCACGTCCATATCGCCGCGCGCCGTGAAGATGCGCGTCGCGAACTGGCAGACCTTGGTCGCGTCAGAACTGGCCGACAGGCGCGCGAAAGCCACCTTGGCGTGGTCCTCGGAGCCGCTCAGCCGCACTACCTCTTCGAACTTGTACCCGAGGTGGTCCTTGGCGATGATGCGGACGGTGCGCGCCAGGTACGGTACGCCGCGCGTGCCGGCACCGCGGCCGGCGGCGGCCCAGGGCAAGGCCACCAGGAGCTCCGCGCCGCCGTACTGGTCGCCGTCGGCCGCCTGGCTCGCGACCGTGCCGGCGCCACCACCACAACCGACCACGACCGCCGCCAGGCCCAGCGCCAGCAAGACCCCGACCCGACGGACGCCGGTGCACCAGCTATGCTCTCTCACCGCTGACCTCCTTGCCATCCGCCGCCGGATCAGGGCGCGAACAGCTTGATCAGGTTGTCGTCCTTGTCAGCAACAAACACGGTGGCATCATCGTCGACCGTGATGCCCGTCGCACTGACCAGTTCCGTGGGCCAGTGGATCCAGCAGTCGCTGAGGTCGCTCGCTTTCCACTTGGCGATGATCTTGGCGTCCGAATCGGTCGTGTAGACGTAGGTGCCCTTCGGGTCCAGCGCGATGCCGCCCGGCCGGGTGGCGCGGTCCCAGGACCGAGCCTTGTCCGACTGGCCCTTCGAGGTGTAGCGACTGACGTGCGGGTACAAGGCCAGCACGAACACGTTGCCGTCCTTGTCCACGGCCACGCCCTTCGGCTCCTGCAGCGAGGGGCTCTGACAGAACACCGACCAACCACCCTTGAGGTCGCCGTTGATCTTCAGGACGCGTGAGCCGCGCCGATCGGTGGCGTAGACGAACTTGTTCGCCGGGTCGGCACCGATGCCGGTCACCTCGCCCCAGTCCGACTTGCTCAGCGTGCTCAGCGCGCCGCTGCTGTCGATGCGGCCGATGGTGTTGTTCGGCAGCAGCACGTACACCACGCCCTGGGCGCCGGTCACCGCGGTGGCCACCGCAGGCAGCGGCACCGCCGTCTCCCACCGGTAACCGGGCGGGTAGAAGCGCCGCACCATCGGCTTGCTGTCTTTGGGGTCGACGCTGCTGTCGACCATCCAGAGCATGAGGTTGCTGTCGACGTAGACCGACGTCGGCGACACCAGCGTGTAGGTCGCCGGATACGTCTGTCCGTTCTGCGTCGAACTCTTGTCGCCGATGGTCCGAATGTAGTGTGGCGTCTGGTCCGAGCCGTACGTGTACGGCGTCAGCGTGATCTCGACGGTGACGACCTGGTCGGTCTTCACGGCCACCGTCGCCGAGCCTTCGGCCAGCGCGTCGCCCTGCCCGCTCCAGTCGCGGTAGGCCTTGGCCACCACCTGGGTCGTGCCGGTGTCCGCCGGAATGCTGCTCAGCACGACGGTCTCGCTCGCGCTCAGGTAGTTGCGGTTGACGAATGTGCTGAAGGTCTTCGTCCAGCCTGGGACCGTGGCCGTCAGCACGATGCTCTGCGTCTGCCGCGGAATGGCTCGCGAGGCGGCCGGCGGTTGCGGCAGATCGGGCCAGGCCACCTGCAGGCGAATGGTGCCGGTCGCGCCGCTGGTCGCCGGCGTGGTGGTGCCGGTCGACGTACCACCCCCACAACCGGTCAGCGCCCACCACAGGCCCATGGCCAGCGCCCACCACAGGCCCATGGCCAGCGCCCGGCCGTAGCGTCGTCTATCTCCCATGGCGTGCCCTCCCATCGGCTAGTTGAAGTAGTCCCAGATGCTGACCTTCGGACTGTCGGCCGAGTAGTCCACCACGCAGACGCTGTTGTCCGGCGCCACCGTGATGCCGCCGATGCGCTGGAACTGGTCGGCCTTGGTGCCCGCGCCGGACAGTCGCGCCAGGCAGGCGCCGTTCCAGGCGAACTTGTAGAAGCACTGCTGCGCCGAGTCCGTCACGTAGACCGAGCCGAACGAGTCCACGGCGACACCGAACGGATGGAAGGTGCCGCCCGGCGGCAGCACCAGACTGCCGACGAAGTCGGCCTTGCGTCCGTTGAGCTGGTAGATCCAGACACAGGCCGCCCCGTCATCGGCGACGTAGATCCGGCCCGCGGGTGACACCGCCAGACCGGTTGGGGTCTTCATGCGGTCTCTGCCGAAACGCACCAGTGACTTGTTGTCGTAGGGCGGATAGAGCATGGTGACGCTCTGGCCGCCACGGTCGGCGATGCACAGCACACGGGCCAGACTGCCTTCGAGATCGTCCTGCCGCCCCCGGCCGGTCGCCACCTTGCACATGCCCAGGCCGCAGGCGTTCTTCAGCCCGTCGACCGACCTGGCCCCGCCCGCGACCGTCGTGTAGTTGCTGTAGTACAGGCTGTCGCCGCGGGCCGCATAGACGATGGTGGCGGCTTCGTCCACTTCGAAGAAGTCGCCCTCGTTGCCGCCGGCCGAATAGGTGGCCGGGCCCGACGCATCGACGCGCGGATAGGCGTAGCACGCCATGACCGTGCTGAAGCCCCCGTTGCTGCCGAACAGCCACACGCCACCGGTTGCGGCGACGACGCCGGGCCGCAAGACACTCGGGCGCGTGCCCGACCCGATCGGCACCGAGCGAAGGTACTGCGGCAGGTCGGCCGCGCCGTGCGGCGCGCGCAGCAGGCGGATCGCCACCGGGAGCGCCACGGCTTCCTTCACCGTCACCGTGGTGCTGCCACGGGCCAGCGCCTGGCCGTTGACCAGCTTGCCCGTGTACGGGATCGACTGCTCCTCGCTGTACACCACGGCGCGCAGTTCGACGTTGTCCTGGGGCCAGATTGACCCGACCACCACGGTGGCGCTGGTGGTGTTGCCGTTCCGGTTCACGGCGTTCGAGACCACCTTGGATTCCTGGACCCACTGCTTGTACTCATTGTCCCAGGTCCAGTTCTTGAACGTGGCGCTGACCACGGCGCTGCGCGTGAACAACGGCAAGGCGCGCGTGGCGGCCCGCGCCACCTGGTCGGCTTCGCTCCAGTCGATGGTCACCTCGACGCGGCCATCGGCACTGCCGGACACCGGCGCCGTGGTGGTGGCCGCGCCGCCGCCGCCACCGCAACCGGCGACCAGCGCCAGCAACAGGCCGGCCGCACCCAGACCGAGTGTGCACTTGCGCATGGCTATGGCCTCGCGAGCAATGGCTTCAGTTTGACAGTGGCCCAGATGTCACCGGATGGCACCGTTTCGACGGTGGTCTCGACGCCGCCTGGCTCAGGCCCGACCAACACCGCCGCGCCGCCGAGTGGCCGGCGCACCGTCCACGTCTCCATCACGCGCGACATGGCCATCTGCACGAAGCTGTAGATGAGCTGGATCGACGCGTAGACGATGAACGCGATCTTGACCACCAGGCACACGGCACCCACGACCGCCTTGGCCACCGCGGTGATCCCGGTCCAGATCTTCGAGATGATCTTGATCAGGACGCTGTCGGAGAGGACCACCGAGATCACCGTCGTGATCAGCGCCTTGACCAAGTCGAGCCAGCGGCCCTCCATGACCATGTTGAGCATGTCGAGGCCCTTGAAGGCGACCAGGAAGTACTTGGCCACTTCGGAGAACGCTTTGCCGGTGGCGGCATCGGAAGCCCCGAGCAGAATCGCGATGATCGGCACCACCAGGTCGAACAACAGGCCCATGATGAACCCGTCGACGGCGTCCTGATCCTTGCTCAAGTCGCCCAGGCCCTGCAAACCGAAGCCGGTGAGCTTGATCTGCCAGGTGTCCCAGGTTTGCAGGTCGGCCGGCTCCTCGTGCTTCGACGGGCCCATGATCATGCTGCGGGGATCGAGGTAGAGCCGCGGCGAGTACGTCTCGCTCCGCAGCACCGCCCCGCTGGCGTCGGTCTGTTGGCGCTTGAACTTCGGGAAGATATGCCGCGCGTAGTTGTTGACGATCTTGATCGTCGAGCCGGTGTAGCTGACGTCGATGCCGCTCTGGGTCCCGGTCGGTTGGATTTCGATCTGCCGCACCAGCCCGGCCGTGCGGCGGCTGCTCTTCAGCGCGGCCACCACCGAGGTCACCGCGCCCTTGGCGGCCGCCGCCACCGTTGGGTCCTCGCGGCTCAACGCGTTCGAGTCCTTCCGCAGCCGCTCATCCACCACCGCGGCGAAGAACTGCGCCTCGGACGAGTTCTGGATGGTCGCCAGCACCGTCTGCGCGTTGGCCGGGTCGTCCTGGATCACGAACGGCGACATGAAGATGAGCGCCGCCGCCGTGTCGCTGGCCCGCCACAGGCTGAGCTGCCGTGAGATGGCCTGCCGGCCGCCACCGGGCGAGACCGTCAAGCCGAGCGGCGTGCCATCCTGAGTGTGCGCGATGGCGACCTGCGGATGGTCGTTCGACACCGTGGCCTCGAAGGAGCCGTCGGCACCCATCTCGCTGGTGCCCCAGGCGGTGGTCACGTAGGCCTTGCTATCGCTCCCGGCCAGCGGCACGCTGTCGAGGTCGAACCGGCCGGTGATGGTCACCAGGTTCGGCTGCTCGCCGCCGCCGCCGCCGCCACTGCCGCAGGCGGCCAGCAGTTCGGCGGCCAGAACCAGCAGCAGGACGAAGGCCGTCTGCCTCGTGACGCGATGATGCAGGAGCCGTCTCATATCGTGTCGCCTCCTCGGCGCAGCCGCCGCCGGTGCCTGGCTGCCGACGCGGCGGATTGTGTCATGACGATGCCCATCCGGTCAATGCGAGTCCGCTGGCAATCTGGACGCAACGTCGTGCCCTTGGCCGGGCACCCGCGCGGCCACGCGGTCCCGGTCACGGCGTGGCCGACCAGTGTCGCGCTCGGTCCAGCCACACGTCATCGCCGACACCGTACTCGTAGATGCACCACTCCGGCTGTCTGGCGAAAGCCGCCGCCAGCGTCGCCTTGGGCACCTGGTCCACCAGATGCACGTGGTTCAGCCCGGCCTCGTGCAACTGCCCCCAAGCCTGGTACGCGAAGCCCTCAATCCCGCGCACGCGGTAGGACACGCCGGGCTCGCCGTTCTCCAGGTGTCCGCCATAGTGGAAGCAGTCGCTGGTGTCGAGCCGGCCATCGGGCAGCTTGACCAGGCCGGCGAACGGCATGTTCACGTGGGGCCCGTTGCGCAGCCACCCGTCGGCAAAGTCGACCGCCACCCCCTGGCCCAGAACGCCCTCGGAATCCAGCGTCAGCCGCATCTGCTCGCCTTGCCGAGCCGCCGCCTCGATGCGGTAGCTGCAGCGCCGCTCGCCGTGGTTGTCGACCACCAGCCGCCGGCCGGACAGCTCGGCCGGTTCGGCGGCCAGGCCGCTCACCAGCACCGTCCGCCGGCCACGCTCCACGGCCACGATCCGACCGCTCGAGCGGTCGGGCCGCACCAGCTTCCGGCCCGCAGCCTCGAGCAGCGAGCCGGCCGTCAAGTGCATTGCGACCACTTGCCCCTGCCGCTCGCGGATCCAGCCCAGGAGGCCCACCAATCGGTAGCCTTCAGCGGTCACCTGAGCGGCCTCGGAGCCGCCCAGCAGCAGCAGATCGCGCCCGCCTTCGAAGCGCACTTCGACAGCGAGCGGTGGGTAACCGGCGGGATCCGCGCCCTCAGCCTTCAGGCCCCGCACTTCGCGGATGGCCGCCGCCCGACCAAACGGCTCCACTACCGTGACGAACTGGCTGCGCAGACCGTCGCTACCGGCCCGGTGCTGGAAGGCCCATTGCAGTTCGGCCTGGCCCGGCGCGATCGGCGCGCCTCCCGTGGCGCGAACCAGTTCGGTCGCGCCCTGGGCCACGTAGTGCAGCCGCAGACCGACCGGGTCTTCGGTGTTCGGCATCCACGTCGCCGTGACGACCGGGCCCATCGCGCCCCGGCTCACCGTGTGCAGGTGGCAGTACGGGTCCCACCGCTCGCGGCCGTCCGGGCCTTTGTAGCGGGCACCGTAAGCGACGTCGTGCCCGGCCAGCGTGCCGCCTTGCTGGGGCTGCATCGCGGTCCCCGTGATTGCCACCGGCTTGGTGACGAACGGTCCCCGCCACACCTGCAGGTGATCGCGGCCGCCGGCCACCCGGAACACATCGACCAGATACGGCGCGTCATCGGCCCGGTCGCTGCGCCCGATCAGCGCGGTCAGTCGCCGGTAGTCCGTGACGTTCGGGCCGTTCGCGCCGCGCGGCTCCGACTTGCGGTACGGCCGCTTCGCGGCCTCCACCACTTGCACCGGTGACCCGACGTCCCACACGTTCAGCGACCCGATGACCGTCGAGCAGGGCTTCTCGTCGCGATCGACCACCACGGTCTGGTGCGTGGCCAGCGACCATTCCCAGGCCGCCGCGTGGCTCCACGACTGCGGATAGCCGATGTTGGGCAGCAGGTCGCGGCCCTGAGCGTAGAGGCCGATCATCAGCGGGTCATAGTGCGCGTGACCGCGCAAGCCACCGTAGAACACCGTGGCGTTGCACTCGTCGGGCGCATCGCGCAGCACCGCCAGGCCGTAGCCGTCCAGGTACTCGCTGGCGCGGACCACACCGCCGCGCCGCGGCCGCTTGGCGGCGATGTCGCGCGGTGTGCCGACATCACCCACGCAGAGACGGTAGCGGCCCACGGCGTTCAGGGCCTCGCGGTAGCTGTCGAAGCGGCGCAGCTTGTCATCGCGCAACAGGTCCGGGTACCGCGCCTCGTCGTAGGGCGCCGGCGCCGCCGCCTTGATGCGCGCCACGGTGCGACAGGCATCGATGAAGCCCTGCCGAGCATCGTTGTAGCTGGTCGATTCGTAGCTCGAACCGTCCTTGTAGAACTGGTTGCCGAGGTACTTCAGCTTGCCGTCGGCGCTGTAGTACAGCCATTCCACCGCGTCGCGCGTGTTCGGGTGCTTGGCGCCGTAGTCGTTCATCATCAGCGCCAGATCGGCCATCGTCTGCTGCCCCCACCCCACGTTCGGCCGGATCCGCGCGTCGATCAGCGCCTGCATGCCGGCCCGGAACAGATGCTCCTCGAGGTAGACCATCACGTCTTCGATGCGATCGAGGCCGGGCACTCGCGTCTTGGCGAAGGCCACCAACTCGCGGTCCTCCCGAACCGCCTCCACGATCTCATCGTAGGCATAGGCGTCGGCGATCAGCGCGTCGGCCGACCAGACCACGTCGGTGATCATGCCCGAGCCCTTGCCATAGCCCGGCAGATAGGTCAGCGCGCGCCGGTCGGCGGCGTTCGGGTACTCGGTGGCCTCCTTGAGCAACAGCACCGCGGCCTTGTGCGCATAGCGGCGCTCACCCGTCAGCGTGTAGGCACGCGACAGCGACCGGATGGCCGGGATGACACCGGTGTTGTACGCGTAGTGGTTGTAGAGACCCAGGAAATGGTAGTGCTGTCCGGCGCGGCTCCAGCCTTGGCCACCGTCGGCGAACGCACCGCTGGTGAGGTCGCCGGCCAGGTAGTCGTTGGACGGATAGGTCTCGCCACCGATCGGGCACTTGAGCTTGCCGGGCAAGTTCTCGCAGTCGACCACCCACGGGTAGTAGGGGTTGACGGTCCAGATCTCGCGCCCGTGCACCGGGCAGCCCAGCTTGTTCGGGTTGAAGTTGTCGTTGCCGACGGTGACGCACCGCTCGATGCGGCTCGGCAGCAGCAGACGCCACAGCCACTCGTCGCTCTTCTCCACCCAGGTGGCCGCCGGTCGCAGGCCGTGCGTGGCCACAAACCCACACGGCGTGCCTTTCATGACCCGCTCGCGATGCCCTGCATCGGCGCGCCAGGCCGCGATCTGGGCGTCGGTGACCAGCGTCCGCTGGCGCTTGACCGGCCCGTCGGGCGCGGCGACCAGCGCCGCCATGACCACCAGCGAGCCGGCGAGGGTACTCATCGGGCTCCTCCAGGCTGACCGTGCACGAACCAAAGCGACACCCGCCTGGCCGCGAGGACCAGGCGGGTGTCGGATGGATCTAGACCTTGAGCGCCGTGGACTTGGAGCGCTCGCGGACCTCGGCCGCGGTCACCTCGCGGCCCAGCTCCTGCGACTGGTAGATGCCTTCGCTGATCAGCATGGTGTTCAGCGCCACCTTGGCGGTGGGCAGCAGTTCCACGCGGCCCTGCAGCGCGGCGACCCAGTGCTGCTGCGAACCGTCGTAGGCGTCGTAGTCCTCGCGCCAGCGATGCCAGCGGAAGTCGGGGCCGCCGGCGTCCAGGCTGGCGCTGGCTTCGACGTCGTTGACGAAGCTGTAGAAGGTCAGCGGCGACAGCTTCAGCCCGCCCTCGGAGCCGTGGATCCGCGAGGATTCACTGCCGTCGAAGTGCAGTGCCCAGCTCTCTTCGAGGCTGAACGTGATGCCGCCGGCCAGGCGGGCGAAGCCGAGGCCGAGCTCCTCCACGTTGTAGCCGGAGTCCTGCCGCTGCTTGGCGTACATCTCGACGGCCTGATGGGTGGCGCCGCTGATGGTCAGGACGTCGGGATTGCCCAGCAGGTGCAGCACCTGAGCGATGTGGTAGACGCCCATGTCGTAGAGCGCGCCACCGGCGGAGTTCTGCTTCTGGACGAAGGTCGGCGTGCCGTAGCCGTCCACGTACGGCCGGCCGCGGCGGCGGAAGCCGAACGAGCGTGCGTAGTAGAGCTGGCCGAGGGCGCCGCTGTCGATCAGGTGCTTGGCCGCCTTGTGCTCCTTGCTGTACAGCGTCGACAACTGGATGTGCAGCTTCTGACCGGTGCTCTCGGCGGTCTCCAGCATGTGGCAGGCGTCGATGTAGGTGCCGGCCATCGGCTTTTCGCAGTAGACGTGCTTGCCCGCCTTCAGCGCCGCGATGGTGATCGGCGCATGGAAGTTGTTGTGCAGGCAGACGTCGACGGCATCGAGGTCGTCGCGTTCCAGCAGCTTGCGGTAGTCGGTGTAGGTGTGCTCAATCTTGAACTGCTCGGCGACCTTGGTCACTTCGGCTTCGTTCACGTCGGCCGCGGCCACCATCTTCGCGTCCGGAATCTGCGCGTAGGTGTTCAGGTGGTGCTTGCCGATCTGCCCGACCCCGATGATCCCGAGGCGGATTTCCTTGCCCATCGATGTGCCTTCCTGTGGTTGCTTAGCCGGTTGGCTGTCGCCAGCAGTGGTTCGTCACCAAGGCCGGATCCCTCCTGGAGCCGAGCAGTAACGGATGCTGCCGCCAGTGGCGCGGGGCGCCTCAGTGCTGCATCTGTCGCCAGACCGAAGCCAGCAATGAGGCCACGACCACATAGGCGTTGCCCCAGGCGCCCTCGCGGAAGAAGGTCACCGGCAGGTTCGGCGCGCCCACGAACGGTCGCAGCAGCCAGGCCATCTGGATGCCGACGAAACCGTACAGCACGAACCAGACGCGCAGCAGGCGCCGGTGGCCCGCGCGCTGGGCCACGAGCGGCGCGTAGTAGCGGGACACGATGCGCTGGGCTGCCACCCAGGCCACGGCGAACATGCCGAGGTTGAACAGCAGCACCGCCTGGTAGCTACCGCAGGAGGCGTAGAACCACAGGGTCACGGGCGACAAGCCGGCCAGCACCACCGCGCTGCCAGCCTGCGTCGCCGCCACGGCACTCACCGCCTGGCCGAAGTCGTCACGCAAGCCGCTGACCGTGTTCAGCACGAAGAACGTCGGCAGGCAGAGACCGAACGTGACCAACATCAGGAGCGGCACCTTGACGCCGGAGTAGACCAACTGCAACCACCGGCCCGGACCAAGGCCGCTGAACGTGCCCATCGCCACGCCATAGGCCGTGCCGCAGACGGCCACCAGCAGCAGCAGCCAGCCCAGGCGCCGGCGAGCCGGCGCGCCGACGGCGAACCGGCCAACCCCGCGCAGGAAGTCGTCGATCTCGTGGCAGAGCGCGCGCATCACAGGCCGAGCAGGCGGCTCAGCGCCTCCCACACCGCGACGAAGACGTTCGACTCGCGGACCCGGAACCAGGCGAACGGCAGGTTCGGGGCGCCGATGAAGGGGCGCAGAATCCAGCCCATCTGAGCGCCGACGAGGGCATACAGCAGCAGCCAGATCTGGAACACACGCCGGGCCGCGGTCTCGTGGGCTGCCTCTGCCGGCACCACGCCGGCCGCCTCCACCGACTCGTCGGCGCCAGGCGGCGCCGGCGCCGTGGCGGCCTCGATGCGATCGAGCACCTTGACCAGGAAGCCGAGCCCGATCAGCCCGCTGGTGGCGAAGAAGGCGAAGTTGAGGAGCACCATGAACACGTAGCTGCTGGTGCAGAACGTGAAGAACAGGGTGATCAGCCCGAACGACGCCAGAACGGCAATGTTGACGGCGAGCGCCGAGACGACGACCCGCAAGGTGTCGAGTGGCCGCAGCGGCACACCCAGCAAGGCGGTGAAGACATACAGCGAGGGAAACGTCACCACGAGCGTGAGGAAGAACAGCGCCGGCACCTTCAGGCCCGAGGAGACCATCTGCAGGTACTGCGGATGGGCGCGGTTCACCAGGCTCGGACAGCCCATGCACTCGCCGTAGAGCACGGCCAAGACCAGCGAGACACCGACCAAGGCTCTGAGATCGAGGTGGCTCGTGCCGGCGCGCAGCAGTTCGAGCGTCGTCCGCCGGCCTCGCAGCAGTTCGTCCAGTTCGCGCAGCCAATGCCCCATGACCCTTGCTCCCACCAGCAGGCGCACCGACCGCCAGCCTGCACGCCGCTCCCACGGTGACATACTTGCCCCGCCAAATGACATAGGAAACCTGCCGTCACCGCAGAACACCACTTACGGAGGCGCGCTGATGAAGGCCGTCATGCTGATGTTCGACTCGCTCAATCGGCACTTCCTGCCGCCTTACGGCTGCGAGTGGACCTGGGCGCCGAACTTCCAGCGGCTGGCCCAGCGGGCGGTGACGTTCGATCGCAGCTACGTCTGCTCCATGCCGTGCATGCCGGCCCGCCGCGAACTGCACACCGGGCGCCCGAACTTCCTGCACCGCTCGTGGGGCCCGCTGGAGCCCTTCGACGACTCCATGCCGCGCCTGCTGCACGAGGCCGGAGTCAGCAGCCACCTGCTCAGCGACCACTACCACTACTGGGAAGCGGGCGACGCGACCTACCACTGCCAGTACAGCACCTGGCAGTTCCTCCGCGGCCAGGAAGGCGACCCGTGGATGGGCCAAGTGGCCGACCCGCCAATGCCCGACGCGGTGGTCGGACGCCAGGACGGCGGCTACTGGACGCGCCAGGACTGGGTCAACCGGCAGTTCATGGGCCGCGAGGAGTTGCAGCCCCAGAGCCAGACCTTCACCGCCGGCATCGACTTCCTCGAGCGCAACCACGCTCAGGACGGCTGGTTCGTGCAGATCGAGACCTTCGACCCGCACGAGCCCTACTTCACCCAGCGGCACTACCAGGACCTGTATCCGCACGACTACCACGGCGCCCACTTCGACTGGCCGGCCTACCGCCAGGTGACCGAGACACCCGAGGAAGTCCAGCACCTGCGCTACCAGTACGCCGCGCTACTGAGCATGTGCGACGCCAAGCTGGGCGACGTGCTCGACGCCTTCGACCGCCATGGCCTCTGGGACGACACCATGCTGCTCGTCTGGACCGACCACGGCTTCGCGCTGGGTGAGCACGGCTGCTGGGCCAAGTGCTGGCTGCCGTTCTACCAGGAGATCGCCCACACGCCGTTCTTCGTCTGGGACCCGCGCTGCGGCGCGGCGGGCGAGCGCCGGCAGGCCCTGGTGCAACCATCGCTCGACCTCGCCCCGACCTTGCTGCGCTACTTCGGCCAGGAGCCGACGCCCGACATGCTGGGCCAGGACCTGGCCGACACGGTGGCGCGCGACACCCCAGTGCGCGAAGCCGCCCTGTTCGGCCTGCACGGCGGGCATGTCAACGTCACCGATGGCGACTGGGTCTACATGCGCGCGCCGGCCAGCGCGGACAACGGGCCGCTCTGCAACTACACGCTGATGCCCACCGACATGCGCGATCTGTGGGGGCCGGCGCGCTTCGCGGAGGTCACGCTGGCCGAGCCCTTCCGCTTCACCAAGGGCGCCCGCACCATGCGCACGCCGGCGCGCGGCGACTGGGCCCGCGCGTTCCACCACGGCACCCGTCTCTACGACGTACGCCACGACCCACAGCAGTCGCAGACCGTCGACGACGCCGCCGTCGAGGCGGTCATGACCGCGCATCTGGTGCGCCTGATGCAGGACTGCGACGCACCGCCGGAGCAGTACCAGCGACTGGGACTGGCCTCGCCATGCTGACGCCGGCCGACCTCCGTCTCATCAGCGCCGCGGACGACGTCCGACCGCTGGTCCGGGCCGCCGCGTCGCTGCGGCGGGTGCTGACCGACTTGCGGCAGCGCGAGGTCGGCCTGGTGGGCACCGGCCCACCACAGCCCGGCAGCGTGCTCATCGGCACCACGCGCGACCACCCCGCACTGGCCCGGCTAGACGAGGCCGGCCTCCTGACCATCAGCGCCGCAGACAGCCCGCCCGACGCGTTCGAGGTCGCCGTGGTCGACGGCGCGGTGGTCGTCAACGGTGCGACGCCGCGGGCGGCGCTGTATGGCGCTCACGAGGTCGAGGACCTGCTCGTCTGGCATGGCGGCGTGCCGAGGGACTTCCACCGCTCGTGGCAGCCCTGGCCGCGCTGGCGCCTGCTGCACCCGCGTGCGCGTGGCGGCTTCCACGGTTACCGCGAGGACGACTTCGCGTTCATCGCGCGCTGCGGCGGCAACGTGGCCCACCTGACCCACGACTGGATGGCTGAGAAGACGCTGTTCAGCTTCGTGCCCTGCCCCGAGTTCCCGCAGGCCATCGAGGCCAAGGCCCTGCAGGCCAACCGAGCCGCGCTGTCGCGTTACCTCGGCTGGTGCGCCGAGTTCGGCCTCGACGCCGCGCTGTGGCTCTGTGAGCTGCCCTGCCAGGGCGGCCCCTGGGTGCCCGAGCCGCAGCGACAGGCGTTCCTGACTCGCTTCCCCGCCGAGTGCCTCGCCGACTCCGGCACCTACGAGGGCCAGGTGTTGTGCCTGGCGCACCCGCTGGTCGAACAGGCCTACCGCGGCATGGTGCGCCGGCTCCTCACCGACTTCCCGCAGTTGGCCATGGTCCTCGTGTTCACCCTCGACTCCAGCGGCGAGCTCTGTGACCCGACGCGCTGCCCGCGCCACGCCGGGGTGTCACGACTGCGGCAGTACCACCGGCTGCTGGCGCTGCTCGCCACCGAGGGCCGGCGCGTGCGCGACGACTTCACCGCGCACTTCGTCGGCTGGAGTTGGCAGTTCCGTGGCGACCCGGAGTTCCTGGCCGGCCAAGCCGCGCTGCCCGACGGTTGTGGTCTGGCCAACCTGCCCGACGCCGAAGCCTGGTCGTTCGACCGCAAACTGACCGACGACCTGCGGCGCAGCCGCGAGGTGACCCGCGCGCACAGCCAGCGGTTCCTGGGCTACGACATCCTGTTCTGGGGCGATGACCTGGTCTTCCCGCAGTCGGCGGTGTTCGACTTCCCGTGCGGCCTGGCGGCGAAGCTGCGCCGCTGGCAAGCGCTCGGCGTCGACGGGTTCTTCGACCAGTGGGGCACCCAGGCCGAACAGGTTCAGGCCAACGCGCTGGCGCTCCGGCGTCTGTGCTTCGAGCCGGACTCGTTGCCGGCGCTGCGCCTCGACGAGGCCGTGGCCCAGATCGCCGCGGTGCGGTTCGGCGCCGCGGCGGCGCCGCACATCGTCGCCTCGTGGCAGGCGATCGAGGGCGCTCAGCAGATCCAGTCGGACCATGCCTGGTACTGGCACCACCTGCGGCCTGGATGGGCTGGACCGACCTTGTCCTGCCCGCTGACCGTCGACGCTCTGCAGGCCGTCAAGCTCAGCGGTGGCGAACCGGCCAAGCCGTTCGGCGGCACCGATCTGGCGCCCCATCGCGACGACCTGGCGCGCGCCACCGAGTTGGGTCCGGCCCTGACCCAGGCGGCCGAGCTCTACGCGGCGGCGCTCGCGCACCTGGCCACAGCTCGCGCCGTGATCCGGCCCGACCAGCGGGCGGCGACCGAGCACTGGTACCGCGGCGCCGACCGCCTCTCGCCGGTGGCCCTGCTGGACGCCCAGGTGGTCACCGTACGCCACCTCGAACGCGTGCAACGCCGCATGGGACGCTTCTTCCGCGCGTACGCGCTGGTCCGGCGCCTGCCGGCGTCCGGTCCCGGTCGCGAGGCCGGTCTGGCCACGCTCGCCCGGCTGCGCGCCGAAGACGCCGTCGCGACCGAGTGAGGGCTACCGGACTCCTCTGCCCTACGGTCGGTGAACGCAGCTTGACATGGCCCGGTGACCTCCAGACAATGGGGACTGGGTTGCCGGGCAGACGCTGACCACGAGATGGCCGAGCGCCAAGCGGACGTGGGTCGAGAGGATGCCAATGGCAGTTGCAGTAGGTGGTCATGCATACCGTGCCGGGATCGGCGGCGCCTGGCGGGCCATGGCGCGACGCACGGTCTGGGTTGGGCTAGTCGCGTTGGTGGCGCTGCCGTCGGCCGCACAGGCCTACATCGATCCCGGAGCCGGCCCGCTGCTCTGGCAGCTTCTGCTGGCCGGTCTGGCGGGTCTGGTCTACCAAGTCACTCGCTGGTGGTCAGCCTTCAGGCATCGGACGCGTCGTGAACCAACCGACCCGGAGTAGCGCCTCCTTCCGCGACCCCAGTGGCGTGGTCACCGAGGTCGACGGTCGCATCCTCCGCATCCTCAACGAGGCCGGCCTGCCGGACCTGGAGGCGGCGTTGGCCAGCGCCACCTGGCAGGAGTGGGCGGCGACCGGTCGCGCGGTGGCGTCCCGCCGTCTCGCGGCCACGGAGTGGACGTCGCTCGCGTCGCCGAGCGACGCCGGCTGCTGGCGCGACGCGGCCGCGGTCGTCGAGCACGAACGCCTACCGTTCGTCTCGTATCCCTATGAGTGGCCGCCGGAGATGCTCCACGCCGCCGGACGCTTGACCATCGACTTGGCGCTGGCGCTGCTGCCGGAGGGCCTGGGGCTCAAGGACGCCACGCCGTACAACGTCCTGTTCCGCGGGCCGAATCCGGTCTTCGTCGACCTGGGCTCAGTTGAACGGCGGGCGGCCGGCGACCCGGTCTGGATGGCCCAGGCGCAGTTCGTCCGTACGTTCGCGCTACCGCTGCTGGCCGCCGGCCGGCTCGGTCTGCCGCTGTCGGCGTTGCTGCTGGCCTATCGCGATGGCTTGCAGCCGGAGGACGTCTGCCGCTGGGCCGGACGTTGGCGGCGGCTGTGGCCGCCCTTCCTCGGACTGGCCAGCCTGCCGGCAGCGCTCAACCGCCAGGCCGAGTCACGTGCCGGATCGCTCTACGAACCGCGCCGCCTGAGCGATGACGGGCAAGCGCGCTTCGTCGTCGGCGCCGCCCTGCGCGGCGCCAGGCGCGCCCTCGACCGTCTGGCGCCGACTGGCGGCCGGCACTCCGTCTGGTCGGCCTACCAGACCGACCGGCCCAGCTACACCGCCGACGCCTGGGCGGCGAAGGAGAGCTTCATCACCGAAGCCCTGGCGCGTTGTGGCGCCCAGCAGGTGCTCGACCTCGGGTGCAACACCGGCCACTGGTCCGCCCAGGCCGCCCGCGCCGGCGCGCAGGTGGTCGCCGTCGACTCCGACGAGGCCGCCGTGGGCGCCACCTGGCGGCAGGCTCAGGCCGACCGGCTGGACGTCCTGCCGCTGGTTGTCGATATCGCCCGGCCGACGCCCGCTGTCGGCTGGTACAACCGCGAGCAGCGGTCGTTTCTCGACCGCGCCAGGCAGTCGTCCGATCTGGTCTTGATGCTGGCGTTGGTACACCACCTGCTGGTCACTGAGCGCATTCCTCTGTCACAGGTGCTCGACCTGGCGGCCGACCTGACCCGGCAGTGGCTGCTCATCGAGTACGTCGACCCGGCCGACGCTCACTTCCAGAAGTTGCTGCGTGGCCGCGGCCATCTGTTCGCGTGGCTGACGCGCGAGCGCTTCGAAGCGGAGTGCTGCCGCCACTTCGAGCTTGTCGCACAACGACCACTCGCCGGCGGCCAACGCCAACTGTACCTGTTGGCCCGGCGGGCCGCACCGTGAGCGGGCCGCGTTCAGGCCCGGACTGCGACCAGCAGACGCCGCGGCAACCGGTCGGGCGCTGGAGGTGGCCATGCTGAGGGCGCCGGATCGCGAGACCGCCCGGTCAGATGCAGTCCTGGCCGTCAGCCTGTCGGCGTTGCTGCTGGCCGGCGCCAACAGCGGCTTGACGATACTCCGTATCAACCCGCACTACCGGACCGAGTACGTCGCCGCAGTGCTCAACATGGCCCTACTGACCGGCGTGCTGTGGGGCGCTGCCGGGGTGGCGCGGCGCCTGTGCCGTGGGCCCTGGACGTACCGCGGCGCGGTGGCGGCCTGGCTCCTGCTGGCTGCGCTCGCCGCGTACACCATTGTCCACGTGGTGGTGCCGGGCCGGCCGCTCCTGTCGCTGCTGACCTTTGGTGACCGCCTGCGGAGCGGCCAGCCGGTGTTGTTGGCGCTGGGGTTGCTGGCTGGTCTCGGTCTGTGGCGGTGGCCCGCGGCTGTGGCTGCCTGTCTGGCCGCCGTGCTGCGGATCACGGCGCCGTATGCCGTCGTGGTCGGCGCGCAACTGGTGTGGACCGGAGCGGCCGCCAACCCCCAGCCGGTCGCCGAGCCGCAGCCGGCCGACGGGCTCCAGCCCGTGCGCGACCACCGGGTGGTCCTGCTGCTCTTCGACGAGCTGCAGCAGCACTATGTGTTCGACGCCCGCCCCGCCGACCTGCACCTGCCTGCCTTCGACCGTCTGCTGGGCGAGTCAGTGGCGGCCCCGGCCGTGCCGGCCGGCCCCAACACCTTCGTGGCGGTGCCCACCATGCTCACCGGCCGGCCGGTTCGCAGCAGCGCCTGGCACCGCGACGGCGACCTCGAGGTGGAGTTTGCCGACCGCCCGGGTGTGGAGCGCCTCAGCCGGATGGACTCGCTCCTGACCGAGGCTGCCCGCAGTGAATCGTCACCACTGGTGATCGGCCACCCGGCGATGTACCGGCTGCTGCACGGGCGCGGGGTGCGTTTCCGCGAGATCATGCACCCGACCGAACCGCCGGGCGTGCTGGAGAGCCTGTCGCGGCAGTGGCGCGCGAACGTCATCCCGGCCCTGCCCTTCGCGATCCCGTTGCACCTCGCGGGGCGCCTGTGGCGCCCCGTCGACAACCTGCGCTACGTCTACGCGTTCGAGCAGTCGCGCGATGTGCTGACCCGCACGTTGACCATCGGTGACTTCGGGCTGCTCTGGACCCACCTGTTGACGCCTCACGGGCCTGCCATCTGGGACCGCCGCGGCAGTTGCTACACCACGGCGCTGAGGCCAGACCCCTACTCGCTGGACGACTACCTGAGCATGGTCAGCTTCACCGACCAGATGCTGGGTGACTGCCGGGCCGCGCTGGAGAACGGTGGTCTGTGGGCACAGACCACCGTTGTCGTCACCGCGGACCACTGGTTCCGCGAGAGTCCCGCGCTGCCCGGGGGCCGGCGAGACGAACGTATCCCCCTGATCGTGCACCTTGCCGGCCAGACTTCGGCAGTGCGGTTGACGCAGCCGGTGAGCAACCGCGCGTTCCATGACCTCACCCTCGCGCTCCTGCGCCGCGAACTGACCACACCGCAGCAGTTGGTGACCTGGCTGGCACACCACGCCGTGCCGACCGTCGCGGAGACGCCCGACGCCACGCGGTAGCCGCAGACGGCCGCCGGCCCTTTACGCCAGCCGTCACGATGTCGTAAGTTGGGGAGAGTGAACACCCTCGGCGTGCGTGGGGTATGGTCGGCCGAGAAGCGAGAGCAAAGGTGGTCCAACGATGAACGCGATCGGTAACTGGTTGACTGCATTGCTGCTCTGTGTCGCCGCCGCCGGACCGGTGGCGGCGCAGGACGCCGACAGCCTCTACAAGGACGCCCAGACGTACTACGAGCAGTACACCTGGGACCGGGCCATTCGGCTCTTCGAGCAGTTCGCGCAGAAGTACCCCGGCGACCCACGCGCCGCCGAGGCCGAGTTCAAGGCGCTAGAGGGCCGCTATCGGCTCCGGCGCGTCCAGGACTTCAAGCCGGCCGTCGAGGCGTTCTGCGACAAGCGGCACCGCACCGTCTGGGCCGCGCGCGGCAAAGCCTTGCTGGCGCGCTTCCTGTTCGAGCACGACCGCTGGTCCAACTGGGAACGGATCGGGCACCTCTACGCCATGGCGCTCAGCGAGTACCGCGGCAGCATCGGCCGCCGCACGATGAGCGCTGAGGAGCGCTCGCGCTATGTGGCCATGATGTTCGACGCGGTCGACTACCACACCGAGTGGTACACCAACGTGAGCCGTGACAAGGCCCTGCAGTACCTGCAGACGCTGCTGCGCATGGAGGCCGGTGACGAGGTCACCGCGAAGGCCTGGCTGAAGCTCGGCCTGCTCTACCGCGGCCGGTTCGGTGACACCGACAAGGCCGTCGAGGCCTGGGACAAGGTGGTTCGCGGCTTCGCCAGCACCGAGGTGGCCGACGACGCCCTGTACCTGTTGGCCGAGACCGACTACTCCGCCAGCCGCTACGTGTCCGCGCGCACCCGTCTGCTGGAGTTGCGCCAACGCTACCCGAAGTCGCAGCACGAAGCTCGGGCGCTGGAGCTCATCAAGGACATCGAGGCGCCGCGGCTCAACCTCGAAGTGTCGGCCACGCACCTGCCCGGTGGGCGCATTCCCACGCATGTCACCGGCCGCAACATCAAGGGCGCCACTCTCACCGCCTACAAGGTCGACCCGCAGTTCGCGCTAGACGACGGCTCCTGGCTGCACGGTGGCATCGATGTGCTGCTCAAGCACGCGAGCCAGACCAACACGTGGCACGTCGACCTGGCTGACCAGGGCGACTACCAGTACATGGAGGTCAAGCTGGACAGCCCGATGCGGGCCGCCGGCTTGTATGTGGTCACCGCCGTGGCCGACGGCTCGGCCCAACTGCGTTCGGTGAAGCTGGTCAACGTCAGCAGCCTGGTGCTTGTGCAGCAGTACGCCGCCGGCAAGCTGGTCAGCTACGTGGTGGACCGCACCAATCGGCAACCGCTGTCCGGGGTGGACCTGCACATCTGGCGCTACGGCAACACCCGCCCGCGCGACGTCGGCCGCGCCACCACCGACCAGGACGGCCTGGCCACGCTCAACGTGACGTCGCAGGCCAACGAGAACAACTGGCAACTCGCGGCGATCGGCCGCAAGGGCGACCAGATCGTCGTTCAGAGCGACCGCCTCTACGCCTGGTGGAACGAGCCCGGCGAGCAGTTCAACGCCTACGTCTACACTGATCGCCCGGTCTACCGGCCGGAGAACAAGGTCAACTACCGCGCCGTGCTACGCACCGACAAGGAAGGGCGCTTCAGCAACCTGGCCGGGAAGCCGTGCGTGTTGACGATCCGCAACCCGCAGGGCGAGGAAGTCCACAAGAACTTGCTGACCACGGACGAGTTCGGCACGGTGAACGGCTCCTTCACGCTGGCCAAAGAGCCCAAGCTCGGCCTCTACACCATCGTGGTCGAGCAAGGCGGGCGCAATAACGCCGGCCAGTTCCGCGTCGAGGAGTACCGCAAGCCCGAGTTCAAAGTGAGCGTCGGGCGCCCGATGGGTGAAGTGCGCCCCGGCGGCGCGGTGGCCGTGCCGGTCACGGCGACCTACTATTTCGGTGCGCCGGTGGCCGACGCCGAAGTGAAGTACGTCATCCAGAAGCGACCCTACTACCCGTCGTACTGGTTCGCCGGCGACTACGACTGGCTCTACTCGCACTGGCGCCGCGGCGGCTACCCCTACTACCGCTACCACCGCACCACCGTACGTGAAGGCACGGCCAAGACCGACGCCAAGGGCCAGGCCGTGATCGAGTTCCCGACCGTCGAGGACACCAACGACTATACGTACACCATCGATGTCGAGGTGGCCGATGTCACTCGCCGGGTGGTGGACGGCGGCGGCTCCTTCACGGTGACCCACAAGGGCTTCTACCTGTTCGCGCGGTCGAAGCAGGGCCTCTACAAGCCCGATGCCACGGTCGACCTGACGGTGCGGGCGCAGAACGCCGACCAGCAACCGGTGGAGGCGCCCGTCACGGCGACGCTCTACAAGCTCAAGTGGGTTCCCGAGACGCGCAACGCCGAGACCAACGCGGTCATCCGGCCGGCCCAGTGGCAGCGCGACGTCGCCATCTGGCCCCAGCCGATGTCACTGCGCACCGATCCCAACAGCGGCCGCAAGGACCTGACCTTCAAGGCGCCAGGCGACGGCTTCTACGAGGTCAGCTTCAGCGCTCCGGACACGTTCGACAAGCGGGCCGAAGTCGTCGCGGTCACCCGCTTCTGGGTCGCCAGCGACGCCTACAAGGGCGCCAACTACAACCACGCCGACCTGCAGATCGTCACCGAGAAGGACCTGTACCAGCGTGGCGAGACCGCCCGGCTGCTGGTGACCGCGCCGGTCACCACCGGTGCGCTCTTGCTGACCATCGGCGCCGAGCACATCTACAGCACGAAGGTGATCCGCTTCGAACAGAGCACCTTTGTGGTCGAACTGCCGATCAGCGACAACTACTCGCCGAACGTCTACCTCTCCGGCGTGGTGGTCGGCGTGCGCCAGACCTTCTTCGCGCAGAAGGAGCTGATGGTCCCGCCCACCGAGAAGCTGCTCAACCTGCGCGTGGTCTCGGACCAGAAGGAGTACAAGCCGCGCACCAAGGGCAAGTTCACGCTCGAGGTGACCGACGAGCAAGGCCGGCCGGTCTCGGCGCAGGTCAGCCTGGGGATCACCGACGATAGCGTCTACGCCATCCAGGAGGAGATCGCCCAGCCGATCGGCGTCTACTTCTACGGCCGCCGACGCGGCCATGGTATCCGCCAGGCGGTCTCGCTGGAGTCCTACGGCGAGTACGACGAGGAGCGGTCCGAGCGCAACGCCGACAAATCCACAGCCGCCACGGCGACGCGAGCCGCGAAGCGCGACGGCGTGCCCGGCGCCCCGATGGCGGGCGCCGCCCCGCCGGCCCCGGCACCGGCGATGGCGAAGCCCGTGGCTGGCCCGGACGGCCCTGCTGGCGGCGGCGGCGGTGGCGGCGAGGAACCCATCGCCATCCGCGAGTTCTTCCCCGACACCACCCTGTGGCAGCCGACGGTGACCACGGGCGCCGACGGGAAGGCGACGGTCACCGTGGACTTCCCCGACTCCCTGACCACCTGGCGCACCACCGCGCGGGCCGTCACCAAGGACACCCGCGTCGGCCAGAAGGTCGAGGAGGTCATCACCAGCAAGGACCTGATCGTCCGCCTCCAGGCGCCGCGGTTCTTCACCCAACTCGACCAGTCGACGGTCTCGGTGGTCGTGACCAACAAGACCGACCGACAGCAGCAAGTGGCGATCGGCCTGCAGGTCGACGGCCTGCAGTTGGCAGGCTCCAACCGCGACTCCGTCGTGGTGGCGCCACGCGGGCAGGCGCGGGTCGACCGACAGGTCCGCGCCACGCAGGCCGGCAAGGCGACCATCGTGGTCACCGCGCGCGGTCCGAACGACAGTGACGGCGTCAAGCTGAAGTTCGACGTCATTCCACACGGCGCCGAGAAGTTCGCCAACAAGGCCGGCCGGATCGGAGCCGACGGGCGCGAGACGTTCACGCTCAACCTGCCGGCGGCGCGCCGCCAGGAGGCCACGCGGCTGAAGGTGAGCATGCAGCCGACGCTCGTTTCGGCCCTGCTCGACGCGCTGCCCTGGCTGGTCGAGTACCCGTACGGCTGCGTCGAGCAAACCACCTCGAAGTTCCTGCCGGCGGTGATGGTCGCCCGCACGCTGGACTACACCGGCAAGCCGGCCGCGGGTGGCAAGCCGAAGCAGGTGCCGGACTGGTGGAAGAGCCGTGGCCTGGACGAACTGCCGGACATGGTTCGCGAAGGCATCAAGCGCCTGACCGGCATGCAGAACAGCGACGGCGGCTTCGGCTGGTTCTCCGGCATGCGGTCCGACGTGTGGATGTCGGCCTACGTGACCTACGCCCTGATCCAGGCGCGGGCCGCCGACTTCGCCGCGCCGGCCGACGTGCTGGAGAAGGCCACGACGTTCCTGCTCAACAACCTGCACCTGCTGAAGAGCAGCCACGACAGCAGCGCCTACGTGACCTGGGTGCTGTCCGAGGCCGTCGCGGCCAAGGTCAAGCAGCCGAACGCCGAACAGCAGCGCAACCTGGAGGATGCCTATCAGCGGGTCTGGGCCAACCGGGACCAACTGAACGACTACACCCGCGCACTGCTGATCCTGGCCATGGTCAACAAGGGCGACAAGGACAAGGCCAAGATCGCCTGGGAGAACCTGCAGGCCACCCGCATCGAGACCGAGAGCGGCGTTCACTGGGGCCAGAACCGGTGGGGCTGGCGGTGGAGTGAAGACCAGGTGGAAACCACCGCCTTCGCCACCCTGGCCGCACTGGCCGTCGAGCCGAACAGTGAGTTGGCCACCAAAGCGGTCAACTGGCTGACGATGAACCGCACCGGCAACCGCTGGTACAACACCAAGGACACGGCCGCAGCGATCTTCGCCCTGGCCCGCTACGCCGACGTGCACCAGGAGTTGAAGGCCAGCTACACGCTGACGCTGGCGGTCAACGGGCAGACGGTCAAGGGCTGGGAGGTGACCCCGCAGAACGTGCTGACGCTCAACGGTATCGTGGAGGTCGACCCGAAGCTGCTGCGCACCGGTGACAACCAGATCGAGCTGCGCCGCACCGGCCAGGGCAGCGTCTACTACAGCGCGCTGCTGGAGTACTACACGCAGGAGGACCCGATCACCGCCGCCTCGAGCTACTTGTCGGCCAGCCGCAAGTACTACAAGGTGACCGAGTACACCGACCCGCAGGACAACACGCGCAAGACGAAGCGCGAGGAGTTGCGGTCCGGTGACCCGATCGCCTCCGGCGAGCAGATCGAGGTCGAGGTGACCATCGACGCGGAGAACGAGTTCGACTACGTCTGCCTCGCCGACCCGAAGCCGGCCGGCTGCGAGCCGGTCGACAAGACCTCGGGCGGCACCTGGGGCGATGCGTGGCTCTACCGTGAGCTGCGCGACAAGGAGGTCACGTTCTTCGCCGACCACCTGCGCCAGGGCAAGACGACGCTGAGCTACCGCCTCCGCGCCGAGACCCCGGGCCTGTTCCGAGCCCTGCCGCACCACGGGTTCAGCATGTACCGGGCCGACGTGCGCTGCCTCAGCGATGAGGCCACCATCCAGGTGACCGAGCGACCGGCGGCTGCGCAGTAGCCTCAATCCACCCACGCACCGGGCTGGCCGGAACCTTTGCGGGCCGGCCAGCCCGGTTGACTTCCGCACCTTGCGCGGTACCATGCCGGCGCCACCCAGGAGGCAGGCCATGGTATCCGTCAGTACCAACACCATCACGGTCACGACCCGCACGGTCACCGCCGTGTTCACCAACGGCTTTCTCACCTCGCTCCGGGGAGCGGACGGCGCGGAGCAAATTGCCGCCTTCGACACCACCGGCTCCCCACTGCAACTGCTCTATCCAGGGCACGCCAACGTCGACGTGCTGGGCAAGCTGGCAGCCTCGTTCACCACGCATCGGGTCAACGACCAGACCGCTCAGTTCCGCTTCCATGGCTGGAACGCCGACGGCGTGCTGACCATCGGTGAAGATCCGGCCACCGGCGACGTGCTGGTGGAGCCCGCGGCCTACGCCTCGCGCCCCGGCGCGCTGGCCTGTCGCTGGCTGATGCCCGGCATCGCCGCGGACACGCCGGTCGTGGCCCCGTTCTTCCAGGGCGTCAGGCTCCGCTATGACGACCCATTGCTGCGCGGGCGGCGGTGGACCTGGCCGATGTTCTGGGAAGCCGCGCTGCTGATCTTCGACCGCCCGGGAGTGGGCTTCTGGGTCCATTGCGAGGACACGCAGTACCGCTACAAGGCCGTTGAGTTCACCGACGCCGGCGTGGCTTTCGATACCGAGGCCTACGGCCCCCTCGACGGCAGTCTCGGCTCCGGCGGGCTCGTGTTCCGGATCAACGTGTGCGCGGGCGGCTGGCAGGCGCCGGCCGCGCGCTACCGTGACTGGCTCTGGCAAGCCTACGGTCTGGCGGCGCAGGAGGCGGTGCGCAAGGACTGGCTGCGTGACCTGCGGCTGGCCGTCTCCTGGTATGGCGGCGATCTCGACCTGCTGGACGCGCTGGCCGAGCAGATCGACCCGTCGAAGGTGCTGCTGCACTTCTCCAACTGGCGAACCGACGCCTATGACGAGAACTACCCGACCTACGAACCGTCACCAAACGCCCGCGCAGTGATGGCCAAGGGCCAGGCCATGGGCTTCCACCTGTCGCCCCATGCCAACTCCGTGGACATGGACCCGACGCACCCGACGTACGCGTTCCTGCGTGACTTCCAGTACCGCGATGTCATCACCCGCGGCCTGCACGGGTGGGCTTGGGATCCGGAAGCAGGCGCCATTCTGGGTGTGCCCGCCAGCAACCACAACCTGCTGGAGAACCGGCACCGCAAGGTGATGATCAAGGTCCACCCCGGCCTGACCATGTGGCGGTCGCTCCTCGGCGAGCGCATCCTCCAGGCCGCCGAGCAGGTGGCCACCGACACGATGTTCATCGACGTCACGCTGTGCAGCGGCAACCTGCACAACTGCCTGGTCGAGAACACCACCGCCACCGAAGGCATGAACAAGCTGATCCGCGAAGTGGCCGCGCTGGGACGCGGGCTGGCCGTGGGCGGCGAAGGACTGAACGAGATCACCATGCAGGGGCTCTCGTTCGCGCAGGCGCACCTGTTCTGCAGTTGGCACGCCACCGCCGACGGCCTGGACCGCACCGGCGGCTGCCCGCTCAACGAGTTCCTGTTCGGCCGGCTGTGCCGGACCATCGGCTACTCACGGCTGTCCGGGGCCAACGAAGACGAGGAACTGCGCCTGCGCATCCACGTCGAGCACGGCGCCATCCCCACGATCACCGTCCGCGACGCCGACGCCATCCGGCAGCCCAACCGCGGCGTGCAGCAGATGCTCGACCTCGCCAGGGCATGAATCAGCAAGGCGGGCAGGCGACACCGCCTGCCCGCCCTGTCTGGTCACCGAGCGCGCAGCCTAGGGCCGCGGCAGCTCCTTGAGGTAGACGTTCCGGAACCACAGCGGGCTGGTGTGGTGCTGCAGCTCGATCTGCCCGGTCGGGTAGATGGGTTTGCTGCGCTCCCAGTAGTTCTCCATGGTCGTGTTGTCGACCACCAGCCAACCGTTCAGCCAGACCCAGACCTTCTCGCCGACCATGCGGATGAAGAAGGTGTTCCACTGCTCCACGGGCCGGTCAGCCACCCGGAGCGGCTTGCTGGGGTTCTTCTGGTTGTTGAACAGGCCGCCTGAACCGACCGGGTGCTGCCAGATCTGCACTTGCGGGCTGCCCCGCAGGTAGATGCCGCTGTCGCCGCCCTTGTGGATCTTCCAGTCGACCCACATCTCGAAGTCACCGTAGTCCTTGGCCGTGCAGAGGCTGTTGTTCTTGCCGTCGTAGGTGAGGATACCGTCCTGCACCGTCCAGTGCTTGGGCAGCTCGGCGTCGGCCTTGGTCTGCGCGGCGGCCAGTTGCTCCGGCGTCATCTTGGCCCGCGACCGCGGATCACCGACCAGCGCCTTCCAGCCGGTCAGGTCCTTGCCGTTGAAGGCCGCCTCGAAACCAGGCGGGGCGACGTTCAGCGGACCGTCGAGTTCCTTGACGCGGATGTCCTTGAACTCGACGCGGGCACCGTGCCCCATGAAGCCGATGTGGCCCATCTGGCGCAGCAGGCCCGGGTGCTTCTTGAGCACTTCGGGATCCTTCACGTCGTCCAGGTTGGCGTCGACGATCACCTGACCATTGAGCGTCACCTTGACGTGGCGGCCATCGACCAGGATCTCCTCGTCGTTCCACTCGCCCGGCGCCTTGAGGGCGCCGCGCTTGGCGGCGAACACGTCGCAGATGGAGCCATGGTACTGGGTCGGGCGCAGCTTGGCATACTGCGGCGAGGAGTCGTCCAGGATCTGGACCTCCATGCCGACGTACGCCGGATCGCCCTGGGCCGGTGTGCGGATGCCGACTCCGTTGTTGGCGCCGGGGCCGAACTTGACCGCAAAGCGCAACACGAAGTGCGCGTACTGCTTCTCGGTGAGGATGGTGCCGCCGCCCTTTTCGGGGCAGACCAACTTGCCGTCCTCGACCTCGTACTTGGCACCCATCCATCCGTTCAGCGTCTTGCCGTCGAAGATTGGCGCGAAGCCTTCCTCATCGGCGGCATTGGCCCGGCATCCCAGCAGGCCACACGACCAGCCGATGAGACACCAGGCGATCCAACTTCTGCCCATACCAGCTCTCCTCACCGCACCGTGGCGCGGTCGACACGTCACCCTTACGCCGTGCCCGGCGCGGGCTTGCCCACGAAGTCCCAGAAATTGCCCACCAGCAAGCGCCGCACATCGCGCTCGATCTCCTTGCGCGTCGGCTGCCAGCCCGCGGCGAGCGCATCGCACAGCTTGTCGCCCATGACCCGCGCCAGGATGGGCTTGAAATGCGCCCACTTGTAGAGCAACTGGTCAAGGATGCGGCAGTCGGAGTGCTGCGGAATGTGCGACAGGCCCAACAGCTCGAACCGCATCCGGGTCATCTCTTCGATCAGGCTGGGGTTGTTCAGGAACCACCAGCAGCCGAACGGCAGCAGGTTGCCGAACTTGCGCGCAATCACACACAGCTCGTGCTGGTTCTCACGCGCCAGCACGGTGATCAGGAAGCGGTTGTCCGGATAGCTGCGGCAGAGGTACTCCACCCAGCCGAGGTCACACCGCGCCACACCGTCGCCGGCCTGTCCCAGCGCCAGGTTGATCGAGCGCTTGACGCCGGGCATGAAGGCGAACGGCACCTGGCGCTCGCGTGAGATCGGCAGCACGGCGTGCTCCACCAGACGCGATGCCGCCGTCTGAGCCGGCATGGTGAAGTCGGCCGGCAGCGACGCGGCCAGGTAGACCGGATCGATGCGGTCGATCCAGTCGCTGAGGAACCGGCGCACCTCGCCCAGCGTCGCCGGATCGAGACCCTCGGCCACCTCGTAGCCCCAGTTCTGCAGCTTCGGCCGGCTCTCGGACCATTTGAGCAGCAGCGTGTCGATGCGCAGGGCCGCCTGGAAGCGCGGGTCGACGGCCGCCTCGCCCTGCCACACCGGCCGCTCCAGCTCGTCGAACGGGTCGTTGGTCATGACCACGCCCGCCACCTTCGCCTCGCGGAAGATCAGGTCCACGTAGGCTTCGGGCGTATACGCGCGCACGGCCTCGCGCGCGGCGGCCAGGTGGTCCTGCTTGGGATCCACGCCGAGCGCCTTGAGCACCGTCACCACGCCGCGCGTGGCCTCCGACACCGGCGACTGCTCGACGAACAGGCGCTGCCAGATCAGGTCGGCCTGCTGCGCCTTCGGCATCGCATAGAACGCCGCCGGCCGCAGACTGCGGTCGGCGCGATGCACCTCGGCCACCAGGTAGTGGTAGGTGAGCAACTCGTCGATGCCATAGAGCAACAGCTCGCCGAAGCACGGCGCGAAGAGGTGCGTGTGGAGGTCGTAGACCGGCGCCTCCGCGATGATCTCAGCCACCGTGGCGCGCAGCAAGCTATCGGTGGCGATGGGTTGGTCCGTAACCACTGGTCTTCCTTTCCGTGTCACTGCACAGCCGGTTCCCGGAGGCCCGACCGGTTCCTTCCCGCACCTACAGCCGCGCCTCGCGGCGAACCAGGTACACCGGCGAGTCATCCAGCCGAACCGTCGCCGGGGCCAGCGGCGCGCCGACCACATCGTAGGCCGTGTAGCCCGCCGGCACGTTCACACTGGTCGGCTCACCATGGCCCTCGCGCCAGACGACGGCCACCGTGTCGCGCCCGTCGCGGCTGAACCAGTACTCGCGGCGAGACCCGTCGGCCACCCGTCGCTCGAAGCGGCCCTGGCCGATGAACCGGCCGGCCGCCGCCAGCGCCGCGTAGGTCGCTTTCGGTGAGCCGTCGTAGTCCATCAGGATGTAGGGCGCGTTGCCCAGCGTGTAGAAGTCGCCACGCCCACCACTCGGATAGCCGGTGTAGTAGTAGCACCATCGCTGCACGCCGGCCGACCGCATCAGCACTGCTGCCTGGCACACCGTCGCCGCGGCCAGTGCCGACGGCACGGGATAGCCGTCGGGCGGCAGCCAGGCGTGCAGACTCGGGCAGGCCACCCCACCCTCGGTCTGCCAGATGGGCCGCTCGCCCCCATACCGGCGCATCAACTCGCGTACCCAGGTCACCTCGCGCACCACCAACGGCGGCTGCCCGCGCTTCTCGCGAACCTCGTCGGGGGCGACATAGCGGTGGTAGCTGAACGCATCGAAGCACGCGGTGCCCGACACCTTGAGCACGCGCTCCACCCAGTCCGGCAAGCCGAGGTACGCGCAGACCCCGATCACGGTGCAGTTGGGATCGGCCTCCTTGCAGGCGCGCGAGGCCACCTTCAGCACCTCGGCATACTCCTCCGGCGAGCCGTCGAAGAAGCCCTGCCCATAGGGCTCGTTCCAGATCTCCCAGACGGCGATGCGGCCGCGGTAGTGCCGCACCGTGTCACGGACATACGCCGCCAGTTCGTCCATGCTGCGCGGCACACCGCCATGCTGCGGCGACTTGCGATCCGTCTTCGCGGCCCAAGCGGGTGTCCGCGCCAGCGTGCCCAGCAACCGGAACCCGCGGCCGAGCGCCTGGTCGATCTCGGCGTCGAACCAGCGCCGCTCGCCGGGCCGGGGCTCGACCTCGTACCACTGGACGCGGTTGGTGAAGTCGTGCCACCGGCGCCACGAGCAACCCGCGCGGACCGACGTCGTCTGGGCCAGATCCAGAGCGTTGGGTGCCACGTCGCCGGACCCGTGCATGCCGAAGAACGTGTCGGGCAGCGGTCGGGCCAGCGGCGCCGGCGGCAGCGCGCAGAGGACGACATCACTGACGGCCGATGTGCCGCACCGCGCCTCCACACGGAACAGACCCGTGGTGGGCGCGCGCCAAGGAACCTCGAGTTCCCCGGCGCCCTGCGCCAGCGGCACCCGTCTGACCTCAGCGGCCACCTCGCGGCCCCACAGGTCGACGGTGCGCACCTGCACCTCTGCCTCGCGCCGAGCCTCGTCACCGACCACTGCGAGCCGCAGCGGAACCGTCTCACCCGGCTGCGGGTAGCGCTTGGCCAGGGGCGTGTCGAGCGCCACGGTCACGCCGTCAGCGGGCGCGAAGGGCCGCAACTCGCCCTCTTCCACCTGCACGCCGTCGCACTCGAAGCCGCCGGCGCCGCAGACGACGCGCGGAATGGCGCCGACCGTGAAGTCCGGGTTCCACACGCTGGTGGCCTGCACGCGGGTCCACTGCGGGCCAATGGCCCCGCGCCAAGCCAGCCGCGTCCGCGCGGTCGGCTGGTCGCCGCCGGCGTCCATGTACTCGACCAGTTCGAGCACCGCCTCGGCCGGGCCGCCGGGCCGACGCAGATAAGCCGATATGGAGTAGACCTGGCCCTGCACCGTGACGAGCGGCCGCCCCTCCAGCACGGTGCCCCCGACACGCAGGTGCTGCCGGCCTTGCGGTGACGCGGCGACGCGCGGCTGGAGCCCGCCGTTCAGTGGCGCCCAGCCGGCGGCGCCCAACTCGAACCCGGCGTTGTACACGCGGTTGCCAGCCTGCGGCCGCGCGTCGATGGCCGGCGTGAGCAACGGGAAGTTGCCGGGCCGCGCGGAGACGTCATCCACCTCGATCCAGCCCTCGCCCTGGAACGAGAGGAACAGGCCGCAAGCCGCATCGTCCACCGGCACGGTGCCGACGATGGCATACTGGCGCCACGTCGGGTCCACCCGCACGTACCGCACCAGGTAGCGCGCGTACGGCGCGGGCAACTGGCGAAAGCCGACGAACAGGCGTCCTGGGATCTGGCCACGCAGCCAGAGCGTGATCGTGTAGGTCTGGCCTTTGACAATCTTGAGGCCCGGCACCAGCACCTGGACCGCGCCGCTGTCGTGCCGCCCGCAGGTCAGCCGCTGCGCCGCCTGGCTCTGGTGCCCCGGCACGCGCTCGAAGCGGTACTGGTTGTCGCCGTAGCAGTTGGCCGCCCAGGGCCGCGCCAGGCCGGTCCAGTCACCCTCGAAGTCGCCGCCGGCGATCATCTCCTGCGCCGACGCCAGCCCCGCGAACAAGAGCACCAACAGCAACGCTCGCATCGCACTCTCCCAGGTTAGCCGGAGAGCCACTCCCCGCACTCTTCGGCCGTGATGCTCCAGATGCCGTCGCGGATGGCCACCGCCAGGCCGTCGAACGAACTGGCCGGGTGGTGCGTGGTGACCGCCACGCCCTTCATGCCACCTCGCCGTGCCGCCTGAATGCCGGCTGGTGCGTCCTCGAAGACCAGACACCGCTCGGGCGCCACGCCCAGACGCCGGGCCACTTCGAGGAAGGTGTCCGGCTCGGGCTTGTGCCGGCTGACCTCCTCCATGCCGACCGTGGCCTCGATCCGGTCGTCAATGCCCAGCAGCGGCAGCGAGAAGTCCAGGTTGGCTCGCGGCGTCGAGGAGCCGATGCCGAGGCGCCAGCCGGCCGCGGCCAGATCGTCCAGCAACTGCCGCGCCCCGTCGAACAGCACCAGCGACTGGGCCGCGAGACCACGATAGAGTTCCTCTTTGCGGTCGCTCCAGGCGGCGATCTCGTCGGCCGGCATGGCGCGGCCGGTCATCTCGGGGATGATGTCGCGATTGGCACGTCCGAACGTCCGCTGGAACCAGTCCGGGTCGAGTTCCAGCGACTGCTCCGCGGCCAGCAGGTGCCAGCTCTCCGCGTGGAGCGCGGCACTGTCGATGAGGGTTCCGTCGAGATCGAAGATAGCGGCTTTGGCAGGCACGAGACCATCCTTAGGGCGGCAGCGCTTTCGGCTACCGGCGCGAGAGGTTATCATATCACCATGCTCCTGGCCCTGGATCTCGGCAATACGAACGCCCATGCCACGCTGTTCGCCGGCGAGGTCGTCGCGGCCAGCCTGACCTTCCCAACGGCCGACGCGGCCCACACCGGTGAGCGGATCGCCCGCTGGTGCGGCCAACTGGGCGGCCCGGTGACGCAGGTCGTGGTGGCCGGCGTGGTGCCCCCGGCGGTCGCGGCCGCCGAGCGTTCGCTGGTGGCTCACGGTTGGCCGGTGGCGGTCTTGGCCCGCGACTTCGCCGCGCCGATGACGGTGCGGTACGAGCCGCCGACGTCGCTCGGCGCCGACCGTCTGCTCGCCGCGCTGGCCGCGCGCGAGCTGTGTGGCGCGCCGGTGTTGGTGGCCGACTGCGGCACGGCCACTACGCTGGATGTGGTGGCGCCCGACGGCGCCTTCGCCGGTGGCGCCATCCTGTGTGGTCTCGGCTTGCAGCGGGCGGCGCTGCACCACCAGACGGCGCTGCTGCCCGAGGTGCCACTCGTAGCGCCGCCGCGGGCCATCGGTAACAGCACCGTCTCGTGCCTGCAGAGCGGGCTCGTTCTGGCCCATGCGGGGGCGGTCGCTGGGCTGGCCGCGCGGATGCGCGCCGAGTGCGGTTGCCCCGACGCGCCCCTGGTCGGCACCGGCAGTCTGGCGGCGGTGCTCCGCGACGCCGACCCGCGGCTGTTCGACCGGCTCGAACCGGACCTGACCACCACGGGTCTCCGCCTGGCCTGGGCCGCTGCGAGCGAGGTGACCCGATGACCCGGACGCATTGCTGGCTGACGCTGCTGGCCCTGCTTACGCTGGGCGCCCTGCCCGCGCAGGACGATGAGCGCGGCCGCCGCGACGCCGCCGTGCGCCAGACGCTCCAGGCGTTCTGGCTGGCCTCGACTCGATGCGACGCCGAAGCCTTCCGCCGCCAGATCGATCTGCCGCTGACGCTGCTGGAGCCGGGCCAGGGCGAGCGCGCCGGGATGGTCCGCTTCATCGTCACCGAGCAGAACTGGCCCGAGTTCCGCCGGAGCCTCGGACACGCGCCGCTCCCGGCCGACCAGGTCGAGGTCCAGATCGAGCGGCTCCGACTGGAGTGGCTCGGTGACCACACCTGCCTGCTGGTCTACGACCTGGCCTGCAAGGCTGGCCAGCAGGTGACCGGCGGCCATCTGATGAGCGTCATCACCTGGGTGGACGGCTGGCGCGTCGTCGTCAGCACGGTGCCGGGATAGCCCATGTTGCCAGCCTGCCCACCGCCGAACACCACGCCACCGCCGTTGCAGATCGGCTCCGTGACCATCGACCCGCCGTTGGTGCTGGCGCCCATGTCGGGCATCACCAACCTGCCCTTTCGCCTGCTCTGCCGCGAACAGGGCGCCGGCCTGGTGTGCAACGAGTTCATCAGCGGCTATGGCCTGTTCCACGGCAACTCGCGCACGATGGACTACCTGCTGTTCGACGAAGCCGAGCGGCCGGTGTCTTCTCAGATCTTCGGCGCCGATCCGGAGAAGATGGCCATCGCGGCCCGCCAGGTCGAGGAGCGCGGCGCCGACATCCTCGACTACAACCTGGGCTGCAGCGTGCCCAAAGTCATTCGCAGCGGTGCCGGCGCCTGCCTGCTGAAGGACCCGCAGCAGGTCTTCCGCATCGTCGCGGCCCTGGTGGCCGCGGTGCGCCTGCCGGTCACGGTGAAGATCCGCCTCGGCTGGAGTCAGGATCTGCGCACGGGCCTGGACATCGCCAAAGGCTGCGAGCAACTCGGCGTGGCCGCGGTCGCGGTCCACGGGCGCACCGCGGTGCAGGCGTACCGGGGCCAGGCCGACTGGGCCGGCATCGCCGAGATCA
>CAZHGD010000030.1:0-55483 GCA_964531735.1 uncultured Fimbriimonadaceae bacterium | reverse complement strand
GATAGCGAGGGTGCTGCGGGACGGGACCAGCGGGCGTGACGATGAGGCAGGCGACCCAACAGACAGCGGTGTACGCCAAGCAGCCGGTTCGTGTTCCAGACCGGGCCAGGCGGTCGGGGCGACCCTCGTGGTCGCCCACGCATTGGCCCCCAGCCGGCTGCGCGTCAGGCCCGGGGCAACCGCAAGGGCGGCCCCGACGGCATACCGTCTGGAGAACGCGGCTTGGCTTGGCAAGCATGTCGGCTCCGTTCGAGCCACACTTGGCCGGCTGCCGCCGGAGCGGCTCAAGGGCTGTACCGCGGCCCATTCCGCGCGAATCACGGCTTCCTTCTTGGCGCACACCCGGTCGCCGGCCGGCCCTCGGCAGAGGTGGCCTTGCCCGCACGTGGACGCCCCTGGGTAGGCCCCGCCGCCTCCCCTACCCCAGCAACTCCGGCCGCCCTCTCAGCAACTCGATCATCGCCGCCAGCGCCTGCGCGCGGTGGCTCAGGCGGTTCTTCTCCTCGGCCGGCAGCATGGCCGCCGTCCGCTGCTCGCCCGGCAGCCAGAACACAGGATCGTAGCCGAAGCCGTTGGCGCCCGTCGGCGGCCCGTGCACCTCGCCCGACCAGACTCCCTCGCGCCAGTGGGACGTGCCGTCGGGCCGGGCCAGCACCACCACCGCGCGGAACCGGCCTGGGCTGGCCGCTACGCCACGCTCGGCCAGGCGTGCCAGCAGGTGTGCGCAGCGACCGGCGTCGTCCAGACCAGGCCCGCCGTAACGGGCCGAGTACAGCCCCGGCTCACCGTCGAGCGCATCGACCTCCAGGCCGCTGTCGTCCGCCAGCGCCGGCAGCCCGGTGCCGGCCGCCGCCGCCTGAGCCTTCTTGGTGGCGTTGCCGAGGTAGGTGTCGGCGTCCTCCACCACGTCGGGCAGCGCGGGGTAGTCGGCCAGACCGACCACCTGAATGTCGAGTACGGCCAGCAGCCGGCCGAGTTCACGTACTTTGCCCGCATTGCGGGTCGCCAGGACCAGACGTTTCACGATGGCGTCCTCTCACACCCCAGGCCGGATCATCTGCCGGTCGCGCTGGATCACCAGCCACTCGCCATTCTCGGCCAGCACCTTGCGGCCCAGATCGGCCAGTTGCCGCGAGGCCGCCTCGAGGTCACCGCGGCCGAGAGTGCGGCGCAGTTTGCTCAGTTCCAGGCTCAGGTCGAGACTCATGCGGTAGTAGCGGCGGGTATGGTCCGGCAGCGCCAGCGCATCGCCGAACCAGCCCACCGCGACGGCGAACAGGAACGTGAACGAGATGAGCTGGCCCTTGAGCCCGTCGAGCCAGAACCGGCCGCGGCCGGTTGGGTGCGTGTAGTGCCACAGCCAGACAGCGTAGAGCACCACGCCGGTGGCACAACACAGGTTGATCCACTCGACGTGGCGGCGCAGGCGGCGCCGGTAGTACCGCGTGCGCTGGTCGTAGTACTGCAACTGGGCACCGAGCCAGTACTCGGCCACCCAGTCGAGGCGTTCGGTCAGCGGCGCTACCGTCACCGGTGTGGTGCCTCGCCGCTGGACCACCAGCAGCAGGCGCTGCGCGTGGAGCGCGCAACGCACCCAGAGCAGACCACCGCGCTGATGCCGCAGATGGTGCTCGGACGCATCCTCGGCCACATCGGCCAGCGCCCAGAACAACTGCACGCGGAGCCCTTCGGCCAGGGCCCGGTAGTCCAGCGCTTGCGTTCGCGAGGCGTAGAGGCCATAGCCCAGCAGGTAGAGCAACCACGGCAGCGCCGCGACCTCGAACTGCAGGTCCTGGAAGCGCTCGAGCAGCGCCGGCCGCAAGGTGGCCGCGGCCGTGAGCGCGATCATCGTCGACACGCCCAGACCGAACGCCCACAGGAACGCTTGCAGCAGCCGACTGCGGCGCTGCGCCAGGCGAGTCGCCAGGACGTCGACGGTCGTATAGTGCGCGAGCAGATCCTGGCACGCGGCGGGCAGGCGCTGCGCCACCGCACCGGGCAAGAGTGCTTCGCTGCTGGCGGCGGTGTCGCGCTGCCAGGTGGCGGCCCGCCGACTGGCGCGCCGGATCTCGCGGTTGAGCTCGTCGAAGCGGCGCACAAAGGCGGCCACCGGCGCCGGCAACCGCGACGGTGACCGCCAACGCGAGGTGGCCACGCGAGTGTCCCATGGCTCCGGTAGAGACCACTGTACCGGCGTGGCCGCAGCGAACCGGCTGCTATCGCGATCGGGCACGATGACACTGGCCACCGGCCCTTCGTGCTCGCCGTGCGACCAGTCGCCGGTCAGCTCGGTCCGGACCGGCGACTGGAGCTTCAGGTTGACCACCTGAGCAGTGGTATCGTCCTCGGCCCGCTCATCGCCGTCCCAGACCGCCAAGAGCATCTGACAGCACCGCGCCACATACGCTTCGGCGGCCTCATCGTCCGGCGTCGCCAGCACGAAGGCGGCGCGGTCCAGCAGCACGCTGGTGGCCTCGGCCGCAGCCCGACCCGGCCAAGCGGGCCGGAGCACGATCAGCTTCGTGTCCGGCGTCTCCAGCGCCGCGCGCGCCAACCGCTGCTCCACCGGCCGCTCCAGCGCGCTGAGCACCAGGAACGGCGTGTGCGGGCAGGCGCGGCGCAGGCTCGCGAAGAGCCGGCGAACCGGCTCCTCGAACCGCTCGCTGTCGGCCACGCCCGACTGCGTCACCAGCCCGATCACCAGTGGCGCTCGACTGCCTGCCCCCGGGTCGCCGTTGCCTCGCTCCATACCACCGCACTCCGCCCATCGGCGCCCGCCAAACACAATGCCACCGGCGAGCGCCGCCAGTGGCATTGTCGCAGATCGGCACCAAACGTCTACTGTCGCCACTCGGCCGCCACGACGCGCGCCACGGCCGCGTCGTGGCCGTCCACCGCGGTCATGGCGCGGCGGACGGCAACCCACCACGGCCGCTGGCCAGTCCCGTCGAGCAACGGCCGGCGCGCGGCCTGGCTTGGCCCGCGCGGCGAACCGTCACGCTGACCGCGGGTCAGTCTTCGGCCAAGGTCCAGAGGTTGTCCTTGGTGGCGGCATCCATCGCGCTCAACCACTTCACGTGGCCGTCGCAGAAGCCGTAGTTGCCGCCGCCGTTGTGCCGCGCGCTGTCATTCCCCGGCGTGGCCAGCACGGCCGGCGTGCCCGGGTCGTACTGCAACGGGCCGTAAATGTAGATGGTGCCCGCGCCGTACATGGTCGAGTCCGGATTGTCGCCGACCAGGATGGTCGTGGCCGGCACCACCACCTTGCCGAGCGTCGTGCCCTGGCCGCTGGAGAACGCGCCGGCATTGCTCAGGTAGCCGAAGTTCTGGTAGTTCCAGCCGTAGCCCTGGGTGACGCCCTTGTACGACGGGCACTGGAACATCTGGTCGTTCTTGCAGTAGGGGGCCAGGAAGCGCCACCAGTCCTGCCGCGTGCCATCGCCCAGGAACCAGGTCGAGGCATAGGGCAGCGTCTCGTCGTAGTCCTGGGCGTACTGCAGCACGCCGAGCATGATCTGCTTGGTGTTCGAGCTGCAGCTCGACTGGCGCGCCTTCTCGCGCGCCTTGGCGAACACCGGGAAGAGGATAGCGGCCAGAATGGCGATGATGGCAATCACCACCAGCAGCTCGATCAGCGTGAACCCTTTGCGTGGTACCATCGGCATCTCCGCAACATGCTGCGAATGCGCCCCGCTCCGCGACGATTATCGACGATGCGGTGGACCCACATCAAGAGCGTGCGCGCGATCTTGCCGCGATCACGACCAAGTCGGTTCAGCCGGCGGTACCGCCACCCGCTCGCGGGTGACGGCCGAAGCGCCCGCCAACAGCCCGACCTGCAGCGTGCGCAGGTCAGAGTCCAGTCGGCGCTGGTGGTCCACCGCACCGTCGATGGCCGCGACGAACTCGCGTGTCGACTCGGTCACACCCCAGTGCTCGGCGAACGTCTCCGTGCCACCCGGCCCGCCGCCACCCCAGACGGCCAGCGAGCGGCCCGGCTCGTGCGAGACGATGGTCAGCGCGTCGGCCGTGCCGGTCAACTGGAAGACGCGTGATTCGGCGCGGCCCTGCTCGCTCAGGTACCACTGAATGCAACTGGTGGCACCACCGACATGGCCCATGAGCAACGTGCCGCCAGCGAACGACAGGCGGTCGCCCGCCGCGGCGGCGACGCCTTCGTCGTGCGCGTCGACCCACACCACCTCGCCCAGCAGGCGCCGGTAGTACTCGATGTGGTGGTAGTGATACGCGGCGAACACCGGCCCGGTCAGTTCGGGCCGCAAGTACCAGGCCGCGGCCACCGCCGGGTCGTGGAACGCCACCCGTGACGCAGCACTCCGCAACTCCCCCAGCCGCTCCAGCCGCGCCGATACGAAGCCGAACATGGCCTCGTGGACGATGGTGTTGCCCACCATCAGCACCTGGCCGGTCTGGTGCGCCCGGTCGCGCAGTTGCGTCGCATCGCGCCAACGCGAACAGAGCGGGTACTCGACCAGCACGTGCTTGCCGGCCGCCAGAGCGGCGGTGGCCGCCTCGGCGTGCAGCACATTCGGAATGGCCACCACCACCGCATCCACCGCGTCCAGGAACCGGTCGCGGTCGGTGAACGCGGTGGCGCCAAGCGAATCGGCCAAGGCGGCAGCGGTCTCGCGTCGCCGCGAGCACACCGCCACCACCTTGGCCCCATCGCACTCATCTGCCGCGCGTGCCCGCGCCGCGCCCATGCCGCCGGCGCCCATCAGGCCGATTCTGAGCAAGGCCGGCCTCCTGGCAGGCGGCAGACGAACAACTCACCGAGTAGCCTACCGCAGCCGCTCGACGGTCTCGATCAGCGCCGACACCGCGTAGAGGTTGTCCTCTTCGGTCATCGCCGGGTGGATCGACACACAGAACAGCCGCTTGCCGATCTCTTCGGACAGCGGCAGACTCTGTCCGGCAGTGTGCTCGCGCAACAGGCGCCGGCTCAGGTAGACCGGCGGATTGGCCACCACGCAGCCGACACCGTAGTCGTCGGCCATGATCCGGATCAGCTCGTCGCGCTTCTCGCCGGCCCATTCGGGCTGCACCAGACAGGTGTAGAGGTAGTAGCTGTGCTCGCAGTCCTCCGGCTCGAACGGCGTGACGATCTCCGGCAGGTCGGCGAGCAGTTCGGTGCGCTGGTGCGCCAGGCGGCGCCGGCTGTCGATGAGGCCGGCCAGCTTCTCCACCTGCACCAGACCGACGGCGGCCTGGACCTTGGTCATCACGAACGAGGAGCCCCACTCCTCAATCGGCGCGCCATAGAACCGCTGCGCGCGGCACCAGTCGGCGACGGAGTCCTCGTCGGTGGTGACCATGCCACCTTCGCCGAGCGTGACCATGTTCTTCATGGTGTGGAAGGAGAAGACCGTCGCCAGGCCCTTCTTGCCGATCTTGGTGCCACGGTAGCCGCCACCGCAGGCGCGGGCGGCGTCACCGATCACCGGGATGGGACCGTGGTCGTTGGCACAGCGTTGGCCGACCTCGATCAACTCGTCCATCGGCGCCGACAGCCCGTTCATATGCACCGGGAAGATCGCGCGCGTGCGCGGCGTGATCTTCTGCTCGACATCGGCCGGATCGAGCTGGAAGGTGCGCGGGTCGATCTCGCCCCAGACGACCTGCCCGCCGGCGCCGTAGACGGCCAGCGGCGCGGCCTGGAAGTTGACCGCCGGCACGATGACCTCTTCGCCCGGCTGCAACTTCAGGTAGCGCATCATCATGTCGAGGCCGGGGCCGGCGCTGTTGATGGCCACGGCGTGCTTGCAGCCGCACCAGGCGGCGAAGGCCTGTTCGAACTCGGGGATCGGCGTGGCCGAAAAGCCGAAGCCGGACCAGATGTCGGTGGCTTCGCGAATGGCCTTGACGGCGGCCTCGACCTCACGCTCGTCGTAGATGCTGCCCAGCAGCGGCTCGCCGCGCCACGGCGGCTCGGGCTTCGGGCGGGACAGAATCTGCGCGCGACGCTCTTTGTCGATCATCGAACTGCTCCGGTGTTGCGTTACCACCGGAGGTTGGACGGCCCTGGCGCGTCTCCTCTTGCCCGTCGCGCGCCGTCTACGCCGCCTCGACCTCGGCGACCACCGCCTCGGCGAACTGGCTGGTGCCGGCCTCGCCGCCCAGATCGCGCGTCCGGCGCGCCGGGTCCGGCAAGACCCGCACCAGCGCCGACTCGACCCGCGCCGCCAGGTCCATCTCGCCGAGGTGCCGCAGCATCAGAATGGCCGCCAGCAGCAGGGCCGTCGGGTTGGCCACGCCCAGCCCGGCAATGTCCGGCGCCGAGCCGTGAACGGCCTCGAAGATGGCGTGCCGCGGCCCGAGGTTGGCGCCCGGCGCCAGACCCAGGCCGCCCACGAGCCCCGCGCACAGGTCGCTGAGGATGTCGCCGTACAGGTTCTCCAGCAGGAGCACATCGAACTGCTGCGGCTCCATGACCAACTGCATGGCGGTGTTGTCGACGATCATCTCGCGGTAGGTCACCTCGGGGAACCGCTCGGCCACCCGCCGCGCGCAGTCCAGGAACAGGCCATCGGACAGCTTCATGATGTTGGCCTTGTGGACCGCGGTGACCTGGTGGCGGTGGTTGCGGCGCGAGTACTCGAAGGCGAACTCGGCGATGCGCAGGCACGCCTTCTCGGTGATGATCTTCAGCGACTCGACCACGCCGGGCACCACCACGTGCTCCAGGCCGGCGTAGAGGTCCTCGGTGTTCTCGCGCACCACGACCAGATCGATGTCGCCGTGCCGCGTGGCCATGCCGGGCAGCGTCTGCGTGGGGCGCAGGTTGGCGTAGAGGTCGAAGTGCTTGCGCAGGGCGACGTTCACGCTGGGGAAGCCCGAACCGACCGGCGTGGTCAGCGGACCTTTGAGCGCCACCTGGTACTCGTCGATGGCCGCCAGGAGACTATCGGGCAGCGTGGTCCCATAGCGCGCCAGGGCCTCGGAGCCGGCGGCGTGACTGATCCACTCGATGTCAGCGCCGGCCGCCTCCAGGATGCGCAAGACCGCGCCCGTGATCTCCGGGCCGATCCCGTCGCCCGGCACCAGCACCACCGTGTGCTTCATGTTCGCACTCCGCTGCCCATTGTGATGCCGCCGGGGCCGGCGCGCCGGCTACCCGGGGAACACCGGCGCCCGGTCGCCCAGCAGCGCCGCCAGCCGCTCCAGCTCGCCGGCCGACGGCACGGACAGGTCCTGCACGGCCTTGACCGCCAGCCGCAACAGCTCGATGTGCCCTGGGGTGACGGCGGCGGTGATCGGTTGGCTGAGCGTCCAGCGCACCGCCAGCGACGCCAACTCCGGGTCCTGCAACGGCTGGTACCAGGCCTTCTGCCACTGCTTCGGCTCGCCCGGCTTGAACCGGCCCAAGGCCATCGCCTTCAGCGCCAGCCGCGCCACACCGCGCCGCTGCGCCTCGGCCATGATCTGCTGGCCGAAGTGGCCGCGGTTCCAAGCGAAGTAGTTGACCGGGAACAGCACGCTGTCGAAGTCGTACTGCGACATGGCCAGCAGCGCCGCCGGCTCACTATGGGCGCTGAAGCCCAGGTGCTGGAGCACGCCCTGCTGCTTGGCCTCGATCAGCACTTCCATCGCGCCGCCCTTGGCGAAGGCCTGCTTGGCGTCGTCCTCGCTGGTCAGGCCGTGGAGCTGGAAGAGGTCGAAATGGTCGGTGTGCAACCGCTTGAGCGACTGCTGCAGCGACTTGGCCGCCTCGTCACGCCCGCGCTTCTCGGTCTTGCAGGCCAGGAACACCCGGTCGCGGTACCGCTCGATGGCCGGCCCGAGCCGCTCTTCGGCGTTGCCATAGCTGGGCGCCACGTCGAAGTAGGTCACGCCGGCGTCCACCGCCTCGCCGACGAACCGGTCGGCCTCTTCGGGTGTGGCGCTGGTCACGATGATGCCGCCGAAGCCGATCACCGACAGTTTGGCCCCGGTGCGGCCGAGTTCGCGTTGCTCCATGCGCATCTCCGGTCGTCATTATGCGCCCTTTGGTGTGGTGTGGCGGGGGTGTGGGTAACAACAGCCCATCGCGGGAGGTCGCCATGGGTGCAACAGCAGAGCGACCGCGCCATTGGTGGCAGGCGGTGTACTGGCGGCCGCTGATCGTCACCACGCTGGTCTGCGGCGTGATGCTCTGTGACCGGCCGGAACCGGAGACCATCCCGGACCCGCGACGCACGGTGCCCGACGAGGTCAACACCTACGCCGCGCTGCTGTGCCTGTCGGCAGTCGCACTGCAAAGGCCGCCATTCGACCAACCAGGCCGCAGCAGACGGCCCTATCCCGACCCGCAGCCTGACCGGGCGCCCCAGGTGGCCGAGTGGCTGCACGGGCAGGCTGCGGTGCTGGCGGCCATCGACGCCGCGCTGCCGTTGCCGGAGTGCCTTCAGCCACCGGCCACACCTCGCGCCCGGGCCCTTTCGACGCTCGATCCGGGCAATGTGGCCCGGCTCGGCCAAATCGCTCGGCTGAAGGTGCAGCGCGGTCACCAGCGCCGCGTCGACGGCGACCTGGCCCGCGCGCTGACCGACTACCTGGACATGGTCCGGCTCGGGGCGCGAGCCGCCCGCGGCGGCGACTACCATGGCGGCAGGGCGTGCGAAGCTGCCGCTCTGCGCGGCCTGCGCGAGGCACTCGGCCCGGCGCCACCGGGCGCTCACCCGGAAGACGCTGATCCCACCCGCTTCTGGCCAGCCACCGGTTGGTCGGCCGACGACCGCCGGCGCTGGCACGAGGTGATCCAGGTACTGCTCGCCTGGAACTAAGAGCCCGCCGCCTGGCACCATTGGGTGGCCGTCCGCTACCACCAACTGCGCGAACTGGTCGCCGACCCGCGCCAGCTCTGCGCTGTCCAGCCGGCACCCTCGCTCACCGCGGCCTCGGACTGGGACGAGTACTACGCGGCCCTGTTCCGCTGGCTGCCGCCGGTGCCGCCGCTCTACTGCCGCCACCGCACGACGAACCACCTGCGCCGCACCGCGACCTGGTCGCTGGCTCGAACGCAGCGGCCGTACGAGGCCCCCGGCGAGCCACCAGACGCCGCGCCGACCGGTCTCCGCCAACTGCTCAACCCGGTGGGCAACGGCCTCGGCTGCTGTGTCGCCTCCTATCTCGAGCCCCGCGACAAGCCGCAGGCGCGCTGTCTGATGGTCCGCGCCACCGCGGTCCACATCGCGCTGAAGCTGTTCGTCGAGGACCACGAGCACCTGCCCGGCACGCTCGACGAGCTGGTCACCGGGCACTACCTGCCGGCCGTGCCGCTCGACCCGTTCGACGGTCAGCCACTGCGCTACCTGCCGCGCCGAGGGTTGGTGTACAGCGTGGGCAGCAATCGCACCGACGACGGCGGCTGGAACGACCGCGCTGGCGGCTGTTCGGAGGACGATCGAATTGTCCAACTCGCCTTCGTGGCGCCGCCGGCACCGCCACCAGGCGGGCCGCCAATGCCGGCGCCACCCGGTGGGCCGCCGCGGTGACCTGGGGGCATTCGGGCCGGCGTCTGTGGAGCGCCGGACCTCCACGCCAGCCGCCGGCGTTCGCTGGAACCAACCGCCGCTGCCCCACGTTTGGCTCAGCGTAGCCGGGGAGTTGCGCGATGACCGAGACACCGATCGGGCGTCGCCGTTGGCGGCGGTGGGGTTGTGGCAGCGTGTTGGCGCTGGGCCTCTTGTCCTTCGGTCTGCCGCGCCTGCTGGACCGGCCGGAGCCGGAGACGATTCCCGATCCGCGCCGCGAGGTGGCTGCGGAGCAGAACATGGTCGCCGCCGTGTTAGCCGCCATGGCCGACCTGCCCGACCCGCTCAAGGACGCGGCCTACCGCGCCGGCCAGGTCCCGCGGCCCGAACTGGAGGCGTATCCAGGCGAGGCCGCGGCCGCTCTGGCGAAGCTCGATGCCGCGCTCGAACTGCCCGACGCCGCCTTTGCCCGTCACCCCATCGTGCCGATGGGCAGCACCGACGCCGACGCCCAGGAAGCCATGGCGCTGAGCGAAGTGCCGATGAAGGCCGCCACCCGCTTGCGCCGGGCCGCGCGACTGCTGGTGCAGCGCGGTGAGGCCAAACGCCGGCAAGGCGACCTGGCCGGCGCGCTGGGCGACTGGTCGAAGGCCAGGCAACTGGGCGAGCGGGCTACCTGCGCCGGCGGCGCGATCATCGAGTATATGACCGCCGCCGCCGCGGAGGCCCTGGCGCTGCGCGCCTTCACCGACGGCCTGGGTCCGGTGCCGGACGGCGCCAGCGCCGGCCAACAGGACCCGACGGTGTCGTGGCCGCGCAGTGGCTGGTCGGAGGCCGATCAGCAGCTCTGGCGCGCGGTGCTCGACGGCCTGCAGGACTGGCACGGCGAGCCGGCCGCGTTCCAGCAGGCCATGGCCGCCGAGTTCCACACCCAGCGCGCGCAGTACCTGTCCATGGCCGGCCGCACGACCCGAGCGCTCGGTCCCTCGGTCGTCTACCTGCCGCACCAGACGGTGAACCTGAGCCGGCGGGCCTTCCGCCGCGCCATGCAGCAGGCGGAGCTGCCTTTCTGGCAGCGCGAGCGAACCGTGCCGGAAGCGCCGAAGCTGCGGCCCATCGACCACGCCTGGAACGGCGTCGGCAAGACGCTGGTGGCCATCGGCGCGCCGCTGCACGTCACCATGGCCGACGGCACCACGCGGCGCAAGGCTCACGTGGTGATGGCCGCCACGGCCATCGCGCTGAAGCTGTTCGGCGAGCAGCGTGGGCACTTGCCGGCCGCGCTCGACGAGCTGGTCGCCGCGGGCCTGCTGCGGACGCTGCCGAACGACCCGTACAATGGTCAGCCGCTGCGCTATCTGCCGCGTCAAGGTCTGATCTACTGCGTCGGCGAGGACCAAGTCGACGACGGCGGCTGCGCCTCAGCCAAGGACGACCGGGCCAAGCGGAGGTCTGACCAGTCGGACAGTGAGCGCAAGGGCCTCGACCGGGTCACGCGGCTGTCCTGGGTGGTGCCGGCCAAAGGCAGCTAACCGTCACTCGTCGCCCTCCGGCGCCGCTGCAGCCAGGATCAGCGACCGCGCCCACGGCTGGAAGCCACAGCTTCGCGCCGTCGCGGCCGAGCCGTGGTTGTCCGGCTGGCAACTGTAGCGCGCTTCGCCGCCACGATCGATGAGGTCGGCCGCCACCGCCGAGACCACCGTCTGGGCATAGCCCTGCCGCCGCCAGGCGTAGGCGGTCACCACGCCGAGGTCGGCCAGACGGTCCTCGAACTCGCCGATGCGATGGGCGTAGGCCACCGCCACGACGTGCCCGCCGTCCACGATGCCGTAGACCGTGCCATCAGGGAAGCAGTGCGTCGGCAACGCCAACTCCGCGACCGGCGCGATGCTCTCGTCACGCAGGCGGCGCAGGTCGCCGTGGTGGTGACGGCGCAGGTCGGCGGGGCCGCAGGCGAACACCAGGTCGGCGAAGTGGCGGTTCACCGGTGCCAGGCCGCCGGCCAGCAGCGCCGGCTCGACGGCCTCGGCCAGCAGCGCCGCCACGGCGTCACTGAGCGGATCGAGCCCGGCCGCCGCGGTTGAGCGCAGCACCTGCGCGGCCACCTCGCCCGCGCCCGGCGGCACGCTCAGCACGCGTCGCCCGTCGTCCAGCGCCAGGAGAACGGCGGCGTGGACGAACGAGTAGCTCAGCCGCGGCCGCAGCCGCTCCGGCGTCTCGATGACCGACAAGTCGCCCGGTGTCACCGTGCTCAGCGCCACACCCAGGTGGACGCTCTCAAACACCTCGACGATGGGATAGGGTCCGGGCATGAGCGGGCCTCCGGGCGCCAGCCGCCACGAAGGATACCACCGACCGGTTGCGAATGCCGCCAGACCGCCGGGTGGCGGGCGGAGCGGAGCGTGACGAACCATTCAGGTCTACAGGCGACAGCAACGCCGGTACAGCGGACGCGGCGGTGGGTGGTCCATCCGGGCCTGTGGGCCGCGTTGGTGGCCCTGACGGTGGCCACTGCCCCAGGCTGGGTGCAGAGCGCGTCGCCGCGCGGCGACGTCGTCTTGCCCAGCGAGGCGAAGGTCTTCGGCCCGTTCGGCAAGGATGCGGGCGTGCCGGCGGCCGAGATGTTGCGTCAGGTGCCGCAGACGCTGGTCATCGGTCAGCAGCAGGCCACGGCTCGCGCCGCACGCTTCGACGCGGCGCGGCGGCTCGACTGCGCGCCGTTCTGCGGCGCGGCGGTGGGCAGCACCGCCTGGGTCTACCTGGCGTTCACCGCCGAGGCGGCGGGGCCGGCCACGTTCGGCTTCGGCGCCGACTGGTGGTACGAGGCTTACCTGGATGGCAAGCTGGTCTCCGAGACGCTGAGCCGCGGCAGTCAGGGCAACGACGACTGGCCACCGACCATTCGCGACTTCGCCGTCACCGTGGAGCTGACGCGCGGCAGCCACGTGCTCGCAGTGCGACTCCTGCGCGGTTCGGGCTCGGCGCAACTGGCCGTGGGCGGCCCGCGCGACCTGCGCAACCCGGCCATCAAGAAGGCGCCCAAGCCCGTCAGCGCGACGCTCGCCAAGGTCACCAAGGCCGGTTACCGTGAGGGCCCGCCGGCGGACAAGCGCTGGAAGCTGGTCTGGAACGAAGAGTTCGACGGCACCACGCTCGACACCGCGAAGTGGAACGTGCAGCCGCAGAACGAATGGAAGTGGCCGGACATCAAGACCAAGCCGGCCCCCGAGAACCTGTTCCTCGACGGCCAGGGCGCGCTGGTGTTGCAACTGACCCGCGACCCGGACGGCACCGTGCGGCACTTCGGCAGCATCAACAGCCGGTTCGAGAAAGCCTACGGCTACGTCGAGACGCGCGTGCAGTTCACCCGCCAGCCCGGCTGGTGGGGCGCGGTCTGGATGGCCGGCTATCCTTACGACTGCGGCGTGGATACGTTCGTCCACTCGCAGGAGTTCGACATCTTCGAGGACTTCTACAAGCCGAAGAAGCAGAACGACATCAGCCACTGCTACCACTGTAGCGTCAAGCTGACCGTCCTGCCCGGCGACCAGGGCAACGCCAAAGGCGTCGGCGAAGGCGCCATCCTCCGCAGCACCAAGCTCGGCCGCACGTCGAGCGGCCGCACGGTGGTCATGGACGACTACAGCGGCTGGCACACCGTCGGCTTCCAGTGGACGCCGCTGGAGCACATCTTCTATGTGGACGGTCAGGAAACGTTGCGGCAGAGCTACCGCGACGTGCCGGTGACCAACGTGCCACAGAAGATCTGGATCAGCGGCTGTACGCCCACGCCGAAGTCGAAGGACGGCCAGCCGTTCTACGGCCGCCTGGAAGAGGCGCAGTTCCCCGACCGGCTGGTGGTCGACTACGTGCGCATCTACGACGAAGACCCGGCGCCGCGCGCGCTGCCGAAGGTCACGCTGGCGGTGCAGGGCAACGGCCCGTACAAGCAGGGCAACCCGCTCCGCTTCGACGTCACGGCCGCGGCCACCGGTGGCCAACTGAAGTCGCTGCTGCTGTTCTCGATGGGCCGGCTGCGCGCCGAGGTGCCGGTGGACGGCGCCACGGCCAAGACGACCTTCGAGGTCAACAACCTGTTCAGCGGCACGCGCAACACCATCATCGCCATGGCCCGCGACGACGCCGGTCTGGTCGGGCAGTCGGCCCCGCTGTCACTCGAACTGCTGACCGGCAAGGAGTTCACCGGCACCGCCTACCAGGGCCAGCCGCAGGCCATCCCCGGCACCATCAAGGGCGGCAGCTACGATGAGGGCGGCCACGGTGTCGCCTACCAGAGCGCCGAGTCAGGCCCGAGCGATGCGCGCCTGGAGTTCCGCAAGACGGAGCAGGGCGACCTGCCCGAGGCCGTCGGTGTGGGCGCGGGCCGGGCGCAGTGGATCACCTATGAGGTGGACGTGGCCGCCGCGGGCGAGTACGACGCCGAGCTGTTCATGAACCGCTGCGACTACTACACCAAGGGTCTGGAGGCGGCCACGCGCGGCAAGCTCGAGCCGCTGCGGCTGAACCTGGGCCGACCCGGCGATCCCGGACAGACGGTGGCCACCTGGCAACTGCCGCGGGAGTGGACCACCGGCTATGGCTGGCGGAGCCCGCAGAAATCGCTCGGCAAGCAGCGGCTCCGGTTGCCCGCTGGGCGGCACAAGCTGGTCCTGTTCTGCGACGGCATCACGGTCGGTGGCACCTACTTCTGCAAGCTGGTGTTCAGCCCGGCGGCAGCGGGCGGCGGGTAGCGACGCCTCGCCGAAGTGACCACGAGCTGGCGGCACGGCACCGCACACCACGCGGTGCCCCGGAGTGGTGATGGGAGCGGGCGCAGTGGCATACGACTACGACCTGGTGGTCATCGGCTGCGGGCCGGCGGGCGAGAAGGGGGCGGCGCAGGCGGCCTACTTCGGCAAGCGCGTAGCCGTGGTGGAATGCGCCGACGACGTCGGCGGGGCCGGACTGAACACCGGCACCGTGCCGTCCAAGACGCTGCGCGAGACGGCGCTCTACTACACCGGCCTGCGGCAGCGCGGGCTCTACGGCATCGACTACTCGCTCCGCGACGGCATGACGGTCAACGACTTCATGTTCCGTAAGGAGCAGGTCATCCGCGCCGGCCGTGCGCTGGTCCACGCCAACCTCGAGCGCCACGGCATCGACCTGCACTGGGGCCGCGCCGCGCTGGCCGACGCGCACATCGTGGTGGTGACCGGCCGCGAAGGCCAAAGCACGCGCTTCACCACCGAGTTCGTCCTGGTCGCCACCGGCTCGTCGCCGCACCGACCAGGCAACGTGCCGTTCGACGAGCGGCTGATCCACGATTCCGACTCGATTCTGCGCATGGCGCGCATCCCGAGCAGTCTGGCCGTCGCCGGTGGCGGCGTGATCGGCTGTGAGTACGCCTCGGTGTTCTGTGCCCTCGGCGTCAAGGTCACGCTGATCGAGGGCCGCGGCCGACTGCTGCCGTTTGTGGATGGTGAAGTGGCCGAGCGCCTGCGCGAGCAGCTCGACGAACTCGGCCTGCGGTTCATCTTCAATCAGCGCGTGACCCAGGTCGACACCGCCGCCGACCGCGTCTCGCTGACGCTGACCGATGGCGAGGTCATCGAGTGCGAGAACGCACTGTTCGCCGCCGGCCGGCAGTCCAATACCGCCGGCCTGGGCCTGGCTGAGGTCGGCGTCGAGATGGGCGAGCGCGGCCTGGTCAAGGTCAACGAACACTACCAGACCAACGTGCCGAACCTCTACGCCGCCGGCGACGTGATCGGCTTTCCGGCGCTGGCCTCGGTCAGCATGGAGCAGGCGCGCGTCGCCATGGTCCACGCGTTCGACCTGGGCTACAAAGAGCGCGTCTCGCCCGTGGTGCCGCTGGCGGTCTACACCGTGCCTGAGATTGCGCTGGTCGGCCTGACCGAGGAAGCCTGCGCCGACCAGGGCATCCCGTACCTGTGTGGCCGCGCGTTCTACCAGAACAACGCCCGCGGCCAGATCATCGGCGACACCAGCGGCATGATCAAGCTGATCTTCAGCCCCACCGACGGCCAACTGCTCGGCGCCCACCTGATCGGCGAACTGGCTTCGGAGCTGGTGCATATCGCCGCGCAAGTGCTGGGTCAGGGCGGCGGGCTGCACTCGTTCATCGACACGGTGTTCAACTTCCCGAGCCTGTCCGACCTGTTCAAGTACGCCGCCTACGACGGCCTGGGCGCGCAGCAGCGGTGGCGCGCGGGGGAGAACAACCGAGACGGTTGACCGGCCGGATCGGCGTCGCTACACTGCACCAAACGCCCAGGGGATGAGGAACGTTAAGCCGTCGGCAAGGCTCGGCCACACCGGCAGAGGAGCCCGGCGATGAAGCACTGTCCCAAGTGCGAGCACGACGTGTTCGAGACCGACTACGTCTGCATGAACTGTGGCGCCAACCTGGTGCAACGCCCGCCGGCGGCTCGCCGGCAGCAGGAGCAGGAGCAACCACCGCCGGAGCCGGATCAGACGGCCTGCCGGCACCGGACCGGCGGCCCGCTGGTCGCCTTGGGCACGCTCGCCGGCATCGCCGTCGCAATGGCGCTGCTGGCCCTGGTGGTCCGTGGCACCGGCGGGCGTGGTAGCGTCGGCAAGCCCGGACCGACCCAACCGGGTCCGGTCGACCGAGCGCAGGGGGACGCCAGCCGGCCGCCCGCCGGGCCGCCGGCTGGCCCGGGCCGCAGAACGCTCCTGCCTGGCAGCGCCGATCCGGCTTGGCGCAAGGCACAGGAACCGGAGATCCAAGAGGCGGCGCGCAGTGCGACCGTCGACCGGGATGGCCGCGCGCGTCCCGTCGGCCCGAGCGACGTGCTGGAGGTGCTGGTACTCGTCGGCAAATACAGGCGGTGGGGGAATGACCTGACCGACGAGGGCTGGCGCCAGCACGTGCAGAGGGTCAACGATGAGTTGTTGGCGGCGGGGTGCAACTTCGAGTGGCAGTCCAATAACCGCGTGCTGGCGACCTGGGCGAAGAGCTTCTACGAGGTAGTGGAACTGACGACCGACGGCTGGGTGGCCGTGGAGCAGCCACTCTAGGCGGCAGCGCCAGCACCGGGCCGGCGGCTGGCCGGGACACTGGCCCAGACCCGCCAGGGCGCTGCTCGGACCGGTGCGGTCGCCAGCCGGCGGCCTACCCGCACTCGACGTGACCGCCGGCGGCCAACTGGCGAACCGTGGCCACCACCTCGGCCAGGTCCACCGCGCCGCCGAACTGCATGCGTTCGCAGACCTCCGCCACCGTGCGCCGGCCGTTCAGCCACGGCCACACTCGTGACACCAAGGGTCCGCCCGACGGCGCGTGCCAGCGCAGGGGCTTGGCGACCGCGGTCGCGTCCGGCGCCGTCAGGTCGATGGTCGTGGGCACGAATACAGCGGTTGCCTCGCCGCCGAGCCGCAGCGCTTGCGTCGCCTCGCGCAGCGCGTGCTCGGCCAGGTCGGCCCGCATCGCGGCTAGCGCCGCTTGCAGCGCGGCGTCGCCGGGCGCGAAGCGCTGCGTCTGCACCACGGCATCCTGACCTTGCAGACCCAGGTGCCAGACTTCGGCGGCCAGGCGCTCCGCGCGGTCGGCCGACAGCGGCACCTCACCGCCGGCCACCGCTTGCCGCACCGCCTCGGCAATGCGCGCCTTGAAGTCCTGCGCCGCCAGCGCGCCGAGCCAGCGCGCCTCGGCGGCACCGGCGTTGGCCAGCAGGTAGAGGAAGGCTCCGGTCAGCGCCCCGGCGCGGGCCAGGGCACCGTCGCTGATGGTGTCGGGCGTGTCCTGGTTGCTGTGGTAGTCGCGGTCGGGCCAGGCCGAGAGCTGCGGCGTCGGGATGTCGAAGTAGCCCGCGCTGATGAAGGCATCGTTGCCGAAGAACGGCTCGGTGTGCCAGGGGAACGTGTCGTAGTTGTCGGCGGTGAAGCGCTGCACCGGCTCTTTGGCGAGCAGGTCCAGCAGCGTCTGCACCAAGCCGTCCACAAACGAGGCGTTGGTCTCGGGTGAGCGGAACAAGACCATCTCGCCACCGCAGGCGCCGAAGTCCTCGGCCAGCGAATCCGCGCACAGTCCGGCGGCCACCTTGCCCCAGTCGGCCTGCCGCGCCTCCAGGTAGGGCAGGAACCCGCTGACCTCGACGCCGTGCATGAACCGGATGGTGCGCCGCAACGGCGGCAGCACGCCGGCGCTGGTGAGCTGGCCGAGGGCCCGCAGCAGTTCCAGCGACACGCAGCAGCCCGAGGCGTTGTCGCGCGCGCCGGGCTCCGACAGGTGCGCCAGCACCCAGATCTCCTCGTCGGCCAGGTCGCTGCCCGGCAAGGTGGCGTGGACGAAGTCGGAACTGCCCTCGACCGTCTCGGCGGCGACCACCGCGCGCAGACGCACCGGCTCGGCGCTGCCGGCGATCAGCTTGCGCAGGCGCCGGCCCTGCCGTGGGCTGAGGTTGAAGCCGAACAACTGCGGCTGGTCACGCCGGCCGGAAAAGATGGTCCACATGACCAGGTCGGGCACGTCCTCCGGCTCGCGCACCGGCGGGTGCTGCGCCAGCCAGGGCGGACAGACGCAGTCGGAGACCAGACCGATGGCGCCCGACTTGCCCACCGCCGCGGCCACGGTCCAGGGGAACTGGTCCACGAGCACGATCCTGCCGGCCCACTGGCCCTCGACCACCTCGTCGATGGGCAGCGCGCCGGTATGGACCACCACCTCGGCCTCGCTGCCGTCCGGCGGCGTCGCCACGCTGTAGCAGATGAGGCAGAGCGGTTGGTCGTCATAACGACAGATCGTGTAGCCACCGGGTCCCACGACGCTCAACGACGCGCCCGACGGCCGCCATTCGAGCTGGTTGCGCGAGCCGTCGAGGAACGTGGTGCGGTCGTCGGCCGGATAGGGGATCAGTTCCGCGGACGCGGCGCCGTTCTCCAGGTAGCGGCGGACCAGGATCTCGCCGGCCTGCCTCATGCCCGGACCGGGCACGGTACACCGGCAGGCCCAGTGGTTGGCGATGTCACGCAGGCACAGGCCGGCGTTGAACTCGTCGATGACAGCATCCAGAATCCAGCGGATCATACGGCACCTCTCACGGGCGACTCACCAGTTCATGTACGGCGGAATGGTCTCGCACTCGGTCGGCAGATAGGCCGCACGCGGCTCGGTCAGGAACGCGGTGTCGGCGTTACGGTCAGCCCCCAGGTTGGCCAGCAGCAGGCTCCAGAACCGGGTCACCTTCACCCGGCCGCGCTCGGGCAGGGCGCCCGGATCGAGCGTGCCGGCGATCACCCGGCCGGCGCCGAACGACTTCACGGCCAGCACTCCGGGCTCGACCAGCGGGCGCCAGCCGTCGTCGGCCACCACCACCGGCGAGGTCGTCCAGGCTTTGACGAACAGGTCGCCGGCCGTCAGCCCCGACAGCAGGGGGTCGGCCTGCCAGCGGCCCAGGTACCACCGACGTGGCAGCGCCCGCTGGCCGAAGGCCGCGGCCAGCGTGGCGTTCGGCAGCAGCAGCACCGTGGCGCCGGCCCGCGCCGCCTGCACGACTTGCCCCGTGCGCGGCGCGTCGACCGGATCCTCGCCGTTGACGATCAGGCCGTCGGCCGACTGGGCCTCGCCAGGCGCGATGCCGTAGGCGGCCAGGAACCGCTGCGAGGCCGCGCCCGTCGCCGTCACCGCCCGCGGCGCCGATGGCGCCGCCGGGCGCAGCAGGCGGTCGACCACCAGCGTCGCCACCGGGTCGACGCCATAGCGCCCGGTGACATCGAGCTGGCAGAGCGTCACCGCGCCCCGGCCGAACGCCGCTTCGAGCAGCGGCGACTGCGCCAGGTCGAACCCGCAGTGCAGGAGCGCCCGGAACGGCGAGTTGTGCGGCCGGGCGTAGACATAGGTCGCCACAATGCCGCGATTGCCCCACTTGAACCCGCGTGCCGGCCAGTTACGCGCGGTCTCCGGCGGTGCGTCGGGGTACGGCGCGATGACGTCGCTCTCGCCACGCCAGTCGCGCCAGTCGGCCGCCGCCAGCCCAGCTAGCAGCGGATGCTCCGGCACCGCGGCAAACACGTCGCGCGTGGAGGTCTCGGTCAGCCGCAGGCCGCACGGCTGACCGCCGGTCTGCTCGAAGACCACCAGGCGCAGCCCCTGGCGGACCGCCGCCTCCAGGCCGGTCGCCTTGGCCAGCGCCAGGAACCGCTCGTCGTAAGCGCGCCGCCCGACCACCACCGTGGCCGCCTGCGACAGGTCACTGCCCGCGGTCAACGGCGCAGTGGCCACGCCCGCCTTGGCCAGCATCGCGCGTGTGTCGCCCACCGGGTCGTGCAACAGCACCGGCGGCACCGCCGGCGGCGCCGAGCGGCGCGGGAACACCTGGATGGCCAGGCGGTCGGGCTGGAACAGCCCGGCCGGCGTCGAGGTGGCCGCGACCGTCAGCGTCAGGTCCGTGCGCTGCGTGACCTGCGGCAGCCGGCAGCGGACCGGCACGAAGGCCGGCACGCCGGCCGGCGCCACCGCCTCGGCCCGGCCACTGTCGCGCTCGGCGCCGGCCGCGTCGCGCAGCGACCAGCGCAGCTCGCAGCGCACGTCCTGGTTGCGGTCGTTGATCAGCACGACCTGCTTGTCGAGCACCTCGCCGCCATGGAAGGCATGGTCCTTCGAAGGCCAGTTGCGCCCCGGTCCGGCCAGGTACAGGTCCGTGTCGCCGCAGTACCGCGCCATGGCCTGCTGCACCGGCAGCGGGCGGCCCGCGTCGTCGGTGAAGTCCCAGTTCTCGGCGTTGAAGATGATGCCGCTGACGCCGTAGGTGCGCCAGGCACGGAGCGACCGCCGGCCCAGGTCGGCCTTCACAGCCTGGTAGCCTGGGTGGTTGCGGATCAGCGCCATCAGCCGCGAACCCCGCGGCGCGCGACCCATGTCGTACCGCTCGAACAGCTCGTCGCTCAGTTGCCCATACGCTGCGGGGCCCTGGTACATGGCGCAGATCTCATCGAAGATGGGCTCGCCGGCGTAGACCACGCTCAGCGGGAACTGCCGCGGGCGGAACCAGTACGGGATGAGCATGAAGCAATGCTCAGCCGCGATGAGCGGGAACGGCCGCTTGGCCGCCCACGCCGACGGCCACTCCTCGCGCTCCTGCGTGGGCGAGTTCGGCCCGAGGTAGCAGTTGTTGGTGAAGATGTCACCGAAGTTGCCGCAAGCATGGTGGTAGAGCGGCCGCGGGTCGACCGCCTGGGCCAGCCGCTGGGCCTCGCGCGCGTAGCGCTCCTTGGCTTTGAAGCCGGCATCGTCCGGTTTGTGCGCGCCGTCGACCTTCGACGGCGCCACGTACCAGTTGTAGCCCGCCAGGTTGAAGTGCATGTAGCTGAGGCCCCAACCAGCGTGGTTGCCATAGCGGCGCAGGTGCTTGCGCAGGCGCTGTTGGTAGGCCGCGGCCACCGCCGGCTCGAACAGCCGCTCGCGCAGCACCTTGGCGTCCGGCAGGATCGGCGCCGCGATCAGGCCGTGCTCGTCGCAGTAGTCCAGGATCTGCTCGAACAGCTCCTGCTGGTACGGGGCATCGCGGTACCATTCGCAACTGATCGGTCCGGACAGCTCCAGCCCGTTCAGGCCGGCCGGCTTCAGCTCCTTGACCCGATCCATCTGGTGGCCCCAGGGCAAGTCGATCTGATGGCCGCGCAGGTGCAGTGGCTGGCCGTTGAGCAGCAGGTCGCCGCCGCGCTGCGTCACCTCACGATAGCCGAAGCGCAGCGGCCCGATCTGGTCCAGAACGTCATTGCCACGGCGCAGGCTGACGGTCAGGTCGTACAGGTACGGGTCCTCGGTGCACCAGCGGTGCGCGTCGGGCCAGTCGAAGGCCGCCACCACCGGCGAGACCGCCGTGCCGGAGGCGACCTCGACCGGTCGGCTGAACCGTCGCACCACCTGCTGCGGCTGCCCTTTCGGGCTGACGGTGAACTCCAGCACGGCCGGCCCGGCCGGCCCGCCGGCGCGCACGTCCAGGGCGAACTCGACGCGTCCACGCTCGACTTGCGGGCGAATCGCCACCTCGGCCAGCGACGGCCCCGGCGTGACCACCAGGCCGACGTGGCCGTAGACACCGGCCACCTTGCCGCCGCCGCGCGTGCGCAAGAGCACCGTCACGGTGTTGGCTTCGCCGAAGCGGAGACCGGTGTTGAGCAGGTACTCCTCGTGCTCCCAGGCCGGCAGCCAGCCGAGCAGGCGACCGTTGAAGAACACCTGCGCCAGCCCGTCGACGCCGCCGAGGTGCAGCCGCAGCTGCTGCGTTCGCCAGGCCGGATCGGCGGTGAATGTCCGCTGATAGGCCGCCAGCCAGCAGCGCGCCAGTTCGGGCGCGTTCCAGGGCCGCCCGTCGGGTCCGAGCCGATCGGCCGGCGTGGTCCAGTAGCCCGGCACCCGGCCGAGCCCCCAGCCGGTGTCGGGCAGGTCGCCGTCGGTCTCGGCGGGCCGCAGCGCCCACCAGCCGTCGAGCGACACGAGCGTCCGCGTCCCGGCTCGCCGCGTCACCGGTTCGTTCGGCGCCGGGGGCGCCGGCAAGCGCGGTGCGGCCACGCGGAGCGTGTCGCGTTCGGCCACCGGCCGGTCGGTGCGCGCCGGCACGTCGCAGAGCGGCTGGCCGGCCTGGCCGCGGGCGTGGAGCTCGCCGATAGCGGCGGCGTCCAGCGGCCGGTCCCACAGCGCGAACTCGTCCAGCGTGGCCTGCGCGGTCGGTTGCGGGTACATGCTGCAGCCGGCGCCGACGAACAACGGGCCCGACTTGACTTCGCGGTGGTAACCGAACGGGCCGCTGCCGGCGAGCCGGCCATCGACGTACAGCCGCCGCGCGTTCTGCTGGCGCGACCAGGTGGCCACCACGTGATGCCACTGGCCCGGTCGCCAGGCGCTGATGTCCGGCGCGCCGCAGTCGTAGTAGAGGTCCTTGTCCGGCTTGGCCGTGGCAAAGGTCAGCGAGGACTGGTCCTGGTACTTGTAGACCATGCCCCAGTTGGCGGCGCCGAACAGCGTGCTGTAGAGCGCATGGTCGTCGCCGCGCCACGACGGGTTGACCCAGAAGCTGCACGTGCCCTCGTCGGCCCGGAAGTTGCCCGCGCATTCGTAGACCAACGGCTGATCGCCGATGTCATGCGCCGGCCCCACCCGTCCGGGCACCGTACGCACCTTGCGCAGGTCGAGGAGTTCCAGGATCGGGTCGTTCTGGCGGCTCTGTTGCCGCACCGGCGTGGCCGACCCACCGGCCAGCGCCGCGGTGGTGCCGCCATCCAGCGGCAGGTAGAACACCGGCCGGGGCACTTCGGCCCGCGCCGACATCACGGCCAACCCCAGCAGCAAAGCGGCTGCGCGCATGGACACTTGCTCCCGGCGGCCCAGCTTCGCCACCGGGTCGCACGGGTCCTGCCGACGACGGGCTCAGCCGCCGCCGTAGACGCCGTACTTGAGGCAGCTCTGGAAGTAGGCGTGCAGGTTCTCCGGCGGCGTGCCTTCACGGAAGCTGTCGGAACTGCCGATGATGAACCCGCCGCCCGGCTTGCCCACCTCCATCGCCTCGGCCACGGCGCGTTCGATGCTCTGGGGCGTGCCGCGCAGCACCACATAGAGCAGGTCGATGTAGCCCTTGAGGGCCACGCGGTCACCAATGGCGGCCTTGGCCTCGCGCAGGTCGAAGTCGCACAGCGGCGGCGGCGTACAGGTCTCCAGCACATCGACACCGCAATCGGCAATCGCGCCCATGGTTCGCGCCAGGTGCCCGTCGTCGTAGTAGTCGACGTAGCCGCCGTAGCGGTGCACCAACTCGACCTGCGCGCGCAGGTGCGGCACGAAGACTTCGCTGAAGATGGCTGGCGACCAACCGGCCGAGACGCTGTTGTAGTAGCTGTTGGCGAACACCCACTCCACACCGGCCTCCAGCACCGCCTTGGTCTCGGCCATCGTGCGCTGCCAGAACATGTCGAGCAGCTCGTCGAAGAACGGCCGGTCGACGTAGTAGTCGGTCATCAGATCCTGCATGTCGCGCGCGTCGCCGGCTTGGTGACAGAGCTCGCTGTAGACGTTCACCATCACCACGCCGCGGTCGCCCAGTTCGGCCTGACGATCACGCGCGTGCTGGTAGTCGCCCTTGATCTCCGGCAGCAGGTAGCGCAGCGCCGGCAGGTCGGCGCGCGACTTGACCAGGTGCTCGGTCCGGATCGGGTTCGGCGACATGCCGTATTCGCGCCCGGCGGGCGGGATCTTGGTGCGGTCGCTCAGCCGGCCGGCCGGCGTCTGGAAGACGCGCTCGACCACCTCGTAGTTGCCGTCCTGGTAGCGCCGCTGCTCCACGCGCACCTCCGGCAGGTCGTAGTGCTCGGGATAGCCGGTCAGGTAGTTCGGCGTGCGCGTGCTGAGGATCTCCATCGGGTCGATGGCCGGCGCGTAGAGCTCCTCCAGCCGGTGCCGCCGATCGGGGTCGAGCCAGGCAAACTGGATCCGCGGGCAAATCGGCACGCGATCCGGCTCCTCGTGCCGCACTGCCGCGAGCAGCCGCTCGCGGCCGGTCATGGTGGCTCCGGGCATGGTCTGCACCTCGTCTGGTCAGCGACGCGCCTGCCGCCCACAGCATAGCCACACGCCGGCTGCCCCGCAAGTCACAAAACCAGGGACGTCACCCATATTTCCGCCAACACGCGCCCGCGCGCGGCAGCACGCCCCAACCCCGCACGACTTCCACAGCGGCGCGGAGCGCGGCGCGTCAAAGGGGTGCATCGCCGCCACGGAGCGTGCCCCTGGGAGCGCCGGCGTCCCGCCGGCAGTCGTGTGGTTGGCGCAGCAATGGCCCTGAGGCAGCGACGGCCGGCGAGGACGCCGGCGCTCCCAGGTTCGGCTCACAGCGCCTCGCTGGCTGGAATCAATTGGGGACGTCACCCATATTACCCGCGGGAATCAATTGGGGACGTCACCCATATTACCCGCGGCGCGCCGGCCGTCGCACGACGGCGCCGCAGGAGCCTCGGTGGCAGCGAAGGCCGGCGCGGCCGTCGGCGCTCCCAGCATCGGGTCGCGGCACCTCGCTGGCCGGGCTTGAGCGCGCCCCCGCCCTGCCCCCGCTACCGCACCCCTTGCGCGGCGAACCGCTGCAACGCCGCCGACAACAGGTCCTCGAAGCCCGGCCCGAGTTGCGACGGCAGCCAGTACTCGGCGTAGCTGGTCACCTCGTAGCCCCCTTCGTGGAGGATGTCCGAGGTCGGCAGGTAGGCGCCTTGGCCGTTGGTGTACCCCAGCGGGAAGGTGACGCCTTGCGGGTAGCGGCTCTGGATGAACCGGCCCCAGCGGGCCACCGCCTCACCCTCCAGGCCCACCAGTCGCAGACCGTCCCCGAGTTGCGCCGCGGCCGCGGTGACAGGCCAGGTCGTCGGCAGCACCTCGCCGCGCGCGCGGCGGTCGGCCAGTTGCCGCGCCCAGATGCGCTGATACTCCGGCACCCGCTCGTTGGCGGCCATCGCGGCGTAGTCATCGGTCGCCGGCAACAGCGGCCAGGCCAGCACCTCCATGGCCGAGGCCAGCCGTGGCGCCACGGGCCGCAGGCGCGGCAAGGCGGCGATCACCTCATCGGCCACCTGTCGCCCCGTCTGGGCGACCTCGTCGAAGGTACACGAGCGCCACTTGCCGGTCGTGCCCGCTATCGCCGGCTTCGCATCGCCGCCGGTGCCCTGGACGAACAGCGCCACCGGCGCCCCGAAGTGCTCGTCGAGCGCCCGGCACGCGGCCCCCGGGTACTCGGCCGAGACCTCCCAGCCCGAGATCATCGACGGGTGGCAGGAGACGCTGAACAGCGCGCACACGGGCCGGCCGTCGTCGCCCTGGAGCAGCGCAATCGGCAAGTGGTCACAGACCACGCCGCTCGGGTTCGGCTCGAACTGCGCCTGGCCACGCTCGTCCAGCCGGCGCCGGCTGAGCGGCACTCTAGAAGTCGTCGCCCCGGCCGCGATCTGCACCGGTCGTCGCGCTTGCCGCGCCGCCGTCGCCGCTTGCCCCACCGCGCGGCGCAACTTGGCCACGTAAGCCGTCTCGGGCGCGGTGTAGCCGCCCCAGTACCAGGTACCGACGCGTGGCCCGACATGGCTGTGCGATGTGTTGGCCAGGATCTGTCGCGGCGTCAAGCCCAGGGTCTCGTGCAGGTCGGTGCGGATCTGCCGCACCTCGTCGGCGCCCAGGAACAGCAGGTCGAACCCGAGGATGAGCAACCGCTCGTCGCCCTGCTCCAGGTAGCAGGCCCGGACGTAGATGTCGTCATGGATGCCGCTGTGCGGCCGCTCGAGGTCGCGGGCCGCGAAACCGTAGAGCCGCACTCCGGGCTCCGGGTTGATCACCGCGCGCGCGTAGCCTGCCTGCATCGGGGCACCTCCCACCTGCGCCGGCGCCATCGCGACGGCCAGCACCAATGCGCCGACAGCGGCCCACAGCATGGCCCGCCTCCCGCGGCCGGCGGCGCTACCGGCCGCCCTCAATCGCGAACACCCGGGTCTCACCCACAGCCAAGTTCAGCCGGTGCGACGACGCGGCGGGCAGCACTGCGCCCGCGTACAGATCGCGCAGCGCCGCGGCGCGCGGCAGGACCAGCGTCTTGGCGCCGGCGGTGGTGGCGTGGATGGACACGAACGCGCCGTTGCCGCTGACCACGTCGTTCGATTCGCACCAGATGTGCGCCCCGGCGTCGCGGGCCAGCTCGCGCAGGACCTCGGCACTGAGCTGCAGGCCGCCACAGAACACCGACGTCCAATCGGTCCCGCGCCGGAGCGCCAGGGCGCAGTCGGTGGTGCCGTCATAGCGGCCCAGCGGCACCACACCGCCTTGCTCCGGCACCGCGAACAGCGGCGTCGGCCGGAAGCCGACGCCGAAGCGGTGCCCGCCGGTCAACCGCGACAGCGGCGCCGCCGGACTGGCCGGCAGCACCACCTGCGAGGTCTTCGGCGCGGTGGCCAGGCGGACCTCGATGCCGGTCAGCCGGCCGATCTGGCTCGCGTCGGCGCGCTGGTCGAGGTAGCCGGGCGCATACAGCCAGGCCGCCGTGCGCCGACCGGTAGCCAGGCGCTGGTGCAGGGCCGCTCGCTGCTCGGCGGTCACGCGCCAGGCGTTCAGGAAGACCACCAGCCGCACGCTGTCGGGCAAGCGGCCGTCGATGACGTCGTCCATGAGGTAGAGCCCGACCGGGCAGCCCATGGTGTTGAACTGCCGGCGCTGGTAGCACACGCTCTGGGCACTGACCTCGTTCGAGTTGCGCAAGTAGAGGAAGCTGCGCTCGTCGGTGACCATGGCCACCTGCGGTCGGAACGGCGCTGCGGCGGCCGCCTGCTGCCAGATCTGCTGGGTGCGCTGGAAGTTGTCGAAGATGCCGGCATCGGCCATCCAGCCCGTGCCGAAGTCCATCCACCAGGTGGCGCACCGCCGCTCCCACTGGTGGCCGAAGTTGCGCCGGTAGACGCCGAGCGTCTCGGCCATGGTCGAGGTGCGCCCGTAGTTGGCACCGACGGGCGCCAGGTGGGTACGCGTGTCGTCCTCGTTCAGCCACAGCTTGCCGTGCGCCATCACGGAGTCACACGGCGACATGAACGGCCCGACGCCGCCGGCCTGACGGTCGTAGTAGGAGATGGGCGAGCAGATCACGTCCACATCGGGATTGTCGAGCACCTCGCGGAGGCGCAGGTGGCCCGAGACCGCCGCGCCGTAGTGGAAGCCGGACACGTCGTACAGGTACCCGTAGAAGAACACGCTCAGCTTGCGGCGGCCGGTCTCGTCCTTGACCACCCGCGCGCAGTGCTGCAGGTACTCGCTCAGGCAGACCTGCATGTAGTCGGCAAAGTCGATGGCGAACCGCTGGGCCACCGGGTCGCGGAAGGTGCCCAGGCGGCCCTCGGTCCGCTCGGCCAGCGTCGGCACGCGGATGGTCTCGAAAGTCACCTCGGGCAGGGACCAGGCCTGGCGCAGCGCCTCGATGGTGCCGTACTTCGCCTTGGCCCAGGCCGCGAAGGCCGCCCGGAACGGCTCTTCGAAGCACGGCATGATGGGTTCCCAGGTCTGGTCGTAGAACCACTCACCCGCGCTCTGGGCCGTGACGTGGTAGCCCAGCATGTGCTCGCCCCACTTGGCCTCCAGATGCCGGAGGAGCAGCCGCAGGGCGGCTTCGGCGTCGCGCCGCCAGAGCGGCGAGGCCGGCGAGGCCATGGGGTACTCGCCCTTGTCGTAGAGCTGCCGATGACCAGGATGCGCTTTCTTCCACCAATCGGGCGCGTCGAGATGCAAGCGCGGAATGATCAGCGCCCGCGGGTCGATGGACACGATGTGCCGCACCTGCGCGTCGACGCCGGCGAAGTCCGGCGGCTGACCGTCGCGCGGCCAGGGCACGTCCATGGGCGGCGTGCCCAAGTGCAGGCCACGCTCGGCGCCCAGGCGGAGGAGTCTGTCAGAGGCGCCGATCTCGCCACCATAGATGGTCCACGGCGGCCCCTGGTGGATCGCCTGCACCTCGATCTTGCGCGGCTGCGTCGAGCGCAGCCAGAGACTGAAGGTGTAGGTGCGGCCCAGTTTGACGGCGGTGGTCTGGTAGACGTGGATCTCGTAGTCGATGACGCCGACGTGGGTGATGTCGACGCGCAGGCACTTCTGCCCACCGTGCGGCCGGTCACCGCTGAGCGAGTAGTCCACCGCGGCGCCGTGCGACTTGTTGACGAAGTAGTTCCAGGCCTTGGGCAACGCGTCACCCTCGAAGTCGCCGCCGGCGATCAGGTTGCCGGACGTCGGCTGCGCCAGCGTGCCCTCGCGGAACGCCACGTCGTCGACGAACCAATCACCGACCGGCGCGATGTTACGGATGTGCAGGCCGACGTTGGCGTCGTCAGCGGGCGCGGTGAAGGTGAAGTGGAACCGTTGCCACTGTGGTCCGGTGTCGCAGACGAGCGGCTGCGCGCCGCCGCCGGCCGTGTGGAACAGGATCATCGGCGGCGCCGGTTGCCCGTTGATCAGCAGCGTGGGCACCCCGGCCCGGGTCTCGACGCGCGCTTCGAGCGCGGCGGCCGTCGTGGCACCCAGGGCGAGCAGAAGGACGACCGGCACAGGCGAAGCTGCGGTCATGGCGCGGCTCTCCACTCGTCGGTTCGCCCGACTGGCGGCACGTCCTCCCCGAACGCTGGCTCGGCTGGTCGCACCCACCTCGGTGCCGCCGGCGGAAGATGACCCAAACCGGCCATGTGCCGGCAGCGGTCCGGACCGACAAAACGGGGAAGGACCGACAGGGCTCAGGAGGTCAGCTTTGGAAGAGTATTCGGGCGGCGATAGCATCTGGAGTGGCGGCTGGTGGTCGGTGGAGAACGCGGTCATCGGCGGCGCGATCGGCCTGTTGATGCTCGCAGGCGGCGGTGGTCTGTGGGCCAACGGGTACTTCGGGCACCATGACCACGGTAACGGTGACGGCAACGGCCACCACTACGCCTATGGCTGGGGCTCCGGCAACGGACACCACCGCGGCCACGACGGCCAGGGCAGCTCCGGCAACCAGGGCTGGCACGGCCACCACTACGGGAACCAAGGCAACGACGACGACCACGGGAACCAGGGCCACCACCAGGGCGGCCACCAGGGCAACCAGGGCAATGAGGGCGGCCAGAACGGCCAGAACGGCCAACAGGCGACGCCGCCGACCGCTCCACCCGGTGCCAGCAACGTGTCGGGCGATGACAAGTACAAGTGGTTCGACGGCAACCAGGAGCGACAGTCCGACACGACGGACATCCGTCATGAGTACTACGCCGAGTACAAGCAGCGCGGCAACTGAGCCAGCGAAGCCGTACCGATAGTCGTGCTCGACCAGCCGGCCCACCTGACGCGGGCCGGCTGGTTGCGTCTGCGGACGCCGGCCGAGGCAATGCGCTATAATGCGCTCGGTCCGCGCACGACGCGGTCGGAGGGCCGGTGATGCGTCTGGCGTCTGCGCGACGGTGGTGGCTGGTGGGGGTGTTGCTGCTGGGCGCGGGTGGCGGCCCGGCGCAGGCCGGTGACCGGGCTCTCTGGCAGGCCGGCTCGGATGCCGTCGTGCCGTTCGTGGTGCTCGGCGAGCTGTCGCTGCTCGGCAGCGGCAAGCGCGGTGGGCACGAGGCCTGGCAGGGCTTCCAGGCACTGGCGGTTACCGCCGCGGAGACCGAGGCCCTCAAGCGCCTCACGCGCGAGCGCCGGCCGGACCACAGCGGGCGCGACAGCTTCCCCAGTCTGCACGCCTCCACGGCCTTCACCATGGCCACGGTGATCAGCCAGTACCACCCGGAGTACACCTGGCTGGCGTTCGGCACCGCCTCGGCGATCAGCTACTCACGGGTGCGGCTGAACAAGCACCACTGGCAGGATGTCATCGCCGGCGCCGGCCTCGGCTACCTGAACGGGCGGCTGTTCGCCCACCACCATGTGGCCGTCACGCCGCAGGGCGTCGTCTACCACACCTCGTTCTGAGCCCCTACAACCGCGCGCGGATCACCCGCAGGATCCCCGGACGCAGCCGCGGCCACCAAGCCCGTCCGTCCTGGTTCGACAACTCCACCGTCACGATGCCGAGGCCGAGCTCCTGGCCGCAGTAGTCGCCGAACGAGCCCGGCGTCGCGTAGCCCACGTCAGCGGCGATGGGCAGGCCCGCATCGCGCATCAGCTCGGCCATGCGCCGGCCGGTGTCGCCGGTGTAGTTGAGCATCCTCAGCGGCGCGTGGATGCTCAGCACCTTGCGCGCGCCAGTCCCCTTGAGCAGCCGCGACGCGGCTTGGCTCTCCGGCTCCGATAGTGGGCGCGGACCGGGGTGGTAGCGGTCGGCGCGTTGGGCGGGCGACCAGCCGTAGGGGAAGTTGCGGTTGAGATCCACGCCGTGCGCATTGGTGCGCGTGCCGGCCCGCACGCCGTCCGGGTTCATCTGCGGCACGACGTACACCCGCGCGCCGGCATAGGCCTCGGGGTGGTTGTTCAGGTAGTCCATGAGCAACTGCCCGACGGTCACCGAGCCCGGCTCGTTGCCATGGAAGGCGCAGAACACCACCGTCACGTTGTCCGATTCGGCGCCGTAACGGTGGGCGACCAGCGGGCGGCCCCTGACGGAGGTGCCCAGGTCGGGGTCGGCCCGGGGCAGATCGGTGGCGCCGGTCGATGGCGCGGGCGACGACGGTCCTGGGCTGGGCGTCGGGGCCGGCGGGGCGGCTTGCGGCTCCGGTCGGGGCACCTCGGGCACCGGAACCGGTTCCGGCTCAGGCGCGGTCGGCCTGGGACCGTCGGACGGCGGCGGCGCCGAGCTGACCTCGGGCACCGCCACCGTCCGTGAAGGTGGCGGGCGTCTGGCCGCGGTCGCCTGGCGCGGGTGCCGGCCCATCTGGCTGGCACTCACCAGCGCCAGCACGCCGAGGCCGAACACGAGCGCCGCCGCCACGCCCCACCACGCCGCCGCCGGCCGCGCAGGCGAAGCCTCGCTCATGGTGTGAACGAGACCGCCGGGTTCCCGTAGATCTGGGTGTCCTTCAGCCACTTCGCATGGCCGTCAGCGAAGCCGATGTTCGAACCCAGGTTGTGCACCGTCGCCGCTTCGCGGGCGGCCAAGTTGGTCCGCACGTCACACGGCTGGGCCAGACCCGAGATGCCGCTGTCGGCTTTCGGCCAGGCCATCCGCCAGTCGCCGCTCATCGGGTGGCACGAGTCGCCGACCAGCGCGGTCGAGGCGACCTGTGACATGCTGGCCATCGCCAGGCCGTACAGCGCCTGGTTCATGCCATAGGAGGGCATGACCGGGAAGGTGTGGTTGTTGTAGGTCCAGGTGGTCTGTTGTCGCGGGCGACTGGGGCAGACATAGACCTGCACGTTCTTGGTGTACGGGTAGATGCCGTTCCACCAGTCGGCGCCGGCCCCGACGGCCGGAACCGCCGGCCACGGCGGCTCGTAGCTGCACATCTTCTCGTCGTAGTCCTGGGCGTACTGCATCAGGCCCAGCGCGATCTGCTTCACGTTCGAACCACAACTCGACGTGCGCGCCTTCTCGCGCGCCTTGGCGAACACCGGGAACAGGATTGCTGCCAGAATGGCGATGATGGCGATGACCACCAACAGCTCTATCAGCGTGAACCCGGTCGGTAGCGCTCGATGGTTCCGCATTGTTGGTCTCCACAGACCAAACCACCACCGGCGCGCCCCGGCCGCGGATCTGCGGCCCGTCCATCGTCCTGTTACCCCATTCTGGTGCAACGTACACGCCGGCGCCAGTGGCCGCCGGCCAGCGCGCCGCACGGCAGGTGTGCGCCCGCCGGCGGCCAACTGGTGCTCCGGAGTGCTGCCATGTTGGCCTTGCTGTTGCCCGCCCTGCTACTCGCCCCGGCTGACCGGGTGGTCGTCAAGCCGACCGACAACGGCGCGGTGCTGTCCAACCCGCAGATGGGCTGGGTCACGCACCACTACGACAACAGCCTCGAAGCGTACGGCCAGCCGCTGGGCATCGGCTACACCTGCGAGGACTTCCCGGGCGTCACCGTCTGCTATCTGCGCCTGGCCTGGGCCTTCTGCGAGCCGCAGGAAGGCCGGTTCAACTGGTCGGTCGTCGACTCGGTGGCCCAGCGCTACATCGCCAGCGGCCGGCGGATCGCCTTCCGCTTCTCGTGCAGCGAGACCGGTCTGAAGTTCGCCACGCCCGAATGGGTGAAGCGGGCGGGCGCCAAAGGCTACTTCTACGAGTGGGGCAAGGGCGTGCGCGACGACGGGCCGCTCTGGGAGCCCGACTTCGATGATCCCATCTTCCTGGCCAAACTCGACCGCTTCCTCGCCGCGGCCGCCGCGCGTTACGACGGCGACCCGCACGTCGCCTTCATCGACGTCGGCTCGTTCGGCGTCTGGGGCGAAGGGCACACCCAGGTCAAGCGCTACGACCCGAACGTGATCAGGAAGCACGTCGACCTGTACCACAAGCACTTCCAGCACACGCTCATCGCCGCCCAGGATGACTGGCCGCTGCGCACGCACATCGCCGAGTTGCAGCAGCCCGGCCAAGTGCGACTGCCGCTGGTCTTCATGCTGCCGGCGCCCGAGGCCGACACGACCTACGAGGTCAATGGCGGCCTGTGGCTGCCCAATGACCAGACGCGCCCGCTGGCCCGGATGCTGCCCGACCGCGGCGCCGCCGACCGGCGGGTGCGGCTGGGCACCCTGACCGTGACCAAGGCCGGCCAGACCACCTTCCAGCCGGCTGACACCGGTGCGCCGACGACTCAGGGCGACTACCACGTCACCGTTGGCGCGTTCGAGCAGCACGGCCACCGCGGCTACCTGGCCACCCATTGGCTAGTCCACCGGCCGCTGCCGGCTGGCACGCTACCGTTCGCGCACCTGGACCTGGCCGGCAAGATGGTCGGTGGCGGCTGGGCCGGCGGCGAACCAGAAGCGCAGATGTACGCGCGTTCGCTCGGCTTCACCTTGCGCGACGACAGCATCCTGGTCCAGGGCGGCGTCAACCGGTACTTCAGCGACCAGATGGCCCAATCGTTCTGGCCGCACGTGCCGGTCATCCTCGAGAGCGAGCACTACGGCGGCTCGCGCGACCGCCGCAACTGGGCCGACGGCCACGGGTACCTCGACGCGGTCGAGGACTACCACGCCAGTTACGTGTCGATCCACTGGTTCCCACCCGAGTTCCTGCGCGAACAGAAGCCGCTGATCGACCGCATCAACCGGCGTCTGGGCTACCGGCTGCAACTGCTCGAGGCCAGTTGGCCGGCCGAAGCCACCATCGACGACGAGCTGCGGTTCAGCTCGCGCTGGCGCAACGCCGGCGTGGCGCCGTGCTACCCGTCACCGCGGCCGACCTACTGGTTGTTCAACCAGCGCGGTGAACTCGGCGCCGTCTTCGTGGACGAAGGCTTCGACCTGCGGCAACTGCCGGTCGGTCGGCCCGACCAGGCTGAGCCCCGCGCACGGACCACGGCCTTCGTGGCGCCACCGACGCTGTCGGCGGGCAACTGGGAGGTCCGCGTGTCGGTGGGCAACCGCCACGGCACACCGCAGATCGCGTTGCCGTTGGACGGCGACGACGGCCATCGCCGCTACCAGCTGGGTACCATGACCATTGTGGGCGAATATGGCCTCGTCGCCGGCGCGCCGCGGACCGAGGGCGACGCGGTGCTGCTGCCGCTGACCTTGACCGTGCGCCGGGCGCTGCCGGCCGGCACCAGCCTGTTCTGCCATGCCGACCGCGACGGCCGCATCGCCTTCCAGTGCGGCTGGCAGTCGCCGGTCGGCGCCGACGCCTTCGGGCGGCCCGGACCGGTCACCGGCGTGCTCAAGCTGACGGCGCCCGCCGCGGCGCGGGGCGCGAGCTACGCGATCTGGTGCGGGCTCTGGAAGGACGGCGACACGCGGCCCGGCGGGCGGATGCTGCCCGACGCAGGCGCCGCGGACCGACGCGTCCACCTGGGCACGCTGACCGTGGCGCCGGACGGTGCCTTGAGCTTCCGGGCGGGACAGTGAGGACAGGCACCATGGCCCTACGAACAACACCGCGCCGCGCGGGCGCGCTGCTGGTGGCTCTGTGCTGGACCGGCTCGATCAGCCAGGGCGCGGTGGCCAGCGGCGTGCTGGCACCAGGCACACGCCACGAGACGCCGTTCCAGGTGCGCGATTCGGGCCGGCCGGGACCGACCGTCCTGGTGGTGGGCGGCGTGCACGGCGACGAGCCGGCCGGCGCCTGTGCCGCGGCCGTCATCAGCAGTTGGGCGCCACGCCTCGGCCGCCTGGCCGTGCTGCCGCGCGCCAACCTGATGGCCCTCCACGCCGGCACCCGCAACACTCCGGGCGAGGCTGCGGCGCAAGCCAACCTGAACCGCTGCTTCCCGCCGGAGGAGCAGCCGGACGCACAGCCTCAAGGCCCGTTGGCCGGCGCCATCTGGACCTGGGTGCAGGACCTGCGGCCCGACTGGATCTTCGACCTGCACGAGGGCTACGGCGTCCGCTCCGCGGGCAGCCAGTCGGTCGGCTCGTCGGTGATCCACCTGCGCCGGCCGGCCGCCGAAGCTCTGGCCACGCGAATGGTCGCCGCGGTCAACGCGACGGTCAGCGACCCGCAGCGGCAGTTCGTCCGCCTGGCCGGGACGGTGTCCGGCTCGCTGGCCCGCGCCGGTGGTCGACTCCCCGGCTGCAACTCGCTGATCGTCGAGACCACCAGCCGCGCGCAGCCACTGGAGCTGCGCGTGGCGCAGCATCTGCTGCTGCTGCGCACCGCCCTGGCGGACCTGGTCTCGCCGGACGCGCCGGCGCCGACGGCGCTGCCGCCCGCCGTGCCGGCCGGCTTACGCGTGGCCATCTACCGCGGCCCGGGCATCGGCGGTCGCGGACCAGACCGGGTGACCGAACTGGCCAACGCGATGCCGGCCACCCACGCCTGGCCCGTCGGCGCCGAGGAGGTGCAGCGCGGTGTGCTGGCTGGGTTCGACGTCGTGGTGCTGCCTGGCGGCACCGGCAGCGGCCAGGCCAAAGGGCTCGGACCCGAAGGCGCCGACCAGGTCCGCCGCTTCGTGCGCGCCGGCGGTGGCTACCTCGGCATCTGCGCCGGCGCCTACCTGGCCACCGCCGAGTACTCCTGGGGCTTGCGCCTGCTGGCGGCCCATACCGTCGATTCGGCGCACTGGCGGCGCGGTACCGGCCTGGTGCGCGCCGAACTGAGCGACGCCGGCCGAGCCCTCTTCGCCGGAACCGCACCCAGCTTCAGCATCCGCTACGCCAACGGGCCGCTCCTGGCGCCGTTCAGCGTCGAGCAACTGGCCGCCTACACGCCACTGGCCTGGTTCCGGAGCGAACTGGCCGAGAACGGCGCCCCGTCGGGCGTCATGAGCGGCACGACCGCCGCGGCCTCCGGCCTCTATGGCCGCGGGCGCGTGCTCGTGTGGAGTCCGCACCCCGAGGGGACGCCGGGTCTCGAGCCACTGGTCCAGGGCTCCCTGCGCTGGCTGGCCGGCGAGTCGGCGCTGCCGGCCGCAGAATGAACGATTTGCGGTCGCGAACAGGTGTTTTTGCAGAACTGTGACGAGGCGTGCTGCCGGCGCCTCTAATCGCACGAGAGGTGCGCTATGGCGCAAGTGCTGATCGTAGATGACGACCCGGGGGTGCGCGACCTGCTGGGCATGTACCTGAAGGCGGCGGGGCACGAGGTCACGTTCGCCGAGTGTGGTCTCGACGCTCTCGACAGCGTCCGCAACCATCCGCCGACGCTGGTGGTGCTCGACGTGATGCTGCCCGACATCGACGGGTTCGAGGTCTGCCGGCGACTGAACACCGTGTCGCCGGTACCGGTCATCTTCCTGACCTGTCGCGACGACGCGCTGGATGTGATTGTCGGTCTGGAGGTCGGCGCCGACGACTATGTGACCAAGCCGTTCAACCCGCGCGAGGTGGTGGCCCGCGTCAAGGCCGTGCTGCGGCGGATCGACCCGCCGACGCAGCCGGGCCGTCGTCTGGCCGTCGGCGCGCTGAGCATCGACGCCGACACCCGTGAGGTCATGGTCGGCGAGATCGCCGTCCACCTGACGCGCAAGGAGTTCGATATCCTGCGCCTGCTGGCCGCCAACCCGCGCGTGGTGTTCAGCCGCGAACAGGTGATGCAGCAGGTCTGGGGTGGCGACTACGAGTACCAGGACGTGCGCACCGTCGACACACACGTCAAGCGGGTCCGCCGCAAGTTGACCGACGCCGGCTGCTTTAGTTGTACCATCGAGGCGGTCTGGGGCACCGGGTACCGGTTCGTCAGCGCCGCCTAGGAGATGGGCATGGGCCACACGGTCCGCGCGCGCCTGACGCTGACGCACGTACTGGTGGCGCTGGCCGGCGTGGCCATGGTCGCCGGCCTCGGCTCCGTGCTGTTCTCACGGTATTACCTGGGCCAGCGCCAGGCGGAGCTGCTCGCCGCGACGCGCAAGATCGCCGCCCTCGCCGCGCCGGGGCTGGCCGAAGGCAACCACGTCGAGCTGGCCGTGCTGTCGCAGGCGGCCGGCGCGGCGATCGGCGGGCCTGTCTGCATCTTCGACCGCCACGAGCTGTCGCCGCTGGCGTCGAACCTGACCGCCGAGCAGTCGGCGCAGCGGCCGGCCCGCCCGCTGGCGCCTGGTGACGCGCGGCACACCGTGGCTGTCGTCGCCATCGCCTGTCCCACCGGCGTCATGTACACGGCCGCCGTGCCGGTGCTCGATCCGGCCGGTGGTGAGCCGTTGGGCCAAGTGGTGGTGCGCTGCCCGATTGCCGGGCCGCAGCGCATCATCGCCGCGCAATGGACCAGCGCCGGTTTCGCCGCCGCCGGCGCCGCGCTGCTGGCGGTCCTGCTGGCCACCTGGCTGGCCCAGCAGCAAGCGCGCCCGTTGGCCGAACTCAGCGACAGCGCGCGGCGGTTGGCGCGCGGCGAGTTCGGCATCGACGTAGCGGTGCGCGGACCGGCCGAACTGGCGCACCTGTCCGCGGCGCTGAACCAGGCGGCCCGCCAGCTCGCGGAGCTGTTCGCCCAGCAACGGGCCGCCCGCGGCAAGCTGGCCGACATCATTGCCAGCATGGCCGAGGGCGTGCTCGTCTACGACGACCGGCAACGCGTCACGCTGGTCAACGAACCGGCCCGCGCGCTGCTGGGCTGGACGCTGGCGCCGGTCGAGGGCCTGGAACTGCGCCAACTGGTGCCGGCCACCGACCTGCGCCAGGCGCTCCTGTGCGGCAGCGACGAGCCACTGGCCGCGCCCGGCGGCACGGTGCGCACCAGCACGGCGCGGCTGACCAGCGGTGACGAGACCGTCGTGGTCCTCGTCGACATCACCGCCGAGCAGCGTCTCGACCACATGCGCCGCGAGTTCGTCGCCAACGCCTCGCACCAACTGCGCACACCGTTGACCTCCATCCGCGGCTACCTCGAAGCGGTCACCGACGGCACCGCCGCCAGCGACGCGGAACGCGCCCGCTGCCTCGGCGTCGCGCTCGACCAGGTCGGTCTGCTCCAGCGCCTGGTGGACCAGCTCATGCAGCTCTCGCGCTTGCAGGCGGGCCTGCCCGCCGAGGCGCGCGAGACGCTCGATCTGGGCGCCCTGGCCCAGCGCGCCGCCGAACACCTGCGGCCGCAGGCCACCGCTCGCCGCGTGGACTTGGCCGTCACCACGCCAGCGGAGGCGGTGGGCACCGAGGGCGTGCGAGATCTGCTGCTCCAGGCCGTTCACAACCTGCTCGACAACGCCATCCGCCACACCGCCACCGGCTCGGTCGTGGAGCTGCGCGTCACCCGCTGCGACGACGCCGCCGAGGTGACCATCGCCGACCGCGGGCCGGGCTTCACCGCCGAGCAGAGCGAAGCCATGTGGGAGCGCTTCCACGCCGGCGGCCCGCACGGTCGCACCGGCCTCGGCCTGGCCATCGCCAAGGAGATCATCGCGGCCCATCACGGCGAGGTGTTCGCCCACCCGCGAGCCGATGGCGGCGCGGTGTTTGGCTTCCGCGTTCCTTCCGTTACCTGAACCATCTTCGACACGTTCCGCAAACTTGCCTGGATGTTGCGCTATCCTTCCGCCGCGGTACCTAACCTTCCGGCGCTCGCCGCCACGGGAGGCGGCGGCTGGGAGTTCGCACCATGGGCAAGCGCACCCGCTGCGCGTTCACGCTGATCGAGTTGCTGGTGGTCATCGCGATCATCGCCATCCTGGCGGCGATTCTGTTCCCGGTCTTCGCCAAGGCGCGCGAGAAGGCCCGGCAGTCGTCGTGCCTGTCCAACGAGAAGCAGATTGGCACCGCGACGCTGATGTACTGCCAGGACTATGACGAGACGTACCCGTTCTGGGGCTGGACCAGCGCCGTGGCCTGGCCGTATGGCAAGCTGCTGGCCGCCTACCCCGACCTGGTGACCGTCGGCAGCTCGCCCAACACCTACGACGGCTCACCGTGGACCTACCTGCTGGCCCCGTACATCAAGAACAACCAGCTCTGGTACTGCCCGTCAGCCCCGAAAGACCCGGCGGACATGTACAAGGACCCGACCACGGGCCGGGCGCCGACCAACTACCACGGCAACGCCTTCATCTTCCTGCCCCTCGCCTTCACCTCGAAGACGGGGCTCACCGGGCCGGCCACGCTGGCGGCCGTCACCAACCCGACCGAGACCTTCATCTGGGAGGACTGGGGCCAGGGCTACACCGACGGTGCCGTGCATGTCAGCGGCACCAACTTCGCCTGCTGTGACGGCCACGCCAAGTGGCAGAAGCAGGGCCAGAAGACCATCAAGGGCTGGGCGAACTGACGGCGAGCCGCCGTGGCGCCCCGCGACGTAGGGCACACCAAGGAGAGCATTGATGCGACTGGCTACACGCTGCCTGCTACCGGCTGTTGCCGCGGCGGTTCTCGCCACCGTCACGGTGACGGCCCAGAACGCCAAACCGAAGCCGGGCCGCTTCTACGTGATCGGCACCGGCACGGCACCCGACCTGTTGACCATCCGCGGCGCCGCGGCGATCAAGCAGGGCGACCTGTTCGTAGTGGAGACCGAAGAAGAAGCGCGCTGGTTCGCCGACCTGATCGCCGGCCGCCCGGTGCTCATCGCCCCGCACGCGGCGCGCATCTTCTATGGCGTCGATCCGAATCTGCTCGACAACGCCGAAGCCAAGGACCTGTGCGTCAAGAACGCCAAGGTGCGCCAGGAGGTGGTCGACAAGATCCGCGCCGCGGTCGAGGCCGGCAAGTCGGTCGTGGCGCTGCAGGGCGGCGACGCCATGATGTACGGCACCACCTGGTACCTCGAAATGCTGCCGAAGGACTTCCCGTCCGAAGTGGTGCCCGGCATCGGCTCGTTCCAGGCGGCGACCGCCGCGGTGCAGCGGAACCCGGTCTTCGGCTACGACACCAACAGCGCGGTGGTGACCATGGCCGACTTCCCGGGTCGCCAGGACACCAATGAGAAGCTGATGGTCGCCCAGACCTCGCTGATCGTCTACACCATGCACCTCGACTACGCCGACTTCTTCGCCAAGCTCGCCAAGCACTACCCGGCCAAGACACCCGTCGCCGTGGTGGAGTATGCCGGCGACCGTGAGAAGCAGAAGGTGATCCGCAGCACCGTCGGCACCTTCCTCAAAGAGGTCGACTACAAGAACCTGGCGCTGGACATGCACCTCCTGTTGGTGGGCAAGTTCCTCGAGTGCGGGCAGGCGCGGATTGACGGCCTCCGCGGCGGCCTGCGCTACATCGAGCGCGTGCACGGCCTGGACGGCAAGAAGCAGTGAGTGCGGCCGTTGCCGTTGAGAACCAGGGGGCGCCAGCCGGCGCCCCCTGTGTCCCCGCCGCGAGCCTGACCACCACCGATGCCGTCGCTCTGGTGGTCGGCGTAGTGGTCGGCGCGGGCATCTTCCGCCTGCCGTCGCTGGTCGCCGGAAACGTCAGCAGCGCGGGTCAACTGCTCGGCTTCTGGCTGCTCGGCGGCCTCCTGTCCGTCGCCGGTGCGCTGTGCTACGCCGAACTGACCATCGCCTGGCCACATCCCGGCGGCGACTACCACTACCTCGACCGCGCCTTCGGGCGGCCGGTGGCCTTCCTCTTCGCCTGGGCCCGCCTGACGGTCATCCAGACCGGCTCCATCGCGGCCATGGCGTTCATCTTCGGCGACTACGCCGCGCAGGCGGTCGGCTGTCCAGGCTGGTCACCCGCCGGTGCGGCGGCGGGCGTGGTGGCGCTGACGGCGGTCAACCTCTGCGGCGCGCGCCCGTGTACGCGCGTGCAGCTCGTGCTGACCGTCGCCAAGGCCATCGGTCTGGGCGCCGTCGTGCTGGCCGGCCTGGCCTGGGCCGCGCCGACGCCAGCCGCCGGCGCGCCGCCGCCCACCGCGCACCCTGGCCTGGCCCTGGTGTTCGTGCTGTTCGCCTTCGGCGGCTGGAACGAGGCGGCCTACCTGTCAGCCGAGCTGCACCGCCCGCAGCGGGCGTTCCCCGTGGTGGTACTGCTGTCGCTCGGACTGATCACCGCGCTCTACCTGTTCGTCAACCTGGCCTGCCTGCGCGTGCTGGGCCTGAGCGGCATGGCCGGCTCCGCCGCCGTGGCCGTGGACCTCTGCCGCGCGGTCGGCGCCGACCGGCTGGCCACGCTCGTGGCGGCCATGGTCGCCCTGTCGGCCATCGGCGCGGCCAACGCGGCCATCTTCACCGGCGCTCGCGCGGTCTACGCCGTGGGCGCCGACCACCAGTCGCTCGCGGTCCTGGCCGCCTGGCGGCGCGACCATCCGCGCAGCGCCCTCCTCGGCCAGGGCGTCGTCGCGGTGGCACTGATCGTCCTCGGCGCCGTCAGCCGCCGGGGCTTCGAGACCATGGTCGACTACACCGCCCCGGTGTTCTGGTTGTTCTTCCTGCTCGTCGGCCTGTCGGTGTTCCGCCTGCGGCGAACCGAACCGGCTGCGCTGCGTCCATTCAGGGTGCCCGGCTATCCGGTCACGCCGCTGTTGTTCTGCAGCACGGCAGCGTATATGCTGTGGGCGACCATCCGCTATGCCGGCCTGGGCACCATCGCCGGCTTGTTGGTCTTGGCGGCCGGAGTGCCGGTGATGCTCTGGTCGCAACGTCGAGGAGTTCGTCGATGAAGCGTGCCGGTGCTGTCCTGACCCTGGTAGCTCTGGCGGTCGCCGCCGCGTTGGCCGCCACCGATGACCCGTCACGACGCGCCGGCGCCACCTACACCGGGCGAGCGAGCTGCCTCGGCTGCCATGAGACCACCAAGCCCGAGTTGGTGGCCTCCTACCAGAAGGGACCGCACGGCCAGGCCAGGCCGACCAGCGACGCCACCGGTCTGGCGCTCTATCGCTGCGTCACCGGTCTCGGCGCCGACGGCAAGTTCGTCGAGGCCGGCGCCGGCTGCGAGATGTGCCACGGGCCCGGCAGTCTGCACCGTGAATCGTCCATGCCGCGCCACATCATGCGCTTCCGCGATCTGACGCCGGCCCGCTCGGCCATGGTCTGCGGCGCCTGTCACTCCGTCGGCCGGACCGCCGACGGCCGCGACTACCCCGCAACGTTCAAGCCGGGCGACGATCTGGCGGCCACCTTCACCATCGACGCCAAGGCCAAGGGCGCCGGGGCACGTTACAACGAGTTCGTGCGCGGCAACCATGGCAAGAGCGGCCGCGTCTCCTGCGCCTCGTGCCACGAGCCGCATGGCACCAAAGTGGCCAACCAGCTCAAGGCCGACGGCAACCTGGTCTGCGAGCCCTGCCACGCCGGCAAGGTCGAACGCCCGGCGCGACACCAACGCGAGGCGGCGCGCAAGCCCTGCATGGCTTGCCACATGCCCGACGGCAACCACGCGTTCTAGGCCGGCCGCCCGCTGGACGCCGGGGCCCGGCACCGCGCCGGCAAGGTGGATCTTCCGCAAGAGTTGCGATTTGGTACCACCAGCCGTCCGAGTCCCTGACTAGACTAGCCGGTAGCGTGGTGCCGGACACCTCCGTGTGGGTTCGGTGCCGTTGTCTGGTCGGTCCGCCCCCTGCTTGCGGAGGTCTGGCATGCGTGCTGCGTTGGTCCCGGTTCTCGCCCTCGGTCTGGTCCTCGGCGGCTGTGCCCAGCAAGCCTCGCCGACCCCGCCGCCCGTCAAGGTGCCGATGGTGTCGCCCGCCACCTCGGCGCCGCATCCGGCCTCTTCACCAGGCGCCCACAAACAGCTCCTGGTGCTCGCCGCCAGCTCGCTGTCGGCGGTCATCAAGGACATCAACGCGGCCTACGAAACGGCCCATCCGGGCGTCAAGGTCGACGTCAGCCTCGACGGCTCGCAGAAGCTGCGCGCCCAGATCGAGAGCGGTGCGCCGGCTGACGTGTTCATCAGCGCCAGCGAAGACCACAGCCAGGCCCTGTTCGCGGCGAAGCTGGTCCGCGAGCCCGAAGTGTTCGTGAAGAACCAGCTCGCCCTGGCGGTCAGCCCCAAGTCGGGCAAGGTCAAGGCGTTCGAGGACCTCATCAACAGCGAAGTCAGTCTGGTGGTCTGCGGTAAGGACGTGCCGGCCGGCAAGTACGCCGAGAAGGCCCTGAAGGCGTATGCCGAGGCCGGCCACGAGGCCGACGTGGCGACGATCCGCAAGCGCGTCGTGTCGACGGAATCCAGCGTTGAGAACGCGACCACCAAGGTTCAGCTCGGTGAGGCCGACGCCGGATTCGTCTACCAGACCGATCTGCAGCGCGCCAAGCTGCCGGGGGTCGACCTGCCGAAGGAGATGCAGGTCAAGGCCACCTACACCAAGTGCATCCTGACCACGGCGCCGCTGGCGGCTGAGGCGGAGAGCTACCTGAAGTTCCTGGCTGGCCCCGAAGCCAAAGCCGCGCTCGAGGCGGCAGGATTCACCATGCCGTAGTCGTAGCCGCCAGTCACCGGCCCCGGAGACCTGGCGTGAACGTGCTGATCATCAACGGTGCTCGCAACCCCGCGGGCCAGACGGCGCAGGCCTGTGCCGGACTGACCGCGGGGTTGTCGCACAAGGGCGTCACCGTCGAGCAGGTGTTCCTGCCGACACTTGACCTGGAGCGCTGTCGACAGTGCGATCTCGACGGCTGGGGCGACTGCCGCCGCCAAGGCACCTGTGCCATCGATGACGACCTGGCCGGTCTGGTCGCCCGCATCCGCCGCGCCGTGGGCGTCGTCTTCGCCACGCCGGTCTACTACGGCGACCTGTCGGAGAGCCTGCGCACGTTCCTTGAGCGCTACCGCCGGACCACCTGGCACGCCGAGGAGTTCCGCGCCGACCTGGCGGGCAAGCCCGCGTTGGGCATCTGCGTGGCGGGCGGTGGCGGTGGCGGCGCGCTGCCGTGCGCCGTGTCGCTCGAGAAGCTGCTGCTGACCTGCCATTTCGACGTGCTGGACATGGTCTGCGTTCGCCGGCAGAACCTGGACCTGAAGGTCGAGGTGCTGGCCGCGACGGGTCGCTGGCTGGCCGGCCAGCTGATCAGCCCGGTGTAACCGCCACCGGAAAGCTGACGTCACGCTCCAGATACGGAGCAGATCATGGCACGAACGATAGGGCCCCGGCCCGAGGGCGGTTCGGGCAAGGCGAAGCCGGCCCCGGTGGACCCGGCACGCCGCCAGCGGACCCGCCACCTGGCGCTGGTGGCCGGCCTGTTGGCGCTCGCGGTGGTGCTCGTGGGCTGGCAGGTGATGGCCGCACGGGCCCGCAACGCGCGCATGCAGCAGATGGCCCGCGGCGGTCCCGGTGGACCGGGTGGACCGGGTGGTGGTCGCGGCCGCATGGAGCGCATGATCCAGGAGCTGAACCTGACCGAGGCGCAGAAGACGCAACTGGAGGCCATCCGCAAGGAGTACGAGCCGAAGCTACAGGCGCTGCGCAACCTCAGCCCGGAGCAGCGCCGTGAGCAAGGCCGCGCCATCCACCAGGAGCAGCGCGGGCGCATCCGGCAGATCCTGACCCCGGAGCAACAGGCCAAGTTCGACACGATGCGCGGCCGTGGTGGGCGCGGCGGCGGTGGTGGCGGCGGCCGCGGTGGACGCGGTGGCGGCGGTGGTGGTGGCGGATGGCAAGCGGCACCGGGGCAGCCGGCGCCGGCCAACCCGCCCGCCGGTGGCGGCGGCGAACAGTAGCGCGCAGCGGTGTGGTGCGGCCGGGCTGAATGAGGCTCAACCCGATCGGGCTGATCAGTCCGACCGCATGTTCTGTGCACCCAGCCCATCGGGATTTGCGGCTGCCGTCGGTTGACCGGTGGCGGTGCGGCAGCGGTCGGTCAGGAGATGCCCAGATCATCGCCGAAGCGGGACTCCGGCTGGATGAGACGCGGGTCGAGATCCCACTGCTCGACGCTCAGCGCAACCAGCGCTGACCACACCTCGTCCGGCCGCCAGCGGCGACAGTCCGCCGGCGTCTGCGTGAGCAGCAGATAGCCCACCATATCGCGCACGGTGCGGAACGGCGACTCCGGCGCGCTGCGATGTGCCCATCCCAGACCTGGCAGCGCGACACCAAGGACCGTGGCCAAACGCGCCCACGCCGCTCGGCGGTCGTCAGTGGGCAGCAAGGTGTCGACGAACATGTCCGGGATGACCAGAGCGCGCTCGACCTCAAATTCGGCGACCAGGGCCTGGCGCAGACGGTAGAACCAACGCGAACTCGCGCAGCCGTCGCTGGGCTCCAGGCAGACTTGCGAGACCAACCACTCCTGGACGTCACCCATGGTCCGCCAGTGGGCCGCCTCGTCGTCGGGTAGCGCGACGCCGAACTCCTCCTCCACGCACATCAGCCACTCGACGAGGTCCAGCCCCATGGCGCACCTCCGGTCACCGGCGCTCCACCTTCACCGCCACATCGCGCGCCACGGTGCCCAGGTTCACCGTCAGCCCACCCTCGCCCGCGGTCACGTCTTCGGCGGCCAGCCACTCACCGGTCCAGGGGTCCCAGCGCTCGACGCGTAGCGCGCCGCGCAGCTCGGGCAGCGTCACCGTGGCGGCGGTGACCGGTGGCACCGGCTGCTTCTCCGCCACCTGCCACCAGGTGTGCGCTCGGTTCTGCGCCCAGACCAGGGTCTGCGTCCGGCCGCGTAGCGTCATCGCCCGCACGCCGGCGGTGCTCTCGGCCACGCCCGGCTCAAACCCTTCGGTGTTCCAGCGCACGCCGGCGATGTACCGGGCCACCCCGCGGAAGTGGTACCACAGGTTCCGCGGCGCGACGTAGTTGTCCCACCACCACAGGTGCGCCGTGCCCGCCGCGCCGGCCATCATCGCGCCCCACATACCGTTGTGCAGATTGACCCCGTCCGGATCGTCGGCCAGGCGCGGGCTCGGACCCCACGTCTCGTTGACCAGGCCGAACTCGGCGAAGAAGCAAGGCTTGTCGAATCGGCGGACCATCGCCACGTGGTCGGCCATCATCTGCGCCATGTCCCGCCCGAACTCGGTCGACTTCCACTTCGGATGCCAGTAGCCGTGCATCTGCGCGAAGTCCATCTCGGCCGAGCGCCACAGGTCCGGCTCGTAGACGAAGCTGCCCAGGCTGTTGACGATCAGGTGGCCGAAGGGGTCCTCCTGGCGCAGATAGCGGCTCATGTCGCGTGCCCAGGCCTGCACCACCGGTGCCTGGTAGCCCTGAACGCAGTCGATCTCGTTCCAGAACTCCCAGGCCAGCAGGTTGGGCGACCAGCCCCACCGGGCCACGGCGTAGCGCAGGCGGTTGCGCCACATCCGCTGGGCGTCCGCGTTGGTGAACACGTCGAGCACCTGGTCGCACGGGCCACCGTTGGCCTTGGCGTAGGGGTTGCCGCGCCCGAAGGTGCGGAACGCCTCCAGGCAGAGCTTGATCCGAATGCCGTGCTGCTGGGCCAACTGTAGCACGCGGTCGAACTGCCAGGCATGGTCCTGCCGGTACTCGCCCGGCCGGCCCCATTCATAGCCGAACGCCCAGTCGGGCATCCACACCCGCGCGTAGTTGCCACCCGCGGCGCCCAGTTTGCCGAACCAGTCGTCGTAGTCGCTGGTGCCCATCGCGGCCCGGTACCAGCAGACGTTGAGGCCGTTGGCGAAGTAGGGCGTACCATCGGTGAACTCGAAGTAGTGCCGGTCGCTGCGGCTGACCCGCAGGTACGGCCGCGCGGTGCCGGCGGTGGCCGTGAACGAGAACCGCCGGCTGACCGTGCCCGTGCCATCGCGCGCGGTCAGGACCACCTGGTAGTCACCGGCCTGCGGCGGCAGGAACCGGACCTGCCAGGTCGGCTCGCCGACCGGCTCGAGCAGCTCACGGCCACCCAGCACCTGCCGGCGGTAGTCCAGCACGGTGCAGCCGGGCACGCGCCAGGTCCGGCCGCCGCCCTGAATCTGCGCGTCGAGCGCCACCTCTTCGGACCAGAACGGCGTCCGCCAGCGGCCGGCGAGATCCACGTTCAGCGTGACCAACTCGCCGGCCTGCGGCGTGGCCGGCTGGCACCGCACCTCGCCCAAGCGCAGCGGCCGGTCGGAGGCGAGCGCCAGCCTGGCCACCGCGTGCCGTCGCGCGTCGGCCGGGTGGAGCGTGAAGGCGAGCGTGAAGCGCTCGCCCGCGGCCACCTCGCGCGCGCCGTCGAGGAGCTTGATGAACGGCTGGTAGACGTCGCCCTTGAACTCCCGCGTGTCCTGCACGTTGCACAGGCGCGGATGGTCGAGGTCCAGGCTCCACTGCCACGGTTCGCCCGCGGCGAACACACAGCGGCTGGCGGCCGCGCTGACGAAGTGCCGCTGCTTCGGCATCTGCTCGGGCAAAGTCGCCTCTTCGCCCGGCAGCAACAGCACGCGGCGCCCGCGGTAGGCCGCGATGGGCAGGTCGGCCATCCATGAGAGTTCGTTGACCCACATTCGGCGCGCCGCCGTCAGCTCCCACTCGCAGCGCAATGTGTCGCCCTCGACTCGCAACCGCTGCACGAACCGCCAGTCCTGGCCGGCACCAACCTCGGTCAGCCGGCCCTCGGTGCGGATCACGCCGTCCGCCGTGCTGACCTGCACGTCACCGGCAGCGGTCTGCGACACACTGCGCCAGTCACGGCCGAACGCGATCAGCCGGCTGCCTTGCAGCCGAGCAGCCGTGCCTTCAGAGAGGTCGAAAGTGCCGTTGCGCGCGAGGCGCACCGTCCAGCCACGGATCGCCAGCGTCTCCGCCGGTCCCTGCGCCATGGTTGCCGTCGCCACCAACAGCAGCAGACCAGGTGCCACACCTGCTCGCATCGTCCACTCTCCCGCGGCGGCCGCGCGCCCGCCGCGGGTCGTCGCTCAGTGCGGCTGGATCCGTCCGCCCGCCGTCCACTGCGCCGGGCAGGTCAGTTGCGGTCCCAGAGCGGCGCCCCGGTGGTGCCCGTGATCGCCTCGACCTTGTACCACTTCACGTGTCCGTCACAGAAGACGAAGTTGTCGCCCCCGTTGTGCATACCGGTCGGCGCGTAGCCGCCGCTATAGGCGATGACGTAGCCGAGCGTGTTGGCCCCGCTGTCGCCGGCCATCACCGTCTCGGCCGGCGCGGCGATGGCGCCGAGCGAGTAGCCGCCGGCGTTGTAGCCGCCCGGATAGGTCGGGTTGACGGTCAGGTAGGTGTAGTTCCACCCGAACGAGGTCTGCTGACCGGTCAGCGCGGTGTGCCCCGTGTTCTTGTTGCTGGGACAGGCCAGCATCTGGGTGTTCTTGCAGTACGGCTGGATCAGTTCGTTCCAGTAGGTGGCCCCGGGCGGCGTGGTGATGACGTACGAGGCCGGCAGGCACTCGTCGTAGTCCTGCGCGTACTGCATCGTCGCCAGGCCAATCTGCTTGAGATTGCTGGCGCAACTCGACTGCCGCGCCTTCTCGCGGGCCTTGGCGAAGACCGGGAACAGAATGGCCGCCAGGATGGCGATGATCGCAATCACGACCAGCAACTCGATCAGGGTGAACGCACGCCTCTGCATCTGCGGACCTCCGTCAGCGGCACGAGCGGTCCGCCGACCTGCCGCGCATGGTACCTAAACGAGCGTTCGCTGCCAACCACCCAAGCATCGACCCATCACGTACCGGCCGGCTTGCCGGCCAACTCGACGGCCCGCTTCAGCCTCGCCAGGCACTCGTCGGCGGCCTCCTTGCGGGCGAACAAGACGCCCACGAACCGCTGCTCGCTGTTGCTCTTCTGCTCGCTCGGCGGCTCGCCCTTGGCGGTCTTGATGGTGCGCAGCGGCACCGCCAACGGCTTCTGGAAGCTGATGATGCAGTTGAACACCGGCGGGTCGAAGGTGACGTCGATGTCGCGTTCCTTGGTGGCGCCGAGCACCGCGATGCGGCAGCGTTCGGCGGCCACCTGGCTGAGCGGCAAGGCCACGTCGTAGACGAGTTCAGTGTTCAGTGGTGTCGTCTCGACGAGGAAGGAGTATTGATAGCGGAGCACCAGCTCCGGTTCGCCGTCCGCGTTGGGCTGCGTCGCGCTGCTGAACGAGCGGCCTTTGTAGGACATGGTGGCGAAGGGCTTGCCGTTGGCTTTGACCTCGCTCCGGCAACCTGCCGCGTCCACCAACGAGCGCCCCAGATCCTGCAGCGCTTGCGTCAGGTCCTGCGCCGATGACGGTCGAGCCCCCAGCAGCAGCGCGACCACCAGCCACCAGCGCCAGCCTGGCCCCCGGTGTCGGGGCATATCCATGACGACTCCCACCGGCGGGCGCGGTAGCCAGCCCGCGGTAACCCTATCGCCGACGCCAGCGCGAAGACGCTTGTTCCGAGCTCAGGCGTAGCGGCGGACGACCAACGCGCAGTTGTGCCCACCGAACCCGAACGAGTTGGAGAGGGCCACGTCGATCGGCGCGACCCGCGACTGGTTCGGCACGCAGTCGAAGTCGCAGGCCGGGTCGGGCGTCTCGTAGTTGATGGTCGGCGGCAGCACGCCGTGATGCACCGCCAGTGTGCAGACCATCAGCTCAATGGCGCCGGCGGCGCCCAGCATGTGCCCGGTCATCGATTTGGTGGCGCTCACCGGCGGCAGGTCGCCATTGCTCCAGACCTGGCCCAGCGCCGCGGCTTCGGCGGCGTCACCGGCACCGGTCGACGTGGCGTGGGCGTTCACATAACCCACCTGCTCAGGGCGCACCTGCGCCTCGGCCAGGGCCAACCGCATGGCTTCGGCCGCGCCTGAGCCGTCGGGCGCCGGCGAAGCCATATGGTAGGCGTCGGACGTCTGGCCGTAGCCGACCAACTCACCGTAGATGCGAGCGCCGCGCGCGAGCGCATGATCGAGGTCCTCGAGCACCAGGGCCGCCGCACCCTCACCCATGACGAAGCCATCACGGTGCAGGTCGAACGGCCGGCTGGCATGGACCGGATCGTCGTTCCGAGTGCTCAACGCCTTCATCGACGAGAAGCCCGCGAACGGCAACGGCAGCAGCGACGCCTCGGTGCCACCGGCAATGACGATGTCGGCCTCGCCCCACTGAATCAGGCGCATCGCGTCGCCGGCACAGGTGGCGCTGGTCGCGCAGGCGGTCTGCACCGACTTCGACGGCCCTTGCGCCCCGATCTCGATGGAGACGAAGCCCGCCGCCATGTTGCCAATCAGCATCGGGATGAGGAAGGGCGACACGCGCGACGGACCGCGCTCCAGGAGGGTGTGGTAGTTGTCGTCCCAGGCCTTGATGCCCCCGATGCCCGAGCCGAAGACCACGCCGATGCGGCGACGGTTGCTGTCATCGATCACCAGGTCGGCGTCGGCCACCGCGTCGTGCGAGGCGATCAGCGCGTACTGGATGAACGGGTCGGTCCGGCGCACGAGCTTGCGGTCGAGGCGCTCCTCCACGGAGAAGTCCTTCAGCTCGGCCGCGATGCGGCAGGAGTAGTCCGTGCAGTCGAACCGCGTCAACGGCCCGACGCCGCCGCGCCCGGCCACCAGCGACGCCCAGGTGTCGGCAACCGTATTGCCCACCGGCGACAGTGCGCCCAGCCCGGTGATCACGACCCGCCGAAGACCCATCTACACTTCCTCCGTGTGGCCAACCGGCCAAGCCGGGCCACAACCAACCGCAAGAGACCGCCAACCGGTCGGGTTGACGGTCTCCGTCGGGAGCAACGACCTCGCCTGCGTCGCCTAGCCCTGGTGCGCTTCGACGTAGGCCACGGCGTCCTTGACGGTCTGCAGCTTCTCGGCGTCCTCGTCGGGGATCTCGATCTCGAGTTCCTCTTCGATGCGCATGATCAACTCGACCACGTCGAGGGAGTCTGCCCCCAGATCGTCGACGAACCGAGCATCCGGGGTCACCTGCTCCTCGCTGACATCCAACTGCTCCACGATGATGTCACGAATCCGATCGAACACCGACACAGCCACGTTTCCGCTCCTAATGGTCACCCGCCTCGCCGCCGCTCGCCGTCACCAACCGACCAGCGCGAGGATCAATGCATCACCATGCCGCCATCGACACCGATGGTCTGGCCTGTCAGATATCCGGCCGCATCACTGGCCAGGAATGCTACCACAGCCGCCACATCCTCGGACGACCCAAATCGCCCGAGTGGGATCTGTTTCTGCGCCACCTGGCGCACTTCCTCGCTCAATTCCGCCGTCATGCCTTCGTCGATGAACCCCGGCGCCACGGCGTTGACCGTCACGTTGCGCGTGGAGAGCTCCCGCGCCACGGCTTTCGTCAGGCCCAGCAGACCCGCCTTCGAGGCCGCGTAGTTGGCCTGTCCAGCGTTGCCCATCTGGCCCACTACCGAACTGATGTTGATGATCCGGCCCGACCGCTGCCGCATCAGCGGCCGCATCGCCGCCCGAATGACGTGGAAAGCACCGGTCAGGTTGCAGTCCAGCACCGTCTGCCAGTCCTCGTCACTCATCCGCGCCACCAGCGTGTCACGCGTGACGCCCGCATTGTTCACCACGATGTCCAGCCGCCCGAACTGCTCCGTGGCCGCCTTGACACAAGCCTCGGCCACCGCCGGATCGGTCACCGAGCCGAGGACGCCGACGGCTTCGCCGCCGGCCTCGCGGATCGCCGCGCAGACCTCTTCGTTCCGCTCGGCCGACAGGTTGTTCACCACCACCCGGGCACCGAGTCCCGCCAGCTTTAGCGCGATGGTCCGCCCGATGCCACGCCCCGCACCGGTCACCAGGGCCACCTTGCCTGTCAGCGTGATCATGCCTCCGCTCCCTCGGCCAGCGCGGCCAGCACCGCCGCCAGATCGTCCGCCGAGCGCACCGGCAGCGCCTGGATCGTCGGCGCCGTCCGCCGCACCAGACCGCACAGCACCTCGCCTGGACCAAACTCGATCGCCAGCCGCACGCCGGCCGCCTGGAGCCCGGTCACGGTCTGGGTCCAGCGCACGCAGCCGGTCACCTGCGCGGCCAGATTGGCGCGCAGCGCCGCCGCCGCGGTCACCGGCTCAGCCACCACGTTCTGCACCACCGGGACCACGGCGTCGGCAAACTCGGTCGCCGCCAGGTCGGCCGCCAGCGCCGCGGCCGCCGGGGCCATGATCGGCGAGTGGAACGCGCCGCTGACCGGCAAGCGGATCGCGCGCCCGCCCGCGGCCTTGACCAGCCCTTCGGCCTGTTGCACCGCCTCGACCGCGCCGGAGATGACCACTTGGCCCGGCGAGTTGTAGTTGGCCGGCGCCACCGTGCCGCCGACTTCGGCACACAGCCGCGCCACCGAGGCGTCGTCGAGCTTGAGCACCGCCGCCATGGCCCCCGGGCAAGCCGCCGCCGCGTCGCGCATCAGCTCGCCGCGCCGCCGCACCAGCCGCAGCGCGGTCTCGAACTCCAGCGCGCCGGCGGCCACCAGCGCGGTGTACTCGCCCAGGCTGTGGCCCGCGGTCAGCGCCGGTTGGCCGGCACCACCGGCTTCCTGAACGGCCGCCAGCGTCGCCCAGGCCGTGGCCAGCAGCGCCGGCTGCGCCACCTCGGTGGCCTTCAGGCCCGCGTCGTCCAGGTCACGACACCAGCTCGTCACCGGCCAGCCGAGCGCCTCGTCCGCCCGCGCGAATACCTCGCGCGCGGCCGCCGACCGCGCCAGCAGCCACTTGGCCATGCCGGACGCTTGCGAGCCTTGACCAGGGAAGAGCCAGGCAATCACCTCACCACCACCTCAGGACCGCCGCCCCCCAGGTCAGCCCGGCGCCGAAGCCGACCAACAGCAGGTAGTCACCGCGCTGGAACACGCCACCGGCGGCCGCTTCGGCCAAAGCGATGGGAATCGACGCCGCCGACGTGTTGCCGTACCGGTCAACGTTGACGTAGACGCGCTCGAGCGGAATGCCCAGCCCCTTGGCCGCCGACTCGATGATGCGCAGGTTGGCCTGATGCGGCACCAACCAGTCGACCTGCTCCGCCGTGATGCCGGCCTGCTCGAGCGCGGCCTGGCAGGTCTCCCACTGGATGCGCACGGCGAACTTGAACACCTCGCGGCCGACCATGCGGATGGTGCCGGGCTGGTACTTGCCCTCGATCGGCTCGGCCTTGAGCAGGTCGCCGCCGGAGCCGTCGCAGCCCAGATCGGCACCCAGCAGCCCGTAACCCGGCTCGGTCTGGCGCACCACCGCCGCGCCGGCGCCGTCGCCGAACAGCACGCAGGTGCTGCGGTCGCCCCAGTCGAGCATGCGGCTCAGTGCGTCGGCGCCCACCACCAGCACGGTCTTGGCCCGACCGGTGCGCACCAGCGAGTCGGCCATCACCAGCGCGTAGACGAAGCCCGAGCAGGCGGCCGAGACATCGAACGCCGCGCAGCGCCGCAACCCGAGCCGGTGCTGCAGGTGGTTGGCCGCATTGGGGAACGGAAAGTCCGCACTGACCGTGCCGACGATGATGGCGTCGATCTCCTCGGCGGCCACACCGGCGTTGGCCATGGCCTGCCGCGCGGCCGCCTCGGTCAGGTCGCTGAGGTGCTCGCCCTCGCGCATGACGTGGCGGGTGATGATGCCGGTCCGCGTGCGGATCCACTCGTCGCTGGTGTCGACCCGCTCGGCCAGGTCGTCATTGCTCAGCCGCAACTCGGGCACCGCCCAGCCGGTACCGACAATGGCGACTCCCGGAAGCTCGTTCAAGCTGCTGACCTCGACGTTCGCGTCAGACGACGGCCATCGTGGCGTTGGAGGCGAACCGCGCGGCCACGCGCTGGACCAGTTGGTGCTGCAAGCCCTCGCGAGTGCGGCGCAGCGCGTGGTAGACCGCCTTGCGCGTGCTGCGCCCATGGCCGATGACCACCAGGCCCTTGATGCCCAGCAGGAAGGCGCCGCCGACCTCGCTGTAGTCGATCCGCTGCTTGAGCCGGCGTAGCGACGGCCGGATCAGCAGCCCGCCCAGCTTCGACACCGGTGTGCTCTCGACTGCCGAGCGGACCAGCTCCATGAAGTACTCCGCCGCCCCTTCGGAGACCTTGAGCAGATTGTTGCCGTTGAACCCGTCGCAGGCGATGACGTCGGCTTCGCCGCGGAACACGTCCTTGCCGTCCACGTTGCCGACCCAGTGCAGGCCGGCCGCCGCGAACAGGTTGTGGGCGTGGCGCGATTCGCGGTCGCCTTTGGACGATTCCTCGCCGATGTTGAGCAGGCCCACTCGCGGGGAGGGAATCCGCTCCACCTCTTCGGCGTAGATGGCCGCCATGACACCGAACTGGACGATCCACTCGGCCTTGCTGTCGACACAGGCGCCGACATCGCAGACGATGGACCAGCCCGTCGGCGCCCGCGTCGGGAGCAACGTCGCGATGCCCGGCCGCAAGACGCCGTCGAGCCGCCCGATGAGCAACGCCGCCGCGGTGGTCACCGCGCCGGTGTTGCCGGCACTGAACAGCGCCTCGGCGTGGCCGTCGGCCACCATACGGGCGGCCACGGTCAGCGAGCTGTCGGGCTTGCGGCGGATGCTCTTGGCCGGGTCATCGTCCATGCCGATGACCTGCGCCGCGTGGCGGATGATCAGGTTGGCCGGCCGTTCGGCGGGCAACTCGGCGCTGATGGCCGCCTCGTCGCCCACCAGGAGGAACTGCGTGTCGGTGAACGCCGCGGCGGCCGCCAGGGCGCCATGGACAACCTCGGCCGGGGCCAGGTCTCCACCCATGGCGTCCACCGCAATCCGCATTGACCCCTCCTCAGAGCCGCCGCAGCCTACTCGGTGCCGGCCTCGAGCCACGGCTGCACCACCTGTCGGTTGTGGTAGTGGCCGCAATAGGGGCAAACCGCATGAGGGCGATGCTGCGCGCCACACTGGCGACAGCGCACCGTAACCACCGCCGCGGCCTTCCAATGCGCGAAGCGCTTGCGATGCCGGGCCTTACTCGTCCGTCTCTTCGGGACCGCCATGGTCCTCCACCTCCAGCCGTAGGGATTGCAGCACGGCCAGTCGCGGGTCGCTCACCGACCCCGCCGGCGGTGCCAGCAACGCCCGACCAGCACAGCCCTCGGCGCACAACGCGCGCGTGGGCAGCGCCAGCAAGGCGCCTTGACGCACCATCTCCGTGACGTTCACCCAGCCGTCGGGTGTCACCCGCCACGCTTCGTGGTCCTCGTCGAACCAGGCCTCGCCGCCGTGCGCACCCGTGCTGCCCAACAGGCACACTTCACGCACGTCGACGGCCACCGGCTCCAGGAACCGCCCGAGGCAGTAATCACAGCCGCGCGGCACCCATCCGTCCACCGTACCGTCAACCAGCAGACGGTCACGATCGACTCGGATGGTCAGCCAGCCACTGAACCGGCCGCACCAGGAGCCGTCACCTTCGAGGTCAACCAGTTCGTCGAACTGCGCCGACCAGGTTGGGCACTGCTCCCGCAGCGTCTCGTCGGCGATCAGCCGCATCGCCGCTTCTCCCGCTGTGACAACCGCCGGAGTATAGCACCAGGATCGCCTCCTGGCAACCCGCCGGACTCGCCTGTCCAGGCCATGTCACCGGCCCGGTGGCCCACCCGCCAGGCGGCTTGCCGCCCTACCGCGGCCCTTGCACCACGCAGAACGCGGCCCAGTGGTACGGATGCCGCGTAGCACTGTCGCCCAGCAGCGCCACCTGCGCCGACTGGAGCGCCTTGGCCGGCTCCAGGCCGGCTCGCCAGGCGCTATAGAACCGGGTCATCAGCTCACGCGTGCTGTCGTCGGGCACACGCCAGAGGCTGCTGACGACATCGCGCGCGCCCGCCAGCAGAAACGCGCGGGTCAGGCCGATCAGCCCCTCGCCGGCGAAGCTACGGCCCAGGCCGGTCTCGCACGCGGACAGCGTCACCAGATCGGCGTCGAGCTGCCATTGCAGCACCTCGGCCGCGGTGAGCACCTCGAAGGCCCGACCGGCGCTTGAGGCGAGCAACACGCCCGAGTACTCCGGCACCTCGGCGTCCGCGTAGCCGTGCGTCGCCAGGTGGAGCACCTGGCGGCGGCCCGCCTCGCTCAGCAGCGCCTCCTTGGTGGCCGCCGGCCCGGACAGCAGCGCGGCGCCGCTCAGCAGCCCGCGGATGGCCTGGCCCTCGGCCGCGGCGCCGGGCAGGGCCACCGCGGCCATCGACAGCAGTTGCGGGCAGTAGTCGCCGGGCGGCGCGGCACCGGCCG
>CAZHGD010000029.1:0-56250 GCA_964531735.1 uncultured Fimbriimonadaceae bacterium | reverse complement strand
ACTCCCCGGACCGCCTTGACTCTCAGATCCAGCCACACGATTCGACGCGCACCCGTTGGGCCGGCCGGTTTGACGGTCGCCGATGGGTGCGCTAGACTCCAGGTGTCCGACGGATGCAGGTTGCGGGCGGAGGTGCTTGGTCATGCCAACCGTGCTGCGGCATGGGCCTTACCGGTTCTTCTTCTATTCCAGCGACCGGGGCGAACCGCCTCATGTGCATGTCGAGCGCGATGACTGCGTGGCCAAGCTGTGGCTTTCGCCGCTGCGTCTAGGCCACAGCGTAGGTTACCCGCGCGGTGAGTTGGCGCAGGTCGAACGGTTGGCCGAAGCCAACCTGGAGTTGCTGCTGAGGGCCTGGCATGAGCACTTTGCCGACTGACCGCCTTACGCCGCCGGCCGTGTCGGTGAGCGTCTCCGCGGACACGCTGACCGTCGAGTTGAGTGACGGTCGAACGTTGCTGGTGCCGCTGGCGTGGTATCCGCGGCTGATGCACGGGACACCCGCCGAGCGTGACAACTGGCGCCTGATTGGCCGGGGCGAAGGCGTCCACTGGCCCGATCTCGACGAGGACATCAGCGTGGCCGCCATGCTGGCCGGTCGTCCTTCCGGCGAGAGCCAGACCTCGTTGGCTCGTTGGCTGGCGCAGCGTACCGACGCGGCCTGATCACGCCGGCCCGTAGGCCGCCAGCCGCCGCACCAGCGGTTCGGCCGTCGAGGCCGTGACCTTCAGCCGCAGTTCGGCCAGCTCCACCGGCTCCAGGCGTTCGATCAGCTTGTGGCCGATGCAGCTCCCGGCGAACAGCTCGCGCCAGCCGGCGGGCGTGCGGCCTTCGAGCGTGAACGCGCGGACGCGCTCGCCCTCGGCGATGTCCTCCTGCAGCACCACCTGCGCCACCGGGCTGGGCTGGGGCAGCGTCAGCGACACTTCGGTGCCCTGGCCGCTGGTCTCGGCCAGCCGGTTGGTGAAGCAGCCGGTCCAGGCGCGGCCCAGCGCGGCGAACTGCGCGCGGTCGGCGTCGGGCACCAGACCGCGCTGGTCGATGACCATGCCGAGCAGGAAGTTGGTGTTGCGGCCCACCGACCGATAGTAGCGCTCCAGCAGGTGCTCGACGCTGTAGAGGTGCGCCTCGTCACCCTCGCGCCAGAACCAGCCGCCTTGGAACGCGCGATGCTGGTCGCGATTGGGCATGTCCGATTCGGCCGGCGCCCAGTACTCGCCGTCGGGATCGCCCGCGCCTTCGGGCGGTGCGTCTTCCTCACCGGTGAACCGGCCGGTGGCCAGGTGGGTCGTGCTCCAGCAGGGGTAGGGCGCCTCGGCGCGCTCGTTGCCCACCCAGCGGAGCATCGACCGCGTGCCCTTCGGCCCCTGGAAGCAGACCGCCTGCGGCTGGAGGTTCCAGAGCAGCGAGAGCACGTCCGGCCCGCCCTGCTCGGGCGGCAGCGTGCCGCCGTCGAACCAGATTTCGAACAGCGGCCCGTACCGCGTCCACAACTCGCTGAGCTGCGTGGTGACCACCTGGTTGTACCGCGCCTGGTCGGCCGGGTCGCCCGACAGCACCTTGCCCGGATTGTCCACGCCGCAGTAGGCGTTGCACGACGTGCTGTAGTAGAGCCCGGGTTGCACGCCGTACTTGGCGCACGAGGCCATGAAGTCGCCGACCACATCGCCCTGCCCGCCGCGCCAGGGCGACGAGCCGACGTGGTAGCCGTGCGCCGCGCTGGGCCACAGCGAGAAGCCGCTGCAATGCTTGGCCACCAGCACGGCATACTTCGCGCCGGCCGACACGGCAGTCTCGACCCACTGATCGGTGTCCAGCGCCGCCGGAGCGAACACGCCGGGCGAGGGCGAATAGCCGCGCTGCTCGCGGAAGCGGTAGTCCGGTTCGAACACCTGCACATCGAGGTGGATGATCACGCCGACTTCGCAATCGGCCCAGGCGACGTGCTCGGGGGTGGGGCGGACGAGGGTCATAGCGGGCTCCGGAGGGGCAGTATAGCGCAGACGGGCGGGGTGGTGGCGCCCAGGGGTGCTTGCTGGAGCAGGCGACCGGTCGGCGCAGGGCGGGCTGTTGGTCGCCAAGGCCAGTCGCGTGGGCGTGCCCACGGACCGGCCCGCGTAGGGCGGGCTATTGCCCGCCAGCGATCGCCCCGTCCGGCGGAGGGTCACGGCGGCGGCCCGTGGCGGGCAACAGCCCGCCCTACGAATGCCTGTCAGTCAGCGCGCCTGGCGCCGCGCTGGATGAGCTCGCTGTGCAGCGCCTCCGGCCTGGTCGTGCTGTCGAACCGTGCGCGCGAGAGATCAGCGTTGCCCAGGTGTGCGCCACTCAGGTCAGCGCCGCTCAGGTTCGAGTCGCTCAGGTCAGCGCCGTCGAGGCCCGCGCCGCTGAGGTCGGCGTCGCGCAGGTCCGCGCCGCTCAGTTCGGCGGCGTAAAGGTACGCGCCGGTCAGGTCCGCACAGCGGAGGTCCGCGTCGCTCAGGTCGGCGCGGAACAGATTGGCGCCGGTGAGGCGAGCGTCCCTCAGGCTCGCGCCGTCCAGATCCGCGCGGAAAAGGTTGGCGCCGCTCAGATCCGTGCCACGCAGGTCCGCGTCGCTCAAGTTAGCGCCGCGCAGGTCGCCGTTGTGCAGGTCGGCGCCGCCCAAATCGCCTCCGATCAGGTCGGCGCCGACCAGTACCGTCCCCCCGGACGCCTGAGCGCAGCCCAAGTGGGCCAGGCAGCGCAGGGGCAGAGTTTGCGCCCAGCCTGTCGGCTGCCCGCGCAGCCGGTTCAGCCAGGCACCCAGGCTGGTGGCATCGGGCCAGTTGACCACGCTGCGCTGCTTGGTCACTCGGGCGCAGGCATCCATCGCCACCAGCAGCGCCTCCTCGGCGTTGCGGGCCTGGCGGGCCATCTCGCCGCAGGTGACGAGGCCCAAGTCCTGCATCGGCAGGCCCTCCGTCAGCACGACTGGAACGAGATCGACCAAGCGCTGCTGCCAGCCGCGAACGGCCTCCTGGTCGCGCAGGGCCACTTCATCGCGGACGAACGGCAACAGGTACCAGTCTATCGGCGCCGGGCCGGTGATGCGGGCCCATTCGCGCAGGGCTTCCTGGGGATCGACCACGCTGCGGGGCTTGCGCGGGTCGGGCTCCATCAGGCGCGAGGCCTGTTCGATGGCCGCCACGATGCGGCGGGCGGCCAGGTACTCGCCGAAGCTCTTGTGCGTGAACTCGAAGGTCCGTTCGCTGTCGCTGTCGCGGCCGGTCAGGTGGAAATAGAAGGCCGTCAGCAGGCGCAGCGCGCCGGATTCGCTGTCGGCACTGTGGTCATCGAGCAGGTGCGCCAGGTGGGCGCCACGGCACCGCTCCCGCACCGCGGCCAGCGTCGCGGTGCGGCCATTGCCGTGCCACGTACAGAGCGCGATCTCCTCGAGCACGGCGAGGAAGTCGGCCAAGGCGGGCGGTGCGGTCGGGTTGGCGCGCGGCGGGCGCGGCTGCGCGTAACGGCGGGCGTGCACACCCTCGACCAGCCGCTCGTAGACCTGGTTCAGGTTCGGCTCGCCGGTGAAGGTGAACTCGCCACCGACGCGGGCCAGCGCCAGCAGGAAGCTGTGCAGCGGTTGCGCCGTGACCGGCTGGAGCTTCGTGCCGGACAGGTCAGTTGGCAGGCCGTCGAAGACCTGGCCGGTGAGTGTGCCGTACCGGCGCCACCAGGCGGCGCGTTGGTCCAGTTGGCGCAATCGCTCCGGGCCGTCCCAACGCGGCCACTGGTCCTCGTCGGCCAGATAGCCCAGGAGGTGCAACACCTGCTCCGTCTGGAATCGGCCCTGTTCGGGCTGCAACTGGACCGGCACGTCGCGGCCGGCGATGAGCACCGCCAGGCGCGGCCCGCCCTGTTTGTGGATCGCGGCCAGCGACACCGCGCTCTGCACCAAGGCATCGGCCGCTTCGCGGCCGGCCCGGCCGGCCAGACTCACCTCGTCGAGCCCGTCCAGGATGAGCAACAGCCGCGGTGGCATGGCCTCGGCGCCGAACGGGTCGTGTCCGAGCAGATCCGGCACGCCGACCTGCGCGGCGATCTGCTGGTCCAGTGGATGGTCGGCGGCCACGTGTTGCAGCGCCACAGACACCACGCGCCAGTCGGACTTGGCGGCGCAGTGGACGGCGAACATGCGGCAGAACGACGACTTGCCCGAGCCGGGCCCGCCGGTGATCACGCGGACGGCGTCGCTGCCGTCGAACCGCGCCAGCCACCGGTCAAGCTCGCGCTTGAGGTTCACCACCACCCGCGTTGTCGTCCGCGTGGCGTCGCCGTCGCGGTGGCGGTGTTCGTCGGCCGGTGCGTCGTCGCGTTCCCACCAGGCGCGCAGCGGCACATAGATCTGGCGCAGACTGAACGGCTCACCAAGCAGGCTCTGGTTCACCTGTGCGTCGAGCCAGGCGTTGTAGCGCCGCCAGTCTTCCGCGCGCTTCGCCGCGGCGCTCGACAGGTCGGCGCCCGGGGTGGTGCTGAACCAGTCAAAGACGGCGCGGTAGGGCTCGGGTTTGCACGACCAGGCCAGTCGCAGACCATGGACGAACGCCGCGGGTAGACGGCCGGCCATGCTGGTGGCGCGGGCGCTCGATAGCCCCCAGCATTCGAGCATCATGGCGAACGGCTCCACGAAGTCGCGCACCAACTCGGCGTCGGCCGGTCGCTCCCAGAAGTGGTCCGGTAGCGCATACTGCTCCTCGCACCACCGAGCGGACTGCTCGGCGAGCAGCTTGGCCGGCGCGTCCACGCTGTCGACTCGGCACTCAGCCAGCAGTTGCAGCACGGCATGGCCCATGGCATGGCGCACCAGGAGCCAAGCCCGCTCGCCGACGTCCAGATCGAGTTTGGCGCGGGCGGCGGCCTCGGTGAGCTTGTCGGTCATGCCCGGCAGGTTGCCCAACGCGGCGTTCAGCCCGGCACCGACCAGTTCGGTGAACAGGCCATACCAGTCGCTGACGTCGACGTCGCGCTTGAAGACCGACTTCGGCACTGCCAGGGCCAACGGCATGTCCCGCTCCCGCGCCGCACACCGCGTACCACCCTCGCTTCGCGACGCCAATGCCCGCTCCTCCAACACCCGGTGAGCGCCGGTTGCGGTCACCGCCGAGTCGCGGGTGCCCAGACCCAGGGAGGACTTCGCATCCTCGCGGCGCAATGGCCCGCCAGCCCGCCTCGCCGGGCGGCGGTGCAGAGGGTGGTGACGTATGGAGACGGTGAAGTGGCTGCTGGTCGGCGCGGGTGACATCGCCACGCGGCGGGTGGGGCCGGCGTTGGTGACCTGTGACCATTCGCAGGTGGTGGCCATCTGCGACCGCGACGGCGAGCGCGCCGCCGCGTTGGCGCGGCAGCTCGGCGTCGACCAGGTGTACACCGACCTGGCCGTGGCCATGGCCGAGAGCGGCGCCGACGTGGTCTACCTGGCCACGCCACAGCACACGCACATCGCGTTGAGCCTGCAAGTGCTGGCCGCCGGCAAGCACCTCCTGTGCGAGAAGCCGCTGGGCCTCAACGGCGCCGAGTGCCGGCGACTGCTGGCCGCGGCGCGCGCCAGCGACCGCGTGACCAGTTGCTCCAACTACCGGCGGCTGTCCGAGCAGTACCGGTTGACCGCGGCCATGCTGGCGCGCCAGGAGATCGGGACGCTGGTCGGTGGCTGGGCGGTCTACTCGACGCCGTTCTACAATCCCGGCCAGGCGCCCATCTGCCGGGCCAACGGCAGCAGCCGCATCAAGGAGCTGGGCTACTACCTGATCGACATCGCCCACAACTTCCTGGGGATGCCGGTCAGCGTCACCGCGCAGGCCAGCGTGCTCAACCCGGCCGTGATGCATGATGTGGAAGAGATCGCCACGGTCGTGCTGCGGTTCGCCGGCGGGCAGTTGTTCACCATTCTGTTCAACTGCGCCTCGCCCGGCACGCGGCACGAACTGGAGCTGTTCGGCACCGCCGGGCGCATCCATTGGCCCGAGTGGCCGCCACACGGCAACGGCCCGGTGCTCAAGATCAGCGCGGCCGGCACCGAGCGGTTCGAGGCCAACACGAACCCGAACTGGCACCTGCCGATGGTCGAGGATTATGTGGATGCGCTACGAACCGGGCGCGCGCCGGTCTGTACCCTGGAGAGCGCCACGCGCACCGAGGTGATCACCGACGCCATCTTCGAGGCCATCGACAGCGGCCAGGCGGCGCCCGTCCGCTGGGAGGACTGACATGCGGATCCTGCTGATCGGCGGCACCGGCTGCCTCAGCGGCGACATCGCCGCGCTGGCCGCGCAGCGCGACGATATCGAGCTGTACCTGCTCAACCGCGGCAATCGCCCGCGGTTCGTGCCCGAGCGCGCGCACTGCCTCCAGGCCGACATCGGCCAGCCGGCCGAAGTGGCGGCGTGTACCGCCGGGCTGACCTTCGACGTGGTCTGCGACTTCCTCAGCTATGGCCCCGAACAGCTCAGCAGCAACCTGGAGGTGTTCCGAGGACGCTGCGGCCAGTTCGTCTTCGTGTCGTCGGCCGCGGTCTACCGCACCAAGCACGACCTGGAGATCATCACCGAAGACCGCACCATGGTGGGCAACACGCTGTGGTCGTACGGCCGCAACAAGATCGTGGCTGAGCGGCGCCTGCAGGCCGAGCACGAGGCAAACGGCCTCAACTACACCATCGTGCGGCCGGCGTTCACCTACAACAGGCTGCGCATTCTGCACCCGGTGGGTCCGGGGCACCAGACGCACTCGTGGACCATTGCCAAGCGCCTGTTGCAGGGGCAGCCGCTGCTGATGCACGATGACGGCAACGCGTTGTGTACGGTGACGCACACCGAGGACTTCGCCAAGGCCTTCGTCGGTTTGTGTGGTAACCCGGCCGCGTTCGGCGAGGCGTACCATATCACCTCGGACGAGTACCTGACCTGGAACCGGGTCGCCGAGTTGGTCGGCGAGGCGCTGGGCGTGAAGCCGAACCTGTGCTATGTGCCGGCGCACGACCTGGGCTTCGAGCTGGGCGGCGACTTCGGCGAGAAGCTGATTTCGTTTGCGCGGCACGCGGTGTGCGACAGTCGCAAGGTGCGCGCCGCGGTGCCGGAGTTCGTGTGTACGACGCGGTTCGCCGACGGGATTCGGCGGACCATCCAGTTCTATCTGGACAATCCCGAGTATCAGGTGGTCCACGACGAGTTCGACCGCCGGATGGACGAGATTGCGGAGAAGTACCATGCCTGAACGGTTCGACGAGGCGCGCGCGCGCCTGGAGCGGCAGTATCTGGACGTGCAGTTCGACCCGGCCTCCGGCTGGTCGAAGGAAGAGCTGGTGGCGGAGCTGGCGCGCCACCGCGCCGAGCATCCCGACGAGCCGCGCCTCATGACGCGCGCCTGGCTGTTCTGGCTGCTCTGCGCGCGCGGGCGCATCGCCGTGGAACCCGACGATTACTTCGCCGACAAGCTGGAGCACCACGACCTGCTGGTGTCGCTGCGTGAAGAGTGGCGGCGCGAAGAGGAGCGGCGCGAGTTCGCCGGTGACCCACCGGCCGCGCCGGGCGCCTGGCGCGCGGGCCTCGACTGTGGTCACACCTGCCCCGACTGGCGCGCGCTGGCGCGCCATGGCCTCGTCGGTCTGCGCGACCGCGCGCTCGCCGCCGGCGACAGCGTCTTCCATCAGGCGGTGGCGCTGGTCTACGAGGGCGCCATCGCGCTCTGCCGGCGCTTCGCCGAGGCGCTGCCGGGCTCGGCCATCGCCGCCCTGGCCGAACGTCCGCCGCAGACCTTCCACGAGGCGCTGCAACTGGCCTACCTCTACCACGAGCTGCAGGAGATGGAGGACGGCTACTCGGTGCGCTCGATGGGCCGCTTCGACGCGGTCTACAACGCGTTCTACGAAGGCGACCTGGCCGCCGGGCGCCTGACGCGCGACGAGGCGAAGGAGCTGCTGAAGTACTTCTGGGTCAAGTTCTTCGCCAAGACGCAGGGCAAGATGTACGGCAAGCCGTTCCTGTTCGGACCCGAGGTCAACGCGCTGTCCTACCTCGGCTTCGAGGTCTACCGCGAGATGCAGATCGTCGATCCGAAGCTGCACGTGCGCCTGGCCGAGCGGACGCCGCAGGACTTCCTCGAGCAGGTGGTCGGTTGCATCCAGGAGGGTTCCACCGGCATCGTGATCGTCAACGATCCCGCGCAAGTGGACATGCTCTGCCGCAACGGCAAGAGCTTCGCCGACGCGGGCGACTACATCCTGATCGGCTGCTACGAGCCGGCGGTGATGGGCCAGGAGCTGAACTGCTCCGGCGCAGCGGGGATCAACCTGGCCAAGATCGTCGAAATGACCCTGGCCGAGGGCGACTATAGCAGCTTCGACGAGGTCATGTCCGCCTACCTGCGCACGCTGGACTCGCAGTTGGCACTGGCCATCGACCGGGTGCGCCGCGAGGAACGGCTGTGGCCGCAGGTGGGCCCGGCGCCGCTGCTCTCGGGCACCATGGAGTCGTGCCTGGCCAGCGGGCGTGATGTGTCGCAGGCGGGCGCCAAGTACAACACCAGCGGTGTCTGCTGCCACGGTATCGCCAACACCGTCGATTCGTTGGCGGTGATCAAGCATCTGGTCTTCGAGGAGCGCTGCTGCACGCTGAACGAGCTGCGCGCCGCGCTGGCCGACAACTGGCAGGGCCATGAGCGGCTGCGGTTGCTGGCGCAGCAGCGGGCGCCGAAATGGGGCAACAACGACGACCGCGTCGACGCGCTGGCGGTGCAGATCACCGACTTGCTTGGCCGGCGCATCAACCACGAGCCGAACGAGCGGGGCGGCGTGTTCCAGGCGGCCATCTACGCCATTCTGGACAGCGCGCGCGACTGTGGCCGGCAGACCGGCGCGCTGCCCGACGGGCGGCTGGCCGGCGAGCCGCTGGCCATGAACACCGGCGCGACGCCGGGCATGGACAAGAGCGGGGTGACCGCGCTGATCAACTCGGTCACACGGGTCGACCTGTCGCAGTTCCCCAACGGCACGGTGCTCGACATCATGCTGCACCCCAGTGTCACGCGCGGCGCCGAGGGCATCCAGGCCCTCAGCTCGCTCATTCGCGGGCATTTCGCCCAGGGCGGCATGGCGATCCAGTTCAACATCTTCGATGCCGAACTGCTGCGGCAGGCGCAGCGCGAACCGGAACGCTTCGCCAATCTGCAGGTGCGCGTGTGCGGCTGGAGCGCGCGGTTCGTCGACCTGGCGCCCGAAGTGCAGAACATCTACATCACCAAGGCCGAGGCGGCCTGAGCGCCGCTGACGGTGGAGGCGCCATGTCCGTCCTGCAACTTGCGCTCGACCTGCCGGACCTGACCAGCGCGCTGGCCATGGCCGAGGCGGTCCACCCGCACTTCGACCTGGCCGAGGTCGGCACGCCGCTGATTCTCGAGGCGGGCCTGGCCGCGGTGACGGCCGTGCGCGAGCGGTTCCCCGACAAACAGGTGCTGGCCGACACCAAGATCGCCGATGCGGGCTACCTCGAGGCCGCCGGCGCGTTCCGGCGCGGTGCGCACGTGGTCACGGTGCTGGGCGGGGCCGATGACAAGACCATCGCCGGCTGCCTCGAGGCCGCGCGCGAGTACGACGGCGAGGTGATGGCCGACCTGATGCACGTGGCGGATACCGTCGGGCGGGCGGTGGAGCTGGCGCGGCTCGGCGTGCCGATCGTCTGCCTGCACACCGCCTGGGACCGCCGGCACGAAGGCGTCGACGTGCTGGGCGAGCTGCGCGCCGTGCGCGCGGCGGTGGACTGCCGCATCGCGGTGGCCGGTGGCATCACGCTGGCCAACAGCCAACGGACCGCCGCCGCCGGCGCCGACATCGTCGTGGTGGGTGGCGGCATCATCACCCAGCACGATCCTCGGCAGGCCGCCGCCGACATCGTGCGCTCGCTGGCCGCGGCTGAGCGCGAGCCGGTGAGCACGGCGACATCGCCCGAACTGGTCGCTCGCCGCGTGGCGGCCGAGGTCAGCGGTTGCCTCGGCGTGGTCGACAGCGCCGCCGTGTCGGCGGCGGTCACCGCCATCGCGCAGGCGCCGCGGGTGTTCCTGGCGGCCGCCGGGCGCAGCGCCTTGGCCATCCGCGGTCTGGCGATGCGGCTGATGCACCTCGGGCGCGCGGCCTATGTGGTGGGTGAGACCACCACACCGGGCCTCGGCAGCGGCGATCTGCTCGTGATCGGTTCGGGCTCGGGCCGCACCGCCAGCCTGGTTGCCCATGCCCAGAAGGCCCGGCAGCTTGGCGCCCAAGTGCTGCTGCTGACCATCGACGCGCAGTCGCCCATCGCCGAGGTGGCCGACTGTGTGGTGGTCATCCCGGCACCGTCGCCGAAAGCGGCGCCGGGCGCGGCGGGCCTCACCTCGCAACAGCCGATGGGCTCGCTGTTCGAGCAGACGCTGTTCCTGCTCTGCGACAGCCTGGTGCTGCTGCTGATGGAGCGGCTGGACCGGACAGCAGACGACATGTTCGGGCGGCACGCCAACTTGGAGTAGCTCGGGAGGCCACATGGGCGCCGAAGAGGCCGCGTTGACCGAGGCGCGACTGGCGGCGGCCAACGCGCTGTGGGCGCAGTTCCGGGCCGACCGCCACCGGCCGCGGTACCACTTCGTGCCGGCCGGCGGCTGGATGAACGACATCAACGGCGCGCTGTGGTGGCGGGGCCGCTACCACGTGTTCTACCAACACCATCCCGACGGCGCGTTCTGGCATCGCATCCAATGGGGCCATGCCAGCAGTGTCGACCTGGTCCACTGGGTGCATCACCCCATTGCGCTGACGCCGGATGACGCCGGGCCCGACCGCGACGGTTGCTTCAGCGGCTCAGCGTTCCTCGATCGGGACGGCCGGCCGACGCTGATCTACCACGGTGTGCCCGACGGCACCTGCCTGGCCACCGCCGCTGACGACCTGCTGCTGCACTGGACCAAGCATCCGGCGAACCCGGTCATCGCCACACCGCGGGCCGGCGATGACGGGTTTGGTGTCTACGGCGTCTACGATCCCTGTGCCTGGCTCCACGACGGTCGCTACTACGCGGCTCAGGGCAACGTGACCTTCCGCTCGCCGATGCTGCTGGACAACGACCACGAGCCCTATCGCGACCCCCTGGGCCGGCCGCTCTCGCCGGCCGACGAGGGCGACACTCTGTACCTGTTCCGCAGCGACGACCTCGTGCGCTGGGAGTATGTCGGCCATCTGTACCAGTCCGACCGGCGCTGGACCGAGCGCCACGAGGACTGCGCGGTACCGGAGTTCTTCGCGCTGGGCGACCGCTGGATGCTGCTGTTCGCCAGCCACCTGCAGTCGACGCAGTACTACCTGGGCCGACTGGACGGCGAGCGCTTCTTGCCCGAGGTCCACGGCCGCATGGGTTGGCCGGGCGGCGTCCTCGGTGGGCCGCGCAGCTTGCTGGACGCACAGGGCCGACGCATCTTCTTCGACTGGATCCGCGAGTTGCGCGGCACCGACGACGAACGGGCCTCGGGTTGGTCGGGCGTGATGACGTTGCCGCGCGTCCTGTCGCTGGCCGCCGACGGCTCACTGCTCATCGAGCCGGCGCCGGAGTTGGCCGCGCTCCGCCTCGGCGCCCGGCGATGGGTGGATCTGGGCCTGCCGGCGCAGGGCGAACTGCGTCTGGACGGCGTCCACAGTGACAGCTTCGAGCTGCACTTGGTGGTCCCGCCAAGCGACGCGACCGAGCTGGGGCTCAAGGTCCGCTGTTCGCCCGACGGCGCCGAGCAGACCGTGGTGACCTGCGACCGCGCGGCGGGCACGCTGAGTGTCGACGTCAGCCGGAGCAGCCTCGATGCGCGGATCCGGTATCGCTACTACCGCTTCGAAGGCCCGCTGGCCCGCCGGCCCGAAACCGAACGGGACTGCCCGCGGCAGGTGGCGCCGCTACGCCTGGGGGCGGCCGAGCCGCTCGACCTGCGGGTGTTCGTGGACCGGTCGGTGATCGAGGTCTACGCCAACCGCCGACAGTGCCTGACCCAGCGGGTCTATCCGACGCGCGAGGACAGTCTCGGAGTGGCGCTCTTCAGCCGCGGCGGACCCGCGGTGGTTGCGCGGCTCGACCTGTGCGAGTTGGCGCCGGCCAACCATGCCTGAGCCCGCGGCGACGCCTGCCACGCTCTGACGCAGCCCCCAACGCCGCCGCCACGCCGGCAAGACACTCGTGTCACCTAGCGAGACTTGTTTCCCTATGAGAAACGCCGCTCCTGGCGATGTGACTTCTGTGTGCGGACGTCGGCGAGGCGGTCTCGCCCGGGCATGCAGAGCCTGGAGATGGGGCTGCGCCGGCGCGTCCACAGGAGACGGTGATGTTGAAGAAAGCGCGTTTGGGTCAGCGTATCGGCATGGGGTTCGGCGTGCTGATCCTGATCGCCTTGGCACTGGGCGGGCTGGCCGCGGTGAGCATGAGCCGGGTCAAGGGGCAAGCCCAGACGCTGGCTGACGAGCACGTGAAGGCGTGGTCAGCCGCCAACGAGCTCGAGCGAGCCACGCTGATGGCGATGTTCACCATGCGGGGCTTCAGCCATACCTACGACCCAGCGGCCTTCGAGGCGGCGACCGGGCACCTCAAGGAGATGCAGACGGCGCTCGACGAGGCTGCGCGGCTGGCCAAATCGGGACGCAGTCTGGCCAAGCTGAAGTCGAACGTCGAGCAACTGACGCCGTTGGTCGCTCAGTATGCCGACTGGGCCACCAAGACCAAGGAGCAGGTGGAGGTCATCAAGGCGGCCCGGGCGGCGATGGCGAAGGAGGAGCAGGTCTGGTCCGAAGCCACCGACGCTTACCTCAACACGGTTCACAGCCGCCTCGACGCGCAGGTGGCGGCCAACGAACCAGGGCAAGCCCTCAGTGAGCGCATCTGGAAGGCGCAGGTGGTCAACGAGATCATGGACATCGGCGACAACGTGCTCCGGTGTGCCTATCGGGCCCAGGCCACCCGGGATCCGTCGCTGGTGGAGAAGCGCCTCGGCGACTTCGAGAAGATGTTCGCCCGCTATGACCAGTTGCGCTCCCGGACCGCCGAGAAGGCGTTCCTGGACCAGATCGGCGCCAGCCGCAAGGCCGCCGAGGGCTACCAGAAGGCCATCGTCGAGACCGTCGCCGCGGCCAAAGCACTGGGCGAGGTCGACAAGGGCCGCCTGGCCTGCGCGAACGCGGTCCTGGCGGCTACGGGCGACACCGCCAAGACGGCGCAACAGGACGCCTCGCGGATCGCCGTCGGCGCCAGCACAGCGCTGAGCGCCGCCAACTTCGTGGTGCTGGTCGGCCTGCTGGCGGCCGCCGTCATCGGCATCTTCCTGGCTGTCACGCTGACCCGCGGCATCACGGGTCCGCTGCTTCGCGTCATCGATGGCCTGGGCCGCGGCGGTGAGCAGGTGTCGTCGGCCTCCGGTCAGGTCAGCTCGTCGAGCCAGCAGTTGGCCGAAGGCGCCAGCGAGCAGGCGAGCAGCCTGGAAGAGACGTCGGCGGCGCTCGAGGAAATGGCTTCGATGACGTCGCAGAATGCGGACAACGCCAAGCAGGCCAACGCCATGGCGGCGCAGGCCCGCGACGCGGCCGAAGCCGGCAGCGAAGCGATGGGCCGGATGAGCGAGGCCATCGGTCGCATCAAGCACAGCTCCGACGAGACCGCGAAGATCCTCAAGACCATCGACGAGATCGCGTTCCAGACCAACCTGCTGGCGCTGAACGCAGCGGTGGAAGCGGCGCGTGCCGGTGAGGCCGGCAAGGGCTTCGCGGTGGTGGCCGAGGAAGTGCGCAACCTGGCGCAGCGCAGTGCCGAGGCGGCCAAGAACACCGCCGCGCTGATCGAGCACTCGCAACAGGAAGCCGACCAGGGCGTGAACGCGTCGACTCAGGTCGGCGAGATCCTGAACCGGATCGTGGGCGCAGCGAAGAACGTGGCCGATTTGCTGGCCGAGGTGGCCGCGGCGACCAACGAGCAAGCCCAGGGGATCCAGCAGATCAACCAGGCGGTCAACCAGATGGACCACGTGACGCAGTCGAACGCAGCCAGCGCCGAGGAGGCCGCCTCGGCCAGCGAGGAGCTCTCGGCGCAAGCGCGTGAGATGAGCGAGATGGTCCAGGTGCTGGTCGACATGGTCGGCGGGCAGGCTACGGCGGGCTCGGCGGTCACGCGAGCCACGGCGCCGGTCGTGGCGTTGGCCAAGCCACCAGCGTCGCGCCCGCTCCGACGATCGGGCAACGGCCGCACCGACCACGCCCCCGTGCCCGAGCTGGTCATCCCGATGGGTGACGATATGGGCGACTTCTGAGCGGTCCACCCAGCGGACGGCGCCGAGTCGCGGGGCCGGCGCCGTCCGCGCGGCCGGTGGCCAAGAGGAGCAGAGAGCGATGCGCGAGACGATGGACTGTGGCGGTGACGGCGGCGAACTCGGGCTTGGGCATCTGGCCGGGAAATACCTGACCTTCCGCCTGGCCGACGAGGTGTACGGTCTGGGCATCCTGACGGTGCGCGAGATCATCGGCCTGATGGACATCACGGCGATGCCCCGGACACCGGACTTCGTGCGCGGCGTGATCAACCTCCGCGGGAAGATCATCCCGGTGATCGATCTACGGCGCAAGTTCGAGATGGCGGCGGTGGCCGACACGCCGGAGACGTGCATCATCGTCGTGGAAGTGAGCCAAGGCGCCGAAGCGGTGCCGGTCGGCATCGTGGTCGACCAGGTGAACGAGGTCCGTGATGTGACGGCGGACCAGATCGATGTGCGGCCGCAGTTCGGCGGCGGGAGCGAGACGGACTTCATCTTGGCGATGGGCAAGGTGGCGCAGACGGTGATCATGCTGCTGGACATCGACCGGGTGTTGAGCGCGCAGGACCTGACTGCCTTTGACCTTGCGGCGTGAGACGGCCTCCAGGCAGACCGCGAAGGCCGGGCATCGTGGCCCGGCCTTCGCCATCTGGGGCACCTGTGCTACCATGCTGACATCAACCACTCAGCCTGGAGACACTGTTGGAGGTCCGCACCCGCTTCGCCCCGTCGCCCACCGGCTACTTCCATGTCGGTGGCGCGCGCACGGCGCTGTTCAGTTGGCTCTATGCGCGCCAGCAAGGCGGCAAGTTCGTGCTGCGCATCGAGGACACCGACAAGGAACGCTCCACCGACGAGAGCATTCGGATCATCCTCGAGGGGATGGAGTGGCTCGGTCTGACCTGGGACGAGGGGCCAGTCTACCAGTCGGCCAACTTGCCGCAACACGTGGCCGCCGCCGAGCAACTGCTGGCCGACGGGACGGCGTACCGCTGCTACGCCACGACCCAGGAGACGGCCGCCGTGCGCGACGCCGCCAAGGCGGCCGGCAATCCGTCGTGGAAGTACACCGCGCCGGACTGCGTCATCTCGGCTGCGGAACAGGCCGCTCGCGCTGCCTCGGGCGCGCCGTCGGTGGTGCGGTTCCGCGTGCCGCGCGCGGGCGGGCCGATCGAGTTCACGGACGCGGTCTACGGCGCCCAGAGCATCGACCCGAACGAGATTGACGACTTCGTCCTGCTGCGGGCCGATGGCTCGCCGCTGTACATGCTCAGCGTGGTCTGCGACGACCGCGACGCGCGCATCACGCATGTGGTGCGCGGTCAGGACCACCTGAGCAACACGCCGAAGCAGATCCTGCTCTACCGCGCGCTGGGCGCGCCGGTGCCGCAGTTTGCCCACCTGCCGCTGATCATGGCGGCCAACGGCGAGAAGATGAGCAAGCGCAAGCACGGCGACGTGGTCAGCGTGACCACCTATCGCGATCGTGGCTTCCTGCCCGAAGCGCTGCTCAACTTCATCGCGCTGCTGGGCTGGTCGCCGGCCGAAGGCGACGAGACGCGCGAGATCTTCAGCATCGACGAGCTGATCGAACGGTTCAAGCTGGAGCGCGTCAACCGCGCCAATGCGAAGTTCAGCTTCGACCAGCACGATCCCAAGCGCTGGACCGACGCCAAAGCGCAGGCGATCAACGCCGAGTACGTGCGGACCATGCCGTTTGAGCGGCTCTGCCCGTATGTGGCAGCGGAGTTGCGCGACGCGGGCCTCTGGCGCGACGAGTACGCCGGGGCACAGGCGGCCTGGTTCCGCTCCACCGTCGAGCTGATCCGCGAGCGGTACTGGACGCTGAAGGACTTCAGTAGCCAGGGCGCGGCCTACTTCGCCGACACCTTCGAGTACGAGCCGAAGGCCGTGCAGAAGAGCCTGCGCAAGGAGCCGAAGCTGGCCGAGGTGTTGCCGGTACTGGCCGACCGGTTCGCCGGCCTGGCCGAGTTCACGCTCGCCGCGGCGGAGGAAGCCGCGCGCGCCGTGGCCGACGAGGCCGGCCTGGGCCACGGCGTCATCATCAACGCCTTGCGCGTGGCGGTGACCGGGCAGGGCGTGGGCCCTGGCGCGTTCGAGCTGTGCCTGGCCGTCGGCCGCGACCGGGTGGTCGAGCGGCTGCGCCGCGCGCCGGCGCTGGTCACCGGCGAGGGCGCGTGATGGCCGACATCCGCCTGGTGGCCACCGATGTCGACGGGACGCTGTGCGACAGCGCCGACCGCATCCGGCCGGCGGTGCGGCAGGCGGTCGGTGACTGTCTGTCACGCGGCGTGACCGTGCTGGTGGCGACCGGCCGGACCGCGGTGACCGCGCGGACACTGGTGGCCGAACTCGGCTACGATGTGCCTTTGGTGCTCGCCAATGGCGCCCTGGTTCACGACAGCATCACCGAGGCGCCCTGGTCGTGTCGCTTGCTGCCGGCGGAGACCGCCCGCGAGGCGGTGACCGCGCAGCGTGAGGCCGGCTTCGAGCCGTTGGTCTACGAGGACCCGCGGCGCGGCGACGACGTCTACTACGAGCGGCGCCACCCGACCAACCAGGCGTTTGTGGACAGCAACCTGGAGCGCGCCGACCAGGTGCCCGACCTGCTGGCCTGGCTGGAGCATCCGGTGCTGCTCACGGCCACGTTCGGCACCCAGGAGCAGATCCGCGCGCTGACCGCGGAGCTGAACGCGCGGCTCGCGGGGCGCGCGCTGGCGCAGCCGTTGTGGCATCCGCTGTACGATAGCTGGTCGCTGGACGTGATGCCGTCGGGCTGCACCAAGTGGGTCGCCGTGAGCGAGTATGCGCAGCGCCACGGGATCGCCCCCGAACAGGTGCTGGCGATTGGCGATTCGCTCAACGACGTGCCGATGATCGACGGCGCCGGCCTGGGCGTGGCCATGGGCAACAGCCTCGCCGAAGTGAAGCACGCGGCCGACGCCGTGGTGGCCGACAACGATCACGACGGCTTCGCCGAGGCGATGCAGCGGTTCGTGCTGGCCTCGTCGGGCGGGCCGGGCGTCAGGCCCAGCGGGATGGGAGCAAGTGCATGAGCAAGATTGCCGAGTATCTGGTGGAGACGGCCCGCATGGCGCAGGCTCTGCCACTGGACGATATCGAGGCGGTGGTGGCCGTGCTCGAGAGCGCCTGGCGCGACGGCCGGCAGGTGTTCGTCTGCGGCAACGGTGGCAGCGGCTCGTTGGCCTCGCACCTGGCCTGCGACCTGAACAAGAACTGCAATGCGCCTGGCGGCCGGCGGTTCAAGATCATCCCGCTGACCGACAGCCTGCCGACGATCCTGGCCTATGCCAACGACGTCAGCTATGACGACGTGTTCGTCGAGCAGCTCAAGAACCTGTTCACTGCGGGCGACGTGGTGGTGGGCATCAGCGGCAGCGGCAACAGCGAGAACGTGGTTCGCACGCTGCGCTACGCCCGCGAGAGCGGCGGCGTCACGGTCGGCTTCACCGGGTTCGGCGGCGGCCGCATGAAGGAGCTGTGCGACGTCGGCGTGGTGGTGGACAGCCACGACATGCAGCACTGCGAGGATGGGCACACCATTCTGATGCACATCCTGATGCAGGTATTCATGAGGAAGGCCCGGGGCGATGCCGAGTGAGGTGATCCGCTACGCTGAGGTGACCAGCACCAACGATCTGGCGCGCGACCACGCCCGGCGCGGCGCGGCCGAAGGCACCGTGGTGGTGGCCCGCTACCAGACCAGCGGCCGTGGCCGCTTGGGGCGCGACTGGTACGCGCCCTATGGCAAGTCACTGTTGATGAGCCTGATTCTGCGGCCGCCGGCGGCGCTGGCGCATTCCGCCTGGCTGACGCTGATCGGCGGCATCGCCGCGGCCGAAGCCATCAAGGCCGGCGCTGATCTCGACGTGCGACTGAAGTGGCCGAACGACGTCCGCCATGCCGGGCGCAAGCTGGCCGGCGTGCTGACCGAGACGCAACGGCAGGACGAGGGCACGGTGGCGGTGGTCGGCATCGGCGTCAATGTCGACTGGGCGGCCGACGACCTGCCCGACGACCTGGCCGAGACGGCCACCTCGCTACGCCTGCTGACGCAGCGCGACTGGTCGCTCGACGAGCTGCTGGCCGAAGTGCGGCGGCAGTACCTGGTGCACTACCGGACACTGCTCAGCGGCGAGATCGCCGCGCTACGGCGGCACTGGTCCACGCTGGACGAGACCCTCGGCAAGCCGGTGGTCGTCGCCGCACCCGACGGCACCTGGCGCGGCAAGGCGGCCAACGTCGATGAGCACGGCGCCCTGTGGGTCGAGGACGTGGCCGGCGGCCAACGCCGCGTGGTCGTGGGCGACGTGAGCATCAGCTTCGAGGAGTAGGCGGCGCGGCGACGAGCCCCGGACCGCGGGCGTCCCGCCCGCCTCAGGACCGCGGGCGTCCCGCCCGCCTCGCTACGGTTCCACCAGCGTTCCGACCGGTTGCCCCAACGCCTCATCCACCCGCGCCGCCGCCTCGGCCGGGGTCAGCCGGCTCAGGTCCAGCTCCAAGGTCGGCAGGCTCGAGGCCCCGGCCAGTTCACGGTAGCCGGCCTGCTGCTCGGCGTAGTAGGCGGCCACGTCGGCCATCGTCTCGCCATGGCGGAACAGGAACTCGCGCCAGCCGTCATTGCGGCGCGGGAGAGTGTCGGCCAGGCGGTCGGCGATCTCGGTGGCCTCCACCACCAGCAAGAAGGTCACCGGGTGGTAGATGCGCATCGCGTTTTCGATTTCGCGGAGCATGCCCGGGTTGCCGCCGCCGTGCGTCAGCACGTTGGTCAGGTGGAAGCGCTCGAAGACGTAGCGCAGCCGCGCCTTGTCGCCGCCGTTGTCGAACACGCGCCCCTGCGACGAGAGCACGCGCAGCGGCTCCAGGGCGGCGAGCAGGCGGTACATGAGCCGCTGGTAACGCACCGCGGCCACGTCCTCCTCGCCCTCGACCGCGCGTTCGGTGTAGTGCTCGCTGAGCACCAGCGTGGACAGGCGACGCTGAAACGACGGGCGCTCGCGCAGCGCGGCGAGCACGCGCGACTTGCCGACCGCCGGGATGCCCTCGAGGATGACGCCGTTCACGGTTGGGGCTCACCCTCCACCTTGCGCTCGTCCTCCGGCTCGTCGTCGGCGTCGGCCGGGGCTTCGCGCAGGCGCTTCATCTCGTCGGTGGCGGCCTCGATCTCGGTCGAGATGGCCTCGAGCTGGTCGAACAGGCCGGTCAGCTTCTCGGGGACCAGCGCATCCGCCTGGTGCAGGTCCCAGACCTTCTCGCCCAGGTTGCGGAACTCGCTGTTCAGGCGCCGGTCGAGATCGAACAGGCGGACCTGCAGCTTGGCCAGCGCGGCCCGCCGCTTGCCCTCGCGCCAGCCCTGGTCGAGCAACTCCTCGGCTTGCTCCTTGAGGCGGTCGAGATCACGAAAACGGTCGAAGAAGCTGGACACCTCAGGCTCCCTTCAGGTCGTGGCCGCAGTTGCGGCAGAACCGGTCTAGCTCGTCGGTGGGCCGGCCGCAGTCGGGACAGCGGTCGGCCGTGCTCTGGGCCGCGGCGGGTCGGGCGGCCAACCCGTCCAGCACGCGCTGCTGCTCGCGGATCTCCCGCTGGATGCCTTTGATCTCGGTGAAGATCTCATCCAGCTCGAAGTGGTGTAGCTCATTGCGGCGGTGCAAGTCCAGCGCGCGGGTGCCGAGGTCGTAGATGCGATCGCCCAGCTCGTTCTCGAGCTCCTTGACCCGGGCCTTGAGCCGCGCCAGCTTGGTGAGCCGCTGGCCCTCGTCGACCACCGACTGCGCGCCCTTGCGCAGGTCGTCCCAGATCGTCATGTCTCGCCCTCCGCCTCGGCCAGCGGGCCGAACACCGCGTAGTGTACGGCCGCGCCGCGCGCGCCGACCCACTCGTCCGGCCGGAACCACGGCGGCCGCGGTTCGCCGGTGCGCCACTTCACCAGTACCATGCGGCGCGCGCGGCGTTGCGCCAGCGCGATGGTCGCCTCGTCGAGCGGCTCGCCGCAGGCCAGGTACCGCAGTCCGTCCAGGCCGCGCGACGCGCCGACCGGTTGCCCGAACATCGGGTCGAACCAGATCACGTCCCACGGTGAGCGCTCGACCGCCAGCCAGGCACGGTGGTCGGCGCACTGCACCTCGACCCGCCGCATCGCCTCCTCGAACCGGTGCGCATAGCTGGCCAGTCCCCGCCGAACGAGCGTCGCGATGATCGGCGAACGCTCCAGGCCGAGTACCCGGCCGGCCGGTCCCACCACGTGGCTGGCCACGATGGCATCCGCGCCGAGCCCCAGCGTCGCGTCCAGGATGCAGTCACCGGTGCGCAGGCCGGCCGCCCTGACCAGCACGTCGCCGCCACCGTTGGCCATCTGCCGCAGCCGCTGCACGGCCATGTTTGGGTGGAAGAAGAAAGCTCCTCCTGCCGCGCTACGCCAGGTGAGTTGGCCACCCGACGCCACCACCACGTCCGGGAGCTGCTCCTCGCGCAGCAGGTTGGCCACGGTCCGCTCGCGCCGAGGCACCACCGCCGCGCCCAGTTCGGCGGCGACTGACCAGGCCAACTCGCAGTCGGCCTGGCGTGACTCGCGCCCCCAGGTGACGGCGGTCACACCCGTCATCCCTTGGCCGAGGCCAGCAACTCAGCCGCCGGCGGCATCGTCTCGCAGATGCGGTCGAGCAGGTCGTCGGAGTGCGCGTCTCGCAGATGCTCGACCAAAAACAGGCAGTTGGCCTCGGCGCAGTGCCAGGTGCGCGCGCTGAGCAGGAAGGGGTAGGGCAGGTGGAAAAAGCCGAAGGTGCGCTGGCGGATACGCTCGGTCAGCCCCTTCTTCGGTCCGCGGAAGGTCACCGCCTCGTGCTCGCCCTGTCGGCCTTCGGTCCGCGCCAGGTCGAACGTGCTCCAGTCCTTGTGGCGCTGGGAGAAGGCCCAGTCGCCCAGGTCGCCGGCCCGCTGCAGCGCGATGGCAGCGAGCCCATAGCGGTTGATGGTCAGCAGGTCCTTGCCGCGGCCGAACTTGAGCTCGGTCCGGCCGGTCTCCATGGTCTGCGCCAGCAACGGCCACTCGTGCGGCACGCGCACCGACAGCTCGTAGGCGGTCCAGAGCGCGTCATCGCCGTCGAGTGTGTCCTGCAGACTGCCCAGCACCTGCTTGGCCAGCGCCTTGAACTCGCTGTCGCCGAGGGGGCCGTTGACCTGGGCGAGGGTCACCCGCTGCGCCGCGCGGCTGTACCAGATCACACCGTAGGTCTGGGCGTCGGCCTGCCAGCGGAAGCACTCCAGGCTGGAGACGTCGCGTCCACCGCGCGCGATCAGCTTGATGTCGCGCTCGACGCTGAAGTCCTCCTTACGCTTGCGGGCCTGCCGCTCCATCTGCTGCAAGTACCGTTCGAGCGTCGCTTGCGGGTCGACGCTCTTCTGCTTGGTGGTGTCGAGCCAGCGGATCTGTAGCCGCGGCATCTCGGCGTCGGCCAGCCAGAGATCGCCCTCGGCCTTCTCCAGGCCGATCTTCGACAGGCACCAGTCTTCGGGCACCACCACCTGCATCTGTTGCCAGCCGATGCGGCGCCAGCGGCTACTCATCCTCGCGCACCTCGCTTCGCTTGTCGGCCCTCATGGTACACTGCCGACGGACCAGGGAGCAGGACCGATCGACGCCGTGTTGCTGGGTTCGGGTACCTCTGTCGGCGTGCCGTTCATCGGCTGCCGCTGCGCCGTCTGCACCAACGGCAATCCGCGCAATCACCGCCTCCGCTGCTCGGTGCTGATCCGCGCCGGCGAGCAACGCGTCCTGCTCGATTGCGGCCCGGACTTCCGACAGCAAGCGTTGGCCTACGGCATCGATCGCCTCGACGGCGTCGCCATCTCCCATCCGCATGCCGACCATCTGTTTGGCCTGGATGACCTGCGCCTGCTGATTCTACACCAAAGACGCCCGATGCCGGTATACGGTACCGAGCCGGTGCTGGACACCATCCGCCGCGTGTATGCCTACGCCTTCACCGAGCCGGAGCACGGCACCTTCGTGCCGCGGATGGAACTGACCGCGATCGGCGACCCGCACGCGCCGTTCTGCATCGGCGACACGGTCATCCAGCCCTTCGAGGTGGTGCATAGCAACGTGACCACGCTCGGCTTCCGCATCGGCGGCTTCGCCTACATTCCCGACTGCAAGAGCGTGCCGCCGCGGGCGCGCGAGATCCTCGCCGGGCTCGACGACCTGGTGATCGACGGCCTGCGCCGCCAGCCGCACCCGACGCACCAGAATCTGGACGAGGCGCTGGCCGAGGTGGCCGTGCTCAGGCCGCGGCGGGCGTGGTTGACGCATCTGACCCACGACTTCGATGACGCCACGGACAACGAGGGGCTGCCGGCCGGGGTGCGCCTCGCCTACGACGGCCTGGTCGTGCCGATTGATGCCGCCCGGTAGGCGGCGGCCAACACGCGCGCGTGGCACGGGTCCGTTGACGACCTGTTAGGTTCGGCGTAGACTGCCGTCATGCGCCTGCACGGGGTGATCGGCGCCATCGTGATGCTCGGGCTGCTGCGACCGGTCTGCGGCCAGGGTGTGTTTGACCAGGTCAAACTGGCGGGAACGGTTTCGGCGCCCGCCGCCCTCGCGCAGGTCGCCCAGCAGACCGGTGTCCGTATCGGTGGCCTGAACACGCTCTCTTCCGAGCGACGCTTCCCGCTGCAGTACGACGGCGGTCTGGCCGGCGCGCTACGCTATGTGAGCTCGGTCACCGGCGCCATCGTGGCCCGCGTCGGACTGTACGACTACCTGGCCTTCGCACCACCGGCGGTGGCGCCAGCGCCCGGAGCGGCGGCCTCCATTGGCGACCTGACCATCCGCGCGGCGGCTCCGGTGTGTCCCATCAAGCCGGGCACCAGGGAGCTCGACGAGCCGCGTCGTGTGGTGCTCGAACTGCGCGTCGAGGCCGATAGCGACATGGCGCTCGGGAGCCTGCAACGCCTGGACCTGACGACCGTGAGTGTGATGGATGACACCGGCGCAAAGTTGGAGCCGTTGACTGCGCTGAGCCGCCCGGTGGACTGGCGGCGGCGGCGGATGGGGCATCTGCAGACGCTCGCCTTCCGGCTGCCGGTTGCCCGAGCGCGCTCGGCCACTGTGCGTGGCGAGTTGCTCCGGTACGAGGAAGTCACGCCGGTGCTGGTGGAGTTCGAGCCGCAGGCACCCAGCGCCGTGGTCGACCGAGCCGGCGTGAAGCTGAGGTTGGCGCGCTGCCAGCGCTTCGGCGAGACCTGGGCCGGCGAGTTGACGATTCGACGCGAACTGGCACTGGGCGAGGACGAGCCCTGGGTGGACCTGGCGGTGCGCGGGTCGGACCAGCGGCTCTACCGGCCGCGTGATCTCGCGCTCCGTCCGGCCGACGACGTGGAGCCGCGAGCGGACGGCGAGGAGCGCGCCGAGGCAGCAAGCGGCACGGCTTGTCGGTTCGACGTGGCGCTGCCCCGTGGCGTCAACCCGACTCGGCTGGTCTGCCAGGTGCTCGCGCGGCGGCGGCCGTGGGCGCGGGTGCCGTTCAGCCTGAGTGGGCTGCAACTGCCGGAGCTGCGCCTGCTCGGCCTGGGAGCGCCGCAATGAGCCTGGCCGGCGCGCGCGACCTGCTGCCCGAGGCCCGGTCCGCCTCACCATGGCCGGCGGTGGTCGTGGCCCTGGTGGTCATTCTGCTGTCCGCCGGTGGCCTGTTCGACCACGCCAACCAGGTGATTCTCGACCGGCGGATGCTGGCCGAGGACCTGCGCGATTCGCAGCAGGGGGCGACCACCAGCCGGCGGGTGGTGATCTTGGAGGTGCCGCAGAACGTGCGCGCCGCCTGGCGCTCCGGCGAGGCCGGTGCGCGGCAGAAGTTGGCGGAGTTGGTCGACACCCTCCGGCAGCGTGGCGCGTTGGCCGTGGCCCTGACCATCCCCATCGACACGCCCGGCGACGGCGATGCCGAACTGGAGCAAGCGCTGCGGCGCGCCGGCAACGTGGTGCTGCGCGCCAACATCGACTCGCCCCGCCCGAGCCAGTTCGGCGTCGTGCTGCCGCCACGCAACCTGCGCGCCGCCGCGGCCGGACATGGCTACGTCTACTGGATGTACGACGGCGATGGCGTGGCGCGCCGCTTCCTGGTCGCCTTGCCCGACGGCGGCGAGGTGTCCATGCCGGCGGTCGTCTGGGCCGTGGCCACCGGCGTCGACCGCAACGTGCTGCACGAGTCGCTGGTCCGGCGGCGCTCGCTACCCGGTGGCCGGCCCTTCGCGCCGGGCTTCCGCGCCACGATGCACTTCTGCGGACCCACGCGCGAAGGCTTCCCGGTCATCCCGCTGGCGCGTCTCGACGAGGATGCCACCTCAATCGAGGGGCGAGTGGTGGTGGTGGGCGGCACCGATCTGTCGTCGGGCGGCCTGATCACGCCGCTGTCACGCTCGTGGCGCAACGGCTGGGTGGACCGCTGGCCGGAGCCGATGAGCAGTGCCGAACTGCTCGCCACAGCCATCGAGACGCTGCTCGACGGGCGCGGCGTGGTGCGACCCTCGCCCTGGCTGCTCGCGGCCGTGATCCTGTTCTATTGCGCGGCGGTGTCGCTGGCGGGCAACTCACTGCGCGGCCGCCTGGCGCTGACCGTTGGCTCCGTCGTGCTTTGTGCCTGGATGGCCGCCGGCGCGGTGCTCTACCGCGTCGCCCTGGTCGATCTGCCGCTGGCCGAGGTGCTCGCCGCCGGCGTCGCGTGCCTGGTCATTGGTCGCTACCAGCGGCTGCAACGCGCCATCACGGTACACCGCCAGCAGGCCCAGGCCGCCGAGGCCGAGCGCCAGCGGCTGGCCGAGTTGGTCGCGGTCAAGCGGACGGTGCTGAGCACCGTGGTCCACGACCTCAAGGTGCCGCTATCCATCATCAAAGGCCAGGCGTTGACACTGCTGGCCGATCCGGACCGCGAGTTGGGCGCCGAGGTGCACGATGAGTTCCTCAACACCATCGCGTCGCAGTGCGACCGCCTGGTCTCGATGGTGGAGGACTTGCTGGACACCAACCCCGAGCGGCAGTTGTCGCTGCACCGCGAGTTCACCGACCTGGGACGGCTGGTGCGGCACGTCGTGGAGATGCACGAAGCGACCGCGGCGCGCCACACCTTCCGCGTGGACATAGACCCGCTGCCCGAACTGAACCTGGATGCCGGCAAGATCACGCGTGCGATGAACAACCTGGTGTCGAACGCGGTGAAGTACAGCCCCGACGGCGGCGAAGTGCGTGTCGGCGTCCACCTCAACGGCGATCGCCAGGTGGCGGTCGAGGTGGTCGACCACGGTGTCGGCATGGCGCCTGAGCAGATGGAGAAGCTGTTCGGCCTGTTCGTCCGAGTGCTCGACGACCCCGAAGAGATCCCAGGCACGGGAGTGGGTCTCTACTCGGCCAAGCGCCTGGTCGAGGCGCACGGTGGGCGGATCGAGGTCGAAAGCGAAGTCGGTCGGGGCAGTTGTTTCCGTATGCTGCTGCCGGTGGACGAGGCGCTCGTCGACTAGGCCAGACGAGGCGCTGTTCTGTTGGCCCGCCACGCGCCGCCTGCGAGCCCACGAACTATCGCCACAGACAGCAGTGGTCCTGCCGTGCTGATCCCCTCCGAATGGTGCCCGCTCGCACCGTTCCGTTGACACTTCCGGGAACCAGCCATATAGTTAACCAGGTTACAGATATTGCTGGTCGGCACGAGGCAGCGCGGAACATGGTCACGGTGACACCCAAAGGTTCGGAGACCGCCAAGGCCCTGATGCAGGTGCTGCGGCTGGTCACCGACGGGCTGATGGCCGAGACGTTCGCGGAGGTCAGCCGGCACGGTGAGGCGGTGACCGCCGCGCAGTTCGAGGTCTTGCGCTATATCGACGGCCACCTGGAGCCGACCATCGGCGAGGTGGCCGACGGGCTGGGTATCAGCAGTGCGGCAGCCACCAAGGCGGTCAGTGGCCTGGCCGAGCGGCCGCAGGCGCTGGTGCAGCGCTGGCGCGGCGAGGATGACCGGCGGACGGTGCTGGTCCGCACCACCGAGTCGGGCCGGCAGGTGGTGGAACTGGTGCGCGAAGGATTCACCGCGCGGCTGGACAGCGTGCTCGCGCGCATGTCGGCCGAGTCGCGCCAGTCACTGGATCGCGGCTTGCGCGCGATGCTGGAAGCGGCGTTGACGAGTGAGCGTGACTGCGCCGCGGCGTGTCTGCGGTGTGGCGTGGAGACCTCGCCCGACTGCGTGGTGCATCTGGCTGAGTTGGCGCTCGGCGGGCGGCGCGACGAGCGCTAGGAAGGGAACGGCGGCATGGCCTCAGAGGAGCTGATCTACGAGGCGTTGCGCGACTGCTACGACCCAGAGATCCCGATCAACATCGTCGATCTCGGTCTGGTCTATGGCGTGACGGTCGACGAGGGCCAGGTCAAGGTGGACATGACCCTGACCTCCATCGGCTGCCCGCTGGCCGCCGAGTTGGTGGCGCAGGTGCGGCAGGCGGTGGAAGGTGTCGAGGGCGTCACCGCGGCCGAGGTGAACCTGTTGTGGTCGCCGCCCTGGACGCCGCAGTTCGCCACTGAAGACGGCAAGACGCAGTTAGCCATGATGGGCATACCGGTTTGAGTGATCACGGAACGAGGACGACGGCTATGAGTTTGGACCAGGCGGAGCTGATCATCCGCGACCTGCGGGTGAGTGTCGAAGGCAAGGAGATCCTCAAGGGTCTCAGCTTGACCGTGGGCGAGGGCGAGCGTCATGTGCTGATGGGCGCCAATGGCTCGGGCAAGTCGACCCTGGCCTACACGCTGATGGGCCACCCCAACTACGAGGTGCTCGGCGGCTCGATCACCTTCCGTGGCCAGGATGTGCTCGCCCTGCCGCCCGATGAGCGAGCCAAGCTCGGCCTCTTCCTGGCCTTCCAGTACCCCAAGGAGATCACCGGCGTCACGGTCAGCAACTTCCTGCGCCAGGCGGCCAAGTCCGTGCGCGGCGAGGACATCAGTCTCCGCGAGTTCACCCGGCTGCTCAGCGACAAGATGAAGCTGCTCCAGATGGACGCCGAGTTCGCCCGGCGCTACCTCAACGAGGGCTTCTCCGGCGGCGAGCGGAAGCGCAACGAGATGCTGCAGTTGCTGGTGCTCCAGCCGAAGCTGGCCATCCTGGACGAGACGGATTCCGGTCTGGACGTGCAGATGCGCCAGTTGGTGGCCGACGTGGTCATCGAGATGGCCAAGACCAACACCGGGTTCCTGGTGGTGACGCACTACGAGGACGTGGTCCGGCAGATGCAGCCGCATCACGTGCACATCATGCTCGACGGGCGCATCGTCATGTCGGGCGGGATGGAGCTGGCCGAGCGGCTCAGCGAAGAGAAGAGCTTCGACTGGGTTCGCGAGGAGGTGACCAATGGCGCCGTCAACTGATGCCATGCCGGCCGGTCAGACGACCGGCGACCAGCACAACGACGAGCTGCGCGCGCTGCGCGGCGACTACGCCGAGCGTTACGGCTTCCATGACGACCGGGTCAACGTGTTCGAGACCGAGCGTGGCCTGACCGAGGTCGTGGTCCGCGAGATCTCGGCGCAGAAGAACGAGCCCGCCTGGATGCTGGAGAAGCGGCTCGAAGGCTTCCACCATTTCCACGAGCGCCCGATGCCCACCTGGGGCGGCGACCTGTCCACCATCGACTTCGACGACATCGTCTACTACGTGCGGCCGAGCGACCGGCAGGAGACGAGCTGGGACGAGGTGCCCGACGACATCAAGGGCACTTTCGACAAGCTGGGCATTCCCGAAGCCGAGCGGAAGTCGTTGATCGGCGGTGTCGGCGCGCAGTACGACAGCGAGGTGGTCTACCACAGCTTGCGCAAGCAGTGGGAAGACCAAGGCGTGTTGTTCCTGTCGCCGGAAGAGGCCGTGCAGCAGCACCCGGACCTGGTCCAGGAGCACTTCGGCACGGTCATTCCCTACAGCGACAACAAGTTCGCGGCGCTGAACACTGCGGTGTGGTCGGGCGGCAGCTTCATCTACGTGCCACCGGGCGTGCACGTGGACATCCCGCTGCAAGCCTACTTCCGCATCAACCGCGAGAACGCCGGGCAGTTCGAGCGGACGATGATCATCGTCGACGAGGGTGCCTTCGTCCACTACGTGGAAGGTTGCACCGCGCCGGTCTACAGCCGCGATTCGTTGCACTCGGCGGTGGTCGAGATCATCATCAAGCGAGGCGGTCGCTGCCGCTACACGACCATCCAGAACTGGTCGAACAACGTCTACAACCTGGTCACTAAGCGCGCCGTGGCCTACGCCGACGCGACCATGGAATGGGTCGACGGCAACCTCGGCTCCAAGCTGACCATGAAGTACCCGGCGGTCTACCTGGTCGAGCCCGGCGCGCACGGCGAGATCCTGTCGATTGCGTTCGCCGGCCGTGGCCAGCATCAGGATGCCGGCGGCAAGGTCGTGCATGCCGCGCCGCACACGACCAGCCGCATCATCAGCAAGTCCATCAGCAAGGACGGCGGCCGCTCGAGCTACCGCGGGGTGGTCAAGGTCTACGACAACTGCCTCGGCGTGCGCTCGAATGTCGTCTGTGACGCGCTGCTGCTCGACGAGCGCTCGCGCTCGGACACGTATCCGACGATGGAGGTGGCCGAGGAGCGCGTCGATATCGGCCACGAGGCGACGGTGTCGCGCGTCGGTGAGGAGCAGTTGTTCTACCTGCAGAGCCGCGGCCTGAGTGAAGAGCAGGCGATGGGCATGATCGTCAACGGGTTCATCGAGCCCATCGTCAAAGAGCTGCCGATGGAGTACGCCGTGGAGCTGAACCGGCTGATCGAGTTGCAGATGGAAGGCTCGATCGGCTAGTGGCGGCGATGGGAGTGAGACGATGAGTGTCGGCAGCGGCTTCACGCGTGAACTGGTCGAATCGCTGGCCAGGCAGCACGACGAGCCCGACTGGATGCGGCAACGGCGGCTGGCGGCCTTCGCCGCCTGGCTGGCCGCGCCGCGGCCCAACGCCGAGGACGAGGACTGGCGGCGCACCGATCTCGACGCGGTGGACCTGGCGCAGGTGGCGGCGCTGGTATCGCCCAACGGCACCACGGGCGGCCTGCCCGAGGAAGAGCCCGGCGCCGGTGGCTGGCTCGCCGTGCGCGACGGGGCGATAGCCGCGCGCCGGCTGAACCCCGAGTACGCGCGTCAAGGCGTGCTGTTCTGCTCGCTCCAGGACGCGCTGCGCAAGCATCCGGAGATCGTCGAGCGCGCCTTCATGACCACCGCCGTGCCAGCCGATGAGCACGCCTTCACCAGGCTCCACGCGGCGCTCTGGACCGACGGTGTGCTGGTCTACGTGCCGCGCGGCGTGCAGGTGGCCCAGCCGCTGGTCTACAGTTCGCAGCTCACGCGCGACGGCGTCAGCGTGTTCCACCACACGCTGGTGGTGGTGGAAGACGATGCGGCGGTTGACTGCATCGAGGAGTTCACCGGTGGCGGCAACACGCCGACGCTGAGTGCGCCGGTCACCGAACTGCTCGTCGGCCGCGGGGCCAAGGTCCGCTGGGCCGGCGTCCACGCCTGGAGCGCCGCGGTACACGAGTTCGCCACACGGCGGGCACACCTGGCGGCCGACGCCGAGGTGAGCCTGACCGACCTGACGCTCGGCGCGAAGCAGACGAAGAGCTTCGTCGGGGCGACGCTGGCCGGCGCCGGGGCCAACTGCCACCTGTACGGCGCCTACTTCCCCGAAGCGGGTCAGCGCTTCGACTACACCACGCTGCAAGACCACCAAGTGCCGCACTGCACCAGCGATCTGCTGTTCAAGGGCGCGCTGTACGATCAGGCGCAAGCCGCCTTCCGCGGCGTGGTTCGTGTGCATCCGGCGGCGCAGCAGACCGATGCCTACCAGACCAACAACAACCTGCTGCTGGGGCCCGAAGCGCGCGCGGACTCGATGCCGGTGCTGGAGATCGAGGCGGACGACGTGAAGTGCTCGCACGGGGCGACGCTGGCGCACCTCAAGGAAGAGGACCTGTTCTACCTGCGCAGCCGGGGCCTCAACCGCGATGCCGCGCGTCAGATGGTCATCGCGGGCTTCTTCGGTCCGGTGATCGACACCTTGCCGTTGCGGAGCGCGCGCGAGCGCTGGCAGCAGGTGGTGGCACGGCGGATCGCCGACCACTGAGCCGATGGTGCGTCGACCGGAGGTGTGCGTGTGGCCGAACTGATCAGAGTGGCGGCGCTGGCCGACATCCCGGCGAGTGGCCTGCATCGCGTGCGGGCCGGCGAGGAGTGGGTCTGCCTCTACCGCGTCGACAGTGAGGTGTTGGCGACCGCCGACCAGTGTACACACGCGGTGGCCTCGCTCGCCGACGGCACGCTCAAAGGCCACACGGTGGAGTGTCCACGGCACGGCGCTCGCTTCGACGTCCGGACCGGCCGGAACCTGTGCCTGCCGGCCGTGCGTCCGGTGAAGTCGTACGCCGTGGTCGTGCAGGACGGCGAGGTCTACCTCAGCCTCTGACCGGCGCGCGCACGTGCCATCAGCGCCTGCTGGACGCCGGCCGGCTCGGCCTTGCGCTTCGGGCGCAGGCGGGTCCAGTGCCCGTCGGCCGCCAGCTCCCAGCACAGCGCGGTGTCGTGCCAGTACAGGTCGAGCAGCCCGATCAGGTCGGCGCGCAGGTCGCTGTCCGCCACCGGCACCACCAACTCGATGCGCTGGTCGAGGTTGCGGTACATCCAGTCGGCGGTACCCAAGTAGACCTGCGGATCGCCGTCGTTGGCAAAGCTGAACACCCGGGCGTGCTCGAGGAACGGCCCGAGGACGCTGCGGACGCGGATGTTCTCGCTCACCTTGGGCAAGCCCGGGCGCAGGCAGCACTCGCCGCGCACGATGATCTGGATCTGCACGCCGGCGCTGGAGGCGTCGTAGAGCGCGTGGGCCAGCGGCGCGTCGACCAGTGCGTTCATCATGGCCACGATCCGCCCGGTCCGGCCGTTGCGGGCCAACTCGGCCTCGCGCCCGATGCAGGCCAGGAAATGCGACCGCATATCCGTGGGCGCCGGAACCAGGCGGCGGTAGGCCGGCTGGTCCGAGTAGCCGGTCAGGAAGTTGAAGAAGTCGCCCACGTCCGCGCCGATGTCCGGTGAGGCCGTGAATAGGCCCAGGTCCGTGTAGTTGCGCGTGGTGTCGTCGTTGTAGTCACCGGTGCCCAGGTGCACGTACCGGCGCAGGCCATCGGCTTCCTGTCGCACCACCAGCGTCGCGCGCGTGTGGGTCTTCAGGCCGGGGAAGCCGTAGGAGGTGTGGATCCCCGAAGCCTCCAGGCGCTGGGCCCAGGCGATGTTGGCGGCCTCATCGAGCCGCGCCTTGAGCTCGATCAGCGCGGTGACTTCCTTCTGCGCTTCGGCCGCGGTGAGCAGCGCCTCGAGCGTGTTGGAGCGTTGCGACGTCCGGTAGACGCTCTGCTTGATGGCCAGTACCTGCGGATCGGCCGCGGCGGCGCGCACGAACCGCACGACCGTGTCCTTGTAGCTGTGGTACGGGTGGTGGACCAGGATGTCCTGGCGACGGATAGCCGCGAACAGGTCCTCGGGCGGTGAGTTGGGATCGGCGGGGAACTGCGGGTGCGGCTGTGGGTTCCAGGCGGGCCAGCGCAGACCAGGCAGCTTGGCTTCGGCCAGCGGCATGAGGTCGGCGTGGCCGAGCAGGCCGTCGACGCTGAAGAGGTCGTTGTCAGTCAGCGACAACTCACTGGTGAGCAGTTCGCGCGGGCCGGCCGGCATGGCCGAGTCGACTTCGAGCCGGACCACCGGAGCGAACCGGCGCTCGCGGACGAGGTCGACGGCGTAATCGAGCAGGTCGTCCGCCGCCGCGTCATCGCGGGCGACGTCGGCGCTCCGCGTGACGCGGAACGGGTGCGCCGAGACGACGGTCATCCGTCGGAACAGACGGTCCAGGTGGTTGGTGATGACCTGCTCGGCGGGCACGTAGCAGCCGGCCTCGGGCAGCGGTATCCAGCGCGGCCGGTTGGCCGGCACCTTGACGCGGGCGAACAGCGGGTCGGTGTCCTCATAGCGCAACACCACGGCCAACGAGAGGCTGAGGTTGCTGATGAACGGGAACGGCCGGCCCGGATCGACGGCCAGCGGAGTCAGGATCGCGAACAACTGCTCCTCGAAGTAGGCGTCGACGTGCTCGCGCTGACTCGGTGACAGGTGGTCGTAATCGAGCAGTCGGACACCGGCTTCGGCGAGGGCCGGGCGCAGCTCGTCGCGCCAGCAGGCCGCCTGCTCGGCTTGCAGCAAGCGGACCTGTGCGGCGACCGCGGCCAGTTCCTCGGTGGCACTGAGCGGCCAGACCGGTGATCGCGGCACGCCGAGTTCCACTTCGCGGTGGAGGCCGCCGACCCGCTTCATGAAGAAGCCGTCCAGGTTCTCGCCGCTGATGGCCAGGAACCGCAACCGCTCCAGCAGCGGCTGCGTCGTGTCGCGAGCCACCTCCAGGACGCGTCGGTTGAACTCGACCCAGCTCACCTGGCGACTGATCAGGTGCTGTGGGTCAGCGGCTGCGTGGGCGCTCAATGGTGGACTCCGCGAAGATCCTGGGCTTTTCGTTGCGCGGGGGCCGGTTCCTCTGCGCTGCCGCCGGGAAGGAGTCGGCGCGATGGCGCCTGATGTCGCGCGCAGGGCCGCTCGCGACGGGCGGCCGGGGACGATGGCATGTACAGAGCGGCATTCCTGGGTTGTGGCCCGCGGGCTCGCGGTCACGCGGCGGCGTATCGGCACGTCACCAAAGGGTCGATGGTGGCCCTGTGCGACCTGAACACCGAACGCCTCGATAGGTTCGGCGACGACTTCGGCGTCGCGGCGCGTTACGGCGACTTCGAGCAGATGGTGAAGGCCGAGAGGCCCGACCTGCTGCACCTGGTGACGCTGCCCGCGCTGCGCGTGCCGTTGCTCACGCAGGCCGTCGAACTGGGCATCCCGGCGGTCTTGGTGGAAAAGCCGCTGGCCTGTGATGCCGATGAGTTGGCGGCCATCGAGAAGCTCGGTGCCTCGGGCACCAAGATCATCGTCAACCACCAGCTACGGTTCCATGCGCGCTACCAGGCGCTGCGCGACGATGTGGTCTCCGGCCGCATCGGCCCGCTGCGGTTCATCGACGCCAGTTGCTTCTCGCGCACCTCGGAGCAGGGCTCGCACGCGATGAACCTGGTGTTCGCGCTGAACGGTGACAGCCCGGCGGTCATGGTCCACGGCGCCTGCAGCGGCCCCGACGGGATCACCAACCCGCAGTACAGCCACCCCGGACCGGACACGGGCTGGGCGCTGTTCGAGTTCGCCAACGGCGTCCGGGCCGCGTTCCTGGCCGGCGAGGGCGCGCCGCGCAACGACAACCCGAGCGTCTGGATGCAGAAACGGGTGGCGGCCTACGGCGACTCCGGCCACATTGAATGGAGCATGGTGCGCTGGAGCCGCCACCTGACCGACGGGACCCGCGAGACCGGCCCGGTGGACTATGCCGCGGAGGACACGCCCGGCCAGGCGGCCCTGACCGACGCCATCTACGACTGGCTGGCCGACCCGGCCAAGCTGCATCCGACGCGGCTGGAGGTGTCGCTGCTCGAGGCGAGGGCCATCATGGGACTCTACGCCAGCGCCATCGCCAAGCGCCCGCTGGCCCTGCCGTTGCCGTCGGACGAACCGCTGCTGCCGGCCTTGGCCGCGACGCTGAACGGGTAGACCATGCGCGTGCTGCTGATCCACACCCCGATTGCCGGCAGCGGTTTGGGCCGCGAGGCGCTGACCAACGCGCAGGCGCGGCTGGCGCCCACGCTGGTACAAGCCGACGGCATCGGCCAGGCTCAGCAGGCCGCGAGCGCCGCCGGCGGCTACGACATCGTCGTGGCCGCCGGCGGTGACGGGACGGTCCACGAGGTGGTCAACGGCCTGATGGCGCTGCCCGAGCCACGCCCGGTGTTGGGCATCCTGCCGCTGGGCACCGGCAACGACGTCGCGCGCAACTTGGCCATGGTGCAGCCGGCCGAGGCCCTGGGCGCCATCGAGCATGGCACCCACCGGCGCCTGGACCTGATCCGCGTCGAGATGGGCGAGCCGGGTGACCGTCGCACGGCCTACGGTGTGCTCAACTGTGGCATCGGGCTCGGGGCGGCGGTGGTGCGCGCGACCACGCCGACGGTCAAGCGCTGGTTCGGCGAGCAGGCCTACAACGTCGGCACCTTGCGCGCCCTGGTGGCGTGGCACAGCCCGGTGATGCACGTCGAGCACGACGGCGGCGCCTTTGAGGGCCGAGTGCTGTTCCTGGCGGTGGGCAACGGTGAGTGGGAGGGCGGGGGAGCGATGCGCGTGTCGCCGGGCGCGCGCATGGATGACGGCCTGCTCAACGTGCTGCTGATCCGGCATGGCTCCAAGCTGGAGGTGCTCCGCAACTTCGGCCGCCTGGCGACGGGCGAGCACATCCACCATCGGCTCGTCGACTACTTCACCACGACACGCCTGGCGGTGAGCAGCGCGAGTCCGCTGGAGGTGCAGACGGACGGCGACGTCGTGGGACGTGCGCCGGTGGTGGCGGCGGTGGCACCGGCGGCGATCGCGGTCTGCGCACCGGCGCCATGAAGCCGCTCTGCCCGCACTGTCTGAAGCCGTTGCCGCCGGTCGACCTGCCGGTCTGCGCGCACTGCGGCGCTCGCCTGACCGAGCCAGCCCCGGCGGCGTCCACCACCACCGGGCCGGCCGTGGGCAGTGGGGAGTCCGTCGAGACGCTCATTGCCCGGTTCTTCGAGCCGCCTGAGGTGTATGCCCTCACCTGGGCCAGCTACGGCGTCGGCCTGGCGGCGGCGCTGGTGTTGCCGGCCGGCCTGCTGTGGTACTCCGCGCCGCCGCTGGCTGCCGCCGCGCTGGTGGTGTTCGCCGGGGTGCTGGCGGCTTACCACGGGATCACGCGATTCCCGCCGCGCAACCGGGTGGTCATCGACCGCCGCGGAGTCCAGCAGCGCGGCCGCCTGCTGCGCTGGGAGCAGGTGCAGCGCGCGGAGGCCGTGGGCTTCCAGCGCAACCGCAACGAACCGGCCAAGCTCGTGCTCAGCGACGACCGTGGCCGCCAGATCAGCATTGCCTCAGAGTGGACCCAGACCGCGCGGATCCGTTCGCTCCGCAATCTGGCGGCGGTGCTCGCCGCGATCATTGAGGCCGGCGCCGTGGTCTGTTCTGACCCTGTTTCGCGGAAGTAGCTACACACGGTTGGGGGGTATGTGGTATAAGCAGGATGTGAGCAAGTGGCCCCCCCGGAGGTGTTCCCCCCTGCGCCTCCACTACCACTTGCTCACCGTTCTTCTTCCGGGTGAGAGGCGCGGTCGTGGGCGACGCCCTGACTCTCGGCCGACCGACGCTGGCCAGGCGTCGGACCATGTGGCGCGGCTTGACCCTCCCCGCCCATCCACATACCATGGTCACCGATGAGCGCCCCCGAACCCTCTCGCATCACGACCGATCCCGATTCGCTGCGGGCGGCGCTGAGCAGGCACTTCGGCTACCCCGATTTCCTCGCTGGCCAGGCGCCGCTGATCCAGCGGGTCATGGCGGGCGAAGACCTGATGGTCGTGCGTCCCACCGGCAGCGGCAAGTCGCTCTGCTACCAGTTGCCCGGCCTGCTGCTGCCGCCGCTGACGGTGGTCGTCTCGCCGCTCATCGCGCTGATGAAGGACCAGGTCGACGCGCTCAACGCCAAGGTCGACGGCGCGGCCACCTACATCAACAGCGGCCTCGACATCGACGAGCAGCGACGCCGGCTGCAGCAAGCCATCAGCGGCCAGGTGCGCTTGCTCTACGTCGCCCCCGAGCGCTTCCGCTTCGCGGGGTTCGTCAAGCGGCTGCAGGCCACTTGCGTGCAGCGGTTCGTGGTCGATGAAGCGCACTGCGTCAGCGAGTGGGGGCACGACTTCCGACCCGATTACCTCTACTTGCGCGAGGTGATTCCCGAGCTCGGCAACCCGCCGCTGCTGGCGCTGACCGCCACCGCCACGCCGGACGGCCAGGCCGACATCTGCCGTCAACTCGGGCGCCCATCGGCCGCGGTGGTGGTCTCGGGCTTCAACCGCGAGAACCTGAGCTTCGAAGTCCGGCCCTGTGTCGACGAGGCGATGAAGCGTCGTGCCTTGTGCGAACTGCTGGCCCAACTCCCCGGCAGCGGCATCATCTACACCGGCACACGCGCCGCCGCCGAGGAGGTGGCGGCCCTGGTCCGCGGCGTCACCGACCGCCCGGTCACCTTCTACCACGGCGGCCTGGAGAGCGACCTCCGCACGCAGAGCCAGGATGCCTTCCTGAGCGATTCCGAGGCCATTTGCGTGGCCACCGTGGCGTTCGGAATGGGCATCGACAAACCGGATGTCCGGTTCGTCATCCACTACCAGATGACCGGTAGCGTGGAAGCCTACACGCAGCAAGCCGGCCGCGCGGGTCGTGACGGGCAACCGGCGCGCTGCGTGCTGCTCTATGATCCGGCCGACCGCGGCTTGCAGGAGTGGTTCATCCGCAACGAGCAGATCGCCAGCGCCGAACTCCAGCATCTGCTGCACGAGGTCGCGGGCGGCCTGACGGACCTCGACCTACTGGCCGGCCGCATGGACTGGCATCCCGTCAAGGTGCGCTCCGCGTTGGCCCACCTCGAACACCTGGGCTACCTGGTCGACCGGAACGGCGGCGAGCCGTACGGGCGCCTCCAGGCGGTCAGCGATACCCTCTCGCCAGTCGAGGCCCAGGCGCACGACGAACGGATGCGGCGACGCCAGTCGCTGCGCGAGACCCAGCTCGAAGCCATGGGTCGCTATGTGGAAACAGCGGACCCGCGCCGGACCTTCCTGCTGCGCTACTTCGGCGACCACAGCCAGCCGTCGGCCGAGGAGCTGACGCGCGATGATCCGGTGCCGCCCGCCCCCGATCCGGCCGTGGTGACGCCCGAGGAGACCGAGCTTGGTCGAGTCGTGCTGGCCACCATCGCGTCGGCCCGCCACGGCCTGGGCCGCCAGAAGGTGGCCCAACTGCTCAAGGGCTCGAAGTCGGCCACGCTGCCGGAGCACCTGCGCGCGCTGCCCGGCTATGGCGCCTTTGCGCGGTGGCGAACGCCGCAGTTGGTCGAAGCCATCGACCACCTGGTCTACACCGGCCTGCTCAAGCTGGTCAACGGTGAGCGGCCGGTGCTGGCTCTGACCAAGGCCGGCCGCCTCGTCGCCGAGGATCCGCAACGCCTGATCGACGTTGAGCCGTTGCGGCAGATGGCGCCCGTGCTGGCCTCGCAGCGCCAGGGCAAGGACCGCAGTGGGGTAGGGCAGCCGTTGTCCGAGGCGGAGCAGGACCTGTTCGAGCGCCTCCGCACCTGGCGGCGCGGCAAGGCGCGAGAGCGCAGCGTCGCGCCGTTCATGGTTCTGGCCGATCCCGTGCTCCAGGCCGTGTCGCGCGTCCGGCCGGCCGACCTGGAGACGCTGCTGACCATCCCGGGGATCGGTCCGTCCAAGGCCGAATGGTACGGCCCCGACCTGCTGGCTGTCGTGGCCCGCTGGCAAGCCGAGACACCGGCCGAGGCCCAGGCCGTGACGGTGCCGGCGCCGACCGCCCCGCCACCACCTGCGCCGGCGAGGCGAGCGCCCGTCGCCGAACCGTCGCTCAGCGACGCCGCGGTCCAGACCTTGGCCCTGCTGCAGGCGCAGCAGAGTCTTGAGCAGGTGGCGGCCGAGCGTCAGGTCAGCCTGACCGACGTGGCCAATGACGTCTGCGCGCTGATCGCGGCCGGGCGCCTCACCCCGGCCGAACTGATGCCGGCCGAGACGGCCCAACGCGTCGCGGAGGTGCTGCGCAGCGATGCCGCGCTGTCCCTGGCTACCGCGCGCCGCGCCCTCGGCGCCGAGGTGCCGTTCCACGCCATCCGCTGGGTGCGCGAGCACCTACTGCGCGAGCAGCGCCAGGCCCCCCCGCCCGAGGCACCCCCGGTGGCGCCGCCGACCGAGGAGGCCGTGTGGCAGCAGGTCGCCGACAGCGCCGACCTCGGCCCGTTGGTGGCCGCACTGGCCCGCGTGATGGCGCAACAACCGCCCCCGCACCTCGTGGTGGTGGGCGACCTGCCACCAGTCGTCGAAGTCGGCGTTCAGCTCGGGGCGCAGACGGGTCTGCCGGTTCGCTTCGGTGCGTTCGATGCCGCGGGCCTGGAGCGCCGCCCCCTGCGCGACGTCGCCGCGGTCATCCTCGTTGGGCGACGCGCTGCCCTGGCCGCGGCGACAGACAGACTGCGCCTGGGTGGCGTGAGCAGCATCCGCCAGATAGCCGTCGGGAGCGAGTAGCGGGCGGGCGGCTGGGCCGCCCGCCCACGGTCAACTCAGCGGCTGACCCGCACGACCACTGCCGGACTGGTCGTATTGCCGTCGATCTGCACCACGGTGAAGGTGAAGAACGTCCGGCCCTTGTTGGCCACCGAGGCCATGTCGAACGGCTGGCTCTGCCAGCGGCCCTGGCCGTCGACATTGACCGTCTGTTCCGGCAAGGTCCCGGCGGTCTCCAAGATACCCAGCGTGCGCGTCTTGGTGGCGCAGGTGATGTTCACCTTGGTGCCGGGCCTGGCCGTGCCGGTCAGCACCATGGTCGCGTCGGCCTTGGCGCCTTCGGTCGGCGAGGTGATGGTCAGCTTGTAGCTGCCCTCAGGCACGCGGCTCTGCGCGGTGCCGACGGTCTGGTCGGCGCGCACTTCGACTGCCTGGCCGGTGGGCAGGGCGAAGGTCACCACCACCGGCTGGCCGGTCAGGTTGTCGTTGCGCCGCACTGTGTACTCACCGACGTACTGGCCAACGGTCTGTTCGGCCATGGCGATGCCACGGACCCTGTCGCCAACGGCAAACATCGCCCGGCCGCCGGCCTCGGCCTGCAGCAGGACGCGCAGCACGTCGCCCGCCATCGGGGCGGCCGGCTCGAAGGTGACCTTCCGGGTGACGGTGGTGGTCGGCGCGGTCGCCGCCACGGTGAACTGCCAGTTCACCAGCGGCAAGGCGTTGCCGGCCTTGTCCTGCACCTGCACACTCGCGCGGTGCGTCCCGACGGCCAGCGCCTGCGACGGCCGGTAGGTCACCACGGCCTCGTGGACCGCCGAGGCTGCCGTCACGTCCTGGCCATCGACCAGCAGGCGGGTCCGCGTGGCGTCGACGCCGCTACCAGAGCCGTCGCCGTAAGCCAAGGCGATGGTCGGCTGCGGCCCGACGCTGCTCCCGTCCTTCGGACACGGCTCCGACACCTGCGGGGCCTGGTTGTCCACCAGGAACGGGTCCGCTGCCACGGAGAAGACGACCGCATCGCCGCGCTGGAGGCGGCCCACCGCGGTGGCCTGCAGCGCCAGCGGCACGTTCGCCGGCGGGACCGGCCAGGTGCCGCTGTAGGTGCCGGCCTGGGTCTCGGTGAGCGGCACGTTGGCCACCACGCCGGGCACCGCCACCGCGGCCTGGCAACCCGCGCTGCCCGTCATGGTGAACTGCACCGTTGCGCCGGCGCGCTGCCAGGCCTTGGCCGAGTGCTGCAGTCCCTGGATGGTCAGCCGCGCCCGGCCCGTCGTCCGCCCGTGCGGGGCCTGCTGGCCGACCAGGTAGGCGGCCTGGCCGTTGGCTTTCTGGCCGTTGGCGAAGGTGATGGTCACCTGGACCGGCAAACCATTGAGCGTCTCGCCGCGCCGCACGGTGTACTCGCCGGTGTACTGGCCCGCTTGCACATTGGCCATCGGCCGGTTGCGCACGACATTGCCGATGCTGAACACCGCGGTGCCGTTCGCCGGTCCGCGGGCCGTGACCGTGATCACGTCGCCGGCGCTGACGGCCGCGGTCGCGTCGTGGTCGACGCTGACGGTCTGGCCCGACACCGGCAGCCAGCCGGCCAGCCCGAGTGCCAGGGCCCAACACACGGCGCGCCAACCGCGTCCCGTTACCTGCCCGCGCCGCTCCACGCCCTGCTCAAGGCAACTGCTCATGATGTCTGGCTCCTCCTGACACCACTGGCGGCCGCGCCCGGCGAGGGCCCGGCTCAGTGGCCAACAGCCACAGCGACCCGCGCGCCCTACCGGGTGTTACGACACCCGTGGACCAGCGGTTCCAGTCGGCAAGGCGCCCTTAGGTGGTCCACCCAATCGACTGCACGCCACCGGCGCCGCAGCGCAGCCGCTGGGCCAGGATGGGCGACCCGGCTCCTTCTTGATAGTACACAAACAGCACCGTGTCATCTTGCAGGTTGACCAAGCTGGGATAGGCACCAATGCAGTCGTCCAGCGGCACCGTCTCGCCCCATGACTCGCCGTCGTCGCGACTGACGTGTAGCGCGGTGCCGGGCAGGCGATGACCCAGCAGCAGCAGGCCGTTGCGCGCATAGCACAGGTACGGACTGTGGCCGCGGAAGCCGATCGGCCGGCTGCCCGACCAACTGCGGCCCTGATCGCGTGAGAGCGAGGCCCACATCGAGTCGCCGTGGTTCGCCCGCATGATGCAGAGCAGGCTGCCGTCCGGCCGCTCGATCAGGGCTGGCTCATCGTTGTCGTCGTTGTCCGGATCGACCATCACCGGGTCGGACCAGGTCCGGCCGCCGTCCGTCGAGCGCATCGTGGCTGACCAGCACCGGAGCGGGTCGAGGTACTCGCGGTAGATCGGCCAGACCAGGGCCCCGTCGCGCAGCTCGATGATCGGCGACGACGTGCCCCAGTAGTCGTTGGCCGTGTTCGGCACCAGCCACGGTTCGCACCAAGTGTCGCCATGGTCGGTGGAGAACGACAGCCACAGCTCCTTGTAGCCGGTCGTGTTGCCCGGACGCGCCTCGCTCGCCCGGTAGTAGGTGAACCAGTTCAGCACCAACGTGCCATCGCGCAAGCAGGTCAGCGACGGATCCCGGTCATCCCAGGGCGTGTCGATCGCGGTCACCGGCGCGGTCCAGGTCCGGCCGTCATCGCTCGAGCGGACGGAGCACACGCGGGCGCCGCGTGGCAGGTCCGGGCGCGGCAGGCTGACGTGATCGTATCCGGCGTAGAACACGCACAGCAGGTCGCCGTTGGCGCAGCGACAGACGTCGGGGAACGCCTGGTACCCACCGGAGCCGGCGTCGGCACAGAGAACAGCGATCGTTGGCATCCGGCGACTCCCGACAGCACCCGTCCGCTCTGGTCGTCTACGACACCCCGGTGGGTTATCCTCCGTCGGCGCCTTGGAGGATCGGCTGGAGCCAGGGCCAACTACGTCCTCGGGAGCCGGCGATGATGAGACTGGCCATGGTCAGCGTTCTGTTTGCAGCACTCGGCGCACAGGCCGCCGAGCCGACGGTGATGCGCGTGCAGTCCACGGCCGGCGGGCCGCAGATCCATGTGGCCGGCAAGCCGATTCCGCCGCGCTTCTTCTGGGGCGCTCCCGGTGGCGGGCGAGTCGACGTCACCGAAGCCTGGACCACGCAGCAGTTCGACTTGCGCGTCGGCTACACCCCCAACGGGCAGGTCACGCTGCACTTTCGCTTCGGTCACGTGCCCGGCACCGTCGACCTGGCCGACGTGCGCATCATCGATGTGGCGAGCGGGCAAGACGTCTTCGCCAGCGGCAGTGTCGCTACCGCCGAGGCCTTCGCCCAGAGCTGGTCCACTTGGCCGGTCGGCCCTGCCAACACCGTGGGCAAGCTGTCCTTCGCCGACGGCGGCCTGCGGGTCACCTTGACCGCACCGCCCGGCGGTGCCTGGCCCGACTTCCACCTGCACAGCCGGGCCAAGGTGGCGCTGCAAGCCCACCGCCAGTACCGCGTGAGCTTCCGCGCCAAGGCCACTCCGGCCCGGTCCATCAGCCCGGCCGTCTACCACGTCGCCGGTGGCGCCTGGAGTGGCATCGGCGGCCCGGCCGGTTACTTCGTCAAGCAGGTGGCCCTGGCTCGCGACGCGGGCGTGAACCTGGTCAGCTTCAGCGCGCCGAACTGCTGGACCGAGCCGAACCAGCCGGTCGACTGGACGCCGCTCGACGACGTCTGCCGGCAGGTGCTCGCGGTCAACCCGAAAGCACTCCTGGTACCGCGCGTCGGCGCCGACGCGCCGGGCTGGTGGTTGCAGCGGCACCCGACCGAGCGCATGGTGTTCGATGACGGTCCGGACAACAGCCATGCCTCGCCGTCCAGTCGCCTCTACCGCGCCGAGGCCGCCGCGCATCTGGAGAAGCTCTGCCAGCACCTCCTGGAAACGTTCCCCGAGCAGTTCGCCGGCGTTCATCCGTGCGGCCAGCACACCGGCGAGTTCTTCTACGAGAAGTCGTGGGCGCGCCCGCTGAGTGGCTACGATGCCAGCAGCGTCGCCGCCTTCCGCGACTGGCTGAAGGAGAAAGGCGATCCGGCCGCCGCCACGGCGCTGCCGCCCACGGCCCCTGAACGCCGCGCTCATCCTTGCGGGTTCCTTCGCGATCCGGCCAAGGAGCGTCGCCTGCTCGAGTTCGCGCGGTTCCAGCAGCATGAGATGGCCGATCTGGTGCTGACCCTCGCGGCAGCCTGCCGCCGCGGCACCGCCGGGAAGAAGCTGGTCGTGTTCTTCTACGGCTACCTGTTCGAGTTCCCGCCGCTGCAGAACGGCGCACCGACGGCCGGCCACTACGACCTGGAGCGCGTGCTGGCGAGCCCCGACATCGACATCCTGTGCTCGCCCATCAGCTACACCGACCGCGAGTGGCCCGGCACGGCGCCGTGCATGACCGCCGCCGAGAGCGTCAAAGCCGCCGGCAAGCTGTGGCTGAACGAAGACGACACGCGCACCTTCCTCGACCCGCGCAAGGAGGGGCGCACCCAGGAAGGCACTGTCGTCAACGTGCGGCAGACCAAGCAACTGATGCTGCGTAACACGGCCCAGGCCGCACTGCGCGGGTTCGGCACCTGGTGGATGGACCTGCCGGCGCAGGGCTGGTTCAACGACGCGCGCATCTGGGCCGAGCAGGTTCGGCTCAACCCGGTGGAGCAGGTGCTCCTCGGCCGCCCGCAGCCGTTCACGCCCGAGATCGCCGCGCTCGTCGACGAGGACAGCATGTGCCACCTGACCGGTGGCTCCGGCGCTGCCATGCGGCCCCTCATCTACGAGGGCCGAGCGGCCATCGGGCGCAGCGGCGCACCGTACGGGCAGTACCTGCTCAGGGACGCGCTCAGCCGCTCGCTGACGGCCCGGCTACAGATCTTCCTGGCCGCCTGGGCCGTCAAGCCCGGCCAGACCAAGGCACTCATCCTCAACCGACCGGCGGGCGTGACCCGGGTCTGGTGCTATGCACCTGGCTACGTGCAGGATGACCGCCTCGATGTGCGCGGCATGACCGACCTGACGGGCCTGAAGCACACACTCGTGGAGCCGGCCACGGCCCAGGTCACGCCGACGGCCGCCGGCACCAAGGTCGGCCTGACCGGCCCGTGGGGGCCGCAGACGGCGATACGACCGCTGCTGGCCGCCGAACCCGCCGGGGCCGAGGTGTGGGCGACCTATGCCGATGGGTCGGCTGCGGTGGTGGTGCGGCGTGGCGAGCGCGGCCACGACGTCTTCGTCGGCGTGCCACAACTGACGCCGGCGCTGGTGCGAGCACTGGCCAAGCTGGCCGGTGTCCACCTGTTCTGCCAGCAGGACACCTCGGTGTGGGCGGCGGAAGGCTACCTGTCGCTCCATGCCATGGCCGACGGGCCGCTGAGCCTCGATACCGGCGTCGCCGGACCGGTGACCGACGCGCTGGACGGCAAGCTCGTCGGCCAAGGGCCGCGCTTCAACCTGGACATCGAGCGCGGCGAGACGCGCGTGCTGAAGTACCGCTGATCCAGGCGACGGCACAGGAGGCTGAGGGAACCCATGCACCGATCTCTGCTGCTGGCACTGCTTGCCAGCAGCACTCTGTCTGCCGCGCTAGCGGAGCCGGTGGCCGGTACGGTGGTGCTCGACCAGCAGTTCCGCGGCCTGACCGCGTTGCCCGCGGGCTGGCGCGTGGAAGGCGGTCACTGGCGGGTCGAGCAGGATCGCCTGGTCGGCGTCGCCCGGGAGTACCTGTCGACCATCGTGCTACCAGTCGGTCAACTCGGCAATGTGGCGCTCGAGGCCAACGTCGCCTTCCTGACTGCCGCCGATCCGGCCCGGTGGCTGGCGTTGGTGGTCCGCAAGCAGACGGCCGCGCCGCGCGCCTTCGCGACCTTCACCCACCGCTTCGACCGCCGTCTGCCCAGCGGCATCGAGCTCGGCGTCGGCCAGTACCGCGGCACCAAGCTCATCTGGGACATCCTGGCGCGTGGTTCGGCGGACATCGCGCCGGTGGCGGGCGAGCCGCACCGGCTGCGCGTGGAGGCCCGCGGCGAGATCGTCCGCGGGTACCTCGACGGCCGCCTGGTCCTGCACGACGAACTGCCGGCGGAGTGTCTCGGCGAGGGCGAGGTGGGCCTGGTGGTCAGCAGTGTCACCGCGGCCTTCGAGTCGGTGCGCGTGGCTCGGTTGCCGGCCCTGACCGACGCTGAGCGCCGCCAGATGGCCATCGAAGAAGCCACGTCGGGCCGCGCCTTGCCGCTGATTGTCGCTCACCGGGGCAACTCGGCGCACGCCCCTGAGAACACCGTGGCGGCGTTCCGTGAAGCGTTCGACGCCGGTGCCGACATGGTCGAGACCGACCTCCGGGCCACGCGCGACGGCGAGTTGGTCTTGCTCCACGACAACACCGTCGAGCGCACCACCGGTAGCCCTGCCGGCGCGCTGTCGGCGATGTCGTTCGCCCACGTCCGGCAGCTCGACGCCGGCAAGTGGAAGGGCGCCCAGTACGCCGGGCAGCGGATCCCGACCTTCGACGAGGCCCTCGAAGTGGCCAAGGGGCGCGGCTCGCTGCTGCTGGACATCAAGGCCGCCGGCTTGGGCGAGAAGCTCGCGGCAGCCGTGAAGCGCCGCGGCATGGAGCACGACGTGGTGCTGGCGCCCTGGTCCATCGCCGAGGCCCAGGCGCTCCGCAAGCACCTGCCGGCGACGCCCACCGTGCTGATCGGCAGTGCCCCGAAACAAGCTGACGCGGCCTGGTTCGCGCCGGTGCTGTCGGCGGGCCTGCACGGCTTCAACTACGCGGCCGGCTCGCTGTCTCCGGACTTCGTCCGCGCCGCGGCGCGGCGCGGGCTGGTCGTCTATGCCTGGACGGTCAACGAACGGTCCACCATGCGGCGGATGGCCCGCCTCGGGGTGACCGGCGTCCTGACCGACGACCCGGCGCTGCTGCGGCAGGTGCTGACGGAGCATGCCGTCCGCCGGGCTCGGTGACGCGAGCCCGGCGGAGCAGCCGGCTCACTGCTGCGACAACTCCAGGTTGTCCAGGTAGTAGACGGTGTTGGCGTTGGCGCTGCTGCTGACGCCGAGCCAGGTCAGCTCGCGCCAGTCCGCGCTGCCGCATCGTAGGCCGCTGAAGACCTTGGCCGGCTGGCCAGGTAGCGTCACCGACAGCTCCCAGGTGCCGTCGGCGCGCGTCCCGAGGCCGGCCTTCATCTCGAGGTGGATCCAGGCCTCCTGTGGCACCGCGAGCAGCGGTTTGCCGCCAACCACCAGTTGGCCGTCTCGGGCCCATACGCTCGGACCGACCTTGTACGGGCTGCTGGAGTCGCGCCACTCGACGTACATGACGACTCCCGGGCCGACCCGCAGGTCATAGGCGAAGCGCGTCACGCCGTCGCGATGGTTGGGCTCCCAGTAGAAGTGGGGGTTGTACTCATGCTGCAGGCCCGGCACATCGACGATCTTCAGACAGCGCTTGCCCGCGGCTGGCAGCTCCTCGGTCACCTCGACCTTGTCGCCCTTGCCTTCGGTGTAGACGCGGGCTCGCGCCGGGCGGGCACCCACCGGGTGGTCCTCGAAGTCGAGCTTGAGCGTCATTGGCGGCGGGGGTGGCGGTTCCGGCGCGAACTCCACTTCGGGGTACACCGGCGCAGCGGCCTTGGCCACCCAGGCGGCGTCGCCGTAGACGCCGGCCTGGCGCCAGTCGAACGGCACGAAGCCGAGCTTCTCGGCCGGGCTGCCGGGCTTCAGGCGGAAGTCGCCCTGCTCAGGATCCACGAACAGCGGGTCGGCCACCAGCGAGCCGGTCTCATTGCCCTGGGCCTGCACCTGCTCCAGTGTCAGATCGTGGAACCGCACCGGCTGGCCCGACGCATTCCAGTATAGGTTGCGTGACGCCTTGACGAACTTGTCGTTCCAGCGGCCGGCCGAGAACAGGGGGCCGTCCTTCCACAGCACGATGTTCTGGGTGAACGTGAACGACAGGTGGTCCTCAACGCGCGAGCGCTGGATCTGGCCGTCCATGCTGTAGGCGAAGATGTTGTTGCGGACCGTGTTCGCCTCGCCGTAGTGCTGGTGGTAGCAGCCCGTCTTGACGTGATGGACCAAGTTGTTGGCCAGCGTGATGTGGCTGCTGCCCTCGTCGTTGTACAGACCCCAGCCACCACGACCATAGCGGTCGTAGCTGTAGACGTGGTGGATGTGGTTGTTGCTGATGGTGGTGCCCGGCGACAGGCCCAGCGTGTACACGCCACCCATGTCGCTCAGGACGCCCCAGCCCAGATGGTGGATGTGGTTGAAGTCGATCGTGTTGTGGTCCGCGGTCGTCGGGTTGTAGCCCCAGCTCCAGCCCATCGAGATGCCGGTGTAGAAGAAATCGGCAATGTCGTTGTGCGTGACCCGGTTGTAGTTGCTCTGCCCGATCCAGACGCCGTGGCAGCCGTGGTGCAGGCGGCCGCCGCGGTGGATGATGTTGTTGTCGACCGTGATGCGACTGGTCTGCTCGCCCGCGTCCGTGCGGATGCCGGTCTCACCGATGCGCACGCCGCCGGCCCCCAGGTCATGGAGTTCGCACCGCACGACTCGGCAGTCGCGGCAGCCTCGCCGGAACCACATAGCCCAACTGCCGATGTGGCCGATCTCGCAGTCCTCGAAGGCCACCTGCTGCGCCCCGTCGATGGTGACCACCGACGGAATGGTGACCTCGGCCTGCCCATCGCTGTGGCCCTGCGGCGGCAGCAGGTACTGCGCGAACCGGAACGCCAGGCCGCGGAAGGCCAGGTGCTCCACCAGCAGACCCGCCGCCGGCTCACCGGTTAGCGTCAGGAACTCGCTCGGGCCGCCCGGCGCCATGACCACCGACTGTTCCGGCGTCTCACCGGCCCGCGGCTGGTAGGTCAGCTCGCCGTCGGGTGCCAGGTACCACTCGCCCGGCTGGTCGAGTGCCCCCGGCACATTCTCCAGGTGGTAGCGCAGCCCTGGCCCCCACGAAGCGAGCGCCCAGGCGGCCGGTCCCGTCAGGACGACGGTGTTCGTCGCCGCGTCCACCGCGGCAACGCGGTGCCGTGACGTCTCCCAGGAGTGGTAGAACACCACCACCGCGTCTTTGAGCTGCGCCTGCGGCAGGTCGAGCAGCGGCTGGATGTCCTGACGGCGCGCGGTGAAGGCGCGATGCGACAGGTCGGCCGCCTGCCCGGTCAGCGGATCGATGCCGTGGTCCACCTGGCCCAGCACGTGGTGGTAGAACTTGTTCGGCGTGCGCGCCCGCACGGCGCGCTGACCGTTCACCCAGAGCTGCTCAAACGGTGTGCCGGCGGCCACCTTGGTGCGCCAGCGCCCGTCGGCGCCAACCTGCCAGCCCTCGACGCGGCGCCCGCCGGTGAAGATGGGTCGGGCCCCCGGCGCGGCGGCATAGGTGATCGGCGCGGCCTGGGTGCCACTGTCGTTCGGGCCGAACCGGACCGGCGCGGTCAGCCGGTACTCACCGGACGCGAAGCGCACCTCGACCGGTTCGTGGAGTGGCCCAGCCGCCTTCAGCGCCCGGACGCGGTCGCGGGCTCCAGCCAACGAGGCCAGCGGCCCGTCGGTCCGGTCGGCGTTGGCGGCGGGCAGGCGCCCGGACCAGGTGTCGCGTCCGTCCGGCGATACGTAGAGGTTCATGGCAGGTGCCCCCGCACAGGCGGCCAGCGCGGCCGCGAGCCATCGCAGCTTCATCACAACAGGCTCCGTCAATCACTGGCGGTGCGGGTTCGTGACCGTGCCGGGCAACTCCTCCACGCGCTCGCGTCAGCCGACCTGACCCTCCGGCCGCGGGCCGTGGATGCGGTCCAGCAACTGCCGTGCTTCGCCCAGCTCGGGGTCCTGCTGCAACGCGCGCCGGGCCAGGTCGGCGGCCTCGCTTTCGTCACCGGCGTCGTAGAGGACGCGCGCCAGATGCGCCAGGATCTCGGCCTGCGGCTCGGGCTCCGCCAGGCGCACCGCCTGCCGCAGGGCCTGTTCGGCCTCATCGTGCCGATCGGCCTTGTGCAGCACCCAACCGAGGGTGTCCAGGTAGGCGGCCCGCGCGGCGCGGTAGCTGCGCCGGCCCAGGGCGACGCGCAACGCCGATGCCTGCTGCAACGCCAGCGCCCGGCGCGCCAACTGCTCCGCCTCGCCGAGGTGCGCGCCGGCCAGCGCCAGGTGGTACGCCAGTTCGTTGAGCGCGTCGGCATCGTCCGGTGACGCCGACAGCAAGCCGCGGTAGATGACCTCGGCCCCCTTGGTCTGGCCCATCTGGTCAAGGCAGCCGGCCATCAGCCGCCGTAGCGACGCCTGCACCCCGGCCGACCAGGGGCTGCCCATGGCCGCGGTGTAGGCCACGTTGAAGGCCTCCGGGGCCCGCTTGGCCTGTAGCAGTGCTCGGCCGGCCTCCAGCGCCAGCCAGGCGTCGCGCCCGGGCAAAACCTGCCGACGCAGCAGGTCGTCGGCCACTGCCAGGGCCTCGCGTGGCCGCTTGGCCCGCTGGTAGGCCGCTAGTTGCAGCGCCGCCACGGCACGCTCCCAGCGGCCATCGCCGGGCCGTAGCGCGCCCAGACCCGCCGCCAACACTCCGACTCGTGGCGGATCCGTGGCCGGCCGCTCGGTCAGCGCTGCCAGCTCACCGGCCAGGCCCCATCCGCGAAGCGCGGCCGCCAACCGGCCCAGGCTCCCCGGCTGCCAGCCGGCTCGCGCTGAGGCCAGCAGCAGCAGGGCCAGCAGGAACACGTGCTCCCAGCCCCAGCGTCTGGTTGTGCCCGCGCTATCCATACGGCATCACCTCGGCCCGGCTCAACGCGCCTTCACGCAGCACCTCGAGGCCCTCGCCGGTCACCCGCACGACCGTCGAGGGTACACCCGCAACAAGGCCGCCGGCATCGACGGCCACCGCTGCGGCCCCGCCCAGTGCGGCCACGGCCGCCTGGTTTGTCACCGCGGGCGGCTCGCCCGCCAGATTCGCGCTCGACGCCGCCAACGGGCCCGTGAGTGCCAGGATCTGCCGCATCAGCGCGTGGTCGGGGCAACGCAAGCCGACCGTCCCATCGGCCGCGCGCACCGCCGGTGGCACGGCCGCCGCGGCCGGCACGACCAGCGTCAGCGGTCCGGGCCAGAACGCGAGTGCCAGCCGCTCGGCGGCCTCCGGCCAGCGGCACGCCAGGGCCCGCGCCGTGCGCGAGTCGGCCACCAGCACCTGCAGCGGCTTGTCGGCATCGCGCCGTTTGGCCTCACGCAGGGCCGCCACACCAGCCACCGAGTCCAGCCGAGCGACGACCCCGTAGACCGTCTCCGTCGGGACCAGTGCCACGCCGCCGGCGTCCAGCACCGCCGCCAGTTGCGCCAACTGCTCGTCGGTCAAGCCCGCCGTCGCCGGGGCCAGACGCTCCATCAGTCCTCCTCGCGGTACGCCAGCACACCGCGCTCACGCCGGCCCAGGTCGTGCAGAACGCGATCGACGCGCCAACCGGCCGCCCGCAGCAGGTCCGCGGTCGCGCCGGCCTGATGGTCGCCGCACTCCACCACCAGCAGTCCGCCGGGCACCAACAGACGGGCGGTCTCCGCCGCGACGCGCCGTAGCACCGCCAGGCCGTCGGCGCCGCCATCCAGGGCCAGACGCGGTTCCCACTCGCTGACCTCCGGCTCGGCCGCCGCCAGTTCGGCGGCGGTCACATACGGTGGGTTGCAGACCACCGCGGCGCACCGGCCGTCGAGACCGGCGGCCGACAACGGCGCGGCCAGGTCGCCGACCAGCACGTGGACGCGCTCGGCCAGACCGAGCCGCGCGGCGTTGTCAGTCGCCAGGGCCGCGGCCTCGCCGCTCAGATCGCTCGCCCAGACCTCGGCCGCCGGCAGCAAAGTGGCCAGGGCCACGGCCCACGCTCCACTGCCGGTACACAGATCGGCGATGCACAACGGACCCGACCTGCCTTGCAGTTCGGTCACCGTCGCCTCGATCAGCGGCTCGCTGTCCCAACGCGGCACCAGGACGCGCCGGTCCACGGTCAGTCGCAGGCCCATGAACTCCTGCCAGCCGATGAGGTAGGGCAACGGCTCGCGCCGCTCGCGCCGGCCCAGCCAGGCTTCGTACAACTCGACGGCCTCTGGTCGCACCGGGTCACGGTGCAGCCGCAGCAGGCCGCGCGTGGTGCCCAGCGCCTCGGCCAGGAGCAGTTCGGCGTCGAGGCGCGCTTCACCAATGCCGGCGCCGCGCAGGCGCTGTTCGCCTGCCAGTAGCAGTTGGCTGACCGACGGCGCTGAGCAAGTCATGCCGAGATTGTCAGGGCGCCCAGCGGGGCTGTCAAGCCGGTGCGGGCCTCGCCGGACGGTTGACCCTGCCTCGGCAATCCCGTAGACTCCGAGGCCGGCCCTTCGTGGGTCGGGAGCAGGTTCGATGGCTGGTGCAGTTGGTACCGCGGGGAAGCTGGCGATCGACGGTGGCACGCCGGTCCGCCAGACCGGTTGGCCGGCTTGGCCGGTGGTCTCCGAGGAGCTGTGGGAGACGTCCGTCGGGCCCCGCCTGAAGCAGGTCTACCTCAGCCGGGTCGAGGGCCTGCCGAACCCGATGGCCCGCGAGTTCGAGCGGCGCTGGTGCGAGTACGGCGGCGTCAGCCATGCGGTGCTGTGCAGCCACGGCACCGATGCGTTGCAGTGCGCCGTGGCCGGTGCGCTGGACGCCGACGGCCTGGGCTTTGCCGGCGAGATGATCTGCCCCAACTACACGTTCATTGCCAGTGCCGGCGCGCCGCTGGCGCTGCAGACCGGCATCTGCCTGGTCGACGTGGACCTCGACGACCACAACGTGCTGCCGGCGGCGGTCGAAGCCGCCATCGGTCCGCAGACGGTCGGCATCATGGCGGTCCACCTCGGCGGACATCCGGCGGACATGGCGGCCTTGCGCGCCATTGCCGAACGTCATCACCTGGCCCTGATTGAGGACTGTGCCCAGGCCCATGGCGCCAAGCACCACGAGCGGCAGGTCGGCAGCCTGGGCGACTGCGCCGGTTTCAGCTACCAGAGCAGCAAGAACCTGACCAGCGGTGAAGGCGGCCTGGTGACCTGCCAGTCGGCCGATGTGTTCAACCGGGCCTTTGCATATCTGAATATCGGCCGGTTCCCGGGCGGCGAGCGCTGGGAGCATCCGCGGCTCGGGTGGAACTACCGGTCGAACGAGTACATGGCAGCGCTGCTGTTGGCTCGTCTGGAGGTGCTGGACGAGGAGACCGAGCGGCGCGACGCCAACGGTCGCTACCTCAACGAACTGCTGGCGTCCATCGACGGGTTCACGCCGCCGGTCCGCAAGTCCTACTGCGGCCGGCACGCCTACCACCTGTACATGAGCCGCTACTCGCCGGACGGCTTCGGCGGCCACAGTCGCGAGGAGTTCCTGGCGGCGCTGCGCGCTGAGGGCATTGCCTGCGGTTCCGGCTATGATCGTCTGCTCAGCGATCAGGACGGCCTGCAGATGGTGGCGAGCAAGTACCCGGAGCGCTACCGGGCGGAGCCGTGCCCGAACACCGAACGCATTCTGGCAGAGAGCGTCTGGTTCACCCAGAACCAGTTGATCGGACCGGCCGGCGACATGGACGACATCGCCACGGCCATCGGCAAGATCCAGAAGGCGTGGGTGCGGTGAGAGCGATCAGTGGCCGCTGCGGTTGGCTGGTGTGCGTACTGGCCGGGATGCTCTCTGCGGGGCATGGTGCCGACGAGACGCTGTCCACGCCGGTGTGGGCTTGGCGTTCGGCCAACGTCGTCATGGTGCCTGCCCGCCCGCTGTTCGACTGGCTGCACCTCAGCTACCGCTGGGACCAGGCCGCGGGCAAGATGCTGGTCGTCGGTCGGCGGGCGGGCACCGACGTCCAGTTGGAGCTGACGCTCGGCGAGCCGCACGGCCAGCTCAACGGCGAGGAGGTGGAACTCGGCCAACCGCCGCTGATCGAGCTCAGCCTGTTGTTCGTGCCGTTGCGCCCACTGGCCGAGGCCTTCGGCCTCGGCGTGTGGTTCCAGGGCTCACCGGGTCAGGCTCGGTTGCGTGACGGTGCACGGGGTCTGCTGATCCCGGTGGCTGCCGACTGGAGCCCCGGCGCCGAGTCGTTCCTCATCGTCGACGGCGTCGACCCGGTGTTCAGTGGCAACTCGCGCTGGCTGGCCACCGAGCACAAGGGCAAGATCAACGTCACCAATCTGGTGCAGGGCGAGGTGGTGGCTCAGGTGCCCGGCCTGTTGCCGGTGCTGAACTCCGACGGGCACTACCTGGCGGTGCTGGGGCAGGGCAAGGTGAACCTGCACGACGCGGGCAGCGGCCGGCTGCTGTGCGCCATCGACGGTGCCGAGATGCGGTTCCTGCCCGACGGCCGGCTGGCCGTGTGGACGTTGCGCGGCCCGACGCGGCTGTGCCAGGTGCCCAGCGGCAAGGCGTCGGCAACGTTCGAGGGTGGCCGACCGACGTTCGGCGCCGGTGGGCGCCTGGTGGCCACGGTCGCCGACCAGGGCATCCTGGTCTGGGATGTGGCCAGCCAGCAGCGCCTGTGCAAGGTCGAGGGCATGCACGCGGAGTTCAGCCCGGACGGGCGCCGCCTGGCCACGCTCACCGCCGATTTCCGCGTGCGCCTGTGGGAACTGCCCGCGGGCACCGCGGCACCCGCCGTCTCGGGCCAGTTTCTCGGCTTCTGTCCCGACGGACGCTGGTTCGCCACCTGGCACGAGGAAGGGCCGACGCAGTTGTTCGCGCTGCCCGCGGCCACGCCGGTGGCCCCGCTGGACAATGACCAGCCCTACTTCAGCCCGGACGGCCGCATGCTGGCCACGCGCGCCGCCAAAGGCTTCACGCGGCTGCGTTGGCTGCCGTCGGGCAAGCCGTACGCGCAGCTCGAGGACTGGGTCGCCTGGTTCACGCCCGACGGGCGGATGCTCGCCACCGGCGTCAAGGAGCCGGTGACCAAGCTGTGGAACAGCGTCACCGGCAAGCTGATCGACCGTCTCGAGGGCGAGGCGCTGGCAGTCAGTCCGGATGGCGGCATCGTCGCCACGGGCGGGCCGCAAGGGCCGGTCAACCTGTGGCGGCCGAGCTCCAAGCCGGCGGTGGCCGGGCGCCGTCGCCGGTAGTCCGGCTCGCGAACAAGTCCGCGGCAGGAGCCTTGCCGCGATACCCGAACAGCACGACGACCGCCATCATCCGGAGGCATCAGCATGAGCACCCCGACCAAACCCATCGCGCCTGGTCGCTTCGAGCCCACCTGGGAATCGTTGCGCGCCTACACCTGCCCCGAGTGGTTCCGTGACGCCAAGTTCGGCATCTGGGCGCACTGGGGCCCGCAATGTGTGCCGCTGTGTGGCGACTGGTACGCGCGGCGCATGTACCAGCCGGGCGATGTGGCCTACCACCACCATTGCCGCGTCTACGGTCATCCGTCGAGGTTCGGCTACAAGGACATCGTCAAGCTCTGGAAGGCGGAGTGCTTCGATGCTGAGGCGCTGATGGACCGGTATGTGGCCGCCGGCGCGAAGTACTTCGTGGCGCAGGCCGTACACCACGACAACTTCGACAACTGGGACTCGACGCACCACCGCTGGAACGCGGTGAAGATGGGTCCGCAGAAGAACATCACCCGCCTCTGGGAACAGGCCGCGCGACGCCGCGGGCTCAAGTTCGGTGTCAGCGAGCACCTCGGCGCGGCGTTCTGGTGGAGCCGGCCGAACAAGAACGCCGACGCGAGCGGTCCCTATGCCGGTGTGCCCTACGACGGCAACGATCCGGCCTTCCAGGACTTCTACCTGCCGAACCACGACGAGAGTGACGGCGGCGGCTGGTACACCAGCAACCCGTGGTGGTTCGACCGCTGGTTCGAGCGCATGAAGGACCTGGTCGACCAGCACCATCCAGACCTGTTCTACAGCGACGGCGGCGTGCCGTTCGGCGAGGTCGGGCTGAGCCTCATCGCGCACCTGTACAACACTTCGGCGGCGCTCAACGGCAGCAACCTGGCGGTCTACAACCAGAAGGACACCAACCCGGACGTCTACCGTGTGGGCGTGCTGGACATCGAGCGCGGCCAACGGCCCGACATCGCCGAACACCCGTGGCAGACCGACACCTGCGTCGGGGGCTGGTTCTTCGACAGCCGCAAGGTCTACAAAACGCCGGAGCACGTCATCGAGATGCTGGTCGACATCGTCTCGAAGAACGGCAACCTGCTGCTCAACTTCACGCAGATGCCCGACGGCCACCTGGACGACCAGTGCCTGCACATCCTCGATGTCATGGCCAAGTGGATGGCCGTGAACGGTGAGGGGATCTACGGCACCCGGCCGTGGCAGCAGATGGGCGAAGGTCCGACGCGGCCCGAATCCGGCGCGTTCAAGGAAGACCAGGTGCGCTGGACGGTGGAGGACTTCCGCTTCACCGCCAAGGGCAACACGGTCTACGCCTTCCAGATGAAGGACCCGCCCGGTCGCGTGGCGGCGGTGTGCAGCCTGGGTGCCGACAGCGGCGTCAAGGTCAGCGACGTGAAGCTGCTGGGCTGCGACGCTCAACTCGACTGGCAGCAGGCGCCGGGCGCGCTGCAGGTGAAGCTGCCGGAGGGCAAGGTGTCGCCGTGCGCGCCGTGCCTGGCGGTCACCTTGGCATGACTAGGGAGCGGTGACGGTGACTTGCGGCGGGTCGCAGGTCACCGTCACCACCGCGCCATGCGGCAGCGTGGCGCGCGGCAGCACGTGACCGAACGGCAGGCGCGACAGGATGGGCACCTGGCCGGCTCGGACGTGCCGACGCACCGCCCGCTCCAGGCGCTCGCGGCCCAGGCAGTCAGTGAAGTCGCCCAGCAGCACCGCACTGACGCCGTCGAACACCCCCGCCGCAGCCAGGCGGTCGAGCATGGTCTCGACGCTGGCCGCCGTCTCGTGGGTCTCCTCCAGGAACAGCACGGCACCGCGCAGGTCCGGCAGCCACTCGCTGCCCAGGAGCTGCACCACGCGGGAGAGATTGCCGCCCAGCAAGGGGCCGGTGGCCCGGCCCGACCGCACCACGTGGGGGCCGGCCGCGGGCAGACGCAGCGCGGCCGGGGGCGGATCCAGCCGCAACCAGCGAGTCAGGTCGGACAGCGTGTGACGCCCCAGGCCGCCGGGCGCGGCCCAGCCGTGCGGCTCGGCGACCATCGGCGCACAGAGGCCAACCAGTCGGTGCCGGCGGTACTGCGCCAGGTGCAGTACCGTCACGTCGCTATAGCCGACCAGCGGCAGCCGGCGACGGCCCAGCAGGTCCCAGTCGATGGCCCCGAGCAGGTCCGCGGTACCCTGCCCGCCACGAGCACACCAGACGGCCTGCACCGCCGGGTCGGCCAGCAGCGCGTTCAGGTCGCCGGCGCGCTGGGCGGCCGTGCCGGCGTGCCCGCCGACGCCGGCGCGCAGATGCTCGCTCAGGCGCAGTCGGTAGCCTTGCGCCGCCAGCGCGGCCAATCCGCGCCGGAGCAGGAGCGGGTCGACCGGCCGGCCCGGCGCGAACACGCCGACCACGCCGTTGGCCGGCAGCGGGTGCTCTTCCGATCTGGCAAATACAGCGCCCGCATTCGTGGAGATGATGTTCCAGGCTCTGTGTTCTTC
>CAZHGD010000028.1:0-57384 GCA_964531735.1 uncultured Fimbriimonadaceae bacterium | reverse complement strand
ACGTCGCCGTCGCCGCGCGTTCTGGTGGCCGCGTCGCCGCCGGTAGGGAGGATGGACCGCGTCGCCCCGCTGCGCGGGGCGACGCGGTCCGGTGGCTAGAGCGCCCAGCCCGGCCGATAGGGCGGCTGGATGACCGCGGCGGCGTTCGGCTCGTTGGTCACCTGACCTGTGCTGCCGTCGTAAGCGAGCCTCGTGCCCAGGCGTTGGGCCGCGGCGCCGAGGACCACGACTTCGGTCAGCAGCGTGGCGTAGGCGAAGTTCGATAGCGGCTTGACGCTCTCGCCGCGGCAGGCCTGCAGCCACTCGCGGTGGTGACCTTGCGAGCGCGCCAGCGTCGCGGGCGGCTTCTGCCAGCCCTTGAACTTGTCCTCGGGCAGCAGGCGGAACCCGCCGGCGCCCTGGTCAGGCGCGTAGAGCACGCCTTTGTCACCGACCATGATGATGCCGTTGCCTGGCAGCGGCCGGCCGTTGACCAAGTCCGTACTGGGCTTCTTGCCGCCCTCGTACCACCACATCTTCACCGGCACGAGATCACCGCGGGCCGGGAAGTCGTAGCGCACGACCGACCACACCGGCGCCGTCTCGCCGCTCTTGCCCGACATGGACACGGGCTCCACCGCGGTGGGCCAGGCGAGCTTGAGCGCCATGAACGGCATGCTGCAGTTGTGGCAGGCCATATCGCCCAGCGCGCCGGTGCCGAAGTCCCAGAAGCCACGCCATTTGAACGGATGGTAGGCGGGATGGTAGGGTCGCCCGGGCGAGGGCCCGAGCCAGAGATCCCACGACAGACTGGCCGGGCAAGCCGGGGTGCCAGCGGGACGGTCGATGCCTTGCGGCCAGATGGGCCGGTCGGTCCAGACGTGGACCTCGCTGACTTGGCCGATGACACCCGACCGGATCGCCTCGATGCCCTCCCGCAGTCGGTCGCTGCCCATCGAGGCGTTGCCCATCTGGGTGGCCACCTTCGCCTCGGCGGCCAGTTGGCGCACCATGCGCGCCTCGTGGACCGTCCGGGTCACCGGCTTCTCGCCGTAGACGTGTTTGCCCAGACGGAGCGCCATGCAGATGGCCACGGCGTGGGTGTGGTCGGGCGTGCTGACCACCACGGCGTCGAGCGACTTGACCTGGTCGAACATGACCCGGAAGTCGGCGAACGTCTTGGCCTGGGGGAAGCGCTTGGCGGGCCCGGCCAGGTGGTTGGCGTCGACATCGCACAGGGCCACGATGTTCTCGCTGGCTACCTGGTTCAGGTTGTCGCCGCCTTTGCCGCCGGTGCCGATGATGCCGAGGTTGAGCTTCTGCCGCTCCTGCGCGCCGGCACGAGCACCGGTGTAGAAGGCGAGGGCCGCCAGGGCGCTGCTCTTCAGGAAGTCGCGCCGCGTCGATTCGTTCATCTAGGGCTCCTAGTCTGTGGTCGCTCCAGTTCGGTTCGGGCCGCCGCCACGATGCGGGTGACCTCGCGGTCCAGGTCCGCGGCCAGCGGTGTCGGCTGGTGGGTGCGCAGCAACTGCTCCTGGCGGGCGCGACACCGGGCCGCCAGGTCGGGCGCGCCTTGCTCCAGCCAGGCCTGGTAGTAGTCACGGTCCAACAGGCGCGGGAAGTAGAGCTCGCGCCGGAACAGCCGCGCGGTGTGGGGACGGTCGATGAACGTGCCGCCGGGCCCGACCGCCGCGATCTCGTCGAGGGCCAGCGCCTCGTCGGAGAAGTCGATCTCGCGTAGCGCGCTCTGCACGTAGCCGATCAGTTCGTCCTGCATCACCAGCATGTCGAGCGAGGCCGCCTGATCGACGCCACTGATGCCGAGGTGACCGAAGATGTCGGCGCCGGCCGCGGCCCCGAGCGCGAGCGTGATGCCCGCCTCCAGGCCGGCCTGCGCGTCAACCGCCTTGGCGTCGGTGAGGCCGACGTTGATGTAGACGGGCAGCCCATAGTAGCGGCCCATCTGCGTCATGGCGACGCCGAAGATGGCCTGCTCGGGTCCGGCAAAGATCATCTGCGTGGTGCCCATGTCGAAGGCATGGCAGATGCCGCCGTAGCAGACCGGCAGGCCGGGCTTGACCAGTTGCGTGATGCAAATGCCGGCCAGGACCTCGGCGTTCTCCAGGGCCAAGGTGCCGGCCACCGTGGCCGGCGCGGACAGGCCCATCTGGGCCATCGGCCCCACCGGCACCGGCAGGTCGAGTTGGGCGGTCTCGAACAGCAGGTCGATGCCGTCGAACGGCATCCGTAGCGGGCTGATCGGCTCGAGGAAGGGGTAGGCCAGCGGGTGTTGCCGCGCTGCCTCCACACTCCCGCGCACGGCGACCATCAGCTCGTTGAGGTAGCGGGCCGAGGCGCGGTCGTGGTACCAGAACGTGACCGGTTTGGTCGTGTGGCGCAGCAGCTCGGCGAAGACCGCCACGCAGCGCCACGACACCGGCAGCTCCTGCGGGTCGGCCATGGCGCCGACGATGGTCAGCCCCGGCAGTGCGTCCCCGAGCCGGGCCGCCGTGGCCACGTCGGCCAGCGTGGCGTAGCGTCGTGGCGTGCCCGGTCGCTCGACCCAGGAGGCCTCGCCGGCGATGCTGTTGAAGTTGCGCCGGCCCACGCCGAACGGCGCTTGCTGGCCGAGTTCGCGACCGTAGAGGCAGAAACTGCGCCCGGCCTGGCCGACGAGGCGCAGCACCAGGTCGGCGGGCAGGCGGACCCGCTGGGTAGCATGGTCGACCACCGCGCCGCAGTCGGCCAGACGGCTGAGCATCTCCGCGTGTGGCACCGTGAGGCCGGTCTCGGCGAGGATCCGCAGCGAAGCGTGGTGGACCCGGTCAAGCTGAGCGGCGGACAGCACCTCGCAGTGCATCGAGCCAGGCTCCTGGTCAGCGCGGGCGAGTGGTCCAGTCGAACGCGATGGTCGGGTCGTCGAACGCCAGACGCTCTTCGTCGGGCGCCTGCGGATTGTACACCGCACTGGTGTGGTAGACGATCCAGGCCGCCTGCTCGCCCAGTACGCGGTACCCGTGGACGACCCCGCGCGGGATCACGACCAACAGGGGCTGCCACTCGCCGATGCTGACCTGCTCGGTACACCCTCGCGTCGGGGAGTCCTCCCGCAGGTCGTACATCACCGCCTGCACCATGCCGCGGACGCAGAACCAGGCGTCGTCCTGGCCACGATGCCAGTGGAACGCCTTGATCACGCCGGGGTGGCTCATCGTCAACGTGGTCTGCGCCAGCCGCTCGAAGTCTCCGCCGTAGTACGGGTCATCCTCGCGCACCAACTCGCCCAGCAGGCCGCGGTCGTCGGTGAACACACGGAGCTGCTTGTACCAGACGCCCTGGATCTGCCCTCGGCGGCACGGCTCGGACATGGGTCAGTCCTCCTCGTCGAGGTCGACCACCAACTCGGTCGTCTCGGCCAGCGCTTCATCAAGGGCACCCAGCAGCTCGTCGATGTGCTCCGCGCCGACGATGAGTGGTGGCTCCAGGCGAATGACGGTCGGGTTGTTCAGTGTGTAGGCGACGATGATCCGACGCTTGGCCAGCATCGCAATTACCAGCCCGGCGACGTCCTCGTCGAACAACTCCAGGCCGACCAGCAGCCCACGCCCGCGCACCTCCTTGATCATCTCGGGGTACGACGCGGCCAGTTGTTGCAGGCCACCGAGCAGTTGCGCACCGCGCTCGCGCGCAGCTTCGGGCAGCCGGCGCGCGCGAATGGCCGTGATGGCCGCCAGGCCCGCGGCGCAGGCCAGCGGGTTGCCGCCCCAGGTGCTGGAATGCAGCAGCGGGTTCGGCTGCATCGGCTCCCACAGCTCCGGCGTGCCGATGAAGGCGCCGAGCGGCATGACGCCGCCGCCGAGCGCCTTGGCCAGTGTCATCACGTCGGGCGCGATGTTGTCGTGCTCGCAGGCGAACAGGTCGCCGGTGCGGCCGAAGCCGGTCTGGACCTCGTCGGCGATGAGTTTGGCGCCGTGCTGATCGCAGATGGCGCGCGCCGCCGCCAGATAGCCATCGGGCGGCACGATCACCCCGGCCTCGCCTTGGATCGGCTCCAGCAGCACCGCCGCCGTGGTGGCGTCGACCGCCGCCGCCAGCGCGTCCACGTCACCGAACGGCACGTGCTCGAAGCCGGGCAGCAGGGGCTGGAACGGCGTGCGGTACTTCTCGCGGCCCGACGCCGACAGCGCGCCGAGGGTCTTGCCGTGGAACGCTCCCTCGGTGGCGACGATCTTGGGGCGCTGCTCGCCGCGGGTGTGGAAGTACAGGCGGACGAGTTTGAGCGCGCCCTCGACCGCTTCGGCGCCACTGTTGCAGAAAAACGAGTAGGCCAGGTCGCCAGGGGTGATCTCGGCCAGCAGAGCGGCGAGTTGCGCCTGCTGCTCGCTGAGCATCAGCCGGCACGACATCGGCATGCGGTCGAGTTGCGACCGCACGGCCGCGGTCACCTCGGGCGGGTTGTGGCCCAGCGCGTAGACGCCGAAGCCACCCAGGAAGTCGAGGTAGGCGTTGCCTTCGTGGTCGTAGACGTGGCAGCCCGAGGACCGCTCCTCGATGACGCCGAAACCCATGAAGTCGATCAGGCGCGCCAGACCCGGGTTCAGATGAGCCTGGTAAGCCTCGACGACCGCAGCCAGCCGGTCACTCATGGTCCGCTCCTAGAAGTACCATCGCCGCAAGCCCTCGAAGCTCCGGCGCGCCAGCTCGGGTCCGCCGAGCTCGAAGTTGAACACCTCGACGGAGACCCAGCCGCGGTAGTCGATCTCTTTGAGCGCCGCCGCGATAGGGCCATGGTCGGTGTCGCCCATGCCGGGTCCGAGCAGGTTGGCGTCGTTGGCGTGGAAGTGACGCACCTCGTTGCGGCTGGCCCGGATCACGTCGGGCAGCGGCTCGCTCTCACCGGCGCACATCGCCTTCACATCGAGGATCATCTGGAAGTTCGGGTGCCCGACGGCTGCCACCATGCGACGGGCTTCGGCCGCCGTCATGATGAACTCGTTCTCCGGCGGACCCAGCGGTTCGAGGCAGAAGGTGACCCCGCACTCGCCAGCGGCCTGCGCGACGGCTCCGAACACCTCGCGCAGACGGTCCCACGACGCTTCGTAGCTGTCCTGGAGGTTGCGCTGCTTCGGCGACCCGCAGACGAGGATCTCGCCGCCCAGCTCGGCGCAGCAGTGCACCAGGTCGATGAAGTAGTCGCGAGTCCGCTGGCGGACCGCGTCGTCGGGCGTGGTCATGTGCAGGCCGGCCGGCTTGACCAGCAGCCAGTGCAAGCCGACGATGCTCAGGCCGTGGTCGGCGGCGGTCTGCCGCAGGCGGCGGCGGTGGTCGGCGTCGATGTCGTTGACACTGTCGGCGATGACGAACGGTGCCACCTCGACGCCGGTGTAGCCGATGTCGGCGGCGATCCGGCAGACCTCGGCGAACGGCAGCTCGCCGAACATCTCGTTGCAGATGCTGAACTTCATGGCTCTACTCGCCCTTCGCGGCGCCGATGACCTCGGCGATCTGGTAGGTCTTCCGCCCGGAGGCTTCGTGGTACGTGCGGGTCAGCAGCTCGGCCACGATGCCGGTGCCGATCAACTGCGCGGCCAAGGTCAGCAGCACCACGGCGCTGACGGCCCAGAGCATGGACCCGCCGAGGAAGAGCTTGACCAGCGCGATCAGGCCGCACAGAACGGACAACGCCAACGCCAACAGTGCCCAGCGGCCGAAGGCGTGGATCGGCCGGGCCAGCGAGGTCAGCAGGAACCGCAGCAGCATCAGGTCGAGGATGACCTTGGTCGTGCGGCCGATGCCGTACTTGCTCTGCCCGGCGCGGCGCGGGTGATGGGTCACCGGCAGTTCGGTCACGCGGGCGCCGTAGGCCGAGGCCACGGCGGGAATGAAGCGGTGCAGTTGGCCGTATAGTCGGACGGGCTCGAGCGCTTCACGGCGGTAGGCCTTGAGCGTGCAGCCGCTATCGTGGATGGCGAGGCCGGTGATGCGCTGCAGGATGCGGTTCGCGATGCGCGATGGCCAGCGGCGGATGGTGCCTTCCTGGCGTTGGGCGCGCCAGCCGCTGACGATGTCCCAGCCGTCGCCTTCGTCGAGCTTGGCCACCAGGCGCGGGATATCGGCCGGATCGTTCTGCAGATCGGCGTCGAGTGGCACCAGCACGCGGCCACGGGCCAGGTCGAAACCGGCCTGCATCGCGGCGGTCTGGCCGAAGTTGCGGCGGAACAGCACGGCGCTGACGGCCGGGTCGGCCTGGGACAGGTGGCGCAGCAACTCGCGTGAACCGTCGGTGGAGCCGTCGTCCACGAGCACGATCTCGTAGCTGACCCCCATCGACTGTAGCGTGGCGGTCAGTTGGCGGTGGAGTTCAGTCAGGTTGTCGGCCTCGTTGAGGACCGGCACAACCACCGAGATGTCGAGGCCAGGTGAAGGCATGAACACAGGATCCGCAGCGCGCTTGAGCGACGGCATCTTAGCACAGGGGGTGGTGCGGCACAACCGTGACGGCCGGCGTCACTGGCGGCGCCGCCCCGTCTGAGGGCACAATGAGGCGAGGCGTCGCGTCCACGGCCCGGCAGCCAGGAGGAGGCGAAGCGCCGCCGCGGTATAGACGGCCAGGGCCGGGCGTGCCGGCGTGCCGTTGGGAGTGGTTCGCTATGTATTGTCCGCATTGTGGCTCCAGCAATCTCGAAAACGCGACCCAGTGCGCCGTGTGCGGCCGCGGGCTGGCCGTGGCCACGCCAGGCATGACGGCTCCACAGCAGCAACAGCAGCCGTTTGGCGTCTACGTCAATCCGGCCGCGCCGTCGGCGCCACCGGCCAGCGTGCTGGGCTGGTCGATCGCTACGGCGCTGTGTTGCTGCCCTCCGCTGGGCGTCGTCTCCATTGTCTTCGCCGCGCGCGTCAGCTCGCTGTGGAACGCCGGTGACTACGCCGGCGCCCTGGACGCCCACGCCAAAGCGCGCACCTGGGCCTGGGTGGCCTTCGGGCTAGGGCTGCTCATCAACGTGCTCTGGGTGCTGCTACAGGTCGCCGTGGCGGTCCTGTCGGCCTCCACCAAGTGATGGCTGCCGAGGCCGAGTGCCGTCGGCCCGCCCGGCGGCTGGTGCTGGCCCAACTGGTCGTGCTGAGCGCCGTGGTGGTGATCGTGGCCGGCTTCGGCGTGCCGCACGTCGGCGTCTTTCGCTGCGTGTTCCATGAGCTGACCGGACTGTACTGCCCTGGCTGTGGCGCCACGCGCGCGTTGCGCGCGCTGAGCCACGGGCAGGTGTGGGTCGCCTTCTGCTACAACCCGCTGCTGGTCTGTGCGCTGCCGGGCCTGCTGGCCTGGTACGCCGCGACGCTCCGCGCGCACTGGTCCGGCACTCGGCCGCCGGCGCAGCCGGACATCCCGGCGGCGGCGGTCTGGGCGCTGCTGGGCCTCGTGTTGCTGTACTTCGTGGCGCGGAACCTGCCCTGGGTGCCATACTGCTACCTGGCGCCCGGCGCACTGCTGCGCTGAGCGGAGCGGGCGATGCGACTGGACTGCCACTTCGACCAAGCGGCCTGGCGGCGGAGCGCGCCGTGGCTGATGGCGGCGGTGACCGTCGCGCTGGTGGTGCGGTGGGCAGCGTCGCGCGGCTTGGCCACCGGCATCTGGGCGGCGGCCAACGGCACCATCGCGCTGGCCGCCGTCGTGTGGGGCGTGGCGCACCCGCGGAGCATGGCCACCGCGGCGGGCGCCATCGTGCGCTGGTCGCTGGGCGTCAGCCTGCTGTTGGCCGTTGCCGGCGCGGCGCTGCTGGAGCGGGTCCTGGCCGAGGCCACCAGCGGCCTGTTCAGCGCCGCCGGCGTGGGCGGGCTGGCGGCGCTGACGCTGGCCCTGCCGTTGTGCCTCGCCGGCAGCCTGTTCGGTGCCGCCCTGGGTGGGCTGGTCGGCCGCCGTGGCGAACACCAGGCCGCCGACCTCAAGCTGGGTCTACGGCTGGCCTGGGCCGGCGGCTTGGCCGTCGGACTGGCGGTCTGGTTGCCGGCTGTCGATGCCTGGCCGGGCCTGCGGCGCGTGCTGCTCATCGGGCTGCCGGCACTGATCGGTGCCGCCGCGGCGCTGCTGGCTCGGCGACGACGCCCGGCGCCGGCGCCGCGGTGGCTCGAACGGGCACTGATCGTCCGCTACACGGTCGGCGGCCAGCGCCAACGGGCCGACTTGCGTGGCGTGGGCCTGGGGCTGGCGGTCGGTCTGGTGGTCGTGGCGGCCTCATCGGCCAGCTTGCTGGCGCCGCTGCAAGGCGCCTTGCTGGCCAGCGTGCTCCCCACCCGCGGGCTCTACCGCGAGCTCTCCATCGGGCCCGAGCGGTTGCCGCAGCCGGCCGTGGTGTGCCTGGACATGGACGAGACGACCCAACGGCGAGCGGCCACGACGTCGTCCGAGGTGGCCATCCAGGCCGAGGTGATCCGCCGGCTATCGCAGGCCGGGGCGGGCCTGATTGTGCTGCCGATGCCGAGTTTGCCGCCACCGGCCACGGCCGGTTGGCCACGCGAGCGGGCCCCGACCACACTCGACCCTCAGAGCCAGGTGGTCCCGTCGCGCCGCGACATGCGCCGCTCGGAGCGCGACTGGCCACAGCTCAAGGCCGCCGTGAAAGAGGCCGGCAACGTCGTGTTGCTACTGCCGCCAGAGGCCATGAGCCATCGGGCAGTGGCCGAGTTGCCCGTGCTGCGAGTGGCTGGCGGCTGGCTGGCCTCCTATGGCAGCGCGCGACTGCCGGCCGTGCCGACCCGCTGGCCGACGGAGCCGCCGGCGGCGTGGGCGCTGCTGGCGCTGGTCGGCGGCGCCGAGGTCGAGTCGTCGTCGGCGGGCGACAGCCGTTTGGTCCGGCTGGCCCGGGCGCGCCCGTCGGAGATCGCCCCCGGGCTGGTGGTGGCCTCGCCGCTCGGACCCAGCCTGTGGAGTGGCCTGGCCCAAGTCAGCTACGCCGCGGTGAGGTCAGGTGCTCCGCTGTTCGGCGGGCAAGCGCGCAACCTCGGCGGCGAGCCCGGCCCGGCGCGGTGGCTGGCGCCGGACGAGTACTTCGCCGGCAAGGTGGTCTTCCTCGATCCGCTCGAGCACCGCAACCGCGAGACGCCGTTCGGCCCGGCGAGCTGGGAGGACGTCTGGGCCGGCATCGTGGCCAGCTTACGGGTCACCAGCGAGATTGCGGGCCTGCGCCCCTGGCAACAGGCGGCACTGGTGCTATGTTTGGCGACGCTGGTGGGCGCCCTGTGCACCGGTCACAGCGTGGTCGAGACCAGTTGGCGCAGCGGACTGATCGCGTTCCTGCAGGTGTCGCTGTCGGTCTGGACGCTCATCCTGCGAGGCGATCTCTGGATCGATCCGGTGCCGGCGCTGGTGGCCGTGTTCGCCGCCGCGCTGGTCGTCAGCCAACTGACGCTGACCATGGAGGGCGAGCAGCGCGAACGGAACCGCAGCCTGCTGCAGCGCTTCGTCGCACCGCAGGTCATCGATGAACTGCTGGAAGACCCCGACGCCCGACTGGGCCTTGGCGGGCGCCGCCAGCAGGTCGCCGTGGCCTTCGCCGATGTGCGCGACTTCACGGGTTTCTCGGAGCAGCACAGCCCGGAAGAGGTCATCGAGACGATCAACGCCTATATGACCGCGATGACCGAGGCGCTGCACGCCCACGGTGGCTTGCTGGACAAGTACACCGGCGACGGGCTGATGGCGATGTTCCGTCTCAGCGGCGAGCCGGGCGAGGTGATCAGTGCCGTACGCGGCGCGCTGGCCATGAGCGCCGCCGCCCACCGAGTCACCGCAGTGCTGCGGCAGCGGGGCCGCACCACGCTCGAGATTGGGCTCGGCCTGCACTGCGGCGAGGCCGTGGTCGGCTTGGTGGGCAACCCGAACCAGTTCAACTACACCGCGCTGGGCTACACCGTCGTGATCAGCGCGCGGCTACAGTCGCTGGCCAACGGCGGCGAAGTCGTGGTCAGCGAAGCCGTTCGCGAAGCCGTCGGCGAGGCCTTTGCGTTCAGCCCGTGCGAACGCGTCGAGGTGAAGGGCATCAGCGGTGGCGTCCGGGCCTGGCGGGTGGCCGAGCCGGCCGCCGAGACACCGCCGCCGGCCTGACCAGACGGTCAACGCTGCGCGAGCCGCTGGATCTCCTCGTCGCTGAGCGCCTTGGCCCACAGGCTGAATCGGCTGACCCGGCCTGGCAGGCATTCGTTGCCGCCATACAGCGGATTGCAGCCGACGCCGACGAGGGCCGTGGCGGAGACTGGCGCGGTCAGGCCACGGCACTCGCCGACCAGCCTGCCGTCGAGCCACAACCGCAGCCGGCCGCCGTCCTGCACCGCGGTCACGTGGTACCAGCGGCGCAGCGACACCGGCGCGCCTGGCGTGCTGCCGAAGCCGCCGCCCTCGATGCGCGCGAACACCTGCTGGCGGTCGATGGTGAGGCGCAACGGATCGTCGCCGCCGGCGCACCAGGCGCTGGCGACCTGCGCGATGCGGCCGGTCGGGTACTCGTCCAGCCAGAACCACGCGGCGGCGCTCATCGCTCCGGTCGGCCAGTAAGCCACCGCGTAGGTGAGCTTGCTGTCGCGCCCGTTGAAGGCGACCGCGCCATTCGGCTGGTCACCTGGCCCGGCGGCCGCGGTCACCGCGTGCGCCGCCGCCAACTCGCCGAAGATCGGTTGCCCCGCTCCCGCCAATGGGGCGTCGACCAGCGCGAGGTCCTCGCGCAGGCGTAGCGGCCGTGGCACCTCGGCCGCCTGCGGCGCGGCGCCGGCGGCCACGGTGAACGTGCCCCAGCCGTCCTCGCAGGCGCGCTGACCGTGTCCGTTGCGGCGGAGCACCTGCCACTGGTAGCGACCCGCCGGCAGGTCGACCTGCGCGAACGGCAGCGCCGGCCGGCTGGCGTGAACCAGCGCCCCGTGCTCGTCGCGGATGTTGAGGACCTGCTCGCCGGGCACCGGCCGCGGCCGGCCGGGCGGGGCCCAGATGAACAGCACCTCGCCCGGCGGCACCGTCGCGCCCGGTGCCGGCTCCAACAGGTGGAACGGCGCCGGCGCGGTGGCCTCGGCGCGCAGCCAACTGCGGTACGGGTTGCCGGCGGCGCCGGCGCTGGCGAAGTCGCACAGCGGCACGCGGTGGTCGGCCGGCCCGACGTCGACGCGCAGCCAGGGACGCGGCAGCGGGCCGTCGACCGGCCGGCTGACCGGATTCAGCGCCACCGGGTCGAGCACCGGCAAGCCGGGCTCGTCGGTCGTACCGAGGCGCTGGTCCCAGGCCAGCAGCAGCGGTCCGCGGAACAGCGACACCTGACCGGCGCAGGCGCCGTCGCCCGGCACGGCGCGCAGCGCCAGGTCCAGGTGCAGTTCGACGCGGTCGCCCGCCTGCCAGGTCCGGCTCAGCGCCAGCCAACTGCCAGGCTCGGGCGCGTCCACGGCCGTGCCGTTGACCGCCACCGTGGTGTGGGCCGACCAGGCGGGCACGCGCAGGCGCAGCGCAAACGCCTTGGGCGTGGCCGGGTCGACCTGGAGCGTCACCCGACCGTCGAGCGGGTACTCGGTCTGCTGCCGCAGGACGACTGGTGTGCCATTGGCCAGGCTGACCTCACTGCGGCCGGCGCCGTAGTAGCTGACGCGCAGCCCGCCGGCGTCGCGTAGCACGGCCCAGCGGCTGAGCAGGCCGAGCACGCGCGGCGCGTTGACCGAGCAGCAGTTCAGCTCGGGCGAGCCAGGCCGGGCCTGAAACACGATGTCGTGGGCCGAGGCGCGGCGGACGCCGTTCATCGGCGTGTTGTAGGTCCACCAGCGGCCGGACGGATGCTGCGCGCCGAGGCCGCCGTTGTACAGCGCCCGCTCCAGCTCGTCGGCCACGCGGCTGTCGCCGGTCAACTGCAGCATGTCGGCGCTGATGGCCATCCAGGCCACGGTGCAGCAGGTCTCGATGGCGCCCGCCGCGTACGGGTCGCCGACGGCCTGCTCACCCGTGGTGAACCCGCCGGTGTTGTGGATGTCCAGCGCGCGGATGGACCGCCACAGGTTCCCGAACGCGGTACGGTAGCGCCCGTCGCCCGTCAACCGGTACAGTTCGACCAGCCCTTGCAGATCGTGCAAGCTCTCCCAGCGCGGGCGCGGCGTGCGGTAGAACGGCTGGTTGGCCAAGCCACCGCGCAGGTAGTCGCCGGCCTGCTGCCAGTCCTGCTCCACCTCGCGCGCCAGCCGCAGGTACCGCGGCTCGCCGGTGACGCGGTAGAGCCGGGCCAGAGCGGTCAGGATGGCCATGTTCATCTCGTGGCTGCCGGCCTGCACCACGCGCTTGCCGGTGTCCAGAAAGGTGGCGCAGACGGCATCGCCGATGCGGCGGGCGACGCGCAGGGCGTCGGCGTCGCCGGTGTCCTGATGCCAGTCGAGCAGCGCCTCGATCAGGTGGTAGTGTCCCCATAGATCCCACTGGCCCAGCAGCCGCTCGGCCTTCGGCCACGGTCCGAGGTAGCCATCCTCCGCCTGGCAGGTCGCCAGTTCGCGCAGGACCTGCCTGATGAGCTGCTCCAACTCCGAGCTGTCGACCATGCGGCGGGCTTGGATGGCGCTGATCAGGTACTTGCCGACGAACTCGCCGGACCACGGCAGCAGGTCGGGTCGCGGCAGCCGGTCGCGCACCCGGAACATCTCGAGGAGCGCCGGATTGGCCGCCGGCGCGGGCAACAGCCAACCGTGCAGGTTGGCCTGCACGCGCTCGCCGACCACACCGCCGAAGCGGTAGCGCGCGCCGGGTGGCGGCGCGCAGGTCAGCGCGCCGGGCGTGGCGGGCGCGGCCATGAGCAGCAGGGCGGCCAGGGGTGGGGTGGTGAGCATCGTCTACTCCGCAGCGGCAGTCCAGCAGGTGGTTCGGCGCAGGTCGGCGAGGTCCTGGCGGCGCGGCACGAGCGGCGTCATGGCCACGGCAGGACTCGGGCGCCGACGGTGGAAGCGAGGGGTCGGTGTGTTCCTGGGAGGGTGCAGCATGGCCGACCGACTGCTGGGCGGCGTCATCGCGAAGCGGTACCGGCTGACAGAGCAGATCGGCCGCGGCAGCTTCGGTCGCGTTTATGCGGCCGAGGAGCTGAGTGACGGTGAGGTCATCGGCCGGGTCGCGGTCAAGCTGCTGACGCCCGACGCGGCGCAGCGGCGGCTGGTCCTGCGCGAGATCGAGGCCCTGACCCGCTTGCGCGACCCGCACGTTCTGGCCTACCAGGCTTCGGGTGAGTTCCGCGCCGGCATCGACGATGTGGTCTATGTGGTGACGGAACTCGCCGAAGGCACCCTGGCCGACGTGCTCACGCCGGGGGCGACACTGCCGCTGGAGCAGGCGGCGGGGTTGGCCATGGGCATGGCGCAAGCGCTGGCCTATCTGCACGGCGAGGGGCTGGTCCACCGCGACGTGAAGCCGGCCAACGTGTTCCGCGTGGGCGAGGTGTGGAAGCTGGGCGACTTCGGGCTGGTGCGCGAGGTCGGGGGCCGCTCAACCACGGCCACGGGGATCATGGGCACGTTCGGCTACATGGCGCCCGAGATGTTCCAGGGCCGGGTGGGGCCCGCCAGCGACGTCTACGCGATGGGCGTCACGCTGCTGGAGGCGCTGACCGGGCAGCCGGCGCACGTGGGCAGCAACCAGGCCGAGTTGGTCAACAAGGTGCTGACGGAGCCGGCGGCCATTCCGGACACGCTGCCGGAGCCGTACCGGGGGCTGGTCGAGCGGTGTCTGGAGAAGGACCCGACGGCCCGGCCGCACGCGGCGGAGGTGCCGGCGCTGCTGGAGGACGGCTCTGCGCCGGCCGGTCCTCCGCCGACGGTGGTGGCCGCTGGGCCGGCGTCGTCATGCCCTGGTGGGTCAGCGCCAGCGGCCGCCCGGTGGGCAGCACCGGCCCGTCGCGCGTGGGTAGTGGCGGCAGCTCTGCTGGTGCTGGGGCTAACCTTGGTGGCGATGGCGGTGCGTGGGCCGGCCGCGCGCACCGTGACGAACCCGAAGGACGGTAGCGTACTGGTGCTGGTGCCGGCAGGCGAGTTCGAGATGGGGGACGGTAGGGATTCCGACTGCCCGCGGCACCGAGTGTACCTGGATGCGTACTACATCGGCAGGTACTGCGTGACCAACCGGCAGTACGCCCAGTTCGTTGCAGAGACGGGGCACCGCTCGCCGGAACAGCCCGGCGCTGGGATGGGCGTGTGGAAGAACGGTGGCTACCCGGCGGAGAAGGCCAACCACCCGGTGACACATGTGGACTGGGACGACGCGCAGGCATATGCGGTGTGGGCGGGTCTGGCCTTGCCGACGGAAGCGCAGTGGGAGAAGGCTGCGCGCGGGCCGTCGAACACTGTATACCCATGGGGCGAACAGGATGACGCGCGCCGGAGCCGGCTGTGCGACAGCCATGTGGGCTACTGCCCGACCGTGGCAGTGACGGCGTACCGGTCGAGGTTGAGCAGGTACGGCACTTACCAGCAGAGCGGGAACGTGTGGGAGTGGTGCGCGGACTGGTACAGCGGCGACTACTACCTGCAGAGCCCACGCGAGAACCCGGCCGGCCCGACGCGCGGCTGGGATAGGGTCCGCCGCGGCGGGAGTGGGTCGCGGGCGAATGAGGCGCGCGCGGCATACCGCCGTCACTGCAGCCCCAGAGACCGCGAGGATGGCACTCTGGGCTTCCGCCTCGTTCGTGCTGCGGTCGCTGTGCCCCAAGGGAGCGGCAAGGCACAGAGCAGCCCGCCGGGGCGGTAGCCCGGCGAGGGGCGGGCTGGTCGGTCAGCCGCCTGCCGACAAGCTCGGTCGGCGCGGTTGGCGTCGACCGAGCCCCGGCGGTTCGGGCGCGGCGAGGGCCTCGGTCAGCAGGTACACCACGGTCTGGCTGATGCTGACCCCCTCGGCTTTGGCCCGCGTGGTCAGTGAGCGATGCAGCGAGCGCGGTAGCCGCACGCTGAACGGGCGGCCGTAGTCTGTCAGCGGCGCTGGAAGCTCGCGTCCTTGGTGCTCCGCCAAGGCGATCTGCCCCGCCAGGTTCTGGTACATCTCGGCCGCGGCCGCTTCGGGGCTGTCGCCCGTGCCGACGAGGTAAGGGAAGGCCGGGTCTGAGGTGCGCGCGACCCAGCCGTCGTCGGCACATTCCACGGTGAGCGGGTACCGCCGGGCTTGCGCCAGATGGGCATCGGTCAGGCGCAGAACGTCAGTATGGATGGGCATCGTCGGACTCCTGTTCGGCCTGCCAGGCCAAGACCGCTTGGGCTGCCTGTTGCGCCGCGCGGACATACACCGGAAGCACCTTGCTCAGGCCACCGTGCGGCGGACAGACCGTGATGGCCACGCCCGCTGGCCGGTGGTAGCAGTGCCAGTGGCCGAGGCCATCGCGGCAGCAGTCAAAGCCAAGTGCATCAAGCGCGGCCAAGACCTCCTCCAAGCGCTTGTTGGCCGCGCCGGCCAACAGCTTGCGCACCGCCTTGTCGGTTGTGCCCACGCCGCCCTCCGCTAGCCATAGCGTAGTCATATGCGGATACCGCGTCAAGCCGTAGACCGAGCAGCGGTGAGTAGGGCATCTCCGAAGCACGTCGGCCTGGCGACGGCCCGCCACGTGCGACGGGCCGCTACCCGCCCTGCGCCGACTGCTCCGCACCATCACACACCCGTCCCGCCCACGCATCCGGTTGACGCTACCGCCCGGTCGGCGCTAACCTGCCATCACCGGAGTGGCCTGACTATGCCGACCGATACCGTTCACGCCAAGCAGATCAGCGCCGCGGGCATCCTCGAAGCGCCGCGCCACACACCCGTCCGCGCCGACGTGGACGTGTTGGTCTGCGGGGGCGGGCCCGCCGGCGTCGGCGCGGCGCTGGCCGCCGGGCGCGAAGGCGCGCGGACACTGCTCGTCGAGCGGTTCGGCGTGTTGGGCGGCATGTGGACTGCCGGGCTGCTCAACCCGTTCTTCGAGGCGTTCGGCCGCGGCTACGTGGTGGACGACCTGGTGGCGCGGCTCCAGCGGGCCGGCGCCTGGCGGACCTGGAAGTTCGCCCACACCTTCGACACCGAGGTCATGGCCCGGCTGCTCGAAGCCATGATGGCCGAGGCCGGTGTCGAGGTGCTCTACTACACGCTGGTCGCCGATACGGTTGTCGAGGACGGCCAGGTTCGCGGCGCCATTCTCGAAAGCAAGGCCGGGCGCGAGGCGGTCCTGGCGCGCACCGTCATCGACGCCACGGGCGACGGCGATGTGGCGGCGCGTGCCGGCTGCCCGTACGAGTACGGGCGCGAGGTGGACGGGCTGGTGCAGCCGATGACGCTGATGTTCGAGATCAGCGGCGTCGGCGAGGCCGAGCAGCCGTCGTCGGAGTGGCTCTACGACGCGCTGAGCGATGCCATCGAGGCGCACGGGCTCGGTCTGGAACTGCCCATCGGCCGCTGCAACTACGCGCCGTGGGTGATCCACAACCCGGCGCCGGGCACCGCCGCGGTGCAGATGACGCATGTCTACCGGCTGAACCCATTGCAGCCGGCCGATCTCACGCGCGGCACCATCGAGACGCGGCGGCAGGCCGCCGAGCTGTGCGCAGCGCTGCGGTACGTGCCGGGCTGCGAGGGCGCGCGCCTGGTGCGCACCGCGCCGACCATCGGTGTGCGCGAATCGCGGCGCGTGCGCGGCCGGCACTACCTGACGCTGGACGACCTGGCCGCGGGGCGCCGCTTCGACGATGCGGTGGCGGCCTGCCACTTCGGCGTCGACATCCACGAGCCGGCGCCGGGCGCCGGTGTGCCTTCGGGCCACAGCGCACGGATACGGCCCTATGAGATCCCGTTCGGCTGCCTGGTGCCCGAGGGGCCGGGCGGCGTGCTCACCGCCGGGCGTTGCATTTCGGGCAGCCATGAGGCGCACGCCTCCTACCGGGTGACCGGTACCGCCATGGCGCTGGGCCAGGCGGCCGGTCTGGCGGCGGCCTGGGCGGCGGCCGAGGCGGTGCCGGCCGGGCAGGTGAACGGGGCACGACTCCGCGCGGAACTGGCGGCGCGCGGCGCGGCGTTCCTCTCTACGGGCGGGTAAGCAAGCTGTAACGAAGCCGGAGGCCAGCCGGGCGCGGTGCTATACTGCCGACGGTCGATGCCGACGGAGGTGTGTGAACGATGCCGCTATACGAGTTCCAGTGCCGCGAGTGCGAAGAGACCTTTGAGGTCCGGCTGGAGTGGAAGGCTCCCTTCCCGCCGTGCCCGAGCTGCGGCTCCGCCGAAGTGCGGAAGGTCCTGCAGGCCCCCGCGCTCGTGTTCAAGGGCAGCGGCTGGCACGTGAACGACTACGCCAAGTCCGGTGCGCGCACCAATGGGCACGGCAAGTCGAGCGGCGACAGCAACGGGTCGAGCAGCAGTAGCAGCAGTTCCTCGTCGTCGGACAGCTCGAGCAGTTCCAGTAGCTCCAGTAGCTCCAGCAGCACGAGCGGCTCTAGCACCAGTTCCAGCAACGGTGGCGGTACTTCGTCGTCCAAGCCGGACAAGTGACCGTCGAGCAGTTCGTCGCCGCGCGCCGCGAGCGATGGCTGCGACTGTCGGAGCTGTGTGACGCGCTACAGACTGGTCGTGGCGCGGCGGTCTCCGCGGCCGAGCTGCGCGAGTTCGGCGCGCTGTACCGGCAGAGCTCCAGCGACCTGGCCTACGCCACAGCGCAGCTCCCCAATCTCGAACTCTTGGCCTGGCTCAACCGCCTGCTCGTGCGGGCCCATGCGCAGCTCTACGTGCGCGAGCGGGGCTCGCGGCGGGCCTTGGTGGACTTCTGCCGGCGCTATCCGGCGCGCTGGCGCGCGGCCGGCCCGTTCCTCCTGGCCGCCGCCGCGTTGCTGTTCGGCAGCGTAGTCGTGGCCTGGGTGGTGGTGCGGGCCGATCCGCGTCTGGCCGGGCTGTTCATGCCGGTCGAGCTGACGGCGGCCGCGCTGCCGGACCAGCAAGGCGTCATCCCGCCTACGGCGTTTGTGGCCGTGTCGGGCTTTGTGCTGACCAACAACATCACCGCGGCCCTGATGGCCTTCGCCGGCGGCCTGGTGTTCGGCCTGGGCGCGGTGCTGGCCATGGTGCGCAACGGCCTGCTGATCGGGGCTCTGGCCGGTCTGGCGCACCACGCGTCGCCGGGCACGCTGCTCAACTTCCTGGCGCTGCTGGCGCCGCACGGCGTTCTGGAGCTGTTCGCGCTGGTGACCTGCGGCGCCGCTGGACTGATGCTCGGGCACGCGTTGCTGGCCGGTGGTCGCGAGCCCCGCGCGGTCGCGCTGCGGCGCGCCGGCAGCGACGCCATCGCGCTGCTGCTGGGCGCACTGCCGTGGTTCGTGCCGGCGGCGCTGATTGAGGGGCTGGTGACGCCGCTGGCCGCGCCCCCGGTGCTGAAGCTGCTGGTGGCCTTGCTGTCGGGGGGCATCCTGTGGTACACCATGCAGGCCAAGGTGGACCAACCTCATGCTGACGACTCTCGTGCTGCTGCTGCTGGCGCCCGCTCCGGCGCCCAACCTCGTCTCCAATCCGAGCTTTGAGGACGGCGCCGCGCCGTGGTCACTCCCGGCCACCTACACGGTGGACACTACGCAGGCGCACACCGGGAAGGCGAGCTTGCGCGTGGACAGCCGCGACGCGGCGCGCTACCTGCTGGCGGGCCAGCGCGTGGCTTGTCAGCCCGGGCGCCTCTATGAGGTCTCGGTCTGGGTGAAGACCGAGCAGGTCACAGGCGAGGACAGCGGCGCGACGGTCTGCCTCGAATGGTCGAACGCACAGGGCGGATACCTGGGTGGTAGCTACCCGGCGGGCCACAAAGGCACGACCGATTGGGTGCGGGTGCGGGCCGTGGCCGGTCCGCTGCCGCCCGAGGCCGCGAGTGTGAGCGTCACGGTCTACCTGCGCAAGGGCATGGTCGGGCGCGCCTGGTTCGATGACGTGGACGTACACGAGGTACTGCCGCCGCCGATGACGTTGCGGATGGTGCGACCCGCGTACCGCGGTCGGTTCGTGGCCGGCACCGCGTCAGCGGCCATGCTCGAGGTGGCCGTGGCCGAGCGCCAGGCCGGCGACCGCGACTTGGGCGCTCTGGCCCTGCGCTACGAGCTGAAGCAGGGCGACCGAGTCGTGCAGCAGGGCGACCTGCCGCTGCCGCAGCGGCTGGTGGACGTGCGGGTGCCACTGTCCGAGCTGAAGGTCGGCCGCTACGACCTGGACCTGGTGCTGACGGCGAAGGCCGATGGGCAGGAGTTGGCGCGGCAGTCGCGCCGCCTGGAGGCGGTGGACCCGGCGGCGCCGCGGCCGAAGGTGTTCATCGACGACCTGGGCCGCACCATGGTCGAGGGGCAGCCGTTCTTCCCGCTCGGTCTCTACGATTCGCGCTGCAAGCCGGCCGACCTGAAGCGCATGGCCGAGGCCGGATTCAACTGTGTCATGCCGTACGGCATCAACAGCACCGATCTGTCGCAGACCAAGGCTTACCTGGACGCTGCGCAGGCGGCGGGTCTCAAGGTCATCTACTCGATCAAGGACTTCTACGACGGGACCACCTGGCGTCCGAAGCAAGTCGGGCCGTGGAAGACCATCGAGGACATGACCAAGGGCGTGGTCAGCACCTTCAAGGACCATCCCGCGCTGCTGGCCTGGTACCTCAACGACGAGCTGCCGCTGTCCATGCACGGCGAACTGGAGGCGCGGTACCGAGCAGTGCGCGACCTGGATCCGGACCACCCCTGCTGGGTGGTGCTCTACCAGGTCGAGAGCCTGCCCGGCTACGTCGACACCACGGATGTGCTCGGCACCGATCCCTACCCGATCCCGGACCCGAAGCGGCTGGCCATGGCTGGCCAATGGACGCGACGGACCGTCGCCGCGGTGGGTCCTTACGGCGGCGTCTGGCAGGTGCCGCAAGCGCACGACACCGGTTGCTACGTCAAGGACGTCGAGGGGCGCAAACGCTTCCGGGCGCCGACGCTCACCGAGCTGCGGAACATGACCTTCCAGTGCCTGGCCGAGGGCGCGCGGGGGCTCATCTACTACAGCTACTTCGATCTCCAGCGCGACCCGCTCGGCTTCGACCGGCGCTGGGCCGACATGCGCGCGCTGGCCGACGAGCTGCGCGGGCTGATTCCGTTCGTGCTGTCCGACGAAGCGCCGCTGCCGGCTGGCGTCAGTCCGGCGGGCGCGCCGCCGGTGGCCTTCGCGCGAATCTGGCAGCACCAGGGGCGCTTTGCGGGCGTGGCCGCCAACGCGGGGCTGGCAGCGGCCGACTTCGCCTGGCGCCTGCCCGGCCGCGCGCCGAAGCCGCACGGCGAGGCGACAGCGTTCAGCCAGACCGCTGGCCAACTGGCTCCGGGCCAGGCCATCAGCTTCACCGGCGAGTGAGCGGCGGCGGGCGGCGCGAGTCGGCGGGCGGCCGCCCGATGGGGCGGTCTTGCCGCCAGGGGGGAATGGTTGTCGCCTGACCTGCGTCATCGGTAGCGTGGCACTGCGGCCACGTCGGAGCCGGTGATGGGTGCGAAGCGGTGGCTCGGGTGGCGTCGTCTGCTGGTGGTGCTGGCAGGGGCCTTGTCGGTCTGGCCGGGTTGCTCGGAGGCGCAGTACCTGGTGCGCGTCATGCCGGGGCAGGTGGCCGCCGGGCGCCTGAAGGTCGCGGGCCGGCAGTGCCTGGTCGTCGGCGATGAGGCACAGCTCAGCCGGGGCGCGGCGCAGTTGTTCCGCGACGCCGGCATCGACCTGGGCGACATGCCGCCGCTGGGTGCGGCGCCGGTGCGCCACCGGTCTATGACCACCTATGCGCCGGCGGTGGCCACCATCGACCAGCTCTCGGACTACCTGATCACCGGGTACTGGCAGTGGGCCGGCGGCATCGCGCACAAGTGGACCAAAGCCACCGTCACGTTCAGCTTCGACAGCAACTGGTCGGCCGCCGAACAGCTATCGGCCGCCGATGCCTTCACCGCCTGGAGCGACGTGACCAACCTGGCCTTCAGCCAAGTGGCTGGTGGCGGTGACATCCAATTCATCAAAGCGAGCGACGGCCGGGCCTATAGCACCGTGAGCATGTACGGGTCGGGTGCCATAGTGTCGGCGCAGGTGTCCATCGACACGTCGGTGTACGGCTGGAACGACCTGGTGACGATCTGGCGTTACGGCCACCAGACGCTGGTCCACGAGATCGGGCATTGCCTTGGGCTCGGGCATCAGGGGCCATACAACGGCAGCGGCAGCTACAGCACCGATGCGCTGTTCACCCAGGACACGCGGCAGTTCTCGGTCATGTCGTACTTCAGCGCCAGCAACAGCGGTGCGAGCCACGGCGACCACTATGCCGCCACGCCGTTGGTGAACGACGTCTACGCGATCCAGAAGGTGTACGGCGCGAAGACGACCACTCGTAGCGAAGCCACCGTCTACGGCCACAATGCCACCGCCGGACGGAACGCCCTGGACTTTGCGAGCAACACCTTCCCGGTGGTTAGCACCTGGGACAGCGGCGGCGCCGACGCCTTCGACCTCTCAGCCGCCTCGACTCCGGTCAGGCTCGATCTGCGGCAGGGCTGCTTCAGTGACTGCTGCGGCCTGACGCGCAACCTCTGCGTGCCCTATGGCGTGGCCATCGAGACCGCCACGGGCGGCGCCGGCAACGACACGGTGATCGGCAACGACGCGGACAACGTGCTCACGGGCGGTCCGGGCAACGACGCCATTGACGGCCAAGGTGGCAGCAACACGGCCGTCTTTAGTGGCGCCCACGGCCAGTACAACGTGACCGCCTCAGGCAGCACCTACACCGTCGCCGATACGGTGGCCGGCCGCGACGGCACCGACCAGTTGACCAACATCCAGTGGCTGCAATTCTCAGACGGCGCCTACACCCCAGTCGGCCTGAGTGCGGCCGATCTGTCGGTGAGCATCACGGATGGACGCACGAGCGTGGCGGCGGGCAGCGCCGTTACGTACACCATTCAGGTCAGCAACGACGGCGCGGGCAACGCCGTCGGGGCCTCGGTCACGGACACCTTCCCGGCGGTGCTCAGCGGTGTCACCTACACGGCCGTCGGCAGCGGCGGCGCGAGCGGGTTCTCCGCCAGCGGCAGCGGCAACTTGAGCCAGACGGTGAACCTGCCTGCGGGAAGCCGTATCACCTATACGGTCCAGGCGACCGTGAGTGGCAGCGCCACCGGCAGCCTGGCCGACACCGTGAGCGTGACGGCGCCCACGGGCGTGGCCGATGGCAACCTGACCAACAACACGGCGACCGATACCGACACGCTGACGCCGATCACCAGCGGCGACGCGCGGGTCAGCATCACCGACGGCGCGTCGAGCGCAACGCCGGGCACCGCCCTGACGTACACGGTGGTGGCGACCAATGCCAGCAGCGGCGAGGTGGCCGGCATCCTGATCGCCGACGCGTTTCCGGCCGGCCTGAGCGGCGTGACGTATACGGCCGTGGCGGCCGGCGGCGCAACGGGGTTCACGGCTGCGGGCTCCGGCGACATCGCAGACCTGCTGAACATGCCGGCCGGCAGTTCGGTGACCTACACGGTACACGCCACGGTGGCTTCCGGCGCCACGGGCACGGTCGCGAACACCGCCACGGTGACGATGCCATTCAGCGTGACCGACACGAACGTGGCCAACAACGCGGCCACGGACACCGACACGCTGACGCCGCAAGCCGACTTGGCCGTCGGCGTGTCGGCGTCGAGCAGCAGCATCGCGGCGGGCAGCTTGTTGACCTACACGATCCAGGTGCACAACCAGGGTCCGAGCGATGCCCGCCACGTGTCGCTGGTCGATGCGCTCCCGGCGTCGGTCGCCTTCAGCTCGCAGTCGCAGACCAGCGGCCCGGCCCTGGCGCTGAGCAGCAGTGGCAACACCGTCACCGACACCATCGAGACTCTCGCCGCCGGCGCCACGGCGGTGGTCAAGGTGGTGGCCCAAGCGCGCACGGCCGGCGCGCTGAGCAACCCCGTCACCGTGAGCAGCAGCACCACCGACGGTGTGAGTACGAACAACACCGCGACCGCCAGCGGCTCCATCGTGGCCGGTCCTGCGGACGCGACGCAGTCGGGCCTGGTGGCCGCACGAGCGACGGCCGGCGCCACGGGTGCGGACCACGTCGCCCTGACGGTCACCGCGAAGGACGCCTACGGCAATCCGCTGGTCGGCCTGCCGGCCAGCCAGGTGCAGGTGACCAGCGACGCCGCGAGTGGTGTCACCGTGGTCCAGCCGACGGCCGCGACCGACAGCGGCGGGAGCACGACCGCCAGCGTTGCCGGATCGGTTGGGCAGACCGTCCGCTTCACGGCCGTGGTGTCCGGAGTAACCATCACCCAGACGGCCTCGGTGACGTTCGTCAGTGGCCCCGACCTGTCGGCGACCGTGACCGACGGACAGACGGCGGTCACCGCGGGCACGGCCGTCACCTACACAGTGGTGGTCGCGAACCAGGGCGGCACCGGCGTTAGCGGCGCGACGGTCAGCAGTGCCTGCTCGCCAGCCCTGGTCGGCGTGAGCCACACCGCCACCGGCACCGGCGGCGCCACCGGCTTCACGGCCGCCGGCAGCGGCCTGCTGAACCAGGTCGTCGACCTGCCCGCCGGCGCCAGCATCACCTATGTGGTGCGCGGCACGGTGGCGTCGTCGGCGAGCGGCACGTTCCGTCACACCGTCACGGTTGCCGCGCCCAGCGGCGTGACCGAGGCGAACCCCGCGAACAACAGCGCCACGGACGAGGACGACCTGACCACGGAATCCGACTTGGCGGTGGGACTGACCACCGACAGCGCCCTGGTGACCGTTGGCAGCCCGGTCGCCTACACCATCTCGGTCACCAACAACGGTCCGAGTGACGCCGGCGGCGTCTGCCTGACCGACGCGCTGCCCGCGGCGTTGGCGTTCGGCACGCAAGCGCAGCTCAGCGGCCCGACGGTTGGGTTGAGCAACACCGGCAACACCATCAACGACACGATCGCCTCGCTGGCAGCCGGCGAGACCGCGGTACTCAAGGTGACGGCCGAGGCCCGCGCCGTGGGGACGGTGACGAACACGGTGACGGTGGCCAGCACCACGCCTGACCACACCGCTGCCAACAACAGCGCCGCCGCCAGCCTGACCATGGCGGCGGCCGGGCCGAGCGCGGGGCAGTCGCGGCTTGCCGTGGGCTGGCAGCAAGTGCCGGCTGATGGTGCGAACCAGGCCACTTTGGTCGTTACGGCCCGCGACGCGAGTGGCCAGCCGCTGGCCGGCGTTGGTGCCGGCCAGATCCGGATCGCCGCGGAGCCGGCCGGCGGCGTCACCATCACACAGCCGACGGTGGCCACCGACGGCTACGGCTACACGACGGCCAGCGCCAGTTGCACCGTGGCTCAGACCGTGCGCTTCTCGGTGACCATCGCCGGTGTGGCCATCGCCCAGACCGCCACGGTCAGCTTCACGCCAGCCCGGACTGCGGGCGTCGACCTGTCGGTCTCGGTGGACGACGGCTTGGCCACCGTCGCGCCGGGCAGTGCGGTCGGCTATGAGGTGATCGTCGTCAATCTCGGCAGCGTCGCCGCCAACGGGGTCACCATCGCGGACAGTCTGCCGGCATCGTTGACGAACGCCACCTACCAGATCTCCGAGGCGCACCTCGCCGAGTTGCCGGGCGCGAACGGCAGCGGCTCGTGGACCGGGAGTCTGGCGGCCAACTTCCAGCCGGGCGGCCTGGTTCGACTGCACATCTGCGCCAGATTGGCTCTGGCTGCCAGCGGCACGCTGCCGAACACCGTCACGGCCAGCCCGTCCGCCGGTGTCAGTGACAGCAATCCGGCCAACAACAGCGCCACCGACAGCGACACCGTCACCGCGCTGGAGCCCGGTGACGCGCTACAGATCAGTATCAGCGACGGCAAGACCGCCGTCGTGGCCGGCGGGTGCGCGACCTACAGCGTGCTGGTGGTCAACGTTGGCGGTGCCGCCCTGGCCGGCGTGGCGGTCGAGGTGTGCTTCCCGGCGGCGTGCTGGGTTGTGCAGTCCGGCGCGACTGCCACCGGTGGCGCTACGGGCTACTCCTCAGGCCGACTCGGCGACATCCACGACACCGTGTCGCTCCCGGCGGGCAGCGCGATCACCTATGGCGTGCAGACCATCGCGTCGGTTCATGCGACGGGCAGTATCGCCGTGACGGCAGCGGTCAAGCCGGCAGCGGGCAGCGCCGACCCGGTCACCCGCAACAACACGGCGGTCGACACCGACGCCTTGATCACCCGTGCTGACATCACGGCGTGGGTCGTCGGCCATACGCCGAACGTCAAGATCGGCGGCACGGCGGGATACACGATCATGGCGGGCAACCACGGCCCGAGCAATGCGGTGAACGAGACCATCCGCGCCGTGCTGCCGGATGGGCTGGCCTACCAGTCCACGCCGACGGCGACCCCGTCCGGCGTCCAGGTGGCCGTCAGTGGGCAGGTCCTGACCGTTACCGTGCCGCCAATGAATCCTGGCTACACGGCCTGTGTCGAGGTGCTGGTCACGGCCAAGGCGGCCGGCACCTGGGACTACACGGCCACGGCCACTGGCGACACGTTCGATCCGGTGCCGCAAGACAACACCTCGACGGCAACGGTGCAGGTGACGAGTCCCGTGGACGGTGCAAAGTCCGCTCTGACGGCGTCGAGGCCGCAGGCGAAGGCCGATGGCGCCGACGCTGTGACGCTGACGGTGTGCGCCAAGGGCAGTGACGGCGTGCCGCTGCCGGGCATCGAGGCGAATCGGGTGGTGGTCAGCGCGGATGGTGCGAGCGGCGTGACCATCCAGCAGGCGACGGCACCGACCGACGCGAACGGCAGTACCACAGCCACCGTCACCAGCGCCGCGGTGCAGACGGTGCGGCTCAGGGCGACGGTCGACGGCGTGGCCGTCGGTCAGGCGGTCAGCGTTACCTTCGGACCGACCGCGGCCGACCCATCGAGGAGCAGCCTGACCGTGCCGGTGCCGTCCGCTACGGCCGATGGCACCAGCGCCGTGGTCCTGTTGTTGCGGCTGCTCGATGCGCAGGGCCAGCCGGTGGCCGACGTCGGTCGGGACCGCATCCAGATCACGGTCGAGGCCGGCCGGCCGCAGGCGCCGCCGTCACTGACCTGGCAGGCGGACCGCACCGACGCCAGTGGCGAGTTGCGCTGGTCCGCCACCGCGACGCGCCCGCAGAAGGTGACCTGCCAAGTGGCGGTGGACCAAACGACCTACCGGATCACGGGCGAGTTCACGCCGCGGGCCGTCAGCGCCACGCGCTCGACCGTGGCCATCTCGCCGGCGCGGATTGCCGCCGACGGGCAGCAAGCCGCGACGGTCACCGCCACGTTCCGTGATGCCAGCGGCGCGACCATCGAGGGCCTGCCGGCGGGCGGCCGGCAAGTGCTGGTGAAGGCGTCAGACGACACCAGCGAGGGTGACGGACAGCCACTCACCGCAGGCGGCGCGCTGACGCTGGCCGAGGACACCGAGCCCACCGGCGAGAACGGCGAGGTGGTTCTCCGCCTGACGGCGACCCAGCCCGGCCGCTGGGCGCTGCGCCTCCGTCAGGACGGGACCGCCCTGGCACCGGTGGATCTGACGGCGGCCAGTTACTGCGACCTGGACGTGGTGTCCGGCGTGCAGTTCGTCAGCCTGCCGCTCAACGCGGACCCCGAGAGCTTTGCCGGGCTGCTGGCGACCGCCGGCGTGGCGGCCAGAGGCTGGGACTCGTCGCTCGGCGCCTACACGTCGTGGCCGAACAACGCAGCGCCGCAGCGAGGCCAAGGCTTCTGGCTGGCCAGCGGCACCACGTTCCGCTACCGGCTGACCGGAGAGCAACCGCCGAGCGGTAGCGTCAGCATCGCGCTGCGTCGTGGCTGGAATGCCATCGGCAACCCGTTTGCCCAGGACCTGCCTTGGGCGACGGCGCGCATCGGCGTGCTGGTCGACGGCAAGTTGGTCGGCAACCTGGCCGAAGGCAGCCTATGGTCCACGGCCCTGGCGCCGTATGCTTGGCTGTGGCGGGCGTCGTCGGCGGACTACGCGCTGGTCATGGACCCGAACCTGGTGGCGGTGGATCAGGGCGTGGCCGTCGTGCCGCGGATGTCCGGCCTGTGGGTGTTGGCCCTGACCGACGGGGTGTCGCTGGTCCTGCCGCCGCCGACCGGGGCAGTGCGGCGCCAGGTGGCTCAAGCGGCCTCACGAGACTGGACCGTGCGCCTGGCGGCCACGCAGAACGGCCAGGCGGGTCGCCCTGGCTTCGTGGGCTGCGCCGGCGGGCTGTCGGGCGCACTGGCCGTGGAACGCCCACCGGGCGAGGGAGCAGCCTCGTGCGATGTCGAGGTCACGGCGGCCGACGGCCGCTCGCGCGCCGCGGGCGTGCTGCGGCCGCGCGACAGCGGCGAACTGAGTTGGGCCGTGGTAGTCCGGTCCGGCCGGGCGGGCGAGGTGTCGCTGACCTGGGCCGGCTTGCTGCGGCAACTGCCCCGCGGCCTGCTGCTGGAACTCGCGGACTCGCAGACCGGGCGGACCGTGCAGCTCAACACGCGCCGGGCGTACCGGTGGTCCGCCGCTGCGGGAGGCGAAGAGCGGCGCTTCACGCTGAGCGCGCGTTACGGGAACCGCGACCGGGTGCAGATCGCCAGCCTCGCCACGGCCGCGACGCGGGGCCGCACGATCGCCGTGGTGCTGAGCTTGTCCTCACCGGCGCGCGTGACCGCGCAGATCACAGGCTCCGGCGGCCGTCTGGTGCGCCGGCTCGCGCCGGTCGACGCCGGTGCGGGCCAACTCGCGCTGCACTGGGACGGCTGTGATGCTGACGGTCGCCGCGTGCCGCGAGGGAGCTACCTGATCGAGGTCACCGCCGTTGATGCCGACGAGGCCACGGTGCGCGCCGTGCGCTGGTTCACGCTGCCCTGACCAGCGCCGCAACGCACCGGGCGCCCGGTGACGGCGGTCGGCGGCCGCGCTCAACCCGGCGGCGGCGCGGCCCGTTCGCCCACGCGCACCTGGGCCTCGTCGCTCAGCGCCCGCACATCATCGCGGTACATCGAGAACGCGCGCACCGGCAGCGCGTGGAAGACACCGGGCGTCTCCGCCCGGAGCCGGTAGCGCACGGTGAGCTCGCCCTGCGGGAGCCGCTGGCAGAAGAAGGTGACTTCCCGGTCGCGCAGTTCGCGGTAGAGCCAGGTCTCGCCCCAGGTACCGCCGGAGGTGCGGTCCTCGGCCTCGCAGCCCGCCGGCTTGGCATCGGCCACGCAGACGTGGCTGAAGGTGTTGTCGGCGGCGATCTTCAGCACCACCTCGATCACCTCGCCCGACGGCAGCGTCTCGCCGTCGGCCAACGGGGCCAGCTTCTCGCTCGCTCGGCCGGTCTGGGGATCCTTGGTCGGGGTCACGCGGTAGTAGGTCCGCTGGGCACCCAGGTGCGCGCTGGCGCCGCGGATCGGCTCTTCGTTGGTGGCATACTCCAGCCAGCCGCTGTACCAGACGGGACCGGCGCCCTGTCGCTCCAGGCGGATGCGGTTGTCGCCGGCGACCAGCAGCGCCGGGTCGATGCGGACCACACCGTCCAGCGTCAACGCATTGGCGGGACCCACCGACCAGGACTTCACCGGCTTGCCGTTCACCGTCAAGGCGAGCTGGTAGGTGGAGCGTAGCTCCTGCTGCAGGTCGGCGTAACGGGCCAGGGCCGCGATGGCCGTGGCCGTCTCCAAGGTGTTGGCCCACTGGTTGCCGGTGCGGTTGAGTTGCAGCCAACGCGCAGCCTTGGTCAGCAGCGGGTTGCTCGGCTCCACGGCCAGACCGGCGTGCAGGGCCAGCGCCGTGGCGGTCACCTGGTCGTCGCACCAGCGCGAACTCCAGCGGTGCTGGTTCCAGTGCGCACCGTCCGAGGTCTCGATGCGGAAGGTCTGCAGGTTGCGCCAGAGCACCTGAGCTGGCTCGTCGCGCCCGTGGCGCTTCATGGCCATGGCCAGCAAGGCGCGCGCGCCGTTGCCGAGTTTGCCGCGGCGGGCGTAGACGCGCTCCAGCAGCTCGGCCAGCGGCTTGCCCGCCGGTGGTGCCAGCCGATGCGCGGCCGCCTCGGCCAGCACCCACGCCGCCAGGGCGGCCAGATCGCCGCTGTGCTGCAGGTCGCCCAGGTGGGCGGTGAGGTACCGTACGGCCGCCCAGGCCGGCCCGCGGGCCTCGTCATAGTCGACGTCGGCGGCCTCGACCAGGCCCTGGAGCGCGTAGGCGGTCATCCACGCGTCGGACTCCATGCCGGGGAACCAGCCGAACCCGCCGTCGCGGTTCTGGGCTGCCCGCAGCTTGAGCAGACTGGCCGCGACGATCGTGGGCAGTTCGTCGATCTTCCGGGCTTGCCAGGCCGGCGGCACGGTGGCCGGCCTGGCGGGCGAGACCCGTTCCGGCGCCATGCCCGGCGGCGGCGGGATGCGGCCGCTGCGGCGCGGTGCCGGCGGCTGTGGGTAGGCTGTCAGCGGCGCGGTCGTGGGCTGCACGTAGCGCAGCACGCGGGCGACCCGAACGGCGGCGAGCAGTTGCGAGGTGGTCTGCTCGGTGCAGCCATACGGGTAGTGCAGCAGGTACGGCAGACCGTCGAGCAGCGAGGCGACCAGGCTGGGCGCGACGTTGACCGTCAGCGACGCCGTGCCCGGCCGGTGCGTCGCCGGCAGGTCGAGCGTGAACTCGGTGGCGCCCGCTTGGTCGAGGCGGCCAACGCGCGAGTCGAACCGGGTGGCGCCGTGCGGCACGACGTCCAGGTGCTGCCGGACCGCATCGCCGTCGTCGGCGCCGCGCGCGGTGACCTGTAGCGTGGCGCGCCCCGGATCCACCGCCTGCACCAGGCGGTCGAGCCGCGCTTCGCCCCGGGCCGGCACTACCAGCGAGCCGGTGCGCTCGCCCTGCAGGAGCACGCCTTGCAGGTCGAGTTCGATGGCCACCTGCTGCTGGCGGTCGGTCTTGTTGGTGACCACCACGGTGCAGGCGCTGGAGTCGAGCTGCGTCAGGAACCGCGGCGTGTGGAGGCGTACCAGAAGGTCCTGGCTGGTCACCATGGTGGTCGCGGTGTCGCCGGCGCGTGAGTCCTCGGTGACGGCCCAGGCGTCGGCGCGCCAGGTGGTGGCGGAATCGGCAAAGGTCAGCGGCACCGTCGCCTTGCCGTCGGTGCCGGTGATCAGCAGCGGCTGCCACAGCAGGCTGTCCGGGAAGAACTCGCGCACCACGAGGGGCGGCGGTTCGGCAGCGAAGGTGCCGCCGGCGGCCTTGGCGGCCTTGGGCACCGCCTTCGGCTCCATTGGCACGCCGGGCATGGCGTCACCAGGCCGGCCCGGTTCGCCGGGGCCCCCGGGCTTGCCGGGTCCGGCTGGTGTCGGCGCGCCGGGTACTCCATAGCGGCCCTTCTCGCGGCCGGCGTCCAGAGCGTGGCCGCCGTACACGCCCTGGTGCTCCAGGCTGCACTCGAGTTGCAGTTCGTCGTCGCGCCGCTCGGCGTAGAGGGCGTCGAACAGGGCCTGTGGATGATCGTCAGCCAGGTCGTACAGCGCCTGGTCGGTGACGGCCAGCGAGACCAGCGCTGAGACCGGACGGCCCTGGGCGTCGGTGGTCTCAACGGTCAGGCCGCCTTGGGCGCGGGGCCTGTAGGTGTTGCGGTCGGCGGTCACCTTGACCTTGACCCGCCGATCCTCGGCCGAGACGCGCAACTCCTCCGCGGCTTGGTACACCTCCTTGGGACCGACCACCAGCGCCTCAAGAAAGACGTTGGGTGTGTAGGTGGCCTTGATGGGCAGGTCGAGGCGGAAGACGCGACTGCTGAAGCGGACGACCTGCGTGTCGAGGATCTCGTCGCCGCCGACGACCAGCCACAGGGCGCCCTGGTCCACCGGGGCGTTGATCAGCAGATGCGCCGTGTCGCCGGCTTGGTAGCTGAACTTGTCGGCGGTCAGCCGCAGGTCGGTGGTGTTCTGGTTGACGCCCTTCCAGGCCTGGTCGGCCGACCAGAACCGCGTGGTCGTCGACACGGTCGTCTTCGGGTCGACGGTGTCCGGCGCGGTGACCACCAGCTCGTAGTAGCCGTTGCCCGGCGCTGGGAAGGTGATCGCGGCCTGCCCGTTGGGGCCGTCGGTCCGGGCGGTCTGGGGCTGTGCCCAGACCGCCCGGCCGCGCACCCAGGCGTGGTCGGCCGAGTCGTCGTCGGACGCCTCGTCCTCCTCAGCGGCGGGCGTCCGGGCCGGCGCGGGATCGAGCGTGTAGAGCATCGCCGAGACGGACGTGGCGACCGGCCGGTGCTCGGCGGTCGCTGCCTTGACCGTGACGGTCACCTCGCGGTTCGGCTCGAACACCGCGGCGTTGGCCTGTGCGTCGAGCGCAAAGCCCTGGTGCGCCACCGCCACGGTGGTGCTGGCGGCCATTTGGCGACGCGACGGGTCGGCCACGGTCACCGTGACCTGGTACTGCCAGTCGTGCGCGTCATCGACGCAGGCGAACTCGACCATGAGCTTGCCGACGGCGTCGGTGCGGCCGGTGCCCTGGGCCACCCGGACCCCCGCGTCGCCGGCCCGTGGCCAATGGTGCCGGTAGCGCGGTACGCGGGCCCACCACCGCTCCCGCTCGAAGGGCGGCGGCAACTCGCTGCGCGTGACCTGATAGCGCACCTCGGCGTTGGCGACCGGGCCGCCGTGGTAGTAGGTGACGGTGACCGGCACCGCGGCCCCGCCACCCGGCCGCGGCGGCGCGGCGGGCTGGCCCACCACCACCTGGAACTCCGGCTTGCGATACTCCTCAATCTGGAACACCGTGGAGAGCATCTCGTCGGGTGTCTCGTCCTCTTGTTCACGATCCGGAACGGGCCAGGCTTCGAGCCCACCCACGCCGAGTCGCCCGCCAGACGGCAGCTTGAACTCGCCCACCACGGCGCCGAAGCGGTCGGCGGTCAGGAGCAGTTTGGCTTCGCTGTCACTGCCCAGTTCGGCCTGGACGCGGATCTTGTGGCCAGCCAGCGACTTCAGTTGGCCGTGTTGCCGTCGGCGGAGCACGGCCCGGAAGCGGACGGTGTCGCCGGGCCGGTACAGCGGCCGGTCGGTGACGATCTGCCCGGCCAGCCGGCCCTGGCCGGCTTCCGGTCGGAACATTGCCACCGCGGCGGTGGTCACCACCTCGCGGTCGCGCTGCGCGATGACCTGGAAGAAGAGGGGCGTGTTGTCACGCTCGACATCGGTCGCGGCGAAGCGGCACAGCCCATCGGCGTTGGTGGTGCGCTTGACCACGGCCGGAGGCTGGCGCTCGCGTTCGCGGTAGGCCGAGACCGCCACGCCCTCGGCGGGCAGGCCGGTGGCGCGGTCGGCAACATAGCAAACGGCGTCACCCGCGCTGCTGCAGGTCGTCAGGACCAGCGAGGTGATGGTGAACGACCGCCACTGCGGCCGCTTGGTGTCGGCGCCCAGCGCCAGGACATAGACGCCCTTAGCCGGCGGATCGAGCTCGATGGTCTTCTGGGTCGTGTCGTACGGCTGCGCGGCGCGGACGTTGACCTCCCAGGACTTGAGGGCCCGCAGGTGGCGGCGCCAGTCGCGTTCGCTTGGCCGGTCAGTCGGGCGCGCCTCTGCCAGTGCGCCGATCAGGTCGTGCGAGTAGAGCGTCAGCTTGACGGAGTTCTGGTTCCGCGCGGTGATCCGCACCGGCACCTTCGTCCCGGGCAGGTGCGTCTGCGAGGCGCTCAGGTAGGCGACTGGCGCCTCGATCTCGGCCACGAATCGCGCCGCCCGGCGCGCGAAGTGGTGGCCTGGATAGCGTCGCATCAGCTCCTTGTAGCGGGCCCGAGCCAGCGCGGTGCGGCCGTCGGCGCGTGCCTCGCCCGCCAGGCGCGCCAGCGCCTCAGGCGCGCTGGGCGTGTCGGCGTACTCGCGGACCACTCGCAGCAGGCACTGCTCCGCCTCCGCCTCGCGCCCCTTCAGCCCGCGGAGTTGCTCGGCCAAGCTGAACCAGGCGGCCGCAGCCAGACCGCGCCGGGGCCGCAGGTCGAGCAGCGCCCTCAGGTAGCTCTCCGCGTCGGCGCGTGCAGTCCGGCGGCCGCTGGGCCACCACGATGCTGCGCGGCTGGCCTGCAAGAGCAGCTCGGCATAGACATCCCGCTCGGCCGGCGACATGGTCCGCTCGGCAATGCCGGCCCGGTAAGCAGCCAGCGCCTCGTCGAGGAGTTCCTTGGCCCTGGGCCAAGGCAACTCACCGGTATACGCGCGCGAGCGGCACCAGGCCAGCCGCGCTTTGGCGGCCCAGAGGCCGGTGGTGTGGGTCCGGCAGTAGTCGGCCCAGCGCGCGGCCACACCGCTGCGCTCGTAGGCCTGGCGCGCGCTGATGGCGCGGTAGCCGGCCTCGGCCTCGCGCGGGTCGGTCGGGTAAGTGGCGAGGAACCGCTCGAACAGGGTCGCGGCCCGATCCCAGGTCTGCTCGTCGAAGTAGGCGAGGGCTCGCTTGAACATGCTGTCGGCGGACTCGGTCGGCGCGGACCAGGCGGCCGTGACACAGCAGAGAACGACCGCGACCCGAGCGATGCTGCGATTCATGGCAGACTCCACCGCGTAGACCCTACGTGGACCTTGCTCAGTAGGTGCCAGTCTCCTTCACTCAAGTTCGTCATGCCGTCGCAACGATGGCTCGCCGTTGCGATCGGTGGCGGGCGCCCGTGGCGATGTGGCATAATCGCTGGTGCTGTCCGGCGGCGGGCTGGGACAGTGCCAGAGAGGTGCAGTGATGTTCGAGTTTCTGCTGGGGGCGTGTCTGTTCGCCTTCCTGTGGTTCGTCTCGGGGTTGCGGGTCGCCCAGGAGTGGGAGCGGGGGCTGATCTTCCGGCTGGGCCGGTTCAACGGGCTGAAGGGTCCGGGGCTGTACTGGATCATCCCGGGCATCGACCAGCAGCGGAAGATCGACACGCGCACCAACACGGTCAACGTCGAGCCGCAGGAGACCATTACCAAGGACAGCGTGACCATCAAGGTCAACGCTGTGGTCTGGTACAAGGTGGTCGACCCGAGGCGCGCGGTGTGCAACGTCGCCGACTACCGCTCGGCGGTCTACCAAGTGGCCTTGACCACGCTGCGGAACGTGATTGGCCAGCACCTGCTCGACGAAGTGCTGCGCGAGCGTGACAAGCTGAACGAGCTGGTCTGGCAGCAGATCGACGAGTCGACGGCCAACTGGGGTGTCAAGGTCGACATGGTCGAGATGAAGGACGTCGAGATCCCGACCGGCATGCAGCGCGCGATGGCCAAGGAGGCCGAGGCCCTGCGTGAGAAGCGGGCCCGCATCATCAAGGCCGAGGCCGAGATGGAGGCCTCCGAGAAGCTGACGCAGGCGTCACGCCTGATCGCCTCCAGCCCGGCGGCGCTGGAACTGCGCCGCATGCAGATGCTGACCGAAGTGGGCGCGGAGCAGAACTCGACCACCATCGTGATGATGCCGTCCGACTTCGTTATGCTGGCCCGTGAAGCCACCGATGCGTTGCTGACCGCGTCGGCCGGCGTGCGCCTGACCGGTGACGAGGCCCAGACGAAGACCACCACGGTCGACGCCGGGTAGGCGACGCGAGCGCTCAGCGGGCGGCCAGGAGCTGCACGGCGGCGGCGGTGGCGAGCATCCGCCCGCGGAGCTGGTTCAGCCGGCTGAACGGCTGACGCCGGATGAGTTGCAGCCAGTGGTGTACCGTCACCGGGTCGAACAGCCCGGTGACGGCCAGCGCCGGCGGCGAGAGGGCCTCGGCCAGCGGCTCCGGCAACGGGTCGCTGAACAGCCAGAGCGGGTCTGGTCGGCGGCGCAGTCGCTTCGGGCCGCCGGCCAGGTCGGCGGGAATGCTCCGGGCGATGGCGCTGAGCAGCGGCTTCGGCCGCTGGCCGGTGGCGCGGCGGCTCTGCTTGAGCTGCGGCAGCATCGCCAGCAGTCGTGGCGCCAGGTAGGGTGCGGCCGCTTCGGCGCCGACGAGCGCCGCGGCGGCGCCGAGGGTGGGGCCGAGACGCCCGCCGATGCGCGTGGCCAGTTCGAGCTGGGCGGCGGCCACCGCCGACGGCAGCGTGGCGAGCGCGTCGGGCGGCAAGGGCGCCCGCGGCAGCATCAGCTCCGCGGTGGCCAGGTGCGCGCGCGGCTCCAGCAACTCGGCCAGCAGCCCGAGTTGCCGCGACCAGAGCGGCCACCGCGGCGGCACCACCCCGTAGTGCTGCCGCAGGTCGGCCGCCGACAGGTCCGTGCCCGGTACTCGCCAGCGCTCCCACCAGCGCAGTTGCGGCAGCACAGGCGGCCCACCGAACAGCTCGTCGCCTCCGAGGCCGGTGATCACCGTCCGGTGACCTTCCTCCGCCGCGGCGAAGACGCCTTCGGCCACGACGGCGCTGCCGAGGTCTGGTTGCGGCAGGCCGGTGGTCTGCACCAGCCGCGCCCAGGTCTGCACCACGCCGGGCCCGAGGCGGACGGGGCGGTGGCTCAGGTGGAGGGCGTCGGCCAGCGGCCCGGCCAGGTCCATCTGCCAGATCACCGGCTCGAACGTCATGGTCAGGGCGCGCACCGGTTCGCTGCCGGCCATCAGGGCGGCCAACGCGGCACTGTCGAGGCCGCCCGACAGCAGGACAGCGGCGGTGTCAGCCTGGCCGGGCAGCTCGCTGAGGGCACCCAGCAGGGCTTGGCGCACGGCTGCCGACGAGGCCTGACCGGCTGGCTGCGCCAGGTGGGCGGGCCGCTCCAGAACCTGCTGGCGGCAGTGCCACACGTGGCCGGGCCGGACCCAGCGGACCGCCAGGTAGACCGTCTCGGGTGGCACAGGCTGGCCGGTCACCAGGGCGTCCCAGATGGCGCACGGCGCCAGGTCGGCGGCGGCCAACCCACTGTCGACCAGCATCGGCGGCCAAGTGGCGAAGGCCGGGCCGGTGTTGGTCTGGGTGTAGCAGAGACCGCGCTGGCCGGCGTGATCGCGGGCCAGCAGCAGGTGATCGGTCGCGGGGTCGTAGGCGACGGCCGCGAACGGCCCGGGCAACTCGGGCCACCAGTGCGACGGGTCGGCCAGGAACGCCGCCAGCAACGCGGCGACGTCGGGCTCGTCAGGGGCGTCGAGCCACAGGCAGGCGCCGCTGGCGTGGCGCGCCAGAGCGCCGCCGTCGACGGTCGCGAGGAGGCGGCCGGCCGTGATGACCGCGGCGCCCGGCGGGGCTGGTGGCGGTGGCCGGTGGAGATCGCGCAGATGACCGAGAATGCGCCCGGGCACGGGGCTCAGGTCTTGGCCGGTGGCTGCGGCTTGGCCGTGGTGGCCGCGGGACGAGGACCGGCGACCTTGGCTTCCTCGGCCTCCTCTTCCTCTTCCATCTCCTGCTTGCGGAACTGCATGTTGTAGAGCTTGGCGTACAGGCCACCGCGCTCGAGCAGTTCCTCATGACTGCCGACGTCGACGATGATGCCGTTCTCCAGCACCACGATGCGGTCGGCCTTCATGATGGTGCTCAAGCGGTGCGCGATGACGAAGCTGGTGCGCCCCTGCATCAGCTTGTCCAGCGCCGCCTGGATCAGCGCCTCGGAGGTGCTGTCGAGCGCGCTGGTGGCCTCGTCCAGGATGAGGATGCGCGGGTCGCGCAGGATGGCGCGGGCGATCGCCACGCGCTGGCGCTGGCCGCCGGAGAGCTTCAGGCCGCGCTCGCCGAGCTCGGTGTCGTAGTCCTCCGGCAGCTCCATGATGAAGTCGTGCGCATTGGCGGCCATGGCCGCCTGAATCACCCGCTCGCGATCCACGTGCGGATTGCCGTAGCAGATGTTCTCGCGGATGGAGCCGGTGAACAGATGGGTCTCCTGCAGCACGATGCCGATGTTGCGCCGCAGCGACTTGAGGCGGATGTCCTTCAAGTTGGTGCCGTCGAGGATCAGGTCGCCGGACACCGGGTCGTAGAAGCGCGCAATGAGGTTCGCCAGCGTGGTCTTGCCGGAGCCCGACGGCCCCACGAAGGCGACCATCTGGCCGGGCTCGACCATCAGGTTGATGTTCTGGAGCACCAACTGCTCGGGCACATAGCCGAAGTTGACGTTGCGGAACTCGATCCGGCCGTCGATGCGCTCCAGCTCGGCGGCGTCGGGCTTGTCCTCGACCTCGGGGCGTGTGTCGAAGACCTCGAAGATACGCTCCAGGGCCACCATGGCGCGGGTCACGACGTCGTTGCTCTGGATGAGCCGCTCGGCCGGACCGTAGATCATGCCCAGGTAGGCGTTGAACTGCACCAGCTTGCCGACCGTGAAGTCGTACTGCCCATAGACGATGAACAGACCACCGATCAGGTAGATCAGCGCCGTGCCGATGCCGGTGATGATGCTGCCGCCGTAGCCCAAGTACATCGACAGGCGGGCGGAGGCGAGCGTGAGCACCAGGTTGTCGCGCAACTGGCCGATGAACACGCGCGTCTCGTGGCGCTCGCGGGTGAACGACTTGACCACCTTGGTGGCGGCGATCTTCTCGTGCAGGTTGCCCGAGATCTCCGAGACCTTCTCGCGCACGCGCCGGTAGGCGCGGGCGATGCTCTTGCGCAGCAGCACGAAGTTGATGATGTAGAGCGGGATGATCAGGATCGCCACCACGGTCATCAACCAGTTGAGGTAGAGCATGTAGAGCAGCAGGAAGACGATGGTGACGATGTCGGAGAGCAACTGCACCAGCGTGCCGCTGGCGAGCTGGCCGATGGCGTCGACGTCGTACATGACGCGGGCCATGATGCGGCCGGTCTGGCGCGACTCGAAGTAGCTCATCGACAGCCGCTGGAGATGCTTGTGCAGGTGGCGGCGGATGTCGAAGATGATGCGCTGGCCGATGATGGTGATGCGCCAACTGCGGATGAACCCGACCACGGCCATAGCGGCGGTGTTGAGCATCATCAGCGCGATGCCGACCATCAGCTTGTGGGCATCGGGCTTGATGGCCTCGCCCGGCCGCCCGAGCGAGCGGGCACCCAGGGCGTCGTCCATGATGTACTGGAAGATGGCGGGCCGCCACAGGTTGATGGCCGAGACCACCAGGAGCAGGAACATCACCTGGCCGAGCCACCACCGGTAAGGGCGCAGGAAGCGCAAGAATCGCTTGAACAGGTCCATGCTACCGCCTCGGTCCCGGCTGTCTCACAGCCTGGTCGGCAGGGGCCGGAGCACCTGCGAAGAGGTCAATCCGTCGCGCTGTCCTGCTTTTCCTTCGCGTAAGGGTAAAGACTATCACAGATGTGCTCGCGTTCACGCACGACCGAGCCGTCCGTCTTCTTGACGGCGCGCCACAGCCCGGCCCCCTTGCCGGTCTTGCCTTCCCAGGTGCTCGACTCAAGCTCCACGTCGAAGTCATCCGAGCGGTTGCCGATGATGGTGATGACCAGGTCGTAGTTGGGCAGCAGTTCACCCCAGAGCGCGATGGGGTTGGCCAGGCTGTTGACGAACTTCAGGTCAGCCGAGCCGTAGTAGACCGTCGCGTCGCGGCCGGGTTTGGCGTAGTGGACGGTCTTGGAGTGGTTGCTGCGCTCGGTGATGCGCAGGTTGGCATACAACGCCGTGTTGAAGATCGTCGTGGCCAACTGGCAGATGCCGCCGCCGGTGCTCCAGCGCTCCTCGATGGTCCCGTCCGGCTGGCGCATGAAGATGATGCTCTGCTTGAAGCCATCCTCCACCCGGCGCGGGCCGAGGTCGTTGTTGAAGCTCCAGGGCTCGCCGGGCATGAGGATTCGACCGCGGAACCGGTCCAGCAGGAGGCGCACGTTGTGGGCTCGGTTCTCCCGCATGACGCCTTGGTAGCCGTCGGCCATGTTGGTGCGGAACGTGGCCAGGACCGTGTTGAGGCCGCGCCGCAGTTCGGCCAGCCTCAGCTTGGCCGGGATCACCTCCACGGCCATGTCGATGCTGGTCGGTGGCGGGAAAGCGCGGCTGGCCGCGCGCTTCAGCGTTTCGGCCTGGTTGAGCTTCAGCCCGTCTTCCTCGGGCGCAAAGAAGAACTGCGTCTCGACCACCTGCGCCAAACGAGCTTCCTTCGCTGGCCGGTCGAGGCTGCGACCGATCTCGGCGATCTGCGCCTTGAGCTTCTCTTCGCTCAGTTCCACCGCGATGGGCACGACTTCGCCTTTGTCGGCCAGGTGCAGCCGCAGTTTGGCGCGCTCGAGGATGCGGCCACCGCGCGTCCGGTTGTAGGCCGCGGCCAGGGCTTTGTCGAGGAGCACGCGGCGGTCAATCTGCTCGTTGGTAACGACCCACTTGCGCCCGGCGTAGCGCAACTCCAGTTGCCCACCGGTGAGGCCGGCCAGTTCCTGCTGCGCGCGGGCCGCGGCCTGTTCGGGCGTCAGCCCGCCCACATAGACGCGGTCCACCCAGAGTCCTTCGGCGATGGTGCCATCGTCGTGGAGCAACCCGCCTGCCGCGCCAAGGCCAAAAGTGCCCAGGCAAACAACGGCGAAGAGGATGTATCGGAGCGGTCCCGGTGAGACTGTCATACCACCATCCGGCGCCCGGATCGGCGACGGTGTTCCTATGCCACACGGTAGCACGCGGCGGGGCTGCCGTCAACGACGAACGCGCTTCACAGGCCGGTCACACAGCCGATTGGGCCCAGTTGTGACGCGTCCGTCGCGCGGCGCTCCGCGGATCGCTGCTATCCTGGTAGTCGCCGTGCCGCGCCAGCCGGCCGGAGTCAGGCCGTGAGGAGGGTCGCGAACGTGACGGTGACGCCAGAGCGCAGACAGGCCGGAGAGGGGTTCCGCATCGCGCTGGTGACGCTCGGGTGCAAAGTCAACCAGGCGGACAGCGAGCATCTGGCGGAGGCCTTCCGCCTCGCCGGCTGCCAGGTGGTCGACGCCGAGGAGCCGGCCGACGCGTACGTGGTCAACACCTGCACGGTCACGCTGGTGGCCGACCGCAAGGCGCGCAAGTTGGTCCGCAACGTCGCTCGCCGCCACGACGGCGCCGTGGTGGCGGTGACCGGCTGCTATGCGTCCGGCACGGGCCGAGCGCTGCTGGAGGCCATGCCCGAGGTCGACCTGGTGCGGTCGAACGCCGAGCGGTCATTGGTGCCCGAGGCGGTGCTGCTCGAACTGCGGCGCCGGCAGGCGCTCGGGCTCATCACGCCGTCCAGCACCGCGCAGCCGGTGGCCTCGCGGCCGCGGGCGATGCTCAAGGTGCAGGACGGCTGTCAGCATGTCTGCCGCTTCTGCATCGTGCCGGCCGTGCGCGGCGGACACGCCTCCCGCCGGCCCGACGACGTGCTCGACGAGGCCGCCCGCCGCGTGGCCGGCGGCGTGCGCGAGCTGGTCCTGTGCGGCATTCGGTTGGGCGCCTACGGCTGGGACTGGCCGGAGCGCACGGGCTCGCGGTTCGTGCCGTTGCAGCAGTTGGTCACGCGCCTGGCGGGTGTGCCGGGCCTGCGGCGCCTGCGCCTGAGCTCGATCCTGCCGCTCGATGTCGGGCCTGACCTGTTCGCCACGCTGGCCGACCTGCCGCCCGTCTGCGAGCACCTGCACCTGCCGCTGCAGTCGGGCGACGACGGCGTGCTCAAGCGCATGGGTCGTGGGTACACCGTGCGCCGGTTCCGCGAACTGGCCGACCGGGCGCGCGCGGCCATGGGCGACGTCGCCCTGGCCAGCGACGTGATGGTCGGCTACCCGGGCGAGACCGTCGCCGAGTTCCAGGCCACGCTGGCTACCTGTGAAGCCGTCGGCTTCGCCGACCTGCACATCTTCGCGTATTCACCGCGCCCGGGCACACCGGCGGCTGCCCTGCCCGATGACGTGCCGGCCGCCGAGAAGCAGCGCCGTTCGGAAGTGCTGCACGAGTTGCGCGACGAGCTGCGCCGCCGCTACCGCGCGCGGCAGCTTGGCCAGACGGTCACGGTACTGGTGGAGGAGTCCGGTCCGGACTGGTCGGCCGGCCTGACGCGCAGCTATGTGACCTGCCGCGCGCCGCAGCCGGCCGAGCCGGGCGAGTTGGTGACGGTGGCCCTAGAGGGGCTGTCCGACGAGGGGTTCACCAGTCACCAGGTGCGCTCCTTGAGCAGCTCCTGAATGGCTTCGCGGGGCACCGGCAGCTCGTCGAGGTGGTCTTCCAGCCAGCGCGAGAAGTCGGCTTCGATGTCGTCGGTCCAGCGATCATCGATCTGGCCGGGCGTGTAGCGCCCATCGCGCAGGCGCTCCTGGCCGAACTGGTCGCGCAGGCGGACCAGCTCCGAGGTCTTGGCGACCGCTTCGGCCAAGTGCGGAGGAATGAAGATCACGCCCTCGTTCCGGCCCAGCACCACGTCTCCGGGCATGACCGTCACCTGACCGATGCGAACCGGCGTGTTGACGCCGAGCAGCATGATGGTCGGTGAGGCGTACGTCGGGTGGAAGCCGCGCACGAAGCTGGCGAAGCCGGGCAGTTCGCGAATGCCGTCGATGTCGCGCACGGCGGCGTCATGTACGACGCCGTTGCCCGAGCGCGCGAGGATGGCTGTCGATAGGTTGTCACCGATGACCGGGCCTTGGGCGATCTTGCCGAACACGTCGGCCACGTAGGCATCACCGGGCACGAGCAGGTCGATGGGCCAGGAGATCTGGTCGCCGATGCAGCCGCAGCGGGCGCCCTTGTCCTCCATCAGTCGGCGCATATCCGGCCGGCGCGGCATGTAGACCGCGGTCAAGGCGCGTCCGACCAGCACTTCGCCGGGATGGGTCGCGACGAAGTCGCCCTCGAACTGCCAGGGGTAGCCGGCGCCGGTGAGGACGTTCCAGGCCTGCGTGATGGTCACCTGGCGCAGCCGCGCCAGGAGGCTGTCGGGCACTTTGGGGCGCCCGTCAGCGAAGCGCTCGCCGGTCCACTCGGGCGTGTAGTCGACCAACTCGTCGGGCGACAGGTTCAGCGGGGCGAACTTCTCCATGGTGCACCTCAGCGCTGGACCGTCAGGGCGTAGTGGCCCTCGACGTGCGGGAACTGCGCCTCGAGCCCTTCGGCCAGCTCGACGCCTAGGCCGGGCCGGTCGGTGAAATGCAGCCAGCCATCGGTCAGGTCGGGCGGCTGGGCCAGCACGGCCCATTGCAGCGGGCCCTGGATAAGGCACAGTTCCAGCACGCGGGGGCGGGGCAGGGCGGCCACGAAGTGCGCGTTCTCCACGGCCATCAGACCGTTGTGCCAGCTATGCGGGCAGACATCGACGCCGTACCGGTCGGCCATGCGGGCGATCCGCATCGCCTCGGTCAGGCCGCAGAGCGCCACGTCCGGCTGGACGATGTCGTAGGCCCGGCGCTCCAGGTACGGCCGGAACTGCTCCAGCGTGGTGAAGCACTCGCCGCCGCTGATGGCCATGCCGACAGCCTGGCAGAGCCGCTGATAGCCGTCGATCTGCGCCGCGGGAATCGGCTCCTCGAACCACACGAAGCCGAGTCGGTCGAGTTCGAGGGCGATGGCCAGGGCCTGTTCCTCGGTCAGCCGGCTGTTACCGTCGAGCATCAGCTCGATGCGGCCGTTGACCTCGGCGGCCACCTCGCGCACCAGTCCCAGGAAGCGGTCGACCGTGACGCCGTCCCAGGTCCAGTCGGTGCCGATGCGGAACTTGTAGGCGGTGAACCCGTCGGCGATGGCCTGGCGCACTTCGCCGACCAGTTGCTCCGGATTGTGGCGCCAGTCGTAGCGGCAGCCGCTGGACGCGTAGAGCCGGACGCCGTCAGCGGGATCGGTCGCCAGCAGTTGGCACACGCGGCGCCCTTCGCTCTGGGCCCGCAGGTCCCAGAGGGCCACGTCGATGGCCGCGGCGGCCGCGTCATGGGCCCAGTTGCGGCCGTTGGGGCGCGGGGCCAGGTCCGGCCGGGCGGGCTCCTGCCCCAGCAGTTCCGGCGTCAACCACTCCACCCAGGAGCGGATCTGGAGCGGCCAGCCATACGGACTGGCTTCGCCGATGCCGACCAGGCCGGTGTCGGTGACAATGCGCACCAGGGCCGCATCGGCCTTGATGATGCGCATGGTGGCGGTGACCCACTGCCGCTCCGGCTCGTGCAAGCGCGACAGGCACAACGTCTCTACAGCGGCGATCCGCATCGGTCCAACTCCCGCGTCCGCCGTCCGGTGCGCCGGTCGGCCGCGGTCAGGGCCGTGGCCACCACGCCAGGCGGCCCTGTCCGCGGAGGCCGGCCTCGTCAATTTGCCCGAGCCCGGTGACACCTTCGCGCGCGCCGTCTAGCGCCGGATCAGCGTAACGGTCGAACCATTCGCCGAGACCAGCGCGAAGCCTCTCCAGTTCCGGCTGGTGTTCGGGCCGGGCGACCAGATTCTGCCGCTCATCGGGATCGGCGGCCAGGTCGTACAGCTCGTGCGGTCCGTACGGATAGCGATGGACGTACTTCCAGCGGCGGTCGCGAATCATCCGCACCGGCCCATACTCGTCGCAGACGACCACGGCTTCATGGCCGGCATCGTCCTGACCAGCCAACTGCGCGGCGAAGCTACGACCGGGCCGCCGCCCCGGCGGCGGCGACTCCAGGCCCACGTACTCCAGGACCGTCGGGAACCAGTCGTAGTGGCTGTGCAGCCCGTCACAGACCCGGCCAGCGGGCACCGTCCCAGGCTGTGAGGCAAGGAACGGCACCTTCACCGCGGAATCGTACATGTTGAACGGGAAGGTGCCGTTGCCCTTGCCGCAGATGCCGTGGTGGCCCATGCTCATGCCGTTGTCCGAGGTGAACACTACCAGCGTCCGCTCGCGCTGGCCGGTGCGGTCCAGGTGATCGAGGAGCCGGCCGATCTGGGTGTCCATGGCGGTGACCGCCGCGAAGTAGCCTTGCAGCGTGGCCTGGCGCGCATCGGCCGTCACGTGCCACCCGCCCCAGGGGTGCGGCGGTTCGCAAGGCACGGAGTCGAACGGGCAATCGGCGTACGAGTCGTAGACCTCGGTCGGGTGCTGCTCGCGGCCCCAGGGCGAATGCGGCGCGGTGTAGTTGACACTGAGGCACCAGGGCTGCGCGCCGCCGCCATACGCCGCGAGGAAGTCGAGCGCCCGGTCGGTGTAGTAGTCGGTGATGTACTCCGGGTGCCGCACCAGGTCAGGGCTGTTGTCGAACGCGAGCCAGTTGTGGTAGTTGTCGCCGCCCAGGGCATAGGCGTACCACCACTGGTAGCCTTGCTGCGGCCGCGCGCTGTCGCCCAGGTGCCACTTGCCCGACAGCCCGCACTGGTAGCCGCCGTCGGCCAGCACCCGGGTGTAGCCGGTCAGGCCGCGCAGGTAGTCGATCGGCCGGTCGGCGCCCGACCAGGTGACCCCGTCTGCCACCGTGATGTTGCCCGACCGCAGCCAGTCCTGGATGCCATGGACCGACGGCATGCAGCCGGTGAGGAACGACGCTCGGGCCGGCGAGCACACCGGCGAGGCGCAGTGGAAGTTCGTGAACCGCAGTCCCTCGGCGGCCAGTCGGTCCAGGTGCGGCGTGCGGATCTCGGGATTGCCGGCGCAGCCGAGCGCCCAGGGACCCTGATCATCGGACATGATGACCAGCAGGTTCGGTCGTGACACAGCCATGCTCGCTGACCTCCCGCTCTGCGTCTACGGGCCGAACTGCTCGCGGCATTCGGCGAGCTGCCGGCGGATCTCGACATGCTGCGGGCAATGCTCCTCGCACTGCCCGCACTCCTCGCAGGCATCGGCCTTGCGGCCGGTCACATTGCCCTGGCCAATGGCGTCGTAGTGCCGCTGGGCGTAGGCGGTCAGGCCGTAGACCCGGTGCCAGTTCATGGCCTGGAAGATGCGCGGGATGTTGACCTCCTGCGGGCAATGCGGCACGCAGTAGTTGCAGCCGGTGCAGTAGAGGTCGGCCAGGCGCCGGTTCTCGGCCATCGCGGCGTTCACCGCGGCCACCTCGTCGGCGCTGAGCGGCGCCGGGTTGCTGGCCGTGACCGCGTTCTCTTCGACGTGCGCCAACTCGTTCATGCCGGACAGCGCGCAATCGACGTTCGGATTGGCCAGCACGAACCGCAGGGCCAGCTCGGCGCTGCTCCGCACGGTGACGCCAACCTGCGACGCCACGTCGGGCGGCAGTCCGGCGATGCGCCCGCCGCCGACCGGACCCATCACCACGGTGCCCAGTCCGCGGGCCTTGGCGTCCGCCAGCGCCGGCTCGTTGGCCCGGTCCAGCAGGTTGTACTGGCAGAGCACCGACGAGAACACGCCGAGATCGATGATGCTCGCCATCACCTCGGGTTGGTCGTGGAACGAAAAGGAGATGTGGCGGATCAGCCCTTCGTCCTTGGCGCGCACGGCCTCGGCGATCATCTCATCGCGCTGCTCGTGCTCCAGGAACCAGGTCCCGATGCCATGGAAGTGATAGCAGTCGATGTGGTCGGTGTCGAGCTTCTGGAGCTGCTTCTCGAGGGCCTCGCGGTAGGGCACCTCGCGGCGCACCGGGTACTTGGTGGATAGCGTCACGCGGTCGCGCCAGCCCTTGAGGGCCTTGCCGACGGTGATCTCGCTCAGCCCATCGCAGTAGAAGAACGCCGTGTCGAGGTAGTTGACGCCGAGCTCGAAGGCGCGGTGAATCATGGCGATTGAGCGTTCGTCATCGACCACCCGCTGGCCGTTCACCTCGACCATGGGCAGTCGCATGGCGCCAAACCCAAGCCGTGAGATGCGGAGGCCGGTCCGGCCAAAGTCGCGGTACTCCATCGCTATCTCCCAGACCAACCCATCGGCTTGAGTCTTCAACATACGTGCCAGGCGGAGCGGGTTGGCCGTCGGTTGGGCCTATGGTACGCTAGGGGCTTCCAGGAGTGCTGTTCGGTGGCTGATCATCGTCCGCCGCGGTGGATGACTCTGCGAGCGGTCGTCCTCGGTTTGCTGTTGATGCCGCTGATCGTCGCGTGGAACTTCCACAGCGAGGTGGTGTTCTATTGCTTCGCCACCTACGCCGCGCCGTTCTACAACGTGGTGGCAGTGCTGTTCGCTCTCTCGCTGCTGAATCTTGGCCTGCGACGCTGGGCGCCACGCCTGGCGCTGTCGTCCGGTGAGCTGATCATCATCTACGTCATGCTGTCGCTGCAGGGCGCTCTGGCCAGCCACAACATGATGGAGATCCTGATCACGCTGCTGGCGCATCCCTGGCGCTACGCGACGCCGGAGAACAAGTGGGCCGCGCTGTTCGTCGAGCGCTTGCCGGCCTGGGCGATGATCAGCGATCCGGCGATCTACAAGGACTACTACCTCGGCAACAGCACCTACGGCGTCTGGGCGCACTACCGCGGCTGGATCAAGCCGGCGGCGGTGTGGAGCAGCTTCACCAGCGTGCTGCTGCTGACCATGCTGTGCATCAACCTGATCCTGCGGCGCCGCTGGATCGAGCAGGAGCGCTTGAGCTATCCGGTCCTGCAACTGCCCCTGGCCATCGTTCAGCGGCCGGCTGAGCTGTATGCCCTGCGGATGATGTGGGCGGGCTTTGCCGTGGCGGCGGCGCTGTCCTTGGTGGCCGGCTTGCACAAGTTGCTGCCGGCGGTGCCGGATGTGCCGGTGGGGCGGCACTCGATGGCCTCCTGGTTCCCCGCGCGGCCGTGGACGGTGCTGCGCGGCATGCGCTGGGCGGTCTACCCCTGGGCCATCGGCATCGGGTTCGTGATACCGCTCGACCTGAGCGTCTCGTGCTGGTTGTTCCACTTCCTGTTCCTGGGCCAGACTGTGGTCGGCGAGCAGTTCGGTTGGCGGCGGTCGGGCGGCTTTCCCTGGGCCGACGACCAGTCGTTCGGGGCCTATGTGGCGATCCTGGTCATGGGTCTGTGGGTCGGCCGTGAGCACTTCGGCCGCGCATTGCAGACCGGCCTGACCATGTGGCGCCGGCCGGTCGAGCCGGAGGACCGCGTGCACCGGTGGGCGGTGTGGGGGGTGGCGGCCGGCTTCGCCTACCTGGCGTGGTTCGGCACCAAAGTCGGCCTGGGATGGGGCGTCGCCGGCGCCTTCTTCCTGGTCTACTTCGCGCTCGCCACGATGATCACCCGGATCCGCGCCGAACTGGGCTTCCCGACGCACGACATGCACCGCATGAACCCGCGTGAGACCTTCACGCGGCTGTTCTCGCCGCAGTCGTTCAACCCGAACACACTGGTCGGCTTCCAGACGTTCTACTGGTTCAACCGCGTCTACGCCAGCCATCCGATGCCGCACCAGTTGGAGGGCTACAAGATGGCCGAGGAGACGCGCAGTTCGGCGCGCTCGCTCACCGTGGCCATCGTGGTGGCAGCGGTGGTGGCCCCGTGGCTGGTGTTCCTGGTCATCCCGCACTATTACTACCAGTTGGGCGCGGAGTCGGGCAACGTCAACCAGTGGGGCACCGCCTTCGGGCACGAGTGCTTCAACCAGCTCGCGAGTTGGCTCCAAACGCCGCGGCGGCCTGACCCCTCCTCCTGGACGGCGATGTGCGGCGGCTTTGGCATGGCGCTGGCGCTCGGCGCGGCCCGGGTCCGGTTCATCGGCTGGCCGCTGCACCCGTTGGCCTATGCCATCTCGTCGAGTTGGGGCCTGGAGCAGTTGTGGCTGCCGCTGATCATCGCCAGCCTGGTCAAGTGGACCATGCTGAAGACCGGCGGCCTGCCGCTCTACCGGCGCTGGATCCCGTTCTTCCTGGGCCTGACCTTGGGTGACTTCGTGCTGGGCAGCCTGTGGAACTTCGTCGGCATGGCCTGGCACTTCCACCCGTACGATTTCTGGCCCGGCGAGATCAGCTAGCGGCCGGACTGGCCGGTTGGCGCGGCCGGTGCGGCCGGCGCCGAATCGCGGGCTCCACGGTGGTGACCGCGGTCCCCAATCTGGACCGGAAGCGGCTATACTGTCGGGTACCGGCGCCGCTGGCTCGGTGGCGGCGGACTGGCGCGTGTGGGGTAGCGAAAGTTGGCGACCATGGCGAAGCGAGCGCTGATTACGGGCATCACGGGACAGGACGGCAGCTACCTGGCCGAACTGCTGCTGGACAAGGGCTACGAGGTGGCTGGCCTGGTGCGGCGCAGCAGCACGCTGAACTTCGCGCGCATCGAGCACATCCAGCCGCGCCTGGTGCTCCTGCCGGGCGACCTGCTCGACCAGAACTCGCTGATCGACGCCGTCCGGCAAGCGCAGCCGGACGAGGTCTACAACCTGGCGGCGCAATCGTTCGTGCAGACCTCGTGGAACCAGCCGGTGCTGACCGGCGAGTTCACCGCGCTGGGTGTGACGCGCGTGCTTGAGGCGGTCCGGCTGGCGGCGCCGGCGGCCCGGTTCTATCAGGCGAGTTCGAGCGAGATGTTCGGCCATGTGCGCGAGACGCCGCAGACCGAGGAGACGCCGTTCTATCCGCGTAGCCCCTATGGCGTGGCCAAGGTCTATGGGCACTACGCGACGGTCAACTACCGCGAGAGCTACGGGCTGTTCGCGTGCAGCGGCATCCTGTTCAACCACGAGTCGCCGCGCCGCGGCCTGGAGTTCGTGACGCGCAAGATCACCGACGGCGCGGCTCGGGTCAAGCTCGGCTTGGCCGACGAGCTGCACCTCGGCAACCTGGACGCCCGGCGTGACTGGGGCTACGCCGGCGACTACGTGCAGGCGATGTGGTTGATGCTGCAGCAGGATCAGCCTGAGGACTTCGTGGTCGGCACGGGCACGGCGCACACGGTGCGCACGTTTATCGAGTTGACGTTCGCCGCCCTGGGCGTCGAGCTCGACTGGTCGGGCGAGGGCGCCGAGGAAGTCGGCATCGACCGCGCCAGTGGTAAGGTGGTGGTGCGCGTCGACGCCCAGTTCTTCCGGCCGGCCGAGGTGAACCTGTTGCTCTCCAACCCGGCCAAGGCGCGGCAGTGGTTGGGTTGGGCGCCGCGCACCGACGTGGAGCACCTGGTGGAGATGATGGTCAAGTCGGACTGGGACCGTCTGCGAGGAGGCCGAGGGTGATTGAGCGATACAGCCGTCCCGAGATGGCGTGCATCTGGACCGATGAGGCCAAGTTCCGTTCGTGGCTGGAAGTCGAGATCGCGATCTGCGCCGCCTGGGCCGAACTCGGTCAGGTGCCACGCGAGGACTACGAGAAGATCGAGCGGGCCGACCTGGCCATCGACGTCGGCCGCATCAAAGAGATCGAGGCCGTGGTCGACCACGACCTGATCGCCTTCGTGAAGAGTATCACTGAGCAGATGGGTGACGAAGGTCGCCATTTCCATTTCGGCATCACCTCCTACGATGTGGAAGACACGGCGCTGGCGCTGCGGCTGACCAAGGCGCTGGAGCTGGTTCGCGAGGGCGTCGAGAGCCTGCGCCACGCCATTTTCGAGCGCGCGCGTGAGCACAAAGGCACCATCATGATCGGCCGTACGCACGGCGTGCACGCCGAGCCGGTCACCTTGGCCTTCAAGCTCTGCGTCTGGCTGGACGACCTCGACCGCAGCCTGGAGCGCATCGACCACTCCATCGAGCGCGTCAAGGTGGGCAAGGTCTCGGGTGCGGTGGGCACCTATGCCAACGTCGATCCGCGCGTGGAACGGCTGGTCTGCATGCGCCTGGGCCTGCGCCCGGCCACCATCGCGACCCAGGTCATCTCACGCGACATCCATGCCGAGGCGGTCTGCGACATGGGTCTGCTGGCGGGCCAGTTGGAGCGCATGGCCACCGAGGTGCGCAACCTGCAGCGCACCGAACTGCTGGAGGTCTCCGAACCGTTCAAGAAAGGTCAGCGCGGCTCGTCGGCCATGCCGCACAAGCGCAACCCGTGGCGTTGTGAGACGGTCTCCGGCCTGGCCCGGGTGGTGCGCGGCAACCTGATTCCGGCGCTGGAGAACCTGGTGACCTGGCATGAGCGCGACCTGGCCAACTCCAGCGTGGAGCGCGTGGTCCTGCCGGATGTCTTCCTGGCGGTCGACTGGATGCTCCACCGCTTCCTGGGCATTGTCCGCGGCCTGCAGGTCCACAAGGAGAACATCCAGCGCAATCTCGACCTGACCATGGGCGTCATCTACTCGCAGCAAGTCCGCCTGGCGTTGAGCGAGAGCGGCATGAGCTACGACGACGCCTACGAGATCGCGCAGAAGTACGCCCTGCAAGCCTGGAACGAGCGGGTGCCGTACCGCCAGTTGCTGGACCAGGATCCCTTGGTCAAGCGACAGCTCACGCCACAGCAGTTGGATGCCTGCTTCGACCCGAACCGGCCGCTGAAGCACCTGCACGCGGTCTATGAGCGGTTCGGTCTCTAGGGCGCGGCGCTCCACCGCGCGGCCGCTTGCTCGGCCTGGTGGCCACTGAAGACGGCGGCCGCAGGCGCGGCCTGCCGCAGTTCCGCCAGCAGGCTGTCGAGTGGCTGGTCGGTGGTGTCGACGAGGAGCCAGGCCGCGATGTCGGCCGCGCGCAGCGCGTCGCAGACTGCCGCGGTCCAGCGTGGCGGCACGTGCGTCGGGCTGACGCGCAGCACGGCCAACCGCAGGCCGACACGCCGTAGCGCCGCGGGCTCGCCCGGGAAGCTCGGCGTGTCGAGTTCCAGTGACCACACCAGCCGCGTGGGCCGTGGCAGGCAGTCGGCCAGCGCCGTGCCTTGCTCATGCGTCAGCCCGGCCTGCAGCCGGAGCCGGGCGCGCGGGGCCTGCGCGGCGGCGCGAAGCAGCCAGCCGGCCAGCACCTCGGCCCTGCGGTCGGCCACCGGCAACAGCAGGTCGGGGTCGGCCGGGCGGCGGCGATAGCAGGCCAGTGGCCAAGCGGCCAGATCGAAGTCCTCGGCCTCGGGCAGCGTGCGGCGCAGGCTGGGGTAGGGCGGGGCCGCATCGACTTCGTCCACCAGAGCGCTGTCCAGTGGCCCCAGCGCGATCAGCCGGACCGCTGGCAGGAGCGCCCGTAGCGCGCGGGCACAGTCGGCAGCCGCCGGGTGAGCGGGCCCGGCCAGAATGGCCACCGTCTGCGGCGCCGCGGACACCAACCGGGCCAGGGCCTCGGGCCACCACAGCCGCTCGGCGGCCGCGTCGACCACCACAGCGTCGGCGGGCGTGGCGACGAGCAGTTCCGACTCCAGCGGCGCGGGCTCCGGTCGGGCGGTCGTGGCCGCGGGAGTGGCCGTGCCGAAGACGGCGGGTGGCACCAGCACCACGAGGACGGCGCGTCGACTCGGCCGGGTGCCCGCGAGCGCGCTCAGCGCTACGGCGTCCCAGAAGTCGCGGCCCAGGTTGGTCAGGGCCTGGTTGGTGCCCACCGCAATCCGGGCCACGACCGACTGGTCCGCCTCGCGCAAGTCGTCGGGCAGGAGCAACTGCGTGCGGTAGGTCTGCGTGGCGGCGTAGACGCGTCCCACCTCAGGGGCCAGATAGGTGTCCAGCGGCGGGGCGATGGTCAGACGCCGGGCCAGGTCGGCGCAGAGCCGGCTGGCGATATCGTCTCGCGTGCCGGCGCTGACGATGGCCGCCAAGAGCCCGAGGTAGGCAGCCACCTGCGTCGGCTCACTATGGTCTGGGGCGAGACCTTCCAGGGCCTGCCGACAGGCAGCCTGAAGGGTGACGTACAGCCGTTGGCGGCAGCCGTTGGTCCACTCGTCGAGCAGCGCCTCGCGCACCCGCTGGAAGTCCACCGCGCCCGGCTCCATCATCGCTCTGCCTCGGCCGAAGGTGTTCGGCGCCGGCCGAGGGTTCCCTCTCAGGCGAGGTAGTCGAGCAGGCTCACCGTGATGGACTTGCTCAACGCCTTGAGCGTGGCGGTCTGGGCGGTCTCGGTGCTGGCCAGCCTGGTCAGCACGTCGACCAGGTCGGCGTCCTCGACCCGCGCCAGTGAGGTGTCCATGTCGGTGACCACCAGGCTGGCGCTCTTGAGGCTGGCGTTGACGGTGTCGGCGATGGCGCCGACGCGCGTGCGGACGTTGATGAGCTGGTCGAGGGCACCGTTGACCGAGGTCAGCACGCTGGTGCCGAGCGCATCGGTGTTCTGGGCCTTGGCGGCGTCACGCAGCGCGATCAGGGCATTGAAGGTGTTGTTGGAGCCCATGAACACCTGGTCGCCAGGCATGTTGATGATGATGTCGAGGCCCGGTGACGGGCTGACCGTGCGCTGGTTGGCGTTGCCGTTGTAGCTGACCGAAGTGGCCGGGCTGCCGGTGGCCACGAACGGCGTGGTGGTCGTGGCCGAGCCGGCGAACATGAACCGGCCGCCCACGCGGCGGTTGCCGACGCTGACCAGCTCGTTGAGGAGCTGGTCGGCCTCGGTGGCGATGGCCGCGAAGTCGACGTTGGTGCGCGAGCTGTTGGCGGCCTCGAGGCAGAGCTCGTTGGCGCGCTGGAAGATGCTGATACCGTCGCTGACCGCCGACTCGGTCTGGCTGACGTCGTCGCCGGCGTTGTCGAGTCGCTTGACGCCGTCGTTCTGCGCGGCGATCTGCGCGCGGAGCTGGAGCTGGCGCACGGCGCCACCGGGGTCATCCGACGGCCTGTTCAGCCGCGAGCCCGACGACTGCTCGTGGAGCAGGTCGGTGTACTCGCTGTTGAGACGATACAGGTCAGCGAGCGTCTGCCGCTGGTTCATCGAAGTGGTGACGCGCATGACCTACTCCTACCGCCCGATGGTCATCGTCGTATCGAGCATCTCGTTGACGATGTTGATCACCCGGGCCGAGGCGTTATACGCCTGCTGGAACCGGATCAGGTTGGCCATCTCCTCGTCCAGGCTGACGGCGCTCACGCTGTCACGCTGGTTCTGGAGCTGCGTGGAAATGTCGGTGACGGTCTGCTGGTAGCCCTTCGCCGAGGCGACCTCCGAGCCGATGGCGCCGACGACGTTGCCGTGGAAGGCCTCGAAGGTCGTGCCGCCGGTGGTGGTCTGGGTTCGTAGCGCCAGCATCGCCTCGATGCCGCCGTTGTCGCCGGCGGTGCCGTCGGAGGACGCGGCCAGCTTGTTCGGATCGGCGCTGATCGTGGTGTTCACCGACATGTCGTAGGCGTTGGTGCCGGTGAACAGGTTGCGGTGATTCACGCCGTCCAGGCCATAGGCCGCATAGTGCGCCGTGTTGAACTGGGTGATGACCGAGTTCGCCAGCGTGTCCAGGTTGTCGATGTAGCTCGGGATGGTCGTGCTGCGCAGTTTGAGCATGGCGCCGATGGAGCCCGAGGTGACGTTGAACGGCACGGTGGAGCCCTCGGCGACGATGCCGCCGCTGGTCACCTGGAGGTGGAGGGCGGTTTCACCCAGCAGCAACGACATGCCGTCGATGGACACGCTGGCCGAGGCGTCGTCCTGGTTGACGAAGGTCTGGACGTTCATCGCCTTGGTCACGTCCACCAGCAGTCGGTCACGCTCGTCCTGCAGGCTGCCGATGGTGTCGCCCAGCTTCACGCCGCTGGCGATCTGGGCGTTCAGGCTGGCCAGGCGGTCGAGGTTGGCATTCAGCTTGTCGACCGTGTAGTCGAGTTCCTGCTTGTTCTGGTCCTTGATCGAGACCAGTTGGGCGCGGACGCTCTGGAACTTGCCGGCCAGCAGTTGGGCCGCGTTGATGGCGGCGCTGCGCTCGCCGTAGGTCTCGGGGCTGCTGGCCACCGCGCTCAGGCTGCTGAAGAGGTTGCTGAGTGACTTGGACAAGCCCTGGTTCTGGGCCTCACTGAGCACGGTCTCGATCTGGCTGAGCGTCGTGGCTTGCCGGTCGTAGTAGCCGACCTCACTGCCTTCGTTGCGGATCTGAGCGTTGATGAACTGGTCGGAGATGCGCTGGACCGACGCGACCTCGACACCACCGCCCACGAGGTAACCACGGGTGATGTTGGTCGGCACCGCCGCCAGATTGACCCGGGCCCTCGTGTAGCCGTCGACGCTGACGTTGGAGATGTTGTGCGAGGAGACCTCGATCCCCAGTTGCGCCGCGCGGAGCCCGGATAGGGCGATGTCCAATGAGCCGTTCATGTTGCCCTCAGGCCTGGTAGTCCAGGACCACGGCCAGATTGGCCTGGCGGGCAGCAGCGTCGAGCTGGTAGAGGGGCTCGGTCAGGCTGAGCAGTAGGCGTGCATTGTGCTCGGTGGCCTCGCCGATGATGCGGGACCAGGCGGCCTCAGCGGGCGAGAGCGGCAAGTCGGGCGGCGCCGGGACCTGGTGGATGACCTCCTCCAGTTCCGCGGCGACAGCGAGGGCGAGGTCGACGTCGAGGCTCTGCATCGCTACGCGTTGCCGAGCCAACAGCGCCGCCACGTCTCGCAACCACCCGACTCGCCGATTGCTCTCCATGTCAGACTCCGCCGAGTTCGAGCACCAGGCCTTCGGCCACCTTGGCCGAGTCGACCTGGAAGCTGCCGGACGACAGTTCCTGGCGCACCGAAGTGACGCGCGCGGGATCTACGTCTGGCATCTCTTTCACGCCCTGTTTCAGCGTGTTCAGCAGCCCCGCCTGCTCCGACAGACTGATGCTGTCGGACGCTAGTGGGCGGAAGACGCTCTGCACTGCGCTGGTTGGCCCAGTGCTCTGCGTCTTCCCGACGCGCTGCGCGTGCAGGCCCACCAGGCTGCGGATCGTCTCTGGTGGGATACGCATGGTTTTGGCCTCCTGGCGGTCCAGCTCCGTCGCAGGTGCGGCGTTCAAGCTGGTCCGTCCAACTCCTATTTCGGCCATGCTGAAGCTATCCTTTAGGCGCTGGTGTTCACGCGTTTGTCAGAGGCCGCAGGCGGCTCCGCGACCGCCCCGCCGGTGCCAAACGGACTCGCCGTGCCCGCCGCTGTGGAGGCTGCTGCTCGGGCCTTGGCGGCCCCGTCGGCGACGGTGTCGGTGATCAGGTGCTGACGCCGGAAATGGGCGTACAGCGTGTCGGCCAGATGGCTGGTGCCACGGCGGCCGGCGACGTCGGCGACCTTCTCGTCCATCAGCGACTGCATGACGTTGCGGCCGGAGCTGGTCGCCTGCGCGCCGTTGGTGTCGTGCACCGTCGACTGCATCTCCTTCATGAGCTGCTGCAGGAAGATCTGCTCGAACGCGCAGCACTGATCCCACAGCTTGGCTTCCTTGCTGCCGGCCTTGGCCAACCGACCATTGGTCGGTGACGAGGCGGCGCTGAGGCCGGTCTGCTGGTTCGCGAAGCCGGTCGCGGTCAGGGCCGTGTCCATGTCACATGATCTCCAACTCGGCCAGCAGCGCGCCGCTCGACTTGAGCGCTTGCATGATGGCGATCAGGTCGCGCGGGGTGACCTGCAAGGCGTTCAGCAGGCGGACCAGGTCCTGGACGCTGTCGCCGGCGTCGACCAGCGCGAGCTGGCGGCCGTCCTCTTTGGCGGACACCGTCGTGTCGGGCACGACCACCGTCTTGGCGCCCTCGCTCTGGGTCAGCGGACCGGGCTGGCTGACAATCGGCGTCGAGCTGATCTCGATCCGCAGGCCGCCGTGGGCGATGGCCACCGGCAGCAGCCGGACGTTGCCGCCGACCACCACCGTGCCGGTGCGCTCGTTGACGACGACACGGGCCGGCACGTCCGGCCGCACGCGCAGTTCGCCGATGCGGGCGAGGAACAGCGGCTCGCGGCCGCGGTAGTCCGCCGGCACGCGGACCGTCACCCGGCCCGGGTCCATGACCTGGCACTGCGTCCAGCCGAAGGCTTCGCGGATGGCGTCGGCCACGCGGTTCGCGGTACCGTAGTCCGGGTTGTAGAGCTTCAGGGAGACGATGCCGCCGGGCGCCACGGCGCCTTCGGTGTTGTTGGTCAGCACCGCGCCGTTCGGGATGCGCCCCACGCACGAGTGGTTCTTCTGCACCGTGCTGCCGCCCGACGAGACGTTGAAGCCGCCGATGCTCAACGGCCCCTGGGCGACGGCCCGCACCTGGCCGGAGGCGTCCTGCAGCATGGTCTGCAACAGGAAGCCGCCCTGCAAGGTCGAGGCATCGCCGATGGCCGAGACTTGCACATCGACCACGTCACCGGCGCGGCCGAACGGCTTCAGCGTGGCGGTGACCATGACGCCGGCCACGTTCTTGGCCTGCACCTGGGCTCCGTTGAGCTCGACGCCGAGGCGGCGGAGCATGGTGGTCAGGGTCTGCGAGCTGAACAGCGCCTGGCGGCTGTCGCCGGTGCCCTCGAGGCCGATCACCATACCGTAGCCGAAGACGTAGTTGACCGGGCCGTTGTCGGCGCTGGCGAGGTCACGGATGGGCACGTTCAGTTCCGCGCTGTGGGCGGCGCCGAGGGCCAGCAGGACCGAGAGGATGAGCTGTCGCTTCATGGTCTGCTCCTAGAACAGCCAGCCGAGGACGGTCTCGAAAGCGCCGCCGATGATGTCGAACAGGCCCTTGCGCTTCTTCTGGGCGCGGACGCCGAGGAACTCGATGCGGACGTTGGCCACGCGCGTGGAGTCGACCGTGTTGTCCGGCTTCACGTCGTACGGGCGGACCTCGCCCTTGATCTTCACCCACTGGTCGCGGCCGTCGATGTTGACGACCTGCTGGCCTTCGACCTGCAAGTTGCCGGTGGGCGCCAGGCCGGTCACCGTCACCGTGAAGGTGGTGCCGACGTTGAAGCTGGAGGAGTCCTTGGTGTTGCCCTTGTTGGAGCCCTTGTAGGACATGCCGAAGGCCGGCAGCAGGCGCGCCAGCGCGCCGGTACCGCCGCCGAAGTCCATGCCCATGTCGCGGGTGCTGGACTTGTCGGCGTTGGCTTCGGCGGTGGCCTGAGCGGCGATGACGATGGTCAGCACGTCGCCCACCTGGCAGGCCTTCAGGTCGGTGTACAGGTTGGCGAGCGGGCCGGTCGACAGCACCCGTGACGGATACGAGCCGACCGCAGTGGCGGCGGCGGCCACGCCGGGATAGGCCGGCAGCGGCGCGCCGGCCTGCGGCGCGTAACCGACTTCGGGCGCGGGGTCGGCCGGCGGAGCGAAGCGCGGTCGCTCGGCGGGCACTCGGGCGCGCTCGTTCGCCTCGGTGCTCGGGGCGGCGCCGGCGCTACCGGCCGGCGCTTCGCCGGCGGGCGCAGCCGCCGCGTTGCGGCTCCCGGTCCGAGCCGGTGGCACGGGTACCGGCGGGGTGACCGTGCGCTCGGGCGTGGCCTTCGGCGCGGCGGCCTTGCCGTTCGGGTCGTCCTTCGGCGCGGCCTTGCCGCTCTGGTCGCCCTTCGGCGTGCCCGGCTTGGCGGTGTCGCTCTTGGCGTTGGGGTCTTGGTCCTTCACCGGCGCCGTCGCCTTGCCCTTGCTCGTCGCCGGCAGCGGCTGCTCGTCGGCGGCCGAGAGGGCCAGGGCCGTGCCCAGCAGGGCCAGAATGGTGCAGATGGCCTTCATGTCAGAACTCCATGACGGCGCGGTCGGGCCCGACCAGCCGGACGCTCAGGTTGCGGCGCTGACCGCCGATGATGGCCTCGACGCTGATGGTGTCACCCAGCGTGCCCTGGGCGCGGGCCGTCGCCTGGAGGCAGATCCGCGCCCGGCCGCTGGCCGCCGTGACGGTCAACGCGTCACCGTAGCGGACCTGCCAGGTCGGCTTGGGCGCCGGTGCGGGCCGCGGCGTCTCG
>CAZHGD010000027.1:0-57391 GCA_964531735.1 uncultured Fimbriimonadaceae bacterium | reverse complement strand
CCGTGCTGGTCGTCGCCGTCGCGCTGGGCGTCGGCCACGGCGCGTTCGCCGGTGGCACCGGCGGCGGCCTGCCGCTGCGCGTGCTGCGCCAGCACGCGGGCGCGCTGGCGCGAAGCTGGGAGTTCTACCGCTGCGAAGGCGGCCGGCCGACGGGCGTCGAGAAACGCTATCTGGAATGGGCGGCGACCATCAATGGCTTGCGCCAGACGCAGGACGTCGTCGGCGCCACGGATGAAGCCGCGGGCACCGCACCGGTCATCGGGCTCCGCAGCAACGTCGTGATGGGCGTTGGCGCGGGCCGCAACTACCAGAAGGCGATTGGCGAGTACTACCTCAACCTCGACAATCCGGAGAAGCAGGAGCCGGACACCTACAACGTCTACCTGATCCTGGCCTTGCAGATGGGCCTGTTTGCCGCCCTGACCTGGGCTTGGCTGCTGATCGATACCGCCGGTGTAGCGCGCGTGGCCTACGATCGCCTCGCGGACGACGAACTGCGCGCGGTCGCCCTCGGCATCTATGGCGCCTGCCTGGGCCTGGTTGTGTTCTCGGTCTTCGGCACCGTGCTGGTGCGCGGCACGGCGCTCCTGCTGTGCACGCTGGTGGGCGTGGCCGTCCGGCTGGCGCGCCTGTCGGCGCCACCGGAGCCGGTCCGGGCAACGCCGCCGGCCCCGGTGACCGTGGCGCCGGAGCCGGTCGCACAGCAGACGACCGTGGTCGTCGAACCGTCCGAACCGGTCGCCGAGCCGACGGTCGAGGAGCCCCTCGACACCCCACCACCAGCGCCGGCCGAAGGGCCGCCGGCGCCGCCACCGCCAGCACCGAAGCCGGAGCAGCCGGCGGACGCCGCCAGTACGGCGAAGAGCAGTTCGGACCTGCAGACGTGGTTGCGCGAGCAGGGCTTGCTCGACGACGAGAACGATCAGCCGGACGATTCGGCACCGCGCTGACGCGAACAAATGGCTGGCGCCTGGCGTCGATATGGCCAGTGCCGCAAGGTGTCGGACGAAGGAGACGAGATGAAGCGCTGGATCTGGGTGACCGGGCTGGCCGCCCTCATGGGGCTGGTGGCCTGGACGGTCACGGACCGCAAGGTGGTGAAGGCCGATTCCGGCAACACCGTGACGTGGGAGGCCGAGAAGGCCAACACGCTGATTGCGCCGATGGTGGCCAAGTCCGGGACCAAGTACGACTCCAGGCCGCAGAAGCCGCAGAAGAACTCGGGCGGCGGCTGGGTCGAGATACCGAACAAGGCCAACGGCGGCAAGAAGGGCAAGGACGGCCCGCTGACCGGCAAGGCCATCTACAAGGTCAAGGTCCCCGCGGCCGGCAGCTATACGCTCTGGGCGCGCGTCATGTGGCCCAACGGTTGTGGCAACAGCTTCTGGGTGGCCAAGTCCGGCCGGCCGCCGCAAGTGCTCGGTGGCGACGGCACCTACGACGCTTGGCACTGGGTGGCCGCCAAGAACAAGCTCGTGCTTGAGGCCGGCACCAACACTATCGTGGTCTACAACCGCGAAGACGGCGTGTACCTGGACGAGATCCAGATCACGACCACCAAGCGGGTACCCACCAGCGCGGTTCCGGCGACGCCGGGCGCCCTGGACGAGTGACCGCACCGGTACCGTTCCAGAAGTCCCGGCCGCCCTGGCCGGGACTTCTCTATTTGGGGCGCAGCACATGGCCAGCCGCAGCACGGTCGTCCGCCGGCTCCTGACACCCATCGCGGTAGCGGTGGCCGGGCTGGTGGCCTGGCGCGACCCGGTACTCGGCCTCGACTCGCTGCCGGCGCAACTGGACTGGCTGCGGTGGACCGCCGTCGCCGGGCTGCTGGTGCTGAGTCAGCAGTGGCTGCGCCGCGCCGGTACGGCCGACTTCGCGGCCGGTGCCATCATGGCACTCAGCGGCACGCTCAGTGTCGGGCTCGCCGCGGGCGTCGGCCCGGCTGCCGCCCTGGCCGCGGCGGCAGCCGTCGGCCTGGCGCTGACCGGCTCGTGCCTTCAGGCCGCCACGTTCTGTCGCACGCGGTACCTCTGGGTGTCGCTCGTGCTGCCTGTGGTCGTGCCGGCCGCCTTGCCGGCCGACACCTTCGCGGTCGCGCCGGACGGCATCGCCGCCTTCGCCATGGGCACGCTCGGCCTGTGGTGTCCGTGGGTGCTGGCCGTCTACGTCGCGCTGGCCTTGCTCACCTTGGCCGCGGCGGCCGGCGCACTGGCGCCGGTGCGCCAGTTGGTCGAGCCCGCCGCCCGCGAGCCGGTGGCCGTGCTCGCCGCGGCGCTGGTGTGGTCGTTGCTGGGCGTGCAACTAGCCGGCATGGCCGGACCGCCGGAGCGGGTCTGGCTGTGGCCGGCGGCGCTCGGACTGGGGGCCGCGTGGTGGCTGGCCGAGGACGCCGTGCTGTGGGAACTGGTCGGCGGAGCCGCCACCGCCGCCGGCTTCGGCCTGGCGGTCACCTGGGAGCAGAGCCACCGGGCCCTCGGCGGCGGCGGCAGTGCCACCGCCGCGGCCTCGCTGGTGGCCGCCGGGCTGCTGCTGCTCGGGCTGGCTCGGCGCGGCCTAACTGATACCGGCCACTTCGACGCCGAGGGCATCGACGGCCTGGTGGCTGGGATCGACCACGCAGATGGTGACCGATCGCCATTCGCCCGAGCCGATGGCGCGGACGGTGACGGTGCGCCCGACCACTGACCGCCCACGGTAGGTGACCTGGGCACGAACGTGGAAGTCGACCGGTCGGTCCCACGGGTTGAACACGCGCACCACGGCCTCATAGCGCGCGCCCGCAGCAGTGGGCGGCAGCGGCCGGGCGCTCTCGAGCACCAGGTTCCGCTGCACCCGGTAGCGCACGGTCGGCCCGTAGTCGCGCCACGGCAGCCCGTGGCGCTTGGCCGCGTCGCCAACGTGGCTGAGCGCCACACCGACCACCACCAGCGTGGCCAGTATCGTCAGCGCCGTGGCAGCCGGTGAGTTGACGCCATACTCCTGGAGGATGGCCCGCGGCACGGCCTGGACCGTGTGGCAGGAATGGCAGCAGAACGAGCGCCGGCGGACCAGCGCACTCGGCAGCCGGTTGTTGGTGCGGCAGCGCCGGCAGGCCACCACGGCCATCTGGTCGATGGTCTCGGCCTCACCGGACAGTGGCCGTGTGCTGCCGTCAGCCAGAATGCGGTTGTCGGCGTGACAGAACGGGCACCGGAACTTCCGAGCGCGGCGGGCATGCCGGCTCAGCTTGACCTCGCGATCGCAGGCGAAGCAGGTCACCTCGTCAGGCGTGAGGCGTGATAGGTCTACGGTCCGCGCCATATCTTGCGCTCGAGCATCCGCCGCTGAAGCCATTGTAGCGGCCGGCCCGATTCGCCGTCAACGCGGACACGACCCGTTTCAGGCCGTCACGTCCACCGCGGACTTGACCGGCGGCGCCTCCGTGCGGGGCGACTGCGTCGCCTGCGCCGTCAACGGCCGCAGCGACTCGTTCAGCCGGCTGACCTTGTCTGCCATCAATGCGGTCAGCGCCTGGAGGTCTCGCCCGTTCGCCGCATCCGGCGCTGCTACTGGCGCAGCGGCCGCATCCGGCGTCGGCGCAGGCTCGGCTTGCCGCGCCTCGGCTTGCCGCTCGAAGACCTCGCTGGGAGTCGACGCTGGGGCTTGACTGGCGAAGTCATGGCTGGCCGATCGGGCCGCCATGATGCGCCCACGCATCTCAAACTCCAGCTCCACCGCGGCGCGCGTCACCACCTCACCACGCATCTCCGCGATGCGCTGCTTATGATTCAGCTCGCCCAGTTCCCGCCCAAACACGTTCGCGGTTGTGGTCGCGGCCGTAACAGGCCCGTCCGCTCCATCCCGGATCGCTCTTGTCATGAAGCGCGATACGTGGAGAGGAGCGCCCGCTGTAACTTCGGACATGGCTCATCTCCAACCCAGGTGCCGCTTCCCGGATCTCAAAGTCGAGGGAAGTCCGACACCGATCTCGATTCCTTTATCTGCGAGTCCGCGCCGATCTTTAGGGCTTTAGCAGATTCTTTCCAGATTCGCGGCCCCTCCCAGCTCAGCCCGCTTCCCGACTATGTTTCCTGGGCCTCACCTGCGTTCTGGCCGGGCGGCGCCCGACGAGTCGTCGCCCGGGCCGCTCAGGGCTCCGGGCTACCCTCAGCCCGACTCAGCCCGCGCTCGGCCGGCGCCTCGGACTCGGCTAGTGACAGCCCGCGCCCGTCGGTCTCGCGCGCCTGACGCGCCGAGCGCAACTGCCGCCGGTCGATACTCGCCAGCGCCTCCTCGGCATTGGCCAGCAGACGCCAGTCAGCGGTCGACCGCACCAGCTCCACCAGCGCTTGGGTCGCGGGGTCACCAATGGCCTCCAACACGCGCACGGCACGATGGCGCACCGTGTAGTCGTTGTCACTCAACCGGTCGAGCAGCGGATCGACCAACGCCCCACCGATCGTGGCGATGATGCCTGCGACTTGGCTGAACCCGTCGACCTTGGTGCTCACGCTGCTCAGGAACCGCACCGACAGCATGGCGTCCACCACCGTTGCGGCGACTTGGTGCCCGGCCCAGCGGTGCCAGAGCACGCTGGCCTGAGCCCGGGCGAAGGCGTCCTCGTCGAGCGCCCGCGCGAGTGATTCCACGCGGCCGGCGTCGTCGGCGGCGTTACCGTGCCTGCCCACTATCCCCAGCGCGATCAGCTTCGGCCCAGAGGCCACGACGCCGGCGAGAGAGAGATCCGAGATGACCAGGCTGGCCAACGGCGCCGCGTCGAGCAGTCGGCGCGCACTGTCCAGCACCACCGCCCCACCCGCCTGCAACAGCGCCTCGAGTTGCTGCAGGAGTTCGATGGTGCGTGGGCACCGCACCACCTCCACATCCGGGTCGAGCGCGGTCTCGACGGTCGCGAGCACGCCGACCAGACGCTCCAGCAGCGGCAGTTGACCCAGGCACTCCGCCACCGCGGGCAACGCCGCGGCCAGCGAGCGCAGGCTGTGCAACAGGTCCAGGCGCTGCCCGACGTCGTCGGTCTGCTCCAGTGCGCTGACCAGCGCCGGGACCAGCCGCGCATCGCCACAGCGCCGCAGCCGGTACTCCATCGGCCAACTGAGCGTGCCACCGGCCTGCAGGCGGTCGATGGCCTCCTGGGTGAGGTCACTCATAGCGACGACCCGTCGCCTGCCCGGCTGAGGCCACGCGTGGCGTCCGTCGCCGGGGCCGCGCGACTCAACCCGTGGCTGGCCCGCGCCTGCTCCTCGCGCAGCAACTCCAGTGCCATCGGGCTGATCCGTCGCAGGGCGTCCTCCGCGTTGCTGGTGGCGGCAAAGCCATGCGTCGACCACAGGTACTCGACCAGCGGCTCCTGCGCCACGTCACCCAGGCGCACCAGCAGTTCGGTCGCGCGATGCCGCACCCCGTACTCCGGGTGCGCCAGGAGCGACAGCAACGGCGCCATCACGGAGGCTGGCGCGCTCAGTGGCAGGGCCGCGAGGAGATCGAGCGCCCGTTCGATCACCAGGTGCGGCCGCTCGTGCAGCAGTGGCAGCAGGTGCGGCACCGCCTCATCGCCCAGCGGGGCCAGGTCAGCCGGTTCGAGACCCGTCGGCAGCTCGACCAGCAAGTGGACGAGGATCGCGGGCAGCGCCGCCGGGCCGGCCAAACCGTGCCACGCCAGTGCGGCGCGCAGGCGGGTGCGCGGGGGCTCAGCCGCGCGCAGCACCACGCTGCGCAACCGCCCGGCGTCCGCGGGCTGGCCGTACGCTCCAAGCACCGCCACGGCCGCGAGGCCCACGCCCAGCCAGCCGCCGTTGCCGTCTGGCCACTCGCGGCAAGGACCGCCGTCGAGCAGTCGTCGCGCGGCGGTCAGTTCCGCCTCTCCGCCACTGCGCAGCCCCTCCGAGAGCTGGCCCAACGCCGCCAGCGAGGACAGGTAGGCATCGAGGGCCACGCCGTAGTCGTAGACGTTGCCTACCGCCCGCAGCAAGGCCTCGTGCGCCTGCCGGACCTGCTCATCAGCGGCCACCAGCAGGTCCGCGAGCCGGCTGGCGGCTGGGACAGCACCGGTCGGGTCTGATCCGGTCTCGGCCTCGCTCATCCCAACTCCTCCGGCACGCCGTCACACACGCGGCTCAGCCCCCGGTCGCCCGGCGCTTCCGGCCGCGCCCGCGACAGCCCGCGGCTGTGGCCCAACTGGCGTCGTCGCACGTTCGCCAGCGCCTTCAGGTCGATGCGCTCCAAGGCCGCCAGCGCGTGCCGCGCCGCGGTTGGGCTGGCCTCGCCCAGCAGCAGTTCGCTCAACGACGCGACGGCCGGCGCGCCGATGACCACCAGCAACTCGGTCGCCCGGCGCCGGACCACGTAATCCTCGTGGTCGAGTAGCGCCAGGAGCGAGGGCACCAGGTCGCGGCCCAGCCCGCCCAGGACGCGCACGAACTCGACCTCGTTGTCGACCACGCCGAGCCCGGCCACCAGGTGCTCGGCCACCACCTCGGCGGTCGCGGCACCCACCAGGCCATGCCAGGCCAGCGCCGCTTCGGCCCGCGCCCGGTAGGGCTCGCCGCTGTTTTCGACGAACCGCTGCAGGCGCCGCGCATCGTCCGGACCGCCATGCAGTCGGATCACCTCGATGGCCAGGGCCTTCGCGCCGCTGAGCACGGCGTCTTCGCGCGGCTTACTGTGGCGCGACTCAGTCGGCAGCCCATCGAGCAACTCGCGCATCGGCGCGACGCCGGCCGCACCGGCGCGCGCGAACAGCACGCGGTAGGCCCAGAGCAGCTCACCGACCGTTTCGAACAGCCCCAGGTGGCCGCGCCTGACCACCGAGTCGGCGGCCGTCAGGTCGCGCACCAGATGCGCGACCACATCCGGCTGAGCCAGCCGCTGGCCGATGCACTCGTGCCGGCTGAGCAGCGCCAGCCGGCCGAGCAGCTCCACATACCGATCCAGCACCCGCGTGCGGCAGAGACCGTCCAGTACCGCCGCGACCACCCGCGGATCGTCGCGGTGCATCAGCCGCCAGTTCGCCGCCCAGCTCAACGGAGTTCCGTCGGCCAGGCGGCGCAGGTCGTCCTCGTAGGCTTCGGGCACTAGCCAGGGCTCTCCAACGTCGGGTCGGGTGCCGCGGCCACCTTGGCCGCTTGCGCCTGGCGGAATCGCTCCAGCGCCGCCGCCACGTTCTTGTCGCTGAGCGCCAGGATGGCCGCGGCGAACAACGCCGCGTTGATGGCGCCGGGCTTGCCAATCGCCAGCGTGGCCACCGGAATGCCGGCCGGCATCTGCACCATCGACAGCAGCGAGTCGAGCCCCTTGAGCGACTTCGACTCCATCGGCACGCCCAGCACCGGCAGCGACGACTTCGCCGCCATGACGCCGGCCAGGTGCGCGGCGCCGCCGGCCGCGCCAATCAGCACCTTGAGGCCGCGCTCGGCCGCGCCCTCGCAGTAGGCGAAGACCTGGTCGGGTGTCCGGTGCGCGGACATGATCTTGGCCTCGAACGGAATGCCCAGGTCGCGCAGCGTCGCGCAGGCGTGGCTCATGGTCTCCCAGTCGGACTGCGAGCCCATCACCACCGCCACCAACGGTTCACTCATCTGACGTCTCTCTCTCAGGTCGCGACGCTGGTCACTCCGCTTCGGCCGGTTCGGGCAGCAGATCGTCCACGCGTCCGTCGTTCCAGGTCAGCTTGGCCTCGAGCAGCTCTTGCGTCAGGACGATCTGCAGCTTCTGCGCGCCGGTGACCTCGGCGCCGGTGCCGTCCGGCCGCAGTCCCAGATCGATCCAGACGCCGTCCAGCGAGCCGGCGGTGCGACAGGTCACCGAGATGCGCCGCCCGAGACCGATGACTTCGACGGTGCCGGGGAACAGCTCGACCTCGCGGACGCCCAGCCCGGCCACCGCGGTCGGCGTGTTCAGGCTCAACGAGGCCTGGACGACCTCCTGGCCTTGCCCGTCGTCGGCCGGCGCCTCGATGTTGAGCAGCAGCGTCTCGACGTCGAGCTGCGAGATGGGCTCGTCGTTGATGAACAGGTAGAACGTCATCGGCCGCAGGTCGGTGATGATGACCTGGACCAGACGCGCTTTGAGCTTGGCCGTGTCGCCCGCGGAGGGGCGTTCCGGCGGACCGTGATGGTTCTCGTTGGCGCGGCCGAACACTTCAGGCACCTCCCACACAGTCTTGGGGTGCCGGCTCGGCCGCGCCACATTGCCGTCCGGATCAGATCGCGAAGTCGGCGGTCGGCGGGCCCTTGAGCTTCGGTGCGGACCGGTAGAGCAGCAGCTCGACGCGGCCATCGGCACCCCGATGGAAATGATAGTCGAAGCCTTGCTCAAACGCCAGTCGGGTCAGTGCCGGCATCTGCCGCGGACCACGCACCCGCAACAGAACGCGCTCGCCCGTCTCGATCCGCGACAGCAGCGCCGGCGAGACCTCAATCTCGAACTGGCCCAGCTCGCGGGTCAGGTCGATGTAGCTGAAGTCGGGCCCCTCGATCCAGCGGTCGTCCAGGCGGACGATGCGCCCGTCCGACGCTCTGGCCTCGGCCCGGGCCTCGCGCACCGTGCCGCCGCCGCGCACGATGCCGTCGACCACCAGCACGAAGCGCCCGAGCCGCGGGTTCTCCTCGTAGGCCTCGGCCGCCACCGGATGCCGCAGCGCCAGCACCACGGTACCCGCTTCGGTGGTCTCCAGCGCCTCGGCATGCCGCTCGGTGACCTTCAGTGTGGAACTGTCCAGCCGCTCGGTGATCTCGCGCACCGTGGCTGCGGTCTCGGCCGTGGCCAGCTTCAGGATCACCTGCTGGCCCACGCGCAGCGGCTCCTGTCCCAGCCAGAACAGGCTGGCCACCAGTTCGCGGGTGACCTGCGGCGAGCGCCCGACCGGCGAGATGACCTCACCGCGCTCGGCGAACAACTCCTGGTCGAAGGTGAGCGCCACACACTCGCCGGCCACGGCGTCGCCGCGGTCGGCCTCGTTCCACTCCAGGATCGACTGCACGCGCGCCTGGCGCCCAGACGGCTGGATGACCACCTCCTGGCCGACCGTCACGATGCCCGACTCGACCCGGCCGACGTAGTAGCGCTGGTTGTCCCAGCGGTAGACGTCCTGCAGCGGGAAGCGGAGCGGCAGGTGCGCCGGCGAGCGCACGTCGGTGAACGTGTCCAGCGCCGCCAGCACCGTCGGACCGTCGTACCAGTCGGTGCGCTCGGAGCGGTGGGCGATGTTGTCACCCAGCCGCGCCGAGATCGGGATCACGTACGACGGCGTCAGGCCCAGACCGTGCAGGAACCGCGTGGCGTCGCGGCGCACCGCCTCGAACACGCGCTCGGACCAGTTGACCAGGTCGAGCTTGTTGATGACCACGATCACCTGCTGGATGCCGAGCAGCGACAACACGTAGGCGTGGCGTTGCGTCTGCTCGCGCACGCCTTCCGCGGCGTCGACGATCAGGACCGCGGCGTCGGCCTGGGCCGCGCCGGTCAGCATGTTCTTGAGGAACTCCTTGTGACCGGGCGCATCGATGATCACGTAGCGCCGCAGGTCGGTCTTGAAGTAGGTCTGCGCCGTGTCGATGGTGACGTTCTGCTCGCGCTCCTCTTCCAGGGCGTCCATCAAAAAGGCGAACTCGAACTCGCGGCCGTCGCGCTCGCAGGCGGCCTTGATCGCCTCGTACTTCTCCACCGGCAAACTGCCGGTGTCATGGAACAAGCGCCCGATCAACGTCGACTTGCCGTGGTCGACATGCCCGACGATGACGATCTCCAGCGGTGGTACATCTCTGGCCATGGTCGCACCCACCTCACATGTAGCCCATCGCGCGCAGCTTCTGCATCGCGTACGACCGTGACTGGTCCATCGTCCGGCCCATGCGCTCGGGCGTCGTGGTCACCCGCAGCTCTTCGACGATCTCGTCGATGGTGCTGGCGGTGGACTCGATCGGCTGCGTCACCTGCTGATCGCCGAGGCTGCGGTAGCGCTGCCCGTTCCGAGCGAAGTAGAGGCCACAGACCGGGATGCCCTCGCGTCGCGTGTACTCCCAGATGTCCAACTCGGTCCAGTGCAGAATGGGATGAATGCGCACATGGCTGTCGTCGGTGAACGACGTGTTGAACTGGTCCCAGAGCTCCGGCGGCTGGTCCTTGTAGTTCCACTCGAAGTTCTTGTCCCGCGGCGAGAACACGCGCTCTTTCGCTCGCGAGCCCTCTTCGTCGCGCCGGATGCCGAGGAACAGGCCCTTGAAGCCGCGCTCGTCCATGGTGCGCTGCAGCGCCACGGTCTTCATCTCGTGCGCAATGGTGAAGGCATCGGCGTTCTCGTAGCTCAGCCCGCGGGCCACGGCTTCCTCGTTGCAGCCGACTATCAGGTCGATGCCCCATTCCTTGGCGTACTGCTCGCGGAACTCGTACATCTCCGGGAACTTGAAGGTGGTGTCGATGTGCATCACCGGGAACGGAATGCGTCCCAGGAAGGCCTTACGGGCCAACCACAACGCAGCAGTCGAATCCTTGCCAATCGACCAGAGCATGCACAGGTCCTCGAAGGCGTGGTAGGCCTCGCGGAAGACGTAGATGCTCTGGGCCTCCAGCAGGTCCAGGTGATCCATGGAGCGGCTCATATCGTGGCATCCTTGGCAATCGTGCCCCGGTCGCGCAGTCGCGCCGGGTGCAGCCCGCACTCCTTGTGCTCCGGCAGCTCCCACCACCAGCGGCCGGCGCGCTCCGGCTCACCCGCGCGCACCGCGCGGGTACACGGCGCGCAGCCGATGCTGGGATAGCCCTTCTGGTGCAGCGGATGCACCGGCACCTCGTAGGCACGGGCAAAGGCCCACACCTGCTCGGCCGACCAGTCGCGCAACGGGCTGATCTTGGCGATGCCGCCGTGCAGCTCATCGACCTCGACCAACGACAGGCCGGCGCGCGTCACGCTCTGCGTCCGTCGCAATCCGGTCAACCAGGCTGCGCGGCCGGCCAACGCCCGCTGCAGCGGCTCGACCTTGCGCACTCGGCAGCACTCGTGGCGGTCCTGCAGACTGCACCGGAACGAGTGCGCACCCTTGGCTCGCATCAGCGCCTCCACGGCGGCCGTGTCCGGGCTGTACCAGTCGATCGCCAGCCCATAGCGCACCCGCAGCGCCTCGGCGGCCTGGTAGGTCTCTTCGGGTAACCGACCGGTGTCCAGCGCGAAGACCTGCGGCCGCGCCGTGCACTGCGCCAGCAGATGCACCACCACGGCGTCCTCAACACTGAAACTACACGCCAGCACCAGGCCGTCACCATACCGGTCCACCGCCCAGGCTACCACCTCCAGCGGATCTCGACCAGTCAGATTGACATTCAGCTCAAGCAGCGACCTGTCGGCTGGTTCGTCGTTCATCTCTTTCCCGCATTCCATATCTGCATGATATAGAATACGGGGATTATGCGACCGCCCGACCGACCTGTCAAGGGCCGGCGATCCGCGGCGCGGACCACGGCTCCTCGCTGTCGGGGGCTACCCTCCGGCTGGCGGTGGTGGTGGCGTGGCCGCGGTGTCCTCACCGTCGGTCACGGCCGAGACACCCGTGTTGGTGAGTTGGTAGGGCGTCCGCGCCTTGTCGCGCGCGCGGGCCCGGATGGTGAACCGCGTCCCGTCGCACTTGTAGCTGTCGATCATCCGGCCGGCCAGGACACCGAGGATGCGCGTCTGCTCCTTGGGATCGAGGTTGAGCTCCTCCAGCGTGACCGGGTTGAGCACGCGCGGCGGCTCCTGCTGCTCCTCCACCTTCTGCTGCAACAGGCGGAGCGCTTCCATGCAGGCCGAGCGACGGGCGTAGTCCATGCTGTTGTAGCCCCAGCCACCGGGGCAGATGCCCAGCAGTTGCAGTACCGGATCGGCCAAGCGGGTCATCTGCCATTCGAGGTTGAGCACGCGGCTGAACGGCTTCTCCTCGCCGGCCAGGGCACCCACCTTGGTCTGCATGGTCCGGCGCGCATCGGGTCCCAGCGCCGTGGCGGCCGACATGGCGTAGCCGGCCGCCTCGCCCGCGCTGCCCGCGTTGGTCGGCCGCGCGCCCGTGGGCGTGCGGAACTCCACCTGGCCCTCGGCCACTTCGAGCCGCGTGCTGCCCGCCGCGGGCTGGTAGGTCACCCGGAAGGCCGTGCCGCGCACCGCGGCCACCGTGGTCGGGGTGCACACCGTCGCCTGCGAGCCGAGCCCGAACTGGCTGCCGACTCGGGCCAGCACCGAGCCACTGCGCACCATGAACGACCGGTCGCGCCGGCCCCCGCGCGAGAAGTCGAGCAAGCGCACCTCGAACTGGGTGCTCGCATCGACCTGGATGGCGCTGCCGTCGTGGAAGGTCAGCAGCGCGGTGCTCCTCGGGCCCGTCCGGACCTGGTCGCCATCGCGCAGGGCCGCCCCTTCCTCGACCGGGCGCTCGCCGCTGCCATCGGCGGCGATGACGCTGACCTTGCCGGTCGCCGACACCACCGTCGCCTTGAACTCCTTGCCCTCGCGCCGCACTCCGTCGATCAGCAGTACCAGAATGATGGCCACCACGGCCAGGCCGATCCGCCCACCCCACCCCTCGGTCCAGCGGGCGCCCCACTTGCGCAACCCCCTGGCCGCCGCGCGGTCGCGCTTCTGTTTGTCCCGACCGAGGGCCTTGACGGCTTCGGCCATGTCCTGCGGCTTCTTCTGGCCGCCCGTCGGCTTACGTGTCATGACCCGTCTCCTTTCCGGCCGCCCCCGCGGCCGCCACCTCATACACCTCCACCGGCTGTTCGCGGTTCTTCACGGTGATGGTGTCGAGCAGTCGGAAACCAACCCCATCGGACATGGCCGCCTCGGCGGCGTCCCGCAACTCGCGACTGACCACGAACGTGGCGTGCAACTCCTTGGTGCTGCTCTCGAGCCGCGAGGCCAGGTTCACCGCGTCGCCCAGCGCCGTATACTGCATGCGGCTCTCCGAACCGATGTTACCCACAATCGCCTCGCCGAAGTGCACCCCGATGCCGATCCGCAGCGTCGGCAGCCCGTCGGCCGCCCAGGCCGCGTTCATCTGCGCCAGACGCTCCAGCATGTCGAGCCCGCAAGCCACGGCCATCGCGGCCGCGGGCTCGTCATCGTCCAGGAACGGGCCCCACAGCGCCATGACGGCGTCGCCGATGTACTTGTCGAGCACCCCGCGGTGCGCATGGACCGAGTCGGCCATACTGCCCAGGTACTCGCGCATCTGGCGCACCACCACCTCGGGATCGTTGTGCTCGCAGTAGCTGGTGAAGCTGCGGATGTCGGAGAACAGCACCGCCACCCCGCGCCGGTCGCCCTCCATGTAGGCCAGGTCCGGATTGGCCACGATCTCGTTGACCACCTCGGGCGCCACGTAGAGCGAGAAGCTGCGCCGAATCTGCTCCTTGGCCCGTTGCTCCTCGACCAGGCGCTCCAGGCCCATGACCAGCGTGGCACCGGCGCAGCCGAGCAGCACCGGCGACCAGAGCGGCATCATCCGGCCCACCCAGAACAACACCTCGATGGCCGCCACCACGACGGCCAGGCCGACGACCGAGCAGAGCGTGGCGCGCGCCGGCGCCCGCGTGGCGAACAGCCACAACGGCAAGCCGACCGCCAGTGCCGCGAACAGCCACTGCAGCGGCGCCGGCAGAGACCGGACGGGCTCCAGATAGAGCAGGTTGGCCAGGATCTCGGCGTTGAACTCGACCCCGCGCAGGCGGTTGTCCAGCGGATTGGCCCGCACGTCGGTGGTCCCGGTGGCGGTCTCGCCGACCAGCACCAGTTTGTGGGCGAACCGCGCCGGGTCGGCCGTGAGCGCCTCGTGGAAGCTCATCTGCGGCACGCGCCGGCCCAGCCCCGCGGCAAACGAGTGTGAGCGCGCGAGGGGCTGCAACAGCAGCGACCCCTCGCTCAACGGCACCAGTTGGCCCTGGCGCAGATTGAGGCTCGCCGGCAGGCCGGCCGCTACCTGGTCGAGCGGCACGCCCCGCGCGATGGCCGCCATCGCCACGGCCAGGTGCGGCACGAACCGGCCGTCGTCGGTCACGCGGGCCAGCGGTGCCCGGCGGTACACACCGTCGCTGTCGGCGGTGACATCCACGGACCCGAGTGCCGCCGCGGTTTGGCAGACGGCCTCGAACGGCGGCTGCAGCAACTCATGACGCACCATCGGCAAGGCCGCGGCCGTCGGGCCGAGTTGGGGCAGTCGCGCCGTCAGCGCGCGGATCGCCTGCTGATCGCGGTTGTTCAGCGGACGGGCCTCGGTCCATTGGTTGAACGCAACGACGGTGCGCCCTTGGCGCTGGACCGCGTTCGCGAAGACCACATCGCCCGTCGGGTCGCGCTCGTCGGCGTCACTGACCAGGATGTCGAGACCGACCGCATCGGCTTCGACCAGCCGGTACAGTAGGCGGCCGTAGACCTCGCGAGACCAGTTGCGCAGGCGCCCTAGCGCCCGGATGCTGGCATCGTCGATGCCGATCACGAGGATGTCGGACGGGAAGGGCTGGTGGTCGTGGGCCGCTTGCCAGCGCCAGTGGGCGTCGGTCAACCAGCGGTCGAGGCCCTCGGAGACGCCGGCCAGCCGCGCGAGGAACAGCACGGCCAGCGCGCCGCACAGCCCCTTCTTCCAAGCCGCCACGGCTGCCTCGCTCTCCGCTCGCTCGGTTGCCACCGCAACCAGCGGGCTGTCCAGCAGGCTCCAGTCCCGGTCCGTCTCGGCGTCCAGCACCACCTGACCGGGCAACTGCCCTCCTGCCAGGCGGCTCGACTAGCGGTGTACCACAGATTGCGCCGGAGCGCCAGTGTCAGCGCGCGCGCGTGCAGGGCGGAGTCAAGGTCGCTGCGCCCTACCCGCCAGTCCTGAGGAGCGAGCGCAGCGAGCGTCTCGAAGGGCGGCGCCGAACCGGATCGGTGCCTCGCCGCCCTTCGAGACGGGCGCTCTGCGCCCTCCTCAGGGCTGGCTGCTCATGACTTGGCGCGGCGACAACGAGTTTGACCCCGCCCTGGCGCGCGCGTGCGCGACCAACGCGTCGCGCACCACCGGGGCCAGGTTGGCCGCCTTCTGGCTCTCGCCGGCGGCGTTGAGGTGGCAGACATCGGTGTAGTTGGCCAGGTCGACGCCCTGGTCCGGCTCGGCCACGTAGCGCACGTGCCGTTCAGCGGCCAGTTGCGCCATGACCGCCTCCAGTTGCCTGGCCCAGATGCCGGTCGGGTCCGGCTTGGCGTCGCGGCGCATCCGGAACGGCACCAGCACGGGCACGGCGCCGTCGGCGGCGACCATGTCGAGCAACACCTCGAGGTGGTGCCGGTAGGCCAGCTCGGACAGCGGAATCGGCCGCCGGCCGCCCTCGCGGGTGTCCAGGTCGGGGTACCACCGCGTCACCGGACGGTGCTTCGGTGGATGGATGTAGCTGCTCATGCCGACGTATTCGGACCGGAAGCAGAAGATGACGGCCAGCCCCAGAATGCGCGAGTGCATCATCCAGCGGCTCTGCGGCGGCAGCGGGTCCACGCTCGGCAACAGGCGGCGCCAGTGGCTGAAGTCGGGTTGGTAGACCGGCGAATCCATGACCATGGAGTCGTTGCCGCCGGCCTCGATGAGCACGACATCGGGCCGGAAGTAGTGGAACTTGAACTGGTAGTGCGTCAGCGACTCCGCACTGGTGCCGGTCGGGACGCCGCCGTTGATGACCTCGACGCCGCGGCCCGCCGCGGGCAGGTCGGCGGCGAGCCGGGCCTCGATCTGGGCCGGCAAGGTCTCGGTAATGCGCTCCACGCTCCAGCCGTAGATGGTCGAGCCACCGAGACAGAGCACCCGGGCCACGCCCGGCGTGCGGCGCATGGGCACCTCGCGCCCGCGGAAGCCCTGCTCGTTGTGTTGCTGGCCGAACTTGTTCTGAAAACCGGGCGCCGGAATGAACGACAGATACGGCTGGCCGACCATGCGGTGCATCACCGGCGCCGAGCGCTCCACGCCGAGCAATGAGAGCCTCATGCGCTCCAACTGCGGCACTTTCCAGAGCACCATGGCCGCCACGATGACCTCGCCGATGAGCCACAAGCAGATGAACTGGAACACGCCGGCCACCCAGCGCCTGGTGCGTTCGCGACTCAACCCGCGGCTCCCATCGCCATGGCTTCGGCCAGCGCCTCGCGGTAGGCGGCGAAGGCCGCGAAGTCGGCGTCGGCCCGCAGCCGGTCGTCCAGCATCGGCACGTAGCGGCCGGCTTGCAGCAGCGGCGGCACCAGCCGCATGACCTCGCGGCGCAGTTGCCCGGCCGGCGCGGCCAGCAAGCGCGAGTCGAGGCCGCCCAACAGCCCCACGCCAGAGCCGAGGCGCTCACGCACCTGCAGATAGTCGACGCCCGACGAGCCGGCCAAACCCAGGTGCAGCACGTTGAAGCCGGCCTCCAGAACGGTCTCCAGCAGGGGCAACGGATGCCCGTAGCTCTCCCACACGAAGACACCGACGCCGGCCTCACGAGCGCAGTCGATGAGGCGGCGGTAAAGCGGCACCAGGAACCGTCGCACCATGGCTGGCCCGATGACCGGGCCGTGGCCACTGCAAATCGGCTCGCGGCAGACCACGAAGTCGGGCCGCGTCTGCTGCAGAGCCGGCTGCAAGGTGCGGCTGAGCCAGTCGCCGAGGTAGCTCAGCATCTCCTCGACGCAGTCGCCATGGTCCACGAGGAAGTAGACCACCTCGGTCAGGCTGGCGCTGTCGCTGACCCCCAGCGAGAGCAGCAGGCCGCGGAAGATGCTCAGCCCGAACGGCCAGTCGCGTTCGGCCAGCGCCGCCACGTGGTCGGCCCAGTCGGCCGGATAGCGGTCGTCGTCGGCAAACCGCGCGCGCCAGTCGGGCACGTCGGCCGGCGAGGTCACCGGGCGTTCCAGGACCGGCCGCGGCATCAGGTCGATGGCCGGGGGATCCTCGTGCAAGCCGCCCGTCTGCAAGCGGTCCCAGGTGAGCGCGGCGGCGGCCGCCGCCGCGCTGACGCCTTGCTCTTGCCAGTGGCGCGTCACGTCGTCACGAACGCCACGCTCGAAGTGCGGTGCGCAACCGCGGGCGCCGTCGCGCAACGTGGCCAGGAACCGTTCTCGCGCATTCATGGTGCCGCGATGGTACCACAACCCGAGAGAGGATCGCGTGAGGGTCCGGCCAACACAGCGGCGCGACCCTTCCAGGTTGCCAAGGAGACGTGTCTCATGCTGCGGCTCTCCCTGGTCTCCGCCGCCACGTACGGCGAGACCGCGCGCACTCCCGGCTCGCACCACGGCACCGCCTTTGCCACAGCCTTCAACGGCTACGATGAGGCGTTGGCGAAAGAGTTCACGGGCACATTCGTCCGCTCGGCCCGACGGATCCCCGACGCCAAGATCGTCAAAGTCCAGGACCCGCACCGCGAAGTGGCGGAGCAGTTGGCCCGCATCTGCGACATCCCCGAGGTCGTCGACACACCCGAAGAGTGTGCCGAAGGCGTCGATGCCGTGCTGGTGGTCGATGACGGCTCACGACACCAGTACCGCTGGGCGTTGCCGGCGCTGAAGAAGGGCCTGCCGGTGTTCATCGACAAGCCCTTGGCCATGACCGCGCGCGAGGCGGCAGCGGTGCTCGAGTTCGCGGCCAAGCACGGCGCCAAGGTCATGTCGGCGTCGTCCCTGCGCTACGTGCCGGACATTCAGCAACTGAAGTCCGAGGTGGCCGACCTCAGCCCGGTGCCCATCGCCACCACCATCTGCGGCAATGAACTCATCTACTACGGCATTCACGCCCTGGAGATGGCCTACGAAGTCCTGGGCGCCGGCGCGGTGACGGTCCACAACGTTGGGCAGCCTGGCCGCAACCTGGTCCGCGTGCGGCTGGAGTCGGGCACCGACCTGATGCTGATGGTCGGCGAGGCCGCCTACATGCGCGCCGGCTACCAGATTGCGCTCCACGGCAAGAACGGCTGGCGCACCGTGGCCCCGAACCTGGAGAATCTGTACGTCTTCTTGCTCGAGCGGTTCCTGACCATGCTGGCCACCGGCGAACAGCCCGTGGCGAACCGCGAGATGCATGAGGTCATCGCGGTGCTCGAGGCCGGCCAGCGCTCGCTGGACCTGGGCGCGCCGGTCAGCGTGACGCAGGTGATGAACGAGCGCGGGTTCTGCCTGTGTGGCCTGTGACCCTGACCTACGTCCTGCGCGAGTGGGACCTCGACGCGACGGCGGTGTCACCAGCCGGTGGCACCGCCGGTCGGACCTGGCGGGTCGCGGCCGGCGGGCAGGCCTGGTTCGTCCGCCGCCGCGGCGCCCGCACCGCCACGCCCGAGCGCGTGGCCTTCGACCACGGTCTGCGCCGCTGGCTGGCCGGCAACGGCTTCCCCGCGGTGGCGCCGGCCCGCCAGGCCACCGGCGACGACGGCGTCTACGAGCTCTACCCGTGGGTGGACGGCGAGCCACTGACGCCGGCTCTGGCCGAGCGCTGCCGGCCACCGGTGGCCCACACGCTGGCCTGGTTCCACCGGCTGGCCGCCGCCTACGACGCGCCGTGCGAGCCGTTGCTGCCGCAGTTCGGGCACTACCCGGAACCGCCCGCGCCGAGCCCGCGGTTCGATGACCCGCGCGTGCTGGCCGACGCCGTGGCCCAGGTGGCTCGGCTCTACGGTCGCCGCGAGGACAGCGCGGCGCTCGGCCGCGCCGAGCGGTGGGTGGCCTGGCTGGCCGAGCGGTATGGCGCGGCGCGGTACGCGCGCCTGCCGCAGGGCGTGATCCACGGCGACTTCAACGGCTGCAATCTGCTGTTCGCAGCGAACGGCGCAGTGGCCGGCGTGTTCGACTATGACTGGGCCTGGCGCGACACGCGCGTCCGCGACGTCGGCGAAGCGCTGTTCTTCTTCGGCGCGCAGCGTGAGCGGCCGCTCGACGGCGGCGACATCTGGTCGCTCACGGCCTGCCCCCGGTTGGCCCTCGAACCGATGCGCGAGTTCCTCGTGGCCTACCAGGCGGCCTTGCCGCTCTCGCCGGCCGAACTCCAGGCCGTGCCGCTGGCGATGCTCGGGCGCTGGGTGGCCTGCCGCACCGAAGGCGTCATGAAGGTACCTACGGAGCGGCGCGTGGAGTTCCTGCTGGCCGAGTTCGAGCGACCGTTCGAGTGGGTGGCGCAGCACGCCGAACGCCTGCTGGCCGACGTCACCGGCTGACCGGCCGACGACGGGCTACTGACCGCCCGCCGGCGTGCCCTGCAAGGTCGTGTCGGTGGTCATGCCCGGCACGCCGTCGGTGATGCGCCAGCCCTCGGACAGTTGGCGCAACTCCAGATGCAGCGACTTGCCGCCACCGGTGGCCTGAATGCGCGCGATGGTCGGCGAGACCGCCTGCTCCTGGCCCACCATGCCGTCACCCGGATAGTGCATCTGGCGCAGCTTGCCGATGGTGTCCTCGCGCATCCTGGCCAGGATCTGGTTGCGCTGGCCGGTAGGGATACTGTCCCAGTCGGAGTTGTTCTGCGCCGCCGTGACAGCGAAGTCCACCCACTTCACCGCGCCTTCGACATCACCACGCCGCATCGCGCGGTCGAACTGGTCGAAAGTCGCCATGGCCGTGTCAGCCCCCGTGGGCTGTTGACAGGCGCTCAAAAGGACCGACACACTCAGAGCGACGAGCACGCGTCTCATGGCCGGGCTCCCTGTTGGCACAAGGATACTCCCCTTGGCCGAGGAATGCCATCGGTATGGATTCGGATCGCGTACCGGCTTCACTGTCACTTGGCGCGCGGCTGTGGCGCGACCGCGCCGCCCGGTTGGGCCTGTTCATCGTGGCGATGCTGTTCGCCGCCGCCGTCGCCGCGCCGTGGCTCTCGGCGCTGGATCCCAATCAGCAGCACGCCTCGGGCCTGACGCGCGATGGCCGTCCGGCACCTCCGGGCACCACCATCATCGCAGCCGACGGCACCCGCCTCGGCCGGTTCGTCCTGGGCGCGGACAACCTGGGGCGCGACCTCTACACGCGCCTGCTCTACGGCGCGCGCATCTCGCTGGCCGTGGGCCTGTTGGCGATGCTGACGGCGGTGCTGATCGGGGCCGGCATCGGTCTTCTGGCCGGCTACTTCGGCGGCTGGGTCGACCTGCTGCTGATGCGGCTGACCGACATCATGCTGACCATACCCACCTTGGTCCTGGCCATTGCGCTGGCCGTGGTGATGCCCAAGGGCCTCGTCCACCTGCGGTTCGGGCCGCTGGGCAGCGTCGAGTTGCCGCGGCAACTGCTCAACCTGTTCCTGGTCATCGGACTCGTCAACTGGACGGGCATCTCGCGCGTCGTCCGTAGCGAGGTGCTGCGGGTGCGCTCGATGGACTACATCCTGGCCGCCCGCGCCATCGGTTGCGGGCACTGCCGGGTCATGCTGCACCATGTGCTGCCGAACGTGCTGCCCACCATTCTGGTCTTGGCCAGTCTGGCCACGGCCAACACCATTCTGCTCGACGCCGGCCTCAGCTACCTGGGCATCGGTACGCCGCCGCCCATCCCGTCGTGGGGCGCCATGATCAACGACGGCCAGCCCTACCTGGTCACCGCCGGCTGGATGATCCTCGGGCCCGGGGGGTGTGTGGTCCTGGCGGTGCTCGGGTTCAACCTGATCGGTCAGGGCCTGCAGCAGAGCCTACACCAGTAGCGCGGGCAGCGCGGCCACCCGGCCCTGATGGTCCACCGACCACTCACCGCGCAGGTCGAACAGGTCCTGGTGGTGCGGCGCCGTGTTGATGATCACCCCGCCGAAGGTCAGGATCGGCACGTGGTTGAAGTGCGACCGACACGCGCCGAGGAGCTGGTGCACCTGCTGCCGCAGCGTCTCGTAGAGCAGCTCGGCCACGGCCAGCATCGGCCGCTCCGACTGGAGCACCGCGTCGATGCCCGGCCATAGCGACCGCTCCAGGAGCGCCAACTGCAGGTCGTCATCGTGCCGGTCGAGTGGCCCCTCGCTGCCCGCCGCCTGCGACGCCCGAGCGTGCTCGAGCACCGTGGCCAGCGTCCCGCAGCAGGCCCCCTGACGAGCGCGGTGCAGCCGGTTGAGCCGGCCCCATTCGCCATGCTCGCCGACGCCGACGTGTGCCCCGAAGACCACCACCGCCGCGCCGTTGTCGGGCACGTGGTCGGCGAGCGCGGTGACGCCGAAGGCACCCACAATCGGCGTGCCGGCCAGACCGCCCATCAGGAACGGGCCGGCCAGTTGCCCGTGGGCGAAGCGGAGCCAACCGCTGTTGGCGTCGTCGACGCACATGCTGAGCGCCAGCAACGTGCGCTCGGGACTGATACGCTGCTGCCGAAGTCGCGTCAGAATGCGTGCAAGCAACTCGTCGTCGGTCAGAGCGGACGGGAATACGGCTCGGGCGTGAGCGGCACTGCTCATGTCGGCCTCCCGGCACGGGTCCAGTAAGACACTCCCGCGCGAACTCCTTCTGACGACTGACAACGGAGACCACCATGCTGTTGCGCCATATCCTGGCCGGTTTGCTGGTCTGGGGCCTGCTGCCGGCGGCGCCGCGTTCGGCGGTCACCGACCCGCGCGCCGAACCGGGTCGCTGCGAAGTGGACAGCCGGACCTTCGACTGGCACGATGAGGTCCGTCAGCGCGCCGTGCCCGTGCGCATCTACGCCCCCAGGTCAACCGACGGACGCTGCCCGCTGTTGGTCTTCTCGCATGGCCTGGGTGGCACTCGCCACAGCTACGAGTACCTCGGCCGCCACTGGGCCAGTCATGGCTACGTGGTGGTCCACGTGCAGCACCTCGGCAGCGACGACGCGGCCTGGCGTGGACAAGCCAATCCGATGGCGAGCATGCGCCGGGCGATGGCCGACCCGCGCAACCTGGTCAACCGGCCCCAGGACGTGAGCTTCGCCATCGACCAGATGGCCCGGCTGAACCGCACCGAGTCGCCCTACCGCGGCCGCCTCGACCTGGACCGCATCGGGGTCGCCGGGCATTCGTTCGGCGCCTATACCACCATGGCCATCGCGGGCCAGGTGTTCACCGTCGCCACCCGCGAGATCAGCTTCGCCGATGCGCGGGTGAAGGCGGCCATTCCGATGAGCACGCCCATGGCGACTCGCCAGGGCAAGGAGCAGGCGGCCTTCGCCAAGATCCGGGTGCCGTGTTTCCACATGACCGGCACCGAAGACCACAGCCCCATCGGTGAGACCGACGCGGCGCAGCGCCGGGTGCCGTACGACCACATCGACACCACCGATCAGTACCTGCTGACCTTCGCCGGCGGCGACCACATGGTGTTCTCGGGGCGCCCGCGCACACCAGGCGGCGGTGAGTCCGACGCGTTCTTCCAGAGCCTGGTGCGGGCTGGTTCGCTGGCCTTCTGGCAGGCCTATCTGTGTGGCGACGCCGACGCGCGCCGGTGGCTGGCCGAAGGCGGGTTCAAGGCGCTGCTCGGGCAAGGCGGCACGCTGGAGATGAAGCTCAAGGCGTAGCCGCGGCCGTCAGCCCTGGTCGGTGCCGAGCCGCTCGGCGATCAGCGCGGCCTTGTCGCCCTGGCGACACCAGTTGCGGAAGCCCTCATCGGGTCGGTGGTGCTCGTGGACCGCCTTGGCCTCGGCCAGACGATCGAGGCGCAGCAGGGCGACCACGAGGTTGTACGCGCGGAGCCCGTCGGCCAGCTCCCGGTGACGCATCTGCCAGTCGTAAGCGGCCTGGGCGTACTGCCAAGCAGCGGTCGCCTGTTCAGGATCGCCGTGCTCATCGTAGGCATCGGCCGCGATGGCCCCGAGTTGCGTCGCCACCAGGTAGCGGATCGGGTGCTCGGGCTGCTCGGCATACATCTCTTCGAGTTGCTCGGCCGTGGCCGCGGCATCCTCGCGCCGGCCCAGGAACCGGTGGCAGTTGACCAGGTTGACCGCCGCGTGCCACGCGAAGTAGTCCTCCTGCAGGCCGACCTCAATCGCCTCCAGGAAGGCCTCTTCGGCCTCCTCGTAGCGCGACGCGGCCAAGAGCTCCTCGGCGCGGCGGCGCAACTCGCGCACGCTGTCCGGCTCGGCCGTGTCGGGCTCGACGATCACGTGCGCATCCGCCGCGCGCAGTTGGTCTCGCACGCGCCGCAGGCGGGCACCGGCTGTCTCACCTGGCTTGACCAGGTGCAATCCGAGAACGTCGCGACTCATCCATTCAGTCCCAACGCCAGGTGCTGCTGGCGAAGGTAGTTTACACCCCTTTGGTAGCGCTTCTGCACGGCTTGTCGCGAGACGCCGCGCTCGCGGGCGATATCGGCCAGCGAGATCTCCTCGAGGGCCGACCGGATCACGATGGCGACGTTCTCCTGCTCACCATCGGCCTCGGCCTGGTCGAGCAGGTACATCGCCACGCGGCGGCCGGACAGGGCCGCGGCCAGGTCGGGATCGTCCGCCGCCAACGACTCGACCAGCGCGGGATGCTCATCGAGACTGAGCACCTGTAGTTCGGCGTTCCGCGCGGCCGTGCGGTGCAGGCTGTCCAGCGATTGGCGGCGCAAGGTCACCGCGACGGAGCGGACGCACCGTCGGACGTAATCCACAAACGCCGAGTCGTCGCGCGGCTGGTGCCGCCGCAACGCCAGGAAGACGTGGTCGAGAATCAGTTCGGCCAACTCAGTGGGCTCGATCGCCTCCACCGACACGAGCGTGGCAAACAGGCCCGGCCCGGCGAAGTCCGGCACACGGTTGCGGAACCGGCGGCGGAACTCCGGCAGCCAGTGTTCGGCATCGGTCTCATCGAGGCCCGCGCGGAGCGAGCGAAGGAAGCGGATCGGCCACAGATCCTGCGCGCCGCGCTGAGCCCTGAGAAAATCGTGACCGTTCATGGCGGTCTCCCGGCTCCCGCGCTATCCGCCCTTGACGATGTCGACCCCTTCGGCCACCAGCGGCAACGCCGATAGCAAGAACAGGCCGATCACCCACGCCCACACCACCAGTCGGTTCATCGTCAACATCCTTTGCGTCTACCGATCCTGCCATACTGGACGCCACCGGACCATCGATCGACAACCTCGGATGTTGCGAAAATGTGGCGCTGGCCAGGACTCGGGCCCGTGGCGGCCAATCCGGGTCGCGGAGTAGTGCCGATGCTCGTCGATGCCTATGGTGTCTTGTCGCGCCGCGAGGTGCTCCGCGGCCGTGCCGCGCACGTGCGGTTTGCGCCCTGGTGGTCGGCCCACCTGGCGCGGCAACGCGAGCGGCTCGCCCAGCCGCTTGGCGGCCTTGACGCGAGCGAGTCGCCCGCCGCGCAGCACCGCCGCCTCGGTGCCCTCGCCGACGAGGCCGCGGAGGTGGCCTTCGCTGCTTGCCTGGCCGCCGACGACCAACTCGGCGGTCGCGCGGCCGACCTGCTGCGCCGGGTGGCCGACGACGAACTGCCCTGGATGAGCCCGGAGCACAAGCACCACTACCCCGAACTGGACGCCGACCTGTTGGTCGCCGAACGCACCAAGCGCCTCGTGGCCGCCGCCTCGTGGGCCAACGACTGGCTGACCGACGCCGACCGCGACGCCGTGGCCCACGCCCTGCGGTCGCGGGGCGGCGGGGTGATCTTCCGCGACTCCGAGCGCGGCGCCTGGTGGGCCGACGCCTGGAACTCCAACTGGTGCGCGGTGCTCAACTCGGGCCTGGGCTGGGCCGCGCTCTACCTGGACGAGCCCACCTGGCTCGCCCGCGCCAACGCGGCCATCGCGCGCGTGCTGAGCATCTCCGACGACGACGGTTCGGGCGTGGAGGGCATCGGCTACTGGTGCTACTGCTTCACCAGTGCGCTCGATCAGGCCGAGGTGTCGCTGACCGCGGGCGACCACCGGCTCTGGCAGCATCCGTTCTGGAGCCGGGCGGTCGAGTTCCCGCTGCACATGGCCCTGCCGGACCGGTCGGGCTGGGCCAACTTCGGCGATTGCGGCTACCCGGGCCTGGGCGGCAGTTCGCTGCTCTACGCCATCGCCGCGCGCACCGGCGACGGAAGCGCTCAGTGGCTCGCCGACCGCATCTGCAACGGCCGCGTCGGGCAGCTCGACTTCGTCCGGTGTGACCCCGAGGTGGTCCCGGTGCCACCCGACGACCAGCCGCCCTGCCGCCGGTTCGTCACCGCCCAGTTGGCCAGCCTGCGCTCGGACTGGTCGGCCGACGCCACGCACTTCGTGCTCAAAGGCGGCTCCAACGCGTGGTCGCACTGCCACCTCGACCTCAACAGCTTCATCGTCACGGCCCGCGGCGAGCGACTGGCCATCGACCCCGGTCCCTGGCCCTACACGCCGCACTACTGGACCAGCGTCGAACCGCCCCAATCGACCGCCTGGCACAACACCATCACCGTCGACGGTGCCGACCAGCGTCAGCCGCCGCGCTACCGCCTCACCGCCGACCTGGCCGAAGGCGGCGAAGCCTACTCGCGCCTCGACTGCTGGGCCGACAACGACTGGGGCACCATCGTCCGTGGCGACGCCACCAGTGCCTATGCGGACACGCTGTCGCGTTGCCACCGCTGGGTGGTCTACCTGAAGCCGGACACCTTCCTGCTCTACGATGACCTGCGCTGCCACGACGTCCGCACACAGCGCCACTTCCAGTGGTTGCTGCACGCCGAGCTGCCCGTCGAGGACACCCCTGACGGCATCCTGGTGCGCGGCCAGCGCAGCACGCTCCACGCGCGCTTCCTGCTGCCGCAGCCGGCGGTCTGGAAGCACCTGCCCGACCGCCGGCCGATTGGTCACGGCGAACGGCCACCGGCCCACGCGGTGGCCCTCCGACAGACGTTCCACCACCTGTGGAACGTCTCGCCGCAGCGCACCGCGCAGCCACACTGGACGCCGTCCGGACAGCCCCGGCTGTATGGACCCGACTACCGGTTCCTCGTGCTGCTCACCGTGACGGCTCCCGGGCTCGATCCGGAGTGGACCGTGGCGGTCACCGACGCACCCGAAGGACCCGCGGCCCGCCTGCAGCGCGCCGACGAGGACGTCATGGTCCGGTTCTGCGACACGGGCACCGAGGTGGTGCGCGGCCACGACGGCGCCACGATGTGCCTTGCCGCCGGACCTACCCCACCCTAGCGGGCGCGCACCATCTGGACCAGGTAGGCGGCAATGCCCGCCCAGAAGACGCCGAGGTAGACGAACAAGGCCCAAGGCAGCGGCATCGAGCCACCGCCGCGCGCGGCTTCGACACTCATCACGGCCATCGCCGCGAACAGCGCCGTCAACATGACGCGCATGAACAGCATGAACCGGTAGTAGACCGCGTAGAGGCGCGACCGGTTGTCGTCGGTCACCTGGACCGGGAAGTTGGCCCACTCGGGGTGGCCGCTGAAGAACGCCAGCAGTCGCTCGAGCGCCAAGCCCAGCAGCGGCAGGAACAGGAGCGCGCTCTTGTGCCCGTAGCCGTTGGCATGGCCGGCGGCGTCGAAGTGGACCGGCACCGACGCCGGTAGGCGGCCATACCAGTACAGGACGTACAGCGTCGCCGGCACTATCAGGACGATCGGCAGCCAGCCGAATGGTCGGGCCGGTCCGTCTTCTTCCGCCATGTCACCCTCCGGCCGACGCCGTCAGGCCACCAGCGCCGCCGCCGCGGTACACGAGGTCCAGGCACTGGTCGTCAACGGCACCCGGTCACCGAGCCCGAGGTAGCTCAGGCCCGCGGCCAGCCCGGCGAGCAGCGGCTCCGGCACCGGCCCGCAGTTGCTCGACAGCACCAGCGCATCGACGCCACCCATCACCGCCACAGCGGCCCCGACAGCGCGCTTCACCCGATGCAACCGGAGGCGCTGGGCCAGTTCCTCGCCGTCGGCGTGACCGGTCCGCACACCGCTCAGGCCGCCGGTCACGGCGATCGCCTGCTCGGCCTCGTCAATCGTCAGGCCCAGCGGCTCCACCAGGTACAGCACGGCCGCCGGATCCATGTCGCCACAGGTCACCTCGCCCGGCACACCGGCCAAGGCCGTGGCACCGGCGCTGATGTCGACGGGCTGGCCGTCGACGACCGCGGCCACGCTGCTGGCGCCACCGAGCACCACCGAGACCACGCGTGACACGGCGCAGTCAGCGGCGGCCAGTCGGTGCACCGGCCCATGCCGCCCGCGTCGCCGCAGACCGTACTGCGCGACCACCTCGGGCGGTAGCGCTTCGGTCGCCGCGGCCGCGGGCAGACCGCGAAACCAGGCGTCGTCGAAGACCGCGAGGTGCCGCGCACCCGGCCACCAACCGCAGGCCGCCTCGTAGGCGTCCACCCGGGCGGCAGTCTCGCGCGGCTCGACCACGCCGGCCTGGCGCAGGTCGTCCGCGGCCGGCGCCACGGCCGTCTCACCGCAGCCCTCGGGCGCGTGGATCAGCCGGTGGATCACCACCGCGGGGGCCAGCGCGGCCAGCGCCGGACCCCACTCGTCGGTCCGGAGGGCGCGCGGCGGACAGCCGTCTACGATGGCGGCGCGGGGACAGGTCGGGCTGGCGTCGACGACCATCCGCATGGCTAGCGCTTCATCTGCGCCAGGCCGTCCTCGACACTGGCCTGCGCCCGCGTGACCACCGCCTTGAGGTGGCTGAGGAGGTGCAACGCATAGTCATCGGCCGACCGGCGCGTGCTGTCGGAGTACTCCTCGCAGGAACGGCGGATCTCGGCCGCATAGGCCTCCGCCTCCTCTTTGAGCTGACGCGAGTAGTCCTCGGCGTTCCGCACCAGTTCGCCGGCGCGCTCCTCGGCCAGACGCGCGATCTCGTGCTCGCTGGCCAGCGCCCGGGCGCGCTGCGTCGCTTCGTCGATCTGGCGCGCCGCCTCCGAGCGCGCGATCTCGCGCTCCTGCTCGATGCGCCGGCGCGCTTCCAGCGAATGCGTCTCGGCGTCGCGGAGCAGCAACTGCGCGTCCTGGTACTCTTTCGGCAGGCTCTCGTCCAACTCGCAGAGCAGGTCCAGCATCGCCTGCCAGTCCAGCAGCACCTTGCCGATCACCCGCGGCGAGTGGTGCACCAGCGCGTGCATGTCTTCAACGATTTCTTTGTGGCTACGGGGTGGGATGGTGGGCCTCGCGATTCCGCTCCGCTGCGCGCTGAAGCAACGGGGCAATGACACTCGGCGGGACCAGAGCGCCGATGTCCCCGCCGAATCGAGCCAGTTCGCGGACGATGCTGGAGCTGACGAACGACTGCTGCGCATTGGCCATGACGAAGATCGTCTCCAGCTCCGGTGCCTGCGTCCGGTTGGCGTGTGCCATTTGCAGCTCGTACTCATAGTCGGAAGCGGCCCGCAGACCCTTGACGATCACGGACGCCTCTTGCTGGTTGGCGTAATGTACCAGCAAGCCATCGAACGTGTCAACCGTCACGTTGGCCAAGTGCGCGCAGGCGCCGCGGACCAGTTCGGCCCGTTCGGCCAACTGGAACCAGGGCTGCTTGCCGGCGCTGACCGCCACCGCCACCACGACCTCCTCGAACAGGCGGGCCGCCCGGGTGATCACGTCGAGGTGCCCCAAAGTCACCGGATCGTACGTCCCAGGGACGATCGCTTTCATGCTGGATCGGCCTCCTCGTAGAAGCTCAGCACCGTGTCGCCCGAGCGCCGCTCGCGCCACCGTCGCAGCGCGCCGGCGGCGGCGGGCAGTTCCTCGCGCCGCGAGTGCTGGACGATGAGCACCGCCTCTGGCTGCCATAGGCCGCCGCGCTCGCCCAGCCGCTCGGTGGTCGCACCGGCGAGCCCGCGTTCATAGGGCGGGTCCACGAACACAATGTCGAACCGGCCCAGGTCGGCGCGCGCGAGCGCCGCGGACACCGGCATCTGCCACAGGTGCGCCCGGTCGGGTACCGCCAGGAGCGCGATGTTCCGCCGCAGGATCGCCGCCGCGCGCGGGTCCTTCTCGACGAACACCACCTCGCCGGCACCGCGACTCAGCAGTTCCAGGCCGGTGCTCCCGTAGCCGGCGAACAGGTCGAGAACCCGCGCACCGGGCAGTCGGTCGCGCAGGATGTCGGCCAGCGCCGCGCGCACCGCGCCGGGCGTGGGCCGCACCGCCTGCCCCTGACCATGGCATAGCAAGCGTCCTCGGAACTCACCGCCGCCGATTCGCAACTCCATGGTGTCCGCTGCCGCTCCGCAGTCGAGAATACCACGTCGCGGCGTCGTGGCGACGTCGGTTGCGCCGGGCCGGTGCCGGCGGGTAGACTGGACTGGCACCGGCACGGCGCTGGCCGGCGCCAAGGAGTCCGCGACGATGGGCCGCGTGACGGGCGCGAACCGCTGCCGACAACAGCCGGCGTCCAGCCCGGTACCGCACCTTGCCGCCGATGAGGGGAACTTCCGCCAGCGGCTGCGCGACCTCTGCGAGGTCATGATCGAGCTGTCCAAAGCGCCCAGCTTCGACGAGTTGTGCCGCCAGGCCGTCCTGCTCGGCCGCCAACGCCTGTGCTTCGAGCGACTCGGCCTGTGGTTCCGCAGCAGCGATCCGAACGTGGCCGAAGGCTCCTTTGGCACCGACGAGCACGGGCAACTCCGCGACGAGCGCGGCATCCGCGTGCGCGCCACGCCCGACTCCAAACTCGGCGAGATCTGGCGGCGGAAGGCCCACGTCATCGTCCAGCCGGCCGAGCCCATCCGGAACCAGTACGGCGAGGTGGTCGGGCAAGGCGCCGTGGCGTTCGCCGCCATGTGGGACGGCGAGACCGTCGTTGGCTCGCTGAACTGCGACAACCACCTGACCGGCCGGCCGCTGACCGACTACGACGCCGAGCTGCTCAGCCTCTATGCCTCGGCGCTCGGGCCGCTCTGCTCGCGCAAGCGCGCCGACGAGGCCTTGCTCGACTACCAGGCCAAACTGCGCGCCCTGGGCCTCCAGTTGTCGCTGGCCGAAGAGCACGAGCGGCGGCGAATCGCCACCGAACTGCACGACCGCCTGGGCCAGAACCTGGCCGGCTGCGGCATCAAGCTGCAATCGTTGCGAGCCCGCCTGGGCGGCCATGGGTGCGACCATGAGTTCGACGCCATCCTTGACTTGCTCGAAGAGACATGCGAGAGCTTATCGTCATTGACCTTCGAGCTGTATCCGCCGATGTTGCAGCAGGAGGGTTTTGTGGCCGCCGTCGAATGGCTGGTGGGCGAGTTCCGGGAGCGACACGGTCTGAACGTCCGGCTGCAAACACGCGGCCGGCTGGGACCGCTGGAGCAGGATACGGCCGCACCGCTGTTCCAGGCGGTTCGCGAACTGCTGCACAACGCCCTCAAGCACGCGCAGGCCAGCCGGGTCCGCGTGCTGGTGCAGGGCTCGCCGCAGGAAGTCCGCGTGGTCGTCGCCGATAACGGCATCGGTCTGGATCCGGCCCGCCTGGACGGCCGGCGCACCGGGCCCGGCGGCTTTGGGCTGTTCGGCATACGCGAACGGCTGCGCGAGCTCAATGGCGACCTGGTCGTCGAATCGGCCGCCGGCCAAGGCACCCGGATGAACCTGGTGGTGCGGCTGAACGGCGAGACGGGGCAAAGGGTGGCTGACCATGGTGGTACGGATAGTTCTCGCCGATGACCATGACATGCTGCGCGAGGGGCTCCGTTCAATGCTGCACCAGCAGCCTCAGATGCAGGTGGTGGGCGAGGCCGAGGACGGGCGCGAGGCCGTGGCACTATGCCGGCAGCATCAGCCCGACGTGGTCATCATGGACATCACCATGCCGGGCCTCAACGGCGTCGAGGCCACCCGCCTGATCCACGACGAGCTGCCGGCGACGCGCGTCATCGCGCTGTCGATGCACTCGGATCGGCGCTCGATCATGCGGATGCTGCAGGCCGGGGCCCGGGGCTACGTGCTGAAGAGCGGCGCCTTTCGCGACCTGGCACTGGCCGTCGACACCGTCACGCGCGGGCAGGTCTACCTCAGTCCGCGGATCGCCAGCACGGTGGTGGACGAGTGCCTGAGCCATGCCCGCGACGACGCATCCGAGCACTCGCTGACCCCTCGCGAACGCGAGGTGCTGCAACTGATCGCCGAAGGGCTGACCAGCGACGAGATCGCCGAGCGGCTGTACATCGGGCGCAAGACGGTGCAGACGCATCGGCAGCACATCATGAACAAGCTCGGGCTGCATTCGGTGACCCAGCTCACCAAGTTCGCCGTGATGGAGGGCCTGACCTCACCGGAGCCTTGACCTCCGCGATGGGCGCATCAGCCTGGCGCGCCCGCCAGATCAGGTGGTTTGCCGATGTCATCGCGCCGCGCCACGCCCGATAGTGGAATCGTTGAAGGGGCAGGTTGCGGTTCGGGTCGGACTGGGGTCAGGCGGCCGGCGCGGCGGAATCTTCCTGCTGGGCTTCCAGAGCCTTTGCATCCGCCGCTCCGCCGCCGGTGGGCATCTCCAGTGGTCTGGCCGCTGGTCGGGGCACCGCCAAGTGCGCTGGTGCCCCGACTCATCACCGCTGGAACCACCGGCCGCCAGGCGGCTGTTGGGAGTGGTTGGCGCCGGCGGAAGCGGCCGGCCCAGAGGCCCTCCATGTTCGACCGCTGGCTGCTCTGTGGCCTGTGCCTGTGTTCAGTGGCACCGGCGATCGCCGGTCCGGTGGCCTTGCGCCCAGCCGCTACCGAGGGGCGCCCGGCCCGGTGGCTCGATGTCGCCGACCACCCCTACCGCCCGGACTACCGCGCGCAGTACCGCTATGCCGACGCCACGGTCGTCGCCTCGGTGGTGACCGGCCCACAGGGCCTGCGCGTCAAGCTGCTCGGCCACCGCTTGAAGCCGTTCTTCTGCTACCAGGTCAAGTTCGAAGCCACACCCGACAGCGCCGATGGCGAACGCCTCGGTCGCGTCGGCCGCTGGTGGTGCGAGGAGTGGGACGGGCACGGCTGGTCCGGCGGCGCCAACCTCAACGACAAGGGCGACGGTCGCTCGCCCAGTCCCAACGACCGCACCTATGCCGCCCGCCGCCCCGTCGCCGCCGACAGCCCGAGCGGCCGGCGCTTCCGGTTCCGCGCCTACTGGCTCTTCGGCTTCGTCACCACCGATGGTGACGGCGGCCTGGACTGCGAACTCCTGGCCACCAGCAGCTACCACGCGGTGTTCAAGTCCACCCAGCGGCAGCGCCAACCAGACGACGGACCGAGCACCGCCGTCGTGGTGACCCCCGATCCGGCGCAGCACCCGGCCTACGCGGCTGCCTGGCCGCCACAGACGGTGCAGTTGTACGCGGAATGGGAGCGGCTGCCCACCGGTGGCTGCCGGCTGCCGGTGGGCGTCTACCACCTGCAGTTGCTGCTGGGCGAGGAGTCGTTCCATGGCAGTGGCGGCGAATACGCCGGCGACTGGGCCAAGGCGATGGCGGGCGAGGTGCACGTGGTGGTTGATCAGCCCACGGCGGCGGCCAGCGCCGACCGCCGGTCGTGGCTCGGCGCGGTCCTTTGCGCCGCCTTAGGCGGGGGCTTTCTCAACGGCTGAGTCCAACGCCACGGCGTGTTCGAGCACAGCCGCGACGATCGCCTCGAGCACCTCCTCGGAGAGATGCCATTCCTCGAACAAGTTGACCGCCACATGGTAGTTGAGCCCGTCGCTGCCGTTGCCGAGGCCGAGCGTCATGACCAGCGCGTCGGCGGCGTGGACCAACCGGGTGACGGAGTCGGCACCGCCGGCTTCCTCAGGATGGTGGTGCCAGCGGGCGGCCTCGACCAGGCTCGGCGGCAGTCGCCAGTAGTCCAGCAGATAGGCGCCCACTTCGGCATGGTCGATGCCCAGCACCGCGCGCTCGGCTTCGTCGAAGGCCATCCGACCATCGAAGGCCAACTCCGAGATGGGCTCCATGTCGGCCTCGACGAACGTGCCGAGGACGATCTTGCCGACATCGGCGAGCAGCCCGGCCGAAAACGGGGACGCGTCGGGCGTCATGCTCAGCACGCGCGCCAACTCGACCGCGCCCACGCCCATACCGATCGAATGCCGCCAGAACTCGCCACGCCCCAGGTCGTAGCCGGGCACCGGCCGGTGGAGCTGCGGCGACACGGCCGCGGCGAGGACCAACTGAAACACCTGCTTGGTACCCAGCCGAACGAGCGCCTGCCGCACCGTATCCACCGACCGGGGACTGCCGAAATACGCCGAGTTGGCCAGGCGCAGCACGTTGGCGGTCAGGGCCGTGTCGCGTTCGACGGCCTGACACAACCGCTCCAGGCTCACCTCGGGATCCTGAGCCAGCGCCAGCACGTCGGAGGCACTGCTCGGCAAGACCGGTATGCTGCGAACCTTCGCCAGGATCTCGTCCCGTAGACTCACCTCGGCCTCCCCGGCAGTACGCGCTGCGGTGCCGCAACGGCTGGGCATAGTGCTTTGGAGTCGACGCCGAGCCGATCGTCTCACCCGCCAGCGCGGCAATCCGACTCGTTCTCGGCTAACCGTGGCCGTTCTTTAGCTTCGTGTCAACGGGATGTTGGCTCCGTTCGCAACACCTGGATCAGATGCCGGGCCTCCACCCGCGCCAGGTCGGCGATCTGATGGCGGCAACTGAACCCGCAGGCCACCACCGCGGTACCCGGTGCCGCCGCCCGGATGGCGGGCAGCAGGCGCTGCTCGGCAATGGTCGTCGAGAGCGCGTAGTGCTCGGCCTCGTACCCGAACGAGCCGGCCATGCCGCAGCACCCGGAGTCCACCTCGCTCACCGCCAGGTCCGGCACCCGGCCCAGCAGGCGCTTCATGGCCGCCGTGCCATAGAGCGCCTTCTGATGACAGTGTCCATGGACCAGAACGGCGCTGCTGTCGCAGCGCAGGTCGACGTCGAGGCGGCCCTCCGACAGTTCGCGGTCGAGGAACACGTCGATCATGTGGATCCCGGCCGCGGCCCGTCGGCCGAGGGCCTCGTCCTCGATCAGATCGGGCAGATCGTCGGTCAGCGCCGAGGCGCAGCCCGGCTCGCAGACCAGCACCGGCAGGTCCTGCTGCAAGTAGACATCGAGGTTGCGCAGCGTGCGCTCGCCGCGCCGCCGCGCCTCGTCCAGCAGTCCGTGCGAGATGCGCGGGCGCTGACAACAGCCGGCGCGCGCCAGAATCACCTCGTAGCCGCAGCCCTCGAGCAGTTCGACCGCCGAGCGCCCAACCGCCGGCTGGTGGTAGTTGAGGTAGGTGTCGTCGAACAACACCACCCGCGGGCCAGACGTCGGCGGGCGGTGCCGGCGCGCGAACCACTGGCCGAACGGCTGCCGGGCATAGGCCGGCGCCGTGCGGCGCGGATCGAAGCCGGCAACGTGCGAGAGCAGCCACCGAGCCGGGGCACTGGCGTTCACCGCGTTGATCAGCGGCGCGGCCGGACCGGCGCACCAGCGGGCCAGATCGGGCGACGCGCCAATCATCCGGTCGCGCAGCGTCAGACCGCGGCGCAAGTGCTCCAGGTGCAGGAACTCGCTCTTCAGCCGCGCCATGTCGACGTTGCTGGGGCACTCGGACTTGCAGCCCTTGCACGACAGGCAGAGGTCCATGACCGCCGCCACCTCGGGGCTGGTCAGTGCCGCCGGTCCCAGCCAGCCACTCATCGCCAGCCGTAGCGCGTTGGCGCGACCGCGGGTGCTGTGGGCCTCATCGCCGGTGGCGTTGAAGCTGGGGCACATGGTGCCATTGAGCTTCTTCCGGCACGCCCCCACCCCATTGCAGACTTCCACCGCGGCGGCGAACCCGCCATCGTGGCGGTAGTGGAACATCGTCGGCGGCACGTCGGCGCGGTACTCGGGCCCGTAGCGCAGGTTCTGGTCCATCGGCGGCGCGTCGATGATGCGCTGCGGGCTGAGCAGGCCCGCCGGGTCGAACAGGCCCTTCACCTCACGGAACGCCTCGTAGAGCTGCGGGCCGAAGAAGGGCGCCACGAACTGGCCGCGTGACAGACCGTCGCCGTGCTCGCCACTGAACGAACCCCCGAAACCGACCACCCAGTCGAAGGCCTGTTTGGCGATGCGCTTCATCAGCTCGATGTCGGCGCTGCTCTTCAGGCTCAGGATCGGTCGCACGTGCAGCAGCCCGACGCTGGCGTGCGCGTAGAGCGCCACGGACACATCCAACTCGCGACACAGTGCCTCCACGCGCTGGATGTAGGCGGGTAGCACCGGCAGCGGGACCGCGGCATCCTCGATGAAGGCTTGCGGCTTACGGTCACCGCGGATGCCCAGCATCAGGCCCAGGCCGGCCTTGCGCACGGCCCAGAACTTGGCCTGTTCGGCCGCCGACAGCAGCACCGGCCAGGCGTAGCCGCGACCGTCGCGCTGCAGTTCGGCCACCAGCCCGTGGCAGCGCTCAGCCACCTCGTCGGGCTCGCCCTGGAACTCGACGCTCAGGACGCCCTCGGGATCGCCCGACAACCAGCTACACAGCCGGGCCGTCTCGAGATTCTGCCGCGCCAGCGACAGGATCGTGCGGTCGAGCAGCTCCACCGCCGCCGGCTGGTGGCTGAGTATCGGCTCCACCTGACCGATGGCGTCGAGGACCTTCTCGAAGTGCACCACGACCATGCCGGTGCAGGCCGGGACCGGGTGCAGCGACACCGTCGCCTCGAGCAGCACGCCCAGCGTGCCCTCGCTGCCGCAGACCAGCTTGGACAGGTTCCAGGGCCCGTCGCCGACGAACTCGTCGAGCATGTAGCCGCCGGCGCGGCGGAGCACCTTCGGGTAGCGCACCGCGATCTCGTCGCGGTTGCGCTCGACGATGTCACGCACGCCGCGCAGCAGACCGCCCTCACGCGTGTCGGCGGCAGCGCGAGTGTCGTACTCGCTCGGGCTCAGGTCGCCGAAGCTCAGTTCGGTACCGTCGGACAGCAGCACGCGCGTGGCCCGCAACTGGTCGATGGTCTTGCCGTAGACGATGCTGTGCGAGCCGGACGCATTGTTGCCGATCATGCCGCCGACGGTGGCGCGGTTGGCCGTCGCCGGATCAATAGCGTAGAACAGCCCGTGCGGCGCCAGCAGCGAGTTCAGCTCGTCGCGGACCAGGCCGGCCTGCACCCGCGCCCAGCGCTCGGCGACGTTCACCTCCAAGAGCTGGTTGAGGTGCTTGGAGAAGTCGATCACGATGGCCTGGTTGATGCTCTGGCCGGCCAAGCTGGTGCCGCCGCCGCGCGGCACGATGGGCACGCCCAGTTCGGCCGCCACGGCCACCGTGGCGCGCACGTCGTCCTCGTCCAGCGGCACCACCACCGCCACCGGCTCGATCTGGTACATCGAGGCGTCGGTGGCATACAGCCCGCGGTTCACCCGGTCACAGAACACCTGGCCCTTGACCGCTGCGCTGAGTCGTCGTTCGAGATCCATATCAGGTACAACGCCGTCCGTTCGTCGCCAAGGTCCGCCCGCGCGCGATCCGGTCTCAGCCGAACACGCGCCCTTCTTCTTCGCCCAACCGCTCCGCCAAGCGCGTCACCACCTCGGGATGCTGGTCCGCCACGTTGCGGGTCTCCGCCGGGTCGGCCTCGCGGTCGAAGAGCACCGGGATCTGCCCGTCGCGGATCACCAGCTTGAACCGCTGGTTGAGAATGCAGCGGTGGCCGGGCAGCAACGAGATGACCACCTCGCGGTGCTCGCCGGTCGCGTCCAGCAACACCGGTTGCAGCGCCTGCGCGTCCCAGTCGGCCGGCACCGGTTGGCCGGCCGCCTGGAGGAACGTGGCCGCCAAGTCAGGCAGCTCCACCAACGCGTCGGACACGCGGCCGGGCCGGCTCACGGCGCCGCCCGAGACGATCAGCGGCACCCGCAGCGCTGGCTCGTAGTAGCACTTCTTGCCCCAGCGGCCGTGGTCGCCCAGCATGTCGCCATGGTCACTGGACAGCACCACCAGCGTCCGGTCCAGCTCGCCCAGCCGTTCGAGGTGCTCGACCAGCCGGCCCACCCAGTCGTCCAGACCCTCGATGAGGGCCGCATAGGCCCGCCGCGCCGCCAGGTGGTCCTCGGGGCTCATCAGATCCAGCGGCACCACCGGTGGCGCGAAGTCGACCTCCTGCCAGCGGTTCAGTCGCTCAGCGGGCGGGTCGAGCGGCTCGTGAGGCGAGGCGAAGTTGACCTGCAGGTACCACGGCGCCTGGCGCGGCAGGTTGTCCAGCAGTCGGCGGGCAGTCTGCCCGACGTACTCGTCGATGTGCAGGTCAGCCGGCAACACCGACGGCCAAACCGGTATCCGCGGCTTGAGCTCGCGCCGCCGCTGGCCATCGTCGCGAAGGGCCTGGAGCCAGCCGCGCTCGGACAGCAGTTGCGTGTACGGATCGTGCGGCACCGGGAAGCTGTGCTTGACGGCATTCCACTTGCCGGCACTGTCCACCGCCTCGGTGAAGCCCAGCCGGCCGAGGCGACTGGTCCAGCCATCCGGGCCGTTCCACTTGGTGCCCTTGTGCAGGTCGGTCTTGCCGCACGCCGCCACTCGGTAGCCTGTGTCGCGCAGCAGACGATAGTAGGTGAGCCGATCGAGCGGGTAGTCGTTCTCGTTGGTCATGACGCCCAGGCGATGCGGCCGGACGCCGCCCGCCAGCGAGGCTCGCGACGGCGCACAGACCGGTGACGTGCAATAGGCGCGCTCGAAACGCACGCCGGTGGCCGCCAGTGCATCGATGTTCGGCGTGCGCACCGGCACTTGGCCCGCGCACCCGAGCCAGTCGGCGCGAAGCTGGTCACACAGGATGAGCAGTATGTTCGGCCGGCTGTCAGGCTGCATGGCTCAGGTCACCTCGGCGTGGATTCTGGACCGCCGGTGGCAGTCCTTCTGGTTGCCCTGGAGCAGGCCGCTGAGGTATAAGCATGAGGTGCGCGACCATCGGGTCGTCCGCAGGGAGATATGCCATGACGCGCAAGGGCTTTACGCTCATTGAGTTGCTGGTGGTCATTGCCATCATTGCCATCTTGGCCGCCATCCTGTTCCCGGTCTTCGCCAAGGCGCGCGAAAAGGCGCGCCAGAACAACTGCCTGTCCAACGAGAAGCAACTGGCGCTGGCGTTCCACCAGTACGCCCAGGACTACGACGAGCGGCACCCGCTCAACCTGGGCGGCACCGAGAACGCCAGCGCGGCCTATCCTGAGGCCTGGTTCCGAGTCGTCGATCCCTATCTGAAGAACCTGCAGATACTGCTCTGCCCGTCCGTCAGCGCCACCAGCAGCTACACCACGCCGCCGACCGACTACAACGCCAACGACTTCGTCCTGGGCCGCTCGTTGGCCGACATCCAGTACCCGGCGCAGTGCCTGCTGCTCAACGAGCGCATTCGCAACCAGAACAACTTCACGGAGCACTTCAGTGACTGGGACTGGCGCACGCGCAACGAACTGAGTACGCTGACCCGGCACAACGACGGCACCAACATCGCGCTCGTCGACGGGCACGTGAAGTGGATCAAGCCCAACGCCGTCGGGCAGTACAGCACCAGCGGCCAAGGCTTCTGGTTCGAGAACTAGTACCAGACCACACAGATTCCAGCCCATACCTCGGGCCTGCCCCGAGTAGGCGCGCAGCGCCGTACCGAGGGGCCATCGCCGGACCAGCACTGTCGTGCGGCCCTTCGATACGCGGCTTCGCCGCTACTCAGGGCAAGCTCTGGTTTGGTCTACAATCAGGTTGGGCGGTACCAGGGCTGGATCGGCGTTCCCTGACAGCGGGCGGCACTTCCAGCCGGCCGCCAAAGGCAGGGCGGACCGCCGTTCGGCTAACTTGGCACGCCGTCGCGGTCCACGCGCAGCACGGTACCCAGGACCAACTTCGTGCTCATGGTCAGGTTGACGTAATCGACCGCCTCGGGCACGTCGCGCTCGTCGTGGTACCAGTCGTGCGCATAGGGGCACGAGCCCAGGTTCATCACGGCGTTCGGGTAACCGGCCTTGACGAACGAGCCATCGTCGTCACCGGGCGCCTCGCGCTTGACGATGGTCTGCTCGAGACCAATCCCGAACGCCTCGTTCACGTCGCTGTGGAGTTCGGCCAACGGCCGGGCCGAGTCGACCGTATAGCGGGTGACGTTGGTGCGCCGGCCCGCCTCGTGGTCGGCCAGCGAACGGCCGGCCAGGCTGTCGGTGTTGAAGATCGCGACCAGGTCGTCACCGCGCTGCTTGGCGTTCATCGCCGCGGTGACGCTCGTCCACGGGCTGTGCTCCTCGTTACACCACAGCAGGCGGATGGTCCGCTCCGGCTCCAGGCCGGCCAGGATACGGGCCATCTCCAGCACCGCCACGGTGCCGACGCCGTTGTCATAGGCACCGGGCGACGGCCACCAGCTCTGCGAATCCTTGTGGGCGCAGATGACGATGATCTCCTTGGGCCGGCTGCGACCCGGGCGCTCCACCGACAGGTTGTGGGCGGTGTACCAGGGGTCGTCGGGCAACGGCCGCGAGTACCAGGTGGACTTCGGTTTGGACATGTCGCACCGGTAGGCCTGCACCCGCACCGGCTCCCAGTCCACCGCGTAGCCGAGCGAGGTCAGCCGCGCGGCGAGGAAATCCTCGGCCTCGGCCAGCGTGGACTTGGCATGGCCGGGCAAGGTGAAACCCGCCGCCCGGTACGGCAGCGGGTCCTTCGCCAGGTAGTGCAGGTCGGCGCGCAGACGGTCCGGGTCGACCATGGCCAGCCGCTGCGCAAGCGGCTGGTCGGCGCGAGCCCCGCTGCTCACAGGTTCTCCTGGAACCAGGTGATCAGCCGCATGCCCACCTGCTCGGCCGGCGGGATGTGGCCCGAATCGTACCACTCCTTCTCGAGCGGCTTGCCCTTGGCCACTTCGTGGAGCAGTTGCGCCGACTTCAGCGGGATGACCTCGTCGCGCTTGGCGTTGACCAGCAGAATCGGCCGCTCGCCCATCCGGGGCGCAAAGTGCAGCGGGTCGATCGGCGCGGTGGTCTTGCGGAACGCCTCCCAGTCGAGGTTCGGGTCATCAGCCCACAGTTGGCGCACGCCCGGCAGTTGCGTCTCCTTGGCAATGGTGGTCCAGTCGGCGCCGCCCACCACCAGCACCGAGGTGGTCACCCGCGGCTCCACCGCAGTCAGCACGACGCCCATGATGGCGCCCATGCTGGCCCCGCCGATGCCGACGCGCTCGAGGTTCAACTCGGTCCGGGTGGCGGCGTAGTCCAGTGCGCGCCGGTAGTCGACCACCGTCTGAATGAAAGCCTTCTTCGACGCTTCGAGGTCCTTGCTGATCAGCGCGGCGCCCTCCTTCTTGCGCGCCCCGTGGTACTGGGCGTCGAGCGCCAGGATGGCGAACTGCACGCCCATCAGCCCCATCATCGGCGCGGCGCGCGCGAAGTCGTCCTTGCTGCCGCCCAGGCCGTGCAGACCCAGCACCACCGGCCGCTTCTTCTGCGACGGCGGAATGATCAGCAGGCCGGGCACGCGCTCGCCGTTGATGCTGTCGAACTCGAACTCATCGACCTGCGTGGTGCCGAGTTTGGTGGACTTGGTCACCTTGGCGTTCAGCGGCGCCTTGGCGTCGTAGTCGTACAGGGCCTTATAGGTCGCGTAGGTCGCGTCATCACAAGGCTTGGGGCTCTGGGACCAGACCGGGCAGACGGCCCAGACCAGCACCAGCGCCGCGAACCGCAAGTTGCGCCAACGTACCATGACCACGCTCCTCTCGTCACCGGTTGGACGTGCGCCCAACCGCGGTGTTCCGGCCCAGCGCCGGCCGGCACAGAGGCGTTCGGCTCGCGTCAGCGAACACCTTCATCTGCGCCGGTCGCCGTGAAGAAGCACCCGGCACGGCACGTTGAACCGGGCAAAGGCACGGATGGGTGACCCGTACCAGGTACAGGACCAAGCGCTGGTGGTGCGCATCCAGCGCGGCGATGCCGGGGCGGTCGACGTCCTGGTGGACCGCTATCATGCGCCCCTGTGCGCCTTCGTCGAACGCATGGTCGGTGACCCCGAGACGGCCTGTGAGGTGACGCAGGAGACCTTCTTGCGCATGATCCGCGCGCTGCCGCGCTACCGCCCGCGCGCCAAGTTCTCGACCTGGCTCTACACCATCGCCGCCAACCTGGCGCGCGATGAGCTGCGGCGGCGACAACACCGCGAGACGCGACTCCAACCGTTGGAGGAGGCCGACCGCGGCGAGGTCGCCGAGCCGCCGCAGCGGGTGGACGAAGCGGCCCTGGAGCAGATCACGCGCAGTGACGTGCGCCACGCGCTGGCCACACTGTCCGAGGAGCACCGCGCGGCGGTGGTGCTCCATTACTACGACGGCCTGAGCTACAAAGAGGTGGCCGAGATCTGTGGCTGCACCGTGGGCACCGTGGGCTCGCGGTTGCACTACGCGGTCAAGCACCTGCGCCGCGCCCTCGGTGTAGGAGACGAGGAATCGTGATGTTCAGCCCCACTTGGCGTGCCCGGCACCTGCTTCCGGCTTACCACAACGGCCAGCTCGACCAGCGGCGTCGGCGCTGGCTCGAGCAGCGACTGCAAGCGGATCCGGTCCTGGCGCGTGAGAGCGCGGCGGTGGCCGAGTTGACGAGGGCGCTGCTCGCCAACGATCCGGCTTCGCCCCCGGATCCGGCCGCTCGTGAGGCGCTCAAGGCCCAGATGGCCACCGAACTGGCTGCGCTGCGCTCGGCCGGGGCGCCGGCCGTCTGGCGGCCGGTGTTCGCCACGGCGCTGGCCGCGCTGCTGTTCGGTGGTGGCTGCTTCACCGGCGCGCGGGCCTTCCCGCGGCAGGTGGTCAAGGAGGTGGTCCAGGTGCAGCGGGTCGAAGTGCCCGTCGAGAAGCGCGTCGAGGTGCCGGTCCGCGTGGAAGTGCCGGTGGTGCAGCGCGTCGAGGTACCGGTCACCCGCGAAGTGGTCCGCTATCGCGCTCGCGTGGCCGCGCCTCGGCCGTCGGCCGCGCCGGCCGACAGCACCGACGGGTCGGTGGAGGAGGCCACCCCGCCCGCCCGGCGCGAGGCGCCCACGGTGGTGCAACTCGATCCCGGCACTGGTCGGGCGGGCATCGGCGTGGCCGCGGCCGCGACCGGCTCGCGTCCGTCGGCGGTGGACTTCTAGGTGCGCAAGCTCCTCCTGGCCTGGCTGCTCGGCTCGGCTACCGCGGCCACGGCCGCGGCGACGCCGCCGGAAGCCCTGTTCTTCAACCTCTCGGGCCTGCAACAGCGGATCCGGTTGACCCCGCCGCTGACCGCCGTCTCCGGTCGCTATCGGGTGGAGCTGGTCGAGATCGACCGCCTCCGCGCCGACAGTGAGGACCGCTTCCGCCTGGTGCTACACTGTCCCGGCGAGCCCGACCTCGTCGTTCTCGGCGACATCTGCGCCGTCGACGACACCGGCCAGGAACTGGCCGTCCGCGCCTGGCAGGCGCTGGCGCAGCCGAGCGAGAGCTGGCTCACCGTCACGCTGGCGGCCGGCAGTGGCACGCGCCTGACCGCGTTCACCGCGACCGTCGGGCCGCGCCCGCAGCCCGAGGAGCGGATCGTGCCGCTGGCGCTCGATCAGCTCGGGCAACCGGTGTCGCTCGCGGTGCAGCAGTACACCATCGCGCCCGCCCTGATGCGCCTAGAGACCAGCCGGCTGCCCATCGCCACCGAGCCGCCGCCGCTCTACCGCGGCATCGAGAGCACCTTGCAAAGCGAGGTGGAACCGCCCGCGCCGAGCGCCGAGCGACCATACCTGTCGCTCCGGCTCTACGCCCTGGCACCGCCGGAGAGCGACGACTCCTGGCGGCTGGTCAACCTGCGCCTGCCCGACACACCCGGCGGGCGCGACTGGCGCTACGCACGGTATCCGTGGCGGCCCGACTGGGGCGGCTGGCTGGGCGTCAAAGGCCGCGACACCGACCCGGAGCGGTCGGCGGTTGAGGCCACGACGCACGGGGTCGTGCTGGACAGCGTGGTGCCCGGCGGACCGGCCGCCGCCGGTGGCCTGCAGGTCGGCGATCTGCTGTGGTCCGTCGACGGCCGGGCGGTCGGTGACGCCTACGGCCTCAGCGAACTGGTGCGCACTCGCGCCGGTGGCAGCACCATCACCTGTGAGGTACTGCGCAGCGGGCGCCGGCTGAAGCTGACCGTGCGCCTGGGCCGCCGCGAGCTGTGGCCCGAGCTGGATGATGCCGAAATCGCCGAGGCCTGGCGCCAGTTGCAGGCGGTCAGCCCCGGCACCGAGCACGGCATCCTGAGCATCTGGGACTGGCAGACCCGGGCGCCGCTGGCGGCCGGCGCCCAGCCGCACAGCGTCGACCTGGTCTTCCAGCGCGTGGCGCCGGCCAGTCGGACGAGTGTGGTCTTCCGCCGCATCCCGCTGACCGTCGTCCACTGAACAGGACCCTCGCGCCGCACGGCGAACCCCGGCTGTAGCTGCGGGGAACACACGATGACCAGCCGCGAACGGGTCCTGGCCGCACTCGAGGGCCGCCCGGTGGACCGCCTGCCGCACGACACGCCGTTCCTGGCATCCTTCACCGCGGCCTGGCATGCCCAGACCGGACACGGGCCCGAAGTCGACATCGAGCGCCACTACGGGATCGACATCGGCATTCCGACGGCCGACGAGACCCCGTTCCCATCGCGCGCGGAGGTGCTGGAGAGCGGGCCGGCCGGCGTCGTCCGCCGCGACGGGTGGGGCCGCACGATCCGGGAGCGGCCCGGCGCCTACTTCTACGAAGTAGTGGCCAACGCGGGCACGAGTGCCGACGAGATCCTCGCCGCCGAGTTCGAGGATCCAGCCGCTGACCGCCGCTACGAGTCCTACCTGCACCAAGTGGAGCACTGCCGGCGGCACCAACTGGCCGGCTTCGCCAAGATCGGCGGGCCCTACCTGCGCACGACTTTCTGGCGCGGCGAAGTGGAGTACCTGACCGACATCGCCGCCGATCCCCGTCTGGCGCGCGAGCTGGCCGACAAGATGGCCGACCATCTGCTGGCCATCGCGCTCGAGTCGCTGCGCCGCGGCGGCGACACCAAGGACGTCGGCATGTCGATGTGGGACGACATCGCCTACAACAGCGGGCCCTTCTTCAGCCGGCCGGCGTTCGAACGCATCTTCATGCCCGGCTACGCGCGCATCGTGGCCGGCTGCAAGGCGGCCGGCGCACGCTACTTCTTCTTCCACAGCGACGGCAACATCAACCCGCTGCTGCCGTGCCTGGCCGAGATCGGCGTCGACATCATCAACCCGATCGAGCCGCGCGCGGGCATGGACGTGCTGGCTCTCAGCGAGGAGTACCACGGCCGACTCGCGTTCATCGGCGGCCTCGACAACTCCGGTGTGATGTGTTTTGGCACACCCGACGACGTCCGCGCCCACGTGGCCCCGGTCGCCCGCGCGGCACGCGACCGCGGCGGCCTCATCTGCGGCATGCACAGCGTCGAGGGCGACGTGCCGCTGGCCAACTACGAGGCCTACTGGGAGACCGTCATGTCGGCGTGAGTCGATGGTCGGCGCCGGCCACGAGGAGGCAGGACGATGGCGTGGCAACACAGCGTGGTCGGTGCCCTCCTGGCCCTGGTCGCGACGGTCGCTATGGCCGAGCCGGTGGTCCTGACCGCCGGCCGCTTCACGGTCACCGTCGACGACGGCGGGGGCTCAACCATCCAGTGCGACCACCGGCCGGTGGTCACGCGTGACCGGCCGGCGCTCTCGCAGACCAGCGACTGGAAGATCGTCTTCCCGTCGGCGGCCACGCGCCGCCGCCGCGAGGTGACCACCGTCGGCCCCGGCCGACAGGCGGTCATCGCCGAAGACGAGCCCGGCGTCGGCGCGGCCCGCAAGGTCATTACCGTGACCCCGGACTGGGTCGACTACCGGCTCGAGTTCACCATCGAACCCGGTCGCGCCGGAACGCATCAGAGCCAGTGGTTCGTGATCCTCGACGCTGTCGAGGGCGGGCGCTACACCGCTGAGACACTGGCGACCCGGCACGAAGCCGCTTTCCACTCGGCGCCCGGCTCGCCCAACCTGGTGGCCGAAGTGCGCCGCTGTGTCGTGCCCACCGCCGCCGGCCCGATGACCTTCGACTTCGGTGACAGCGACCTGGGCTGGCACCTGGACGACTACACGCAGTTCTGGGCGCGCAACTACTTGTTCTACAACCGCAAGGACCTGCCGGCCCGCGCGGGTTGCCGGCGCCGGCTCGGGTTCCGGCTCTACGCGGGCGACCAACCACCGGTCGCACCGCGCTACACCCCGGTCTCGCTGGCCGCCGCCGCCACCACCGGCTTCGCCGACGACCAGGCCGGCGACCGTCGCGGCGGCTGGACCGACGACGGTCCGAACGACCTGCGCGCGCTGCCGCTCGGCCGGCGGACCTTCCGCGGCGTGCCGTTCGACATCATCGACCCAGCCCAGAACGCCGGCCGCTCGTGCATCGTCTTGCGCGGCCAGGCCTGGAAAGGCCACGCGCCGCGCGACTACTTCCCCGAGCAGGCCGAGATCGCGGTCGGCGCCACGGCCACCACGCTCTACGTGCTGCAATGCTGCGCCTGGCCGGCACCGGACGGGCAGACGGCCGCCCACTATGTCCTGCAGTATGAAGACGGCTCCAGCGAGACCATCGAGCTGCGCAGCGGCGCCGACCTGCGCGACTGGTATCACCTCGATGACGGCGACCACAGCTTCGTCGCCTGGGCCAACACTGCGCCGTCAGGCGGCCTGTACGGCACGCACGTGTGGTGGTGGTCCAATCCGCACCCGGAGCGCCGCATCGCGCGCCTGACCTATCGCAGCGCGAACACCTCGGCCGTCCCGGCGCTGCTGGCGCTGACTCTCTCGGACCAGCCGCCGCGCCTGTTCGGTGACGCGCTGGACGTCAGCGTCGAAGGCGCCGAGCCGACCTGGTTGGAGCACACCATGCCCTGGTGTGACGACACGCCGGGCACGGCCACCGATGCCAGTGGCTTGCTCGACGGACCGGCGGGCAAGCACGGCTTCGTCACCCTCAAGGATGGGCACCTGGCCTTCGCCGATGGGCAGCGCGCCCGGTTCTGGGGCATCAACCTCGACCGGGTGCCGTGCTTCCCGCATCACGACAACGCGGTCCGCATCGCGGCCCATCTGGCCAAGTACGGCGTCAACGCGGTCCGGCTCCATTGCCTCGAGAGCTTCCAGCCGACCGCGGCCAATGTGTTCGACCAGACCACGGGCCACAGCTTCGCGCTCAGCCCGACCAACATGGACCGCCTCGACTTCTTCCTGGCCGAGCTGAAGAAGCGCGGCGTCTACGTGATCATCGACCTGTGGGGCTACCGGCGCTTCCTGCCGGGCGACGGGTTCGCCGAACAGGCCGCCTGGAACGCAGCAGTGGTCACCTCGGTCCAGGGCGGCGTGTTCTTCGACGCCCGTCTGCAGCAGATCGAGCGTGACTATGCGCGCCTGCTGCTGACGCACCGCAACCCGTACACCGGCCTCACCTTGGCCACGGACCCGCAACTGGCGCTGCTGCAGTTGTTCAACGAGGTCACGCTGCTCTGTGAGTGGCAGTGGGCCGTGCTGCCGCCCGGCATCGCGCAGCAGGCGCAGGCTCAGTGGAACGCGTGGCTGGTCCGCCGCTACGGCGACCGCGCCCGCCTGGCCGCGACCTGGGGCGACCGCTACCTGTCGGTCGGCGAAGACCCGCAGGCTGGCACCGTGCCGCTGTTCACCAAGATCGGCAGCATCGGCCAACCCAAGGGCGGACCGGAGGAGCGGCTGGGCGAGCCACGGCTCAACGACACCATCCGCTTCCTCAGCGAGACCGACCAGCGCCATGCCGAGGAGATGCGCCGCCACCTGCGTGAACTGGGCGTGCGCATACCCATCGGCAACAGCGGCGACATCGGCGAGACCGCCGCCGCCGTTCGCACCGCCGCCGCCAACGACTGGATCGACCCGCACACCTACTGGCAGCACCCGAGCTACCCCAACGGCACCATCCGGCAGTACTACGCGGCCCAACTGGCGCTCTCGCCGTTCACGCCCCTCGGCATCGAGGCGGCGCTGAACACGGTCAGCCGCACCAGCACGGCCAAGACCAGCGGCCTCGCGCTGGTCAACACCGAATGGAACGCGCCCTGGCCGAATGAGCACCGCTACGAGGCGCCGCTGTTCCTGGCCGCGTATGGAGCGCTCCAGGACTGGGACGGGCTGCTGTCCTACGCCTGGACACCGGTTCGCGCGCCGGGCACGGCGGAGCAGGAACGCGTCGTGCCGGCCATCGAACGCTGGCAGTCCGACACCGATCCGGCGCGCGCCGGCACCTGGGTCGCGGCGGCCACGCTGTTCCTGCGCGGCGACGTGCAGGCCGCCCGGCGCCGGGTGGCCGTGGTCCACGACCCAGACGACCCCTACGCGGCGCGCTGGGGCGCACCCATCGGTTGGCGCCAGCCGCACAACGCGCGCCACGCGCCGTTCCGCGTCCTGCCCTTCCTCTCGCGAGTCGAGAGCACCTGGCACGGCCAGCCACCCGCCGGCGCCACGGCGCTGATCGTGCGGCCGCGGCTGGCCAAGCTGTCGGCCGAGCCCTACCTGTTGCTCCAGCGCGGCGACGACCCGGCTCAGCAGGTGCGCGTGCCCGTGCCGGCCGAGACCGGTACCGATCCGGAGTGGTTCGCCCGCGGGCTGCGGCCGGCCGCGGCGCAGTGGTCACTGTGGCCCGCCGACCACCTGGCCGGTCACCAACTCGTCAGCGACACCGACGAACTCGCCTGGCGCTACGGCGACAAGCTGCTGACCATCGACACCCCGCGCTCGCAAGGCGCGGTGGGCGAACTCAGCGGGCGCGAGGTGAAGCTGTCCGCGCTCACGGTGAGCGCCGGCACCGCGCGCTGCGCGGTCATCGCCACGGCCCTCGATGGCCGGCCGCTGCGCGAGTCACAGCGCATCCTGCTGAGCACCGCCGCGCGCTCCCGCAACACCGGCCAGCGCATTCGCCGCCTGGGCAACTGGGCCACGGTGCTCAGCGTGGGCACCACGCCGGTGGTGACCGAGCCGGTCAAGGCCCGCGTCCGGCTGGCCCGCAGGCCCGAAGCAGCGCCGCTGCGGGCGTGGCGCCTGGCCCCGTCCGGCCAACGCGCCGAGGCGCTGTCTCCCGCCACCGCCGGTGACCTCACCACCGACCTGCCCGGCACCTCGTGCTGGTATGAGCTGGCCGGCGAATAATACCCGGATCATATTGACCGGACATATCACCCGGGTATAATACCACCCATGGAGGAGGCCACCATGGGTGACTCAACGACCTACACCGCGTTTGCCGGCGACCGCCGCGTCGCCGGAGGCGAGGTCCGCACGATGCTCGGCCAACTGGTCGCCCATCTCGGTTCCGAGCCGGCGGCACCGGTGTTGGTGTTCGACGATGGCACTGGCCGCCAGGTCGACTTCGACCTGCGCGGGACCATCGACGAGGTGCTGGCCCGGTTGCCGCAGCATCCGCTGTTCGCCGCCGAGGGCCCACCAAAGCGTGGACCCGGGCGGCCGCGCCTGGGCGTGGTCAGTCGCGAGGTATCGCTCCTGCCGCGCCACTGGGAGTGGCTGGAGCAGCAGCCCAGCGGCAGTTCGGCCGCGTTACGCCGGCTGGTGGAGCAGGCCTCGCGCGAACAGGCCGGCGACGAGCAGGCCCGCCTGGCGCGTGAGGCCGCCAGCCGCTTCATGACCGCCATGGCCGGCGACCGGCCCGGCTACGAAGAGGCCACGCGGGCGCTCTTCGCCGGTGACCTGGCGCGGCTGGAAGCCATGGTGGGTGCCTGGCCGGCGGACATCCGCGAGTTCACGCTGCACTTGGCCGGCCGCGCGTCAGCCGAGGACACCTGCCCCGGCTGACGCCGGACCACGGCCCTACTTGGCGTGCGGGCTGAACAACACGCACACCGGCGCCGGCACGGTGACCTGATGGCCGGTCGGAGTCAGCACCCCGGTTTCCTCGTTGCGGCTGTAGACCACCAGGTTGTCGGTGTTCTGGTTGGAGCAGATGACCCACTTGCCGCCGGGCACGATGGCGAAGTTGCGCGGGTGCTTGCCGAACGTGGACACATGCTGGACCAGGCTCAACTCGCCGGTCACCTGGTCGATCGCGAAGGCGACCAGGCTCTCGTGGCCGCGGTTGGTGCCGTAGACGAACCGCCCGTCAGCCGAGATGTGGAGGTCGGCCGGGTAGTTGGTGCCGGTCCAGCCGGCCGGCAAGGTCGGATAGGTCGCCAAGTGGCTCAGGTGCCCTGCCTCGGCGTCCCAGGTGAACGCCGTCAGCGTGGAGTCGAGCTCGTTGATGACGTAGACCCAGCGCCCGCCGGGGTGGTAGTCGAGGTGGCGCGGGCCGGCGCCGGGGTGCAGTTGGCCCACACTGTGGGGCACGAGCTTGCCGGCGTCCTGGTCGAGGCCGTAGACCTTGACCTGGTCGAGGCCGAGGTCGTTGGCCAGCACCCACAGGTCGCCCGGCGCCACGGTGGTCTGGTGCGCGTGCGGCGCCGTCTGACGTTTGGGATCGCCGCCGTGCCCGCTGTGCTGGTGGAAGTCGCTGACCGGCAGCAGGCTGCCATCCGCGTTCACCGGCGCCAGGCAGACACTGCCGCCACCGTAGTTGGCGGCCACCACGCAGTGACCACCCGCGTCGATGGCGATATGGCACGGTCCCGAACCGCCGCTCGATACCTGGTTGAGCGGACGCAGCCCGCCGGTGCCGGCGTCGACCGCGAAGGCGGCCAGGCAACCGGCCTTCTTGCCGCCGAAGTCACCGACTTCGCCCGCGGCATAGAGCACGTGCCCGCCCGGATGGAACGCCAGAAACGTCGGATTGGTCAGCTTGGCCGTCTGCCCGGTGAAGGTCAACGTGCCGGCGACGGGATCGAAGTCGTAGACGTAGATGCCCTGACTGCCGCGCTGTGAATAGGTACCGATGTAGACCAGCATGATGATCCTCTCCGGGCCGGTGCCCGGGCTCACTCGGCGCCTGCTTCGCCACCGGCCGCCGCTGGCCTCCTGATCACCCCTCGGCCGCGGGAGCGATCGGTGAGCCCACACAGGTTGATCGAGTAGCGACCTGCTGACGACCGGAGTGCGACCATGCAACCGACTCCTGAGGCGCCCACCACCAGCCCGACACCGCAGTTGCCGCGCATCGTCGTGTGCGTCGGCAGCGCCTGCCACCTGAAGGGCTCCGCGGAGGTGGTGCGCGTGTTCTCGGAGTGTCTGGCCGCCGCCGGGCTGGCCGGACGAGTCGAGCTTAAGGGCTCGTTCTGCCTGGGGCCGTGCGACCAGGCCGTGACCGTCGAGTTTGGCGGTCGCGCGGTCTCCGGTGTCACCGCCGCCAACGCCGCCGCGGTGTTCGAGCGCGAGCTACAGACGTACTGGAGGCACCGATGAGCAGCCTGCCGGCCGACGACAACCTGTGGCGCGAGCTGTGGGACTACGATCCCAACGCACTGCTGGTGGTCGATGGCGAGATGCGCATCCTGGTGGTCAACCCGGCCTTCTGCCGGATGTTCTCACTCAACCCCGACACCGCCGTCGGCCTGCCTGCTGAGCGCATCATCGGCGACGTGTCGCCGCTACGCGAAGCCCTGGCCGAACGGCGGCCGATCCCGGGACGCACGCGCCGCATCGCCAACTACGGCCTCGTCGTGCGCGAGGTCGGCTTCGCGCTGCCCGAGCGCAACCTGGTGGCGGTCATCTATCACGACGTCACCACGCTGATGAAGCAGGCCGAGGAACTCGAACACATCCGCGAGCAGGCTGCCCAGCGCGTCAGCGAGGTGGTCGCCAAGCAGATGACGGTGGTTCAGGAAGTGGCCGGGCTGCTGGGTGAGAGCATGGCCCAGACGCGCGTGTCGCTGTACGAGCTGCTGCGCACCGTGACCGAGACCTGACCCATGCGCAGCTACGTCTACCAGGCCTCGCTGATCAAGGACGGCGAGGACGTCTGCGGCGACACCGTGAAGTACACGGCGGTGGACGACTCGGTGCTGGCCGTACTCTCGGACGGCCTGGGCAGCGGTGTCAAAGCCAACATCCTGTCCCGCCTGACAGTCGAGATCCTCCATGGCATGGGCGCGGCGAACCTGCCGCTGGAGGTCATTTTCGAGACCGTCACGCGGTCGCTGCCGGTCTGCCGCGAGCGCGGCATCGCCTATGCCGCGTTCTGTGTGGCCAAGGTCGGCCGACAGGGACGCACCCAGTTGTGGTGCTACGACACACCCGACCCGGTGGTGATCAGCGGTGGCCAAGTGGCTCGTCCGCACTATGACAGCCATGACCTCGACGGTCGCACCGTGCGAGTGGCCGACCTCGACCTGGAGCAAGGCGACAGCATCTACCTGCTGAGCGACGGCGTGCTCTTTGCGGGGCTCGGGCGCACCTACAACTTCGGCTGGGGCTGGGACCACGTGTCCGAGTTCGTGGCGGCGCAACTCCGGCAGTCGAGCGGATCGGTTGAGGCGACCGTGCGAGCGCTGTCCAGACAGGTGCGCGATCTCTATGGCGGCCGCCCCGGCGACGACGCCACCGTGCTGGGCGTGGAGGTCCGCGACATCCGGCGCCTGATCGTCTTCACTGGACCGCCGGTCGATCCCGACCAGGACGCGGCCGTGACGCACCGGTTCCTGACCACGCCCGGCCACAAAGTGGTCTGTGGTGGCACCACCGCCAACATCGTCGCTCGCGAGACCGGCTGGCAGTCGGCCGTCGACTTCGGCACCGCGCGGCCGGACGTGCCGCCGATGGGTTCCATGGAGGGCCTCGAGTTCGTCACCGAAGGCGTGCTGACGCTCGCCAGAACCATCGAGCTGATCCGCGATGCGGCCGACGAGCCCGACCATCTGCCGTCCGAACGGTCTGGCGCGACCTGCCTGGCGCGTGCTCTGCTGGCCGCCGACCATGTACATTTCATCGTCGGTCTGAAGGTCCATCCCAGCCTGCAGAACCCGTTGCTGCCCATCTCCGTATCGTTGCGCCGCTACCTGATCGAGGAGTTGGAGCGGCTCCTGACCGCCGCCGGGAAGTCCGTGGTGATCGAGTACCACTGACCGCCCCGCGGCGACCTCAGGCAGGAGACCGCCCGACCGCGGCGCATTGCCACGGCGCGGGAGAGAGTCGATGTCAGGCGCGCAGTTCCCCACCACGGCCATGCTGACCACCGCGCTGGCCCTATCCGCCGGCGCCTGCACCGCGGGCCCGGTGCGGCCGTTGGTGCACCAGACCGACTTGTTCCACCCGCACGGCGATCCCGACGACCACTTCGACCTGGCCACCGTCTACGCCCTGGCCCAGCGCGGCGGCGTGGAGCCGGTCGGCGTCCTTGGCGACTGGCCGCCGGCACACCGCGACGGCGATCCCGACGCCATCGGCGTGGCCGCGCTCAACTGGCTGACCGGCCGCAGCGTCCCGTTCCAGATCGGCACCTCACGCCCGATGGTCAACCGGCACGACCAGCAGAGCGACGCCTCGCCGGCCGACCGCGGCGCCGTCAACTGGCTGCTGGGCTTGCTGGAGCACGCACCGGCACCCGTTGCCATCACCGTGGTCGGTTCGGCCACCGACGTGGCGGTGGCCGGCCGCCGCAATCCCGAGCTCTTCCGCGGCAAGTGCGCCGGCATCTACCTGAACGCCGGCGCCGCGCACCCCGACGCCCAGGACCAACTCGAGTACAACGTCAAGCTGAACCCCGCCGCCTACAGCGCCATCTTCGACCTGCCCTGCCCGCTCTACTGGGCGCCGTGCTGGGACGTGGTCGAGTCCCGCCGCGTCGGTCCCTACGGCGCCTGGTTCAGCCTGGCCCAGCACGAGGTGCTGGACGTCATGCGGCCCGAACTGCAGAACTGGTTCTTGTGGATGCTCGAGCGCTCCACCGACTTCAAGTGGCAGCGCTACCTGCGTCGCCCGGTGGACGCCGCCGCCCTGAAGCGGCACGGCACCACCCAGCGCAGCTTGTGGAGCACGGCCAGCCTGTTCACCGCCGCCGGCCTGGCCGTCACCCGCGACGGCCGCCTGCTGCCCGCGGGCGAGGTCAGCGACCCGCTGTACGAGTTCGTGCCCGTGACGGTGACCTGCGCCGACGACGGCCGCACCACCTGGCAACCGGCCACGCAGCCGACCGGGCGGTTCATCCTGCACCTGCGCGATGAAGCCGCCTACCCGCGCGCCATGGCCGCCGCTCTGCGCGAGTTGCTCCGCGGGCTGTAGGCGCTGGTCGCGTCGGCGTTACCTGCGCTGGACACATCGCGCTTGCCGTGAGGCCTGGCTGTGTTACACTGATTGAGCACGGTGCTGGGCAGCGGACGGCGATGCGTCGCAAGGGTGTGCTTCAGGCCGGTAGCACTTGGGTTCTGGATGCCGTTGACCCCGCGCTCGTCCGCAGCGCTTCCGTCTCCTGAACCACTCCGGTGTCGTCACGGCTGCTTGAGTCTCACCTCGCGCCGGATGTCACCCCACGCCGAGGGCCAGGCCCTCAGTCAGGCCGCGCGTTGACAGCGATTGCCTTCGCCCTGCGACAGGCCGGCGGCCGGCCCTCTCGGAAAGAACCAGACACTCCGTGACCCCATTTGCCGAACTCGGGCTCTGCGAGCCCATCCTGCGTGCCATCGACGAAATCGGCTACACGACTCCGACGCCCATCCAGATTGAGAGCATTCCGCACCTGCTGAGCGGCCGTGACCTGCTGGGCGGCGCCCAGACCGGCACCGGCAAGACCGCGGCCTTCGGTCTGCCGATCTTGCAGCGCTTGGCCGGCGAGCCACGGGATCCGGGTCCGCGGGCCTGCCGCACGCTGATCCTCAGCCCGACGCGCGAGCTCGCCGTCCAGATCAGCGACGCCATCGGGGCCTACTCGCGCCACCTGCCGGTGAGCCATGCGGTGATCTACGGCGGCGTCCATCAGAGCAGCCAGGTCGCGGCCATCTCCGGCGGCGTCGACATCCTGGTCGCCACGCCCGGCCGCCTGCTCGACCTGGTCAACCAGGGCCACGTCCGCCTGTGGAGTGTCGAGGTGCTGGTGCTGGATGAAGCCGACCGCATGCTCGACATGGGCTTCATCGACGACGTACGCCAGATCCTCGCCTGCGTGCCGCGGCGGCGACAGGCGATGCTGTTCTCGGCCACCCTCACCGCGCGCATCCGCGGCCTGGCCGGCGAGATCCTCACCGATCCCGCCGAAGCCATGGTCGCGCCGGCGTCCACGCCGGCCGAGTTGGTCGACCAGCGCGTCATGCTGGTCGACCAGGCCAACAAGCGCGCGCTGCTCGCCGACATGGTCCACGAACTGAACCTCGACCGCGTGCTGGTCTTCGCGCGGACCAAGATCGGCGCCAGCCGCCTGGCCAGCCAACTGGTGCGTGAGGAGGGCCTGCGGGCCGACAGCATCCACGGGGACAAGGAGCAGTGGCTGCGCGACGCCGCGCTGCAATCGTTCCGCGAAGGGCGCACCCGCGTGCTGGTGGCCACCGACGTGGCCGCCCGTGGCCTGGACATCGACCGCATCGCCTACGTCATCAACTACGACATGCCGCACGACGCCGAGGACTACATCCACCGCATCGGGCGCACCGCGCGCGCCGGCGCCGGCGGCGTGGCCGTCTCCTTCTGCGATCCGGACGAACTGCGCAAGCTCCGCCAGATCGAGCGGCTGATCGGCACCGATCTGCCGATCGTCGCGGACCAGCCGTACCACCACGAGACCGCTCACGAGCAGTGTATGCGTCTGCGCGAGTCCAACCCGCAGCAGCCGGCTCGTTCAGGACAACGCCGCCGGCGGCGCGGACGCTCCGGCGGCCGCCGCCAGGCCGCCGGAGACTGACCCGCCCTTACCGTAGCGTCAGCCGGTAGGCGAACACGTTGTCGCCGGTGCGGAAGCTGACCTCGTCGCCCTGCTGGCTCGGCGTGACCGCGCCGCGAACCGTGCCGTCAACGGCCAGTTCCTCAATGGCGGCTACCGTCCGGCCTTGGGCGCCGAGTTGGCCGAGGCGCAGGGCCACTTGGCCCGGCCGGCAGCCGGGCAGCAGCGTCAGCGTCCAGGTGTTGCCGCGATGGGCCAGCCGGAAGGCCACGTTGGTCGCCACCGGGCCGAAGTCCACCACCTGCCGCGCCAGATTGTCGCGGCTGCCCGCGTCTTCTTCGATGCCCTTGGCCAGCCAAGTCATGGTGGCGCCGGCGCCCGCGCCGGTGACGGTGATGACGCCGCCGTCGTAACGCGTGTCGTCCGCTGGCGGCGCCTGCAGCGGCAGGCGCCCGCCGCCCTTGGCCGGATCGTAGAGACCGTAGCGCACGAACAGGCGCCCCGGCCGCAGCCGCTCGGGCAGCGTGCCCTCCACGGTCACGTCGTACCGGCCGGCGCGGGTCAGTTGCGCCGGCGTCAGCGAGCAGCCGGCGCCGAACAGGATATCGGCGTTCGGCTGCCAGCCCGGCAGCAGGTCGGCCGGCCCGCAGAGGTGGACGAACGGTCGCACCGTGGCCTCGACCGGGACCTTCACGTCCCAGACCATGCGCAGGCGGAACCGGCGCTGGCCGAGGTCCTCGAAGCTCTTCGTCTCGGCGGCGATATCGACCGGGCTGCCCCGGTACTCATCGCGCACCCGCGCGTCGGCGAATAGCCGGCCCGGCGAGGTCGCCAGCGCGCTGATCACCCCTTGCCGCCGCGTCACCGCCACTTGGTGGTCACCGGCGCGCGCCACGAAGCCGTACTGCGGCAGCGCCTGGCCGTCCACGGTCCAGTCGCCTTCGCCCCGGTTGGCCACCACGGCGCCGTTGGCGAAGGTCACGCGCTGCCGTGTGACGGTGTCGCCGTCGAACTGGTGGCGCAGCAGTTCCTGCCGCTCCAACTCGGCGCACAGCGGCTGCAGCAGCCAGTAGGTCATCACGGCGCGCCGGTTGAACGGACCATCACACATCGGCGTGCGTCCACCGAGCACCGTGCAACTGAGGTAGTCGTCACTGCCGTAGCTGTGCAGACGCAACTGCTCAGCCGAGAGGCCGCCGGTGAACGTGCCGGCATAGCGCGAGCCGAGCCCGCCGGCGAACAGCACGAACTTGCCGTGGTGGCCCATGTCGAACCACGGCACGCGGTCGGTGGCCACCACGCCCTCCGCGCCGCGCAGCGGCACATGGTCGGCCTGGGCCGCGTCCAGGTGCCCGATCAGCGCGTCGTGCCCGGCCTCGGAGATGGTCGGCCCGAACGTCTCGCGTACGCGGTCGAAGGTCTTCCCCCACCACTCCTGCGTCACGGTCTTGGCGAAGAACTCGCCGGCGCGGTTGTACCCGTCGAACGGCGCCATCGCGCTGAACACGTCGATGAACAGCGACGTCGGCCGCACCTTGCCCGACGCCAGCAGCTTCAGGTTCTGCTCGAAGAACGGCCAGTAGGCCGTCGGCAGCCAGCGGTAGCTCAGCGCGTCGCGCCCCTTGTTGTACCAGGCACGGTGCGGCTGACCGTCCTCGGTGAAGACCATGTGGTCGTAGGAGTAGCCGGTGGCGTCGGGATAGAAGTCGATGTAGTTGTCGTGCGGCGCGTACAGCCGGCCGTTCAGCCGGGCGGCGGCCGACATGTCGTCGTACGCCGCCTGATCGCCCGCCGGCGGCCAGATGTCCGGCAGGCGGTAGTCATAGCCCCAGCGCTGCCACACGTGCTTCACGAACACGGCCTCGTCGAGTCCATAGGCCGTCGCCAGACGCAGGTCGGCCGCGGCGCGGGCATAGTCGCCGCCCCACTGGTCCAGGCACATCTTGCCGCGGATTGCCGCCACACCCGGCGACGCCGGCAGGTTGGCGATCTGCCGCCAGACACGGGCCGCAGCGAACGCGCCCTGCTCGCTCGGCACGAACGTGAAGGTGGCATCGTGGTGCGCAATCAACGAGGTGAACCACCGCGCCTGATCGTGGTCGAAGCGGTCGGGGAACGGGTCGGTCGCCGTCACCAGCGACACGCCGTTGGCGTAGTCCACACCCACGAACCGCGTGGAGTCGCTGAACCCGCCGTAGCCCTGGCTGAACCGCTTGGCGCCCACCACCACGTGGCCGTGCCCGAAGTAGGCGCGCTTCGTCTCCACCGACGCACTGCCCAGCGCCAGTTGCGTGTAGCGCGGCTGCCCGCGGCGGTCGCGCGTGACCCCCGGCATGGTCCAACTCACCTGTAGACCGCCGACGGCCGCTCGCACCACCGCCTGGGCCACCGCCGGCCGGCCCTCATGGGCAAAGCGGTGCCGCACCACGCCTTGGCCGTCACGCCAGGCCACCTCCACCGGCTGTTCGCCGGCGAGCGCCTCGGCCAGATCGAGCCCGGCCACCTGGCAGACGAATCCGGAGAACACCACCGTGCCACCGGCCCCGGCGAAGGCCACCTGGGCGTCGAGCAACCCCAGCGGCCCCGGCACCACCGCCACGCCAAAGCGACCGGCCTCGCTGGCGACGCGCCAGCCGAACGCCCGGTCACTGCCGCGACCCGTCCCGGCCAGGCAGGCCGCGGCCAGGATCTTCTCGCCGAACGCGTCGTTTAGCGTGCCCAGGGTGGTCGGCTCGTCGCAGTCGAGCCAGGCCTCGAGTCCGGCGCTCACGCGGTACCGGGCCGCCCGCCGAAGCCGCAACCGGTTCGCAC
>CAZHGD010000026.1:0-57577 GCA_964531735.1 uncultured Fimbriimonadaceae bacterium | reverse complement strand
GGCGGTGGAGGCGTTGGCGCGGGGCTGGCGGGACGACCCGGCGACGCTGCCCTGGCTGCGCGCGCGGGCGGAGACGGACGAGCACTGGGCCGTCCGCGAAGCGGCGGTGGCGGCGTTGGCACGGGGCTGGCCGGACGACCCGGCGACGCTGCGGCTCCTGCGCGAACGAGCGGAGACGGACGCGAACGGAGTGGTCCGTCGAGCGGCGGTGGAGGCGTTGGCGCGGGGCTGGCGGGACGACCCGGCGACGCTGCCCTGGTTGCGCGAGCGTGCGGAGACCGACGAGGACGGATGGGTCCGGCGAGCGGCGGTGGCGGCGCTGGCTCGAGGCTGGCCGGACGACCCGGCGACGCTGCGGATCCTGCGCGAGCGGGCGGAGACGGACGCGCACAGCGGTGTCCGCAAAGCGGCGGTGGCGGCGTTGGCGCGGGGCTGGCGCGATGATCCGGGGACGCTACGAATCGTGCGCGAGCGGGCCGAGACCGATGAGGACGGCGTGGTCCGGGAATCCGCAGTCGTGGCGTTGGCGCTAGGCTGGCCTGACGATCTGGAGACGCCGTATGTCCTGCGTGCGCTGGCCACGACGGTCTTGCACGCGTGTGCTCGCTGGGCCGCGGTGGAGGCTTTGGCGCGGGGCTGGCGCGACGACCCGCTGACACTGCGGGTCTTGCGCGCGCGGGCCGCGACCGACGAGAACTGCAGTGTGCGTCGAGCGGCGGTGGAGGGATTGGCGCGGGGCTGGCGAGACCACCCGGCGACGCGTCGGATCCTGAGCCAGCGTGCGGAGATCGACGACGCAGGCGATGTCAGACGGGCGGCGGTGCTTGAGTTGGCACGGTGCTGGCCGGATGTACCGGCGACGCGGTGGATCCTGCGCGAGCGGGCGCAAACAGACGACGACCCATGGGTCCGTGCCGCGGCGGCAGAGGCGTTGGCGCGCGTCTGGCGGGACGACCCGGAGGCGCTGTGGATCCTGCGCGAGCGGGCCGAAACCGACGGCGAATGCTATGTCAGACGGGCGGCGTTGGTGGCCTTGGCGCGGGGCTGGCGCGACGACCCGGCGACGCTGCGGATTGTGCGCGCGCGGGCCGAGACCGATGCGGACAGCGGTGTCCGCGCGCTCGCGCGCCGGCTGCTGCGGGCGTACTGGCCCGCCGAAGCCGCGGATGGCCCGTAGCGCCGGGGCCGGCGCCGCTGTCAGCGTCCCGTTGGCGGATGCGCCCGGCCTCCGGCGGGCGAGGACGCCCGCGGTCCTGGCGGTGGCAGGTGTCGGCGCGCGCGCGGTGTATCTTCCCGCCGGTAGTCCGGGAGCAGAACCGTGGCAGTGTCCTCATGGGGCGTGGCGTGGACCGTGTTGGCGGGACTGGCCGCCGGTGCCGCCGCCGAGCCGGTCAGTGTCGTGCGCTACCTGCGGTGCGACAAGCCACTCACGCGCGTGGGCCGCACCGCGCGGGTCACCGCGATGCTCAGCAACGAGACCGAGGCCGCGGTCGACCTGCGGGCCGTGTTGTCGCTGCCGCAGAGCTTCAGCCTGGAGGGCGGCTCCGTGCCGGCGCAGAGCGTGCGGCTGGCGCCGGCGGAGCAGCGCGAGGTGAGTTGGACCATCGGCGCGCGCGAGCCGGCCTATGACCGCCTGGGCCTGCGGGTGACCACCGCCGACGGCGACGAGCTGGCTCGCGCCGACGTCACCATGCGGTTTCTGCCGGCGCTGGCGGCCAGCCGGCCGGAGTACCTGCCGCCGCCGCAGCCGGTGAAGACGTCGCTGCTGATCGGCGCGCACCACTGCCCGCTGTGGGAGGCCGACAAGCCGCAGATGTGGTCGCAACTGCACATCCACCCCGAGCGGACGCCGGCCCTGGGCTTCTACGCGCAGGAGAACCCCGAGATCGCCGACTGGGAGACCAAGTGGGCGGTGGAGCACGGCGTCTCGTTCTTCATCTACTGCTGGTATCGCACCAGCCAGGGCGGGCCGGTCACCACCATGTTCAGCAGCGCCATCCACGACGCGCTGTTCAAGTCGCGCTACGCCGACCAGCTCAAGTTCACCATCATGTGGGAGAACCAGAGCCGCGGGCGCGCCGGCGTGGCCAACGAGCAGGACCTGCTGGGTAACCTGCTGCCGTACTGGATCGAGAACTACTTCAAGTACCCGGGCTACCTGAAGATCGACAACAAGCCGGTCTTGTTCATCTACCGGCCGGAGTTCCTGATCCAGGATCTGGGCGGCCTCGCGAACGTGGGCCAGGCGTTCGCCAAGATGCGCCAGGCCTGCCGCGACGCCGGGTTCGACGGTCTGTACCTGATGGGTGAGTACCGCGGCACGGACCCGAAGCACCTGACGCTGCTGAAGCAGCTTGGCTTGGACTACACCTTCGCCTATTGCTGGCATGTGCAGAACAGCCCGCCGCCGGACCAGGTCATCGCGGCGCAGCAAGGCTACCTGACCCGCACGCAGGAGCTGAACATCCTGCCGCAGGTGCCGACGGTGTCGCAGGCCTGGAGCGGCTGGCGCGACGAGGGCAGCATCTGGAAGCTGCCGCCAGACGACTGGGAGCGACTGCTGCGCTGGGCCAAGGGCTTCTGCGCCAAGCTGCCGGAGAGCTCGCTCGGCCGCCGGATGCTGCTGCTGGACAACTGGAACGAGTGGGGCGAAGGGCACTACATCGCGCCCTACCGGGAGTATGGCTTCGGCTATCTGGACGCGGTGCGCAAGGTCTTCTCGGACGCGCCGGAGGCGCACCAGGACCTGATTCCCGAGGACATCGGCCGCGGCCCGTATGACCGGGCGTACTGGGCGGCGTTGCGCGAGGAGGAGGAGTTCCGCCGGCAAGTGCGCCGCCAGGTGGTCAAGCCCGGCGCGCCGGCCGGGCTGGTCGGCTGGTGGTCGTTCGACGAGCCGGCCGACAGCCTGGTCGCGCTCGACTGGTCCGGCCACCGGCTCGGCGGCGTGCTGCGTCAGGCCAAACGCGCCGCGGGCAAGGATGGGCTGGCACTCGTTTGCGACGGCGGCTGCGTGCAGGTGGCGGCCAGCGACCTGCTGGCCCCGGCCAAGGGCCTGACCTTCGAGTGCTGGGTGAAGACCGACCAGGCGGGTCAGAACGACCGCTGGTTCGTCAACCGCATCTACAGCGGTCACCTGGACACCGGCTACCGGTTCGGTCTGGCCGGTGGGCGGGTGAGCTTCGCCATCCCGCTGACCGACTGGAGTCACCACCTGGTGGCGGCCGAACCGCTGCCGGTGGGCCGCTGGGTGCACCTGGCCGGCACCTACGATGGACAGATGATGCGGGTGTACCAGGACGGTCGCGAGGTGGGCCACCTGGCGCGCACCGGCCCGGTGAAGCCGAATCCGGAGCCGCTGTGCCTGGGCAACTACGCGCGCGACCATCGCGCGCACTTCCAGGGCCTGCTCGATGAGGTGCGCCTGTACGACCGGGCGCTGACCGCCGACGAGGTGGCCGCGCACGCCCGAGGCTAAGCAGCCTGCCGGTGATGTTGTCCTGTACGGGCGACCCTTGGGTCGCCCGGCTGCGGGCCACCAAGCGCCAACCGGGCAGTGACAGGGCGGGCACCAGGCCCCGTCCCTACCGGGCAGGATCTCCGAGCGGCTACTTCGTACCGCACCAACGTGATTGTGGACCAAACTCCAGCTTGCCCTGAGGAGCGGCGGAGCCGCGTATCGAAGGGCCGCAACCCGGCGCCGGTCCGGCCATGGCCCCTCGATACGGCGCTACGCGCCTACTCGGGGCAAGCCCGAAGTATGGGCCGGAATCACTGTGGTGTGGCAGTAGCCGGCGTCAGTGGTCGTGCTCAGGGCGCGGCTCGTAGCGGTAGGAGCCGCGCGGGTTCGGGTAGCTGACGTCGCTCACGGGCAGCCATTTGACGTGCCCGTCGCAGAAGCTGAAGGCGCTGCCGCCGAAGTGGCGACTGCTCGGTTGGTTGCCCGGCGGCATCAGGTAGCCGTCATCGGTGGAGCCCGCGCTGTTGCTGGCCTCCTCGACAAACAGCAACGTGGCCACCGGATCGGTGACGCGTGTGAGCCGCAGTCCGGCGTGGAAGCCGAGCGTGCCGACCGAGGTGCCGACCAGCGCGTTGATGGCGTAACTGCAGCCCTGGTCGCAGTCATCGTCGGGGCAGACGAAGATCTGCGTGTTGCGCGTGTAGGTGTAGAGGCTGCCGCGGGCCGGCTGGAACGTGCCGTCGTTGCCGTTGGGGAAGTCGGAGTACCACACCCAGCCACCGCTCTGCTGGTTGCCCTGGACGTTGTCCCACATGGAGGGCAGCCGGTTGTCCCAGTCCTGCACGTAGAGCATGGCGGCGTGGGCCAGTTGCTTGTTGTGGCTCAGGCAGGTGGCCTGCATCGCTTTGCCGCGGGCGCGGGCGAACACGGGCAGCAAGATCCCCACGAGGACCGCGATGATGGCGATCACGGTCAGCAACTCGATCAGAGTGAATGCCGCCGAGCGGCCCCGGGCGCGGATGGTCGTCTCCACCGACTGCCAAGGCTCTTGTACCCCGATGGGCACCGGCCGTCAACCAGCAGCACTGCAAGAACCGGGCCATATGGGCCGATGGATTGTGGCGAATTGGTTGCGTGGGCACCTGGCGAAGCCCTTGCAGGCTGGGGGCAGGTGGGTCCTGACGCGCAGCGGCGGTCGAGGACAGGAGTACACCGTGGCACTCAGCAGCATCGAGCGTATGGCCGGCGCGTTGGCCCGGCGTCCGGTCGATCAGGTTCCGGTGGCGGTCAGCCCGTGGGGGGCGACCATCAACCGGTGGCGCAGCGAAGGCCATCTCGGCGAGCACGAGAACGTGGCCGAGCACTTCGGGCAGGATCTGGCCTCGGGTGGCTGGCTGAACAGTTGCGCCGACCTCGACTTCCAGAACGAGACGCTCGAGGAGACCGAGGAGACCATCCTCATCCGCGACGGCAACGGTGCCATCCTGCGGCGGCACAAGCTGCACGACAGCACGCCCGAGCATGTCGACTTCGAGGTCAAGGACCAGGCAGGCTGGGAGGCCCGCATCAAGCCGTATCTCGTCGAGCTCGACCGGCGGCGGATCCCGTTCGAAGGCTACCGCAACGCCAAGCGCTACGCGGCCGAGCGGCAGCTCTTCTACTGCTGGGGCGGCGTGGCCCCGTTCGAGCAGATGCACCCGGTGTGCGGGCACGAGTACATGCTGATGGGCATGGCGCTCCAGCCAGACTGGGTGCTGGACATGGCGATGACCTTCGCCAACCTGACCATCCGGCACCTCGAAGTCCTGTTCGCCGAGGAAGGCACGCCCGACGGGTTCTTCTTCTACGAAGACATGGGCTTCAAGCAGCGGCCGTTCATGTCGCCGGCGATGTACGCGCAGTTGCTGCAACCGGCCCACACGCTGCTGTTCGACTTTGCACACTCGCTGGGCTGCAAGGTGATCGTGCACTCCTGCGGCTACGTCGAGCCGCTGGTGCCGGGGCTGGTCGAGGCCGGCATGGACTGCTTGCAGGCCATGGAGGTCAAGGCCGGCATGGAACTGGTCAAGCTGTGTGACCAGTTCGGCGACCGGATCGCGTTCTACGGCGGTCTGGACGTGCGGGCCCTGATCGAGAACGACCGCGCCTGGATCGCCCGCGAATTGGAGAAGATGCGCTACGTGCTCGAGCGCGGCGGCGGCTTCGTGCTGCACAGCGACCACTCCGAGCCGCCCGAGGTCGACTACGAGACCATGCGGTACTTCCTCGACCACGGGCGCGAGGTCAGCCGCGAGGTGTTCGCTCAGACCGCTCGGTGAGCGCTGGGCACCTGACCGGTGGCGCACCGCACCGCAGCGGACGGTGTGGGCAGCGACCAGTCTGACCGCGGGCGCGCACCGTCATGGCCCGACCGGCCATGACGGTGGCGTCGGCGTTTGCCGGCGCCGGATCGCTGGGTGCGGCTGAAGCCGCCTGCACCAGGGCCGGGCTCGACGGCTGTGCCGACCTCCGGTCAGGCGAAGAACGGTGGCCAGTCCGACGGATCGACCTCGACGCCGAAGCCCGGCGCATCCGACGGCGTGAGCCGGCCGTTCTGCGGCAGCGGCACGCCGGGCCAACTGCCCAGTTCGTCCAGCGGCACGCCGGGCGCCGTGCCGACGAAGTACTCGGTCCAGACGATGCCGGGCAGTGCATAGCTGGCGTGCTGGCCATAGGGCGTGTTGCCGCCGCCGTGGAGGATGACCGCCAAGCCGGCGGCTTCGGCGACCGCGACAATGCGAGCCACCGCGGTCAGGCCGCCGCACCAGCCGATGTCTGGTTGCAGGATGTCCACCAGCCGATGGCTGGCGGCGTACTGGAACGGGTAGGGCGTGTACCAGTGCTCGCCGGTGGCCAGCGTCTGCCAGGGCAGGCGCTGCCGGACCGCGGCATGGGCGTCGAAGTCGTCGGGGATGAGGCACTCCTCCAGCCACTTGAGCCGGTACGGCCGCAGCGTCTCGGCCAGACGGACCGTGTAGTCCTCGTCGAAGGCCATCCAGCAGTCGAGCATCAACTCGACACCGTCGCCGGCCAACTCGCGCCGGCTGGCCACCAGCTCCTCGTTGCGGCGCAGGCCGTCGAGGCCGTCGGCCGGGCCATAGGGGCAGGCCATCTTGCTGCCGTGGAAGCCGAGTTCGAGGTGCCAGTCGTTGTCGTTGCCGGTGCCGTAGCACGACAACGCGTCGCGCGCCGGGCCGCCGAGCAACTCGTAGACCGGGCGCCCCAGGAGCTTGCCTTTGAGGTCCCACAGCGCCAGGTCCACGGTGCTGGCGGCGAAGGACGCCAGACCGCCGGCGCCGAACGGCAGGCACAGGCGGACCATCATGTCGTAGAGCCGCTCGGTGGCCAGACAGGGCTCGTCAGTGAGCCGAGGCGCCAGGTGCTCCGCGATGATGGCGGCCGCGGGCGTGCCGCCGCCGCCGATGGCGAAGCCGGTGGTGCCGTCCTCGGCGGTGACCACTACGGCGTAGCCGCCGAAGCGCGGCAGCCAGCTCGGTCGCCAGGCGGCATAGCGCGGGTAGCGCGTCATCGGGCAGGCGACCGGTCCGGACGCGGTCCAGGGCTCTCGGCGCGGCGGCGTGGTGGGCGTGCGGCCGGGCAGTTGCGCCTTGGCGACACGGATCTCGCGGAGCTTCATTGGGCTCTCCAAGCGGGCGGTTCCGGCCCGCCACGGCGGTTCCTGCTCGCTACCGTTCCCACGGCGCGCGTCTGGCCGGTGGCGACAGCAGGAACTCCAGCCCGCCGCGCAGGCGCCCGTCGGCGGTGTGCCAGGCGTGGAAGCCCTGGCCGTCCAGCCCGTTGCCGTCGATCCGGTCGCGGCGCGTGGCGATGGCGCGACCCTCGGTGATGCTCCAGCCCATCCACCCGCAGCCGGCGTCGGCCAGCAGCCGCGTGGTCCACCGCGCCGCCGCGGCGCGCTTGGCATCGTCGAGGCAGCCGGGCACACACTCGTTCACCAGCACCGGCTTGCCGTGCTTGCGGCCGAGTTCGCGTAGCGCGGCGATGGCCGCGGCCAGGTCGGCTTCGGTGTGGGCGTAGGGATGTCCGCAGAGCACGTCGCACAGCGGCGCGTAGAGGTCGATGTTGCCACCGGTCATGGTGCCGATGGTGATGGGCTGCTGTGCTCCGGCCGCGCGCGCCGCGCCGGCGACCGCCTCCAGGAAGGCGTACTCGCGCCGGTTGACCTCGCTGTTCAGGTCGAACGCCTGCGGCTCGTTGCACAGGTCCCAGCACAACACCCGCGGGTCGCGCGCCAGGGGTGTGACCAGCGCGCGCACGTAGTCGAGCTTCGGCGCCCAGTCGCGGACCAGGTCCTCGGTGTAGGTGCCGCCGTAGTCCCACCGGTAGTCGTGCCAGCGGTTGAACAGGCACGGCATGGCCTTCAGGCCGGCCTGGTCGATGGCGGCGATGGCGTCCAGGAAGCGGCGGGTCATCTCGTCGGGATCGGCCATCCAGGCGGTGAACTCGATCCACAGCCGCACGGTGTTGCCGTGGATGCGCCGCACCAGGGCCAACTCCTGGCGCAGCCGAGCCGGATCGTAGCGCCACCAGGCCTCCTCGATGCGCGCCCCCCACGAGGGGATGCAGTTGAGCCCGCGCAGCCAGCCGTAGTCGGCGTAGACGTGCAAGGTCGGCTTGGGCCGTGGCGGTTCCGGTGGCAACTGGTCGGGTAGCGGTTGCTCCGACATGATCTCCAACTCCTCAATGGCAGCGACGGCGGCCGGTGCGTCGGCCTCACCGTTGCTGGCGTAGAAGCCGAGCCACCGGGCGGTGGACGTCCAGGGCGTGTGGCCCAGATCGTGCCAGGTGCCGTCGCCGGCGGCCCAGGCCGCTCGCAGCACGGCCGCCTGGCGCGTCAGGCGCAGTTGGAACGGCCGGTCGCCGAACTCCGCGGCGGCGGCGGCGACGTTGCGCTGCGTTGCCGCGTCTTCGCGGTCGAGACTGAGCCCGCGGTCGCGGCCGCGCCACCAGTAGGTCAGCCGGACGAGCTGGTCGTGGCTCGCGAACAGTCCCAGGCTGAGGTGCTGGATTGGCGCGCGCGGCTCGAACCGGCGGACGCGCAGGATCACGGTGAAGTCGCCGGGCGGCGCGGGCACGGCGAACAGGTTGCGGTAGGTGTTGCTCCGTTCGTGTACATCGCCGCGCTGAGTGGTGATGGCCAACGCGCCGTCGGCGAGCCGCCAGTTGGCCGGGTCAGGCCGCATCACCGTGAACGGCGGCGGCAGTCGGTCACCGTTGAAGTCGGCGACGAACCGGTGCGGCGCGGCGGCACCGACGAGGAGCAGCACGGCGACAGCGGCGGTCAACCCAGGTCTCCGGTTGGGCGCAGGCTAACCGCGCGGAGCGGTCAACGTCAAGGGGGCGCTCCGCGCGCGAGGCGATGCGTTAGGACAACCCCACAATCCGCCCGCCGGCATCGACATCGATGCGCTCCGCGGCGGGATTGCGCGGCAAGCCCGGCATGGTCAGCATGTTGCCGCAGTAGGCCACCATGAACTCGGCGCCGCGCGCCAGGCGGACCTCGCGCACCGGCAGGATGTGACCGGCGGGTGCGCCGCGCAGGTCGGGGTCGCTGGAAAACGAGTACTGCGTCTTGGCGATGCAGACCGGGAAGTGCCCGTGATGCTCGCCAAACGACGCGATCTGCTCGCGCACCCGCGTATCGGCGATGACCTCGCTGGCCCCGTAGATGCGCGTCGCCACGGCGGTCAGCTTGTCCCACAGCGAGGTGGTGTCGTCGTAGAGCAGCTTGACCTGCGACGGCTCGCCCTCGACGGCTTCGACGACGGCGCGGGCCAGGTCCACGGCGCCGGCGCCGCCGAAGGCGTAGTGCCGCGCCACGGCCGAACGGATGTCCATCTCGCCGAGCTTCTTCTGCAGCAGGTCGACCTCGGCGGGTGTGTCGGACGGGTAGGGGTTGATGGCCACCACGACGGGCAGGCCGAAGTGGTGGCGCAGGTTGTTCACGTGGCGGCGCAGGTTGCTCAAGCCGCGCTCCAGGGCGTCCAGGTTCGGCATATCGAGCTGCTTCTTGTCGACGCCACCGTGGTACTTGAGCGCCTTGACGGTCGCCACCAGCACCGCCACGCTCGGCCGCAGACCGGTCTTGCGGCACTTGATGTCGAGGAACTTCTCGGCGCCCAGGTCGGCGCCGAACCCGGCTTCGGTGACCACGTAGTCGGCCAGACGAAGCGCCGCACGCGTCGCCACCGCCGAGTTGCAGCCGTGGGCGATGTTGGCGAACGGGCCACCGTGGACGAAGGCCGGTGTACCTTCCAGCGACTGCACCAGGTTCGGCTTCAGCGCCTCGCGCAGCAGCACCGTCATGGCGCCGTGGGCCTTCAGGTCGCGCGCGCAGATCGGGTCGCTGCCGATGCGGGTGTAGCCGATCAGGATGTGGCCCAGTCGCTCGCGCATCTCTTCGAGCGAGTTGGCCAGGCACAGGATGGCCATGACCTCCGAGGCGACGACGATGTCGAAGCCCTCCTCGCGCGGGAAGCCGTTGCCGACGCCGCCCAGGCCGACCACCACCTCGCGCAGGATGCGGTCGTTCATGTCGCCGACCCGGTTCCACTGGATGCGGCGGATGTCCAGCCGGTACGGGTTGTCGAAGTGGATGTGGTTGTCGATCATCGCGGCCAGCAGGTTGTGCGCGCTGGCCACCGCGTGCATGTCGCCGGTGAAGTGCAGGTTGATGTCGTGCATCGGCACGACCTGCGCGCGCCCGCCGCCGGCGGCGCCGCCCTTCATGCCGAAGCACGGACCCAGCGCCGGCTCACGCAGGCAGATCATCGTGTTCCGCCCGATGCGGTTGAGCGCGTCGCCGAGACCGATGGAACAGGTGGTCTTGCCTTCGCCGGCCGGAGTCGGGCTGATCGCGGTGACCAGCACCAACTTGCTGTCGGGCCGTTCGGGCAGGCTGTTCACGTAGTCCAGCGAGAGCTTGGCCTTGTAGTGGCCGTACGGGTCCAGGTTGAGCGGATCGATGCCGAGCCGGTCGCGCGCGAGGTCACTGATCGGGATCATCCGGGCGTTTTCGGCGATTTCCAGGTCCGTCATGTGCTGCCTGCCTACTGTTAGGGTGTCCAGCCATAATGACCACTCCGGCGCGGATTGGTTGCCAGGCCGGTTGACGGCGTGGGCCGCGGGTGTCGATAATGCGCGCCCAGGAGTCGTCGCATGGGACCGTTGTACGACTGCCACACGCACATCGGCGTCGAGTTGGCGCACTATCTCAGCGGCGCGTTTCCGTATGCGCAGCACCTGGAGACGCTTTGCGCCGACCTCGACCGCGCCGGGATCGACCGGGTGGTCGTGTTCCCCATGGCCACGCACCTGCAGATGGGTCTGCGAGCACTGGCCGGCAAGGGCGCGCCGACGGGCAAGTCCTGCAGCGGCGGGTGCTCGTGTGGCTCAGACGGGAGTAGCCAACTGCGCTGCTCGTTCTGCAACAAGAGCCGCGACCAGGTGGGCAAGCTGATCGCCGGCACGAACGTCTGGATCTGCAACGAGTGCATCGACCTGTGCAACGAGATCATCGGCGATGACCTGTCGCCCTACCCGTACCAGTTCGAGAACCAGCAGATGCTGTCCGAGGTATTCGACCTGTTCGATGACCTCGCGCCACGGGTGCGGCCGTTCGTCATCATCGACCCCTCGCGCCAGACCGAGGAGCAGATCCGGGGCCTCGAAGGGCTGGCAGAGCGCTACGCCATTGCTGGCCTGAAAGTCCAGGCGACGATGGTCAAGGCGCGCGTGACTGACCTGCCGCGCACCGGCTTCCTCGACCTGGCCGAGCGCCATGACTGGCCGGTGCTCATCCACAGTGCCGTGCACCCGGACGATACCTGGTCGCAGGTGGCTGACATCCTGGACGTGGTGCAGGCCACGCCGCGCGTGCGCTTCAACGTGGCCCACACGCTGCGCTTCGACAAGCCGGCGCTCGACCGCCTGGCGGAGCTGCCGAACGCCTGGTTCGACGTGTCGGCCTTCTGCATACACTGTGACCTGGCCACCGAGGACTCGCCGGTGGTGGCTGTGCCCGACCGCCGGTTTGCCACCGACTATGGCGACTGCGGGCAAGCGCTGTGCGACCTGGCCGCGGCCTATCCCGACCGTCTGCTCTGGGGCAGCGACGCGCCGTACTACTCCTACGTGGCGCCCTACACGGACGCCGAAGGGAACACCACCGTCTTCAACCTGCGCAGCTCGATGGTGCGCGAGACGGCGGCCCTGCGGTCGCTGCCCGAGGACCTGTTGCAGCGGGTGGCGGGCGACAACCCGCGCGCCTGGCTGGGTGGCGCAGCCTGAGGCGGTCGGAAGGACAAGGCCGGCCGGTCGCCAATTCGCGTGCGTGGAGGAACCACCATGTTAGCCGGAGCGGCCCGGACCGATATCACGCCCGCGGGCAGTGTCTGGATGGACGGCATGTTGCGCGACCACCCGTCGCAGGGCGTCCACGACCCGCTGCACGCGCGCTGCTTGGTGCTGAGCGCCACCGGCGAGGTCAGTGAGGCCGTGGCCGTCGTGGTGCTGGACGTGTGTGCGTTGAGCACCGACGACAACCAGGCCATGCGCCGGCGCGTCGCCGAGCGCACCGGGCTGCCGGCGGAGCGGGTGATCCTGGCGGCCACCCACACGCATTCGGGTCCGGCGGCCAAGGGCTTCTTCAACGACAAGGAAGTGGTCTGGGTCGAGCAACTGGCCGAGGCCGTGGTCGCGGTGGTGACCGAGGCGTTGGCCGGCCGGACCGCAGTGGCCGTGGGTTGTGGCTCGGGCACCGAGACGACCATCAGCCACTACCGGCGGCTGCTGGCCAAGGATGGCCACGTGATCATGAACTGGGAGCCCTACACCGAGGACGAGGTGGTCGGGCCGCTGGGCGTGATCGATCCGGAAGTGGGCGTGCTCATCGCCGTGCGTGCCGACCAGAGCGGGCAGGTCGTCGGCACGCTGTTCAACCATGCCGGTCACCCGAACGTGATGTCGGGCGACAACTTGCTGCTCAGTGCCGAGTATCCGGGCCTGGCCTGCCGGCTGGTGGAGGAGTTCTTCGGGTTCGGCGTGGCCATCTTTGCCAACGGTGCCCAAGGCACCATGGACATCGACGGCCTGCGCGACCGTGACTGGGCCGGCATGGACCGGGTCGGACACGCTCTGGCCGAAGCGGTGAAGGCGGTCGAGCCCAGTCTGGACTACCGGTCTCCACTACCACTCGCGGTGGCGCGACGGGCTTACGACGTACCGGCCCGGCAGATCACCGACGACGAGTGGTCGTGGGCGCAACGCATCCTGGCGGAGACCGGGGGCAAGGTGCAGGCCCTGGCGGACGGCGTGGGCGACGACTACCTGGCGGTGCTGTACCGCGACCTGCGCGCCAGGCAGGACCACCCGATTGTCATTGAGCAGACCTGCGTAGCCATCGGCGAGACCGCCCTGCTGACGTTCCCCGGTGAACTCTACACCGAGATCGGGCAGGAGGTGAAGCGGCGCAGCCCGTTCAAACAGACCTGGATCATCGGTCTGGCCAACGGCCACATCGGCTATGTCCCGACGCGCGTCGCCATCACCGAAGGTGGCTACGCCGAGGACACCCGCGGTGTGGACGCCGCGGCCGCGGACCTGATCATCAACCACAGCCTGGCCCTGTTGGCCGAGGCCCATGCGCAGACCTGTTGCGGAGAAGGAGACGAGTTGTGAGCAGCACTCTGGCCATCGCCGGCGGGACGCCGGTGCTGACCCGCGGCGACTACGGCAACTGGCCTATCATCACCGAGGACGACCGCCGGCTGATCAACGAGGTCCTGGATAGCGGCATCGTGGCCGGCGGCACCGCGCCGCAGGTGGCGGCGCTGGAGCGCGAATGGGCGGCCTACATCGGCAGCAAGCACTGCCTGACCACCTGCAGCGGCACGGCGGCGCTGCACATGTCGCTGGCCGCCGTGGGCGTGGCGCCCGGCGATGAAGTGATCACCTCGGCGTTCACCTTCCTGGCCTCGGCCTCGTGCGCACTCCACCAGAACGCGATACCCGTGTTCGTGGACATCGATCCGCGCACCTTCTGCATGGACCCGAACCAGCTCGAGGCCGCGATCACCGAGCGCACCAAGGCCATCATCCCGGTGCACATCCAGGGCTGCCCGGCGGACATGGATCCCATCCTGGCCATCGCCCGGAAGCACAACCTGTTGGTGATCGAGGACGCCTGTCAAGCGCACGGGGCCACCTACAAGGGCCGCAAGGTCGGCTCGCTGGGCGATACCGGCACGTTCAGCCTGAACAACTTCAAGAACCTGTCCGGCGGTGAGGGCGGCCTGTTCACCACGGACAACGAGGATCTGCTCAACAAGGGCGTGCTGCTCCGGTGCTTCGGCGACGAGGTGGACGAGGTCAGTCGGCGGCGAGTGTACAACGCGTCGATCCTCGGCTACATGTACCGGAACCAGGAACTGCCCGCGGCCCATGCCCGCGCGCAGTTGATGCACCTGGACGAGAACAACGACGTCCGGATCGCCAACGCCGACTACCTCAGCGCCGAGTTGGCCAAGATCCCGGGCGTCATTCCGCCGTACTGCCCGCCCGACTGCAAGCACGTCTACTTCATGTACAACGTCAACTTCGACCCGGCGGCCGCCGGTGTCGCCGCCTCGCCGCGGCAGTTCCGCATCGCCATCGAGAAGGCGCTGTACAAGGAAGGCGTGCTGGTCGGTCAGTGGCAGACCATGCCGGTGCCGGCGCAGGACCTGTTCCAGTCCATGCTGGGCTACGGCGGCTCGCACCATCCGTGGGCCATCAACGAGGCCAAGGGCGTCCGGTACAACTACAATCCGGAGCAGTTCCCGGTTGCTCAGAAGCTCTGCGACACCTATACGGTGGTGCACGGCGTCCATGCGCCGAACGGCCGCGCCCTGATGGACAAGATCCTCGCCGCGTTCCACAAGGTCTTCGCCAACCTCGACCAGGCCATGGCGCACGTGGACGACGAGATCTATCCCGGCGCCGACGGTAAGCTCTACGGCGCGGGCTAAGCGCGGCTGGCGGGCGCCGCGGCGGCAGCGTCGCGGCGCCCAGAGCCCATGGAGGTGTGCGATGAAGAGCAGAGGCTTGTTCGGCCGCAAGGGCCTCGACATCGTGATGCGCGAGGGCGAGATCACCGCGCCGGGCGACGGCGAGGTGGTGGTGAAGGTCCACGCCTGCGGTGTCTGTGGCACCGACATCAACTTCGTGCGCGACTGGTCCGACGAACACATGGCCCTCGGCCATGAGATCGCCGCCGAGGTGGTCGAAGTCGGTCCGAACGTGCCGAACGTCAAGGTCGGCGACAAGGTGATTGTCGAAGACTGCACGATGTGCGGCGTGTGCGAGAACTGCAAGAGCGGTCACCCGGAGTTCTGTCGCCACATGTACGACCTCGAGGGTCAGCCCGGCATGGGCGAGTACATGAAGGTGCGCTACAACTCCTGTGACCCCTTCGAGGGCCTCGACTACCTGCCGGCCTGCCTGACCGAGCCGCTGGCGGTCTGCTACACCGCGGTGGTCAACGCCCAGGTCCCGCTGGGCGGTAGCGTGCTGGTGCTCGGGCCCGGTCCACTCGGGCTGATGTCGGCGCGGCTGGCCAAGCTGGCCGGCGCGGCGTTCGTGGCCATCACCGGTCTGCCCGCGGACAACCCGCGCGAGAAGGCGCGGTTGGAGACGGCCAAGCAGCTGGGTGTGGACCTGGTCATCGAGGTCGGCAAGCAGGATGTCGAGGACGAGATCAAGACGCGCCGGCCCAAAGGCGTCGACCGGGTCATCGTCAGTTCGCCGCCGCGGAGCCTGTACGACGCGTTCAAGGCGATCCGGTTCGGCGGGCTGATCACCTTCTTCGGCCTGCACTTCGGTGACCAGAACACCATCGAACTCGACGTCAACGACATGATCTTCCGCAAGATCTCGCTGATTCCGACCTTCGCGGAGCCGGCCATTAACTTCCCGGTCTCGAATCGGTTACTTCGCGATGGTCTGGTGGACCCGGATCTCCTGATCAACCGCACCTTCACCTGGGGCGAGGAGAAGGAGGTCATGCAGGCGGTGGTGGACGGCAGCCAGCCGATCATCAAGGCCGCCATGCTACCACATGGCTAAGTGAGGTCAGAACAGTGAGTGGACGCGGGCGGCGTTTGGGCTGGTTGCTGTTGGTGGTCCTGCTGAGCGCCGCCCCGTCGCTACTGGCCCAGCACGGGGCCGCGCCCGCCGCACCGGCGGCCACCGGCGAGCCGGCTCCGGCCGAACACGGCGACCCGGTGTCGCCGGTCATGGCCGGGCTGGTGCTCATGCTGGCCGCGGCCAAACTCGGCGGCTCACTGTTCCTGCGCTGCGGGCAGCCGGCTGTGCTGGGCGAGCTGGTCGGCGGCGTGGTGCTGGGCAACCTGCTGCTGCTGGCGGGGCTGAACGCCGATCAGGCGGCGGCTTCCGGCGGCGCCATGGGCGCCTATGCGAGCTTCGTGCGCTCGGCCACCACGCCGGGGCAGCCGCTCGACATCCTGGCGCGGCTGGGCGTCGTGCTGCTGCTGTTCCAGGTGGGGCTGGAGACCGATCTCGGCGAGATGGTCCGGGTCGGTCTGTCGTCCTTCCTGGTGGCCAGCATCGGCGTCATCGTGCCGTTCGTCCTGGGCTTCCTCGTCTCGTACTGCCTGCTGCCGGGCCAGCACGATCTGCTGGTTCACGTGTTCGTCGGCTCGGTGCTCTGCGCGACCAGCGTGGGGATCACCGCCCGGGTGTTCCGCGAACTCGGGCGACTGGACCAGGACGAGGCGCGCATCGTGCTCGGGGCGGCGGTCATCGATGACGTCATGGGTCTGGTGGTGTTGGCCGTGGTCACCGGCATGGTCTCGGCGCGGAACACCGGCGGCGCGCTCAACGTGCTGGACGTGGCGCGCATCCTGCTGCTGGCCGTCGCCTTCCTGGTGATCTCGGTGGCGGGTGGCCGGTGGCTGGCGCCGCGGGCGATGAAGCTGACCTCGCGCCTGCAAGGCGAGGGCCTGCTGCTGATCAGCGCCCTGGCCATCTGCTTCATTCTGGCCACGGTGTCGGGGCTGATCGGCCTGGCGCCGATTGTCGGCGCGTTCGCGGCGGGCCTGCTGCTCGACCCGGTGCACTACCAGGACTTCCGTGAGGGCGGCGCCGACCACCGCATCGAGGATGTCCTGGAGCCGGTGACGATCTTCCTGGTGCCGCTGTTCTTCGTGCAGATGGGCATGACCGTGCGGCTCGAGACGTTCGCCGATGCGCGCGTGCTCGGCTTCGCCGCGCTGCTGACAGTGGCGGCGTTCGCCGGCAAGCAGGCTTGTGGCCTGGCCGTGGTCGGCCGCGGGCTGGACCGGCTGTCGGTTGGCCTGGGCATGGTGCCCCGCGGCGAGGTCGGGCTGATCGTCGCCGCCATCGGGCAGCAGTTGGCCATCCGGGGCGATCCGATGGTCTCACCGATGGCCAACACCGCGATCGTGATCATGGTGATCGTGACCACGATGGTGACGCCGCCGCTGCTGAACTGGTCGCTGCGGCGCGGTGACCGGCGACGTGCGGCGCAGGCTGATTGAGGCGGGCCCGCGTGGGCGGGTGCCAACAGCGAGGAGAAGAGCGATGCCGTCCAAGGGCAAGAAGAAGGGCAAGTCGGGCAAGTTGGGCGTGGGCATCATTGGGGCCGGCGGCATCGCGGTCGCCGCGCATCTGCCGGGCTATGCCGCCATACCGGACCTCTGCGAGCTGGTGGGCGTCTTCGACGTCAACGAGGAGATCGCCAAGAAGGCCGCGGCGCAGTTCAGCATCCCGCATGTCTACACGGAGCTGAATGACCTGCTCGATCGCGACGACATCGACCTGGTCAGCGTCTGCACGCCGAACCTGTACCACCACGAACCGACCATCGCGGCGTTGCAGGCGGGCAAGCACGTGCTGGTCGAGAAGCCGCTGGCCGACACCGTGGCGCACGGTGAACAGATGGTCGCCGCCGCGGCGAAGGCCGGGCGCAAGCTGATGTGCGGACTGAACCGGCGGTTCGACGGCAACACGCAGGCGCTGAAGAAGCTCGTCGACGAGGGCCGGCTGGGCAATGTCTACTGGGCGCGCGCCCAAGCGCTGCGCCGGCGCGGCATCCCGGGCTGGGGCGTGTTCATCGACAAGGCCAAGCAGGGCGGCGGGCCGCTGATCGACATCGGCGTGCACGTGCTGGACACGACGCTCTACCTGATGGGCTATCCGAAGCCGGTGGCCGTGTCCGGTGCGACCTACGCCAAGTTCGGCCCGCGCGGCGATGTGCTGGGCCTGATGGGGCAATGGGACCACACCAAGTTCACGGTGGAGGACTTCGCCACCGCACTGGTGCGGTTCGAGAACGGCGCGACGGTGGTCATTGAGAGCAGCTTCGCGGCGAACCTGCCGGCCGACATCTACAACGCCACCATCCTGGGCGACCAAGGCGGCCTGGTGCTCGATCCGCCGCGGCTCTACACCGAGAGCTCGATGCAGTTGCTCGAGATCGCCCCGACCACGGTGCCGAACGTGCGCTCGCACCACCGGGAAGTGGAGCTGTTCTGCCGCTGCATTCTGGACGACGGTCCGGTGCCGGTGCCGGGCGAGGAGGCGCTGGCCTGCCTGCGCATCCTCGACGGTGTCTACCGCTCGGCGGAGGCCGGCCGCGAGGTCAGCATCTGAGTGGATCGGCCGTAGTGGGTCAGCGGAGGTGGTCACGTGTCCCAAGGCGCGCAGTTGGCCGGGCTGGCTCAGTTGGTCACCGCGAGTGAGGACTGGCTCCTGCGCCAGGTCATCGACCTGGCGCAGGAGCGGGGCTACACGCGCTACGCCTCGACTCAGGCGTCGGCCTGGCGCCAGGCCGTGCGCGGTCTGAGCCAGGCGCTGACGCAGCTACTGGCCGCGACCAGCGTGGTGCCCGAGTTGGACCCGGAGGATGACCACCAGGACGATCCCGCCGCCGCGTTCGGGATTCGCGAGGCGCAACGGCACCGCGCGCGCGGCGTCACCATCGAGTTGTTCCTCGGCTTGATGAAGTACTTCCGCCAGGCCTATGTCGACCTGGTGCTGGCCGCGGGGCTGAGCGACGCCGACGGGGCGCGGCGTCAGCGGTTCGTGGAGCGGTTCTTCGACCGCGTGGAGATCGGCTTCTGCGTGGAGTGGACGCGGTTCTCCGAGAGCGCTCGTCTGGCTGAGCTGGAGGCCGGCACCCGCTGGATGACCGATCAGCGCACGCGCTACCTGACCGTCTTCGAGAGCCTGGACCAGCCGGTGCTGCTGCTCGACCTGGCGCAGCGCGTGGTGAACGCCAACCGCGTGGCGGCGCGCGTGTTCGCCGGGACCGAGGTCACCGGCGCGATGCACGGTGGCGAGGCGGCGCTCGACCGCGTCATCGCGGTCCTGGCCGAACCATTGGCCACCTTGGCGGCCGGGCGACGCGACGAGGGCTCGCACCACGCGAACCTGGAGACGGTCAAGGGTCTGCGCCACTTCTCCGTCAAGCTGCGGCGGTTGCGTGACAGCGCGGACCAGCCGGTGGGCACCGTGGCCATCTTCGATGATGTCACCGAGCACCACCTGGCGGAGCAGGAGCGGCGCCGGCTGGAGGAGCGCCGGCAACGCGCCGAACGCCTGGAGTCACTCGGCCAGATGGCCGGCGCCGTGGCCCGTGACTTCAACAACGGTCTGACGGTGATTGTGGGCAACGCCGACATCGCGCTGGGCGAGGTGCCGGCCGGGACACCGGCTCACGACTGTCTGTTGGCCGTGCTCCAGGCGGCGGAGCACCTGGGTCGCCTGACCACCCAGATGCACGCCTTCGCCGGTGGTGCGGCGCCCGCGAAGGCGCCGCTCGATCTGCCGCAGCTCGTGCGGTCCTGCGTTGGCGACTTCCGTCTGCAGCTACCGCCGTCGCTGGAGGTGGGCATCACCGGTAGCGCCGCCCTGCCGGCGCTGGCCGCGGATCCCCAGCAGGTACGCGAAGTGCTCGAATGCCTCCTGCGGAACGCGATCGAGGCCATCGGCGACCACGTCGGCCGAGTGACGGTGGACCTGGCACTGGCCGAGGTGCCACCAAGCAGCGTCGCCGAGGCCGACGATGTGCCCAGCGGACGGTACTGCTGCCTGACCGTGGCGGACACCGGCGGCGGCATGGACGAGGCGACGCGTCGGCGCGCCTTCGACCCGTTCTTCACCACCAAGGTCGGCGGCCGCGGCCTGGGGCTGTCCGCCGTGCAAGGCATCGTGGCCAACCACGGCGGCCAGGTGACGCTACGCAGCACCGCCGGCCGAGGCACGACCGTGCGCGTCTGGTTGCCGCTGCCGACGACGCCGGAGACGGCGCCCGCGGCGCCGGACGAGACCGCCACGGCGCCGACGGTGTTGGTGGTGGATGACGAGGAGGCGGTGCTGAGCGTGACGATGCGGGTGCTGCGGCGAGCTGGTTTCGGCGTGCTCGGCGCGCCGGGCGGGCGCGAGGCGCTCGACCTGCTGGGCGACCCGGCCAACCAGATCAGCGCCGTACTGCTCGATCTGGCGATGCCGGGCATGGGCGGCGAGGCGGTGCTGCGCGAGATCCGCAGCTCGGGCCTGACGCTGCCCGTGGTGCTGACGAGTGGCTACAACCACGGCGAAGCCGCCCTCGACAGCTTCCACGGCGCCAACGCCTTCCTGCACAAGCCCTATGCCCCAGCCGAGCTGGCTTCGCTACTGCGGCGCTGCCTGTCGGCCGATGGAGGGAAGTGAGCATGGACCAGCGGGCCGTGACCAACTGGGCGGACTGGTGGTCCTGGGTGTGCGCCGGTCTGGACGGCGGCGCCGCGCCGGGCGGCGCCGCCTGGATCGCGGTGGCCGGTGAGGTGGTGGTGCATGACTGCCACGGCTGGGCCGCCGAGGTGCCGCAGCGCGAGCCGTTGCGCCGCGACCAGCGGTTCGATCTGGCCTCGGTGACCAAGGCGATCAGCACCACCTCCTGTGTGATGGCGTTGGTGGAGGACGGGCGGGTCGCACTGGACGCGGCGGCGGCGGAGTACCTGCCGGAGCTGGCGCAGTGGGGCAAGGGCGCGGTGACGGTGCGGCACCTGCTGACCCACACGGCGGGCCTGGCGCCGTTCCTACGGCTCTACGAGAGCAGTGGCACGCGCGAGGAGATGCAGCGGCGCGTGCTGCAAGCCGGCCTCGAGACCACGCCGGGCAGCCGGGTGACCTACTCCGACCTGGGCTTCATGACGCTCGGTTTCCTCGTCGAGCAGGTGACCGGCCAGCGGCAGGACCGGTACCTGGCCGAGCGTGTCTTGGCGCCGCTCGGGCTGGCCGACGAGTTGGGCTACGGCCCCGTACCGGCGGCGTCGGCGGTGGCGACCGAGGACTGCCCGTGGCGGCAGCGGGTGATGCGGGGCGAAGTGCACGACGAGAACGCCTACGCCTGCGCGGGCGTGGCCGGACACGCGGGCCTGTTCGGCACGGTGGCGGCGGTGGGTCGCTTCGGGCAGGCGCTGCTGAGCGGCCGGCTGCTGGCCGAGGCCACGCGGCGGCTGCTGTTCGCCGAGCGGCACGACGTCGCGGCCAGGCAGTTCTGGTTGGGGTGGAAGCGGTTGGACTACGAATCGGGCGACCCGCTGGCGTTTGGCCACGACGGGTTCACCGGGACGCTCCTGTGGGTCTGTCCGGCGCGGCGGCTGGTCGTGGCGCTGCTGACCAACCGAGTCCACCCGAGCCGCGACAACCGCCGGCTGTACGACCGGCGGCCGGCCTGGGTGAACGCGGCGGCCCGGTTGGCAAGCGGCTGAGCCAGGTCACAAACCGGTCACGCTTTCGGCCCGCGATTGACTCTCGCTGAGGGCGCTGCTAACCTGAAACACCGCGCGACGCCCCCTCTGGCGGCTCGCGCGGTTTTGCCTTCCGGGCTGTAATGCGGCCGAGCTAAGAGGCGACTTCTCCCGTGGCTTCGCGGAATGGGCCGGCGACCCGCTGCGGGTAAGGAGGTTTGCGCATGATTGTGGTGGAGGACCTCGTCAAGAACTATGGCCGGCGAACGGCCGTGGACGAGGTGTCGTTTGAGGTTGAAAAGGGGGAGATCGTCGGTTTCCTCGGTCCCAACGGGGCTGGGAAGACGACCACGATGCGGATCCTGACGTGCTTCCTGCCGATGACCTCCGGGGTGGCCCGCGTGGCCGGATTCGATGTCGTCGAGGACTCCATTCAGGTCCGCCGGCACCTGGGCTATCTCCCCGAGAACGTGCCGCTCTACCTGGACATGAGCGTCGACCAATACCTGACGTACATGGGCAAGCTGAAGGGCCTCGACCGCTCGAAGCTGCGCAGCCGGCTGAACGAGGTGGTGGCGAACTGCGGGTTGGAGCATCGCCGGCGTGACATCGTCGGCAAGCTCTCGCGCGGGTACCGCCAGCGGGTCGGTCTGGCCCAGGCGCTGATCAGCGATCCGGAGGTGGTCATCCTCGACGAGCCGACCGCCAGCTTGGACCCGGCGCAGATCCGCGAGGTGCGCGAGTACATCAAGTCGCTGGCCGGCAACCACACCATCATTCTGAGCACGCACATCCTGCCGGAGGTGGAGCTCACCTGCGACCGCGTGCTGATGATCAACAAGGGCCACATCGTGGCCAATGACACGCCGGCCAACCTGCGCAAGTACGCCGCCTCGCGCAAGCAGTTGATCGAGGTGGACGTGCGCGGCAGCGCGTCCGATGTGCAGTCGGTGCTGCGGCCGGTGGCCGGGGTCGACGCCGTCTCGGTCCATTCCGAAGGCGGCGGCGAACTGCCGGCGGGCGCGTCGCGCCTGCGGGTCGAGGCCAGCCAGGACGTCCGCGAGGCGATTGCCGCCGCGGTGGTGGGCGGCGGCTTTGGCCTGCTGCGGCTGGATATGGCGATGAAGTCGCTGGAGGACATCTTCGTGGAACTGACCACCGACGATGCCGCGGCGCCTGTCACGGAGGCGGCGTGATGCGCAACATCTGGACCATCGCGATGCGCGAGTTCATGGCCTACTTCACCTCCGCGGTAGGCTATGTGGTGATGGGCTGCTGGCTGCTCTTCGCCGGGGTCATCTTCTGGCTGATCATCTCGCAGCCGCAGGCGACCAGCAGCATGGACCCGGTGTTCCGGAACTGCGCCATCCTGCTGGTGATGGTGCTGCCGCTGTTGACCATGCGCCTCTTGGCCGGTGAACGCGGCGGCGACCAGGGCGTCGGCACCATCGAGCTCCTGCTGACCAGTCCGCTGTCGGAATGGGAGCTGGTCGCCGGCAAGTACCTGGCGGCGTTCCTGTACTGCGTGGCGCTGATGATCGGTTCGCTGATCTACCCGCTGACCTTGTCGGTGATCGGCACGCCCGACTGGGGGCCCATCCTGGCCGGCTATGTCGGCTTCCTGCTGTTCAGTGGGTACTGCCTCGGGTTCGGGCTGTGGATGAGCTCGCTGACCAACTCGCAGATCGTCTCGGCCATCACCAGCATCGTCGGCCTGCTGGTCATCTGGCTGGCGCGGTTCTTCAACGAGTCGGGCAAGTGGGGCGAGGCCGTGGCCTGGTGGAGCATGATGAAGCACCACGAGGACTTCTGGCGCGGCGTGATCACGCTGCCCGACACGGCCTGGTACCTGTCGTTCATCGTGTTCTTCCTGTTCGCGGCGAAGCAGACCATCGCCTCGAGCCGCTGGCGCTAAGGGAGGCGGACTATGGCGCGCGGTAATGACCTTGAGGGGCGCGGCCTGTCAACGGCCGAACTGCTGATCGGTATCGTGGCCAGTGCGGGTGCACTGGTCTGCGCAGGCTACCTCCTGATGCTCCGGGCGAAGCCCGGGGCCTGGAGCGGCGTACAGATCGGGCTGGTCATCCTGGCCGCGATCCTCGCCGGCGCGGCGGCCTACATGTGGGTGGAGCCGCTCAACGAAGCGGTGGGCCCGCAGGAGGGCGGCCGGCCACGGGCGCAGTTGGCCGGCGGCCTGGCGGGCCTGCTGATCGGCATCGGCCTGCTGGCCGTGCTGGTCGTGCAAAAGATCGGCGAGCAGCCGTTCGGCAAGACCGAGATTGCGCTGCTGGTCCTGGCGCTGCTGGGTGTGGCCGCCTGCGTGGCGGTCTGGTGGGAGCCCATCTCGCAGGGCTGCACCTCGCGGGGTGCGCTCCTGCAGCTCAACGCGGGTGTGGTTACGCTGCTGGTGTTGGTGGTGCTGTTCCTCGCCAACTACTACATCATCCCGCGGCGGCTGGGCTACCTGAAGCTCGACATGACGAAGAACAAGTTCTACTCGTTGTCGAGCCAGACCACCAACCTGGTCGGGAGCATCAAGAAGGATGATCCGGTCGAGCTGATCGCGCTGATCCCGCGCGGCAAGTACGGCAACGACCAGGACCTGCACGTGGTCACCAAGCGGCTGGAAGACTACGGCCGTCTCGGCCCGAACCTGACCATCCGCATCCTCGACCCGTACATCGACAGCGAAGCGAACGAACTGGCCGAGAAGGGCGTCGTGACGGCGATCCCGGCGGTGGTGGTGCGGAAGAAGAACAACCCCGAGCAGCGCGAGAGTGTGAGCGGCACCGAAGAGGCCGACATCACCAAGGCGCTGCTGAAGCTGCAGCAGCCGAGCTCGCGGAAGATCTACTTCCTGTCCGGCCGCGGTGAAGTCGGCTTGGAGGGCGGCGACCAGTACGGAGTCGGCGAGCTGAAGACGCGGCTGACCAACGACCGCTACGAGTGCGCGACGCTGGAGCTGATGAAGACGGCATCGATCCCGACCGATGCGGCACTGCTGGTCTCGGTGGGCGCCAACCTGCCCTACACCGAGGATGAGCTGAAGCGGCTGGATGCCTATCTGGCCGGCGGCGGTCGCCTGCTGGCCTTCATGGACGCGGGTGGCAAGGGCAACCTCGGCACGGTGCTGGCCAAGTACGGCATCGAGTGGCATGCGGAGACGGTCATCGATCCGGCCATGATGGCGGTGGCCAGCGGCGACATCTTCCTGCTCGCCGACTACGCCGACCACGACGTGACCAAGGTCTTCAAGCGGGCGCGCCGCTACCTGTGCGCGGCGTTCAAGTCGGGCTACTTCAAGGCCGCCACCGGCGCCGGCGACTTCCAGACCACCGAACTCCTCAAGGCCAGCTCCGCCAGCTATGCCGAGAAGGGCAAGGGCGGTCCGAAGACCAACGGCCCGTTGGCCGTGGCCATGGCCAGCGGCACCAAGGACGCCGACCCGAAGGACGAGGCCAAGAAGGACGCCAAGGACAAGGACAAGGACAAGCCGGCCGAGACCGACAAGAAGCGCATCCGCGTGGTCGCGTTCGGCGATGCCAAGTTCCCGTCCGACCTGATGGCCAGCCAGGGCGTCAAGAACGTCGACGTGGTGGCCAACGCGGTCGGTTGGCTGACGGACAACGCGCAGGTCACCGGCATCGCGCCGAAGGACCCGATGAAGGACCGCCAAGAACGGCCGATCGTCATCGACGCCAAGGGCAAGAAGTTCGTGGTCATTCTGACCTTGCTGCTGCCGTTGGTGCTGCTCCTGGCCGCCGGCGTGACCGTGCGCGTGGTGCGGAGGTAAGCAGCCGTGAACCTCTGGAAGACCCTCGGCCTGTTTGTGGTGGTGCTCGTGCTGCTGGCCTGGTGCCTGCGCAACGAGCGCGGCGACAAGCCGGACGAGCAAGCCGATCGCACCTTGGTGCAGTTGCTCGGCATGAAGGACGCCGCCGACGTGACCGAGGTCACCGTGGCGGGTGGGCCGGACACCTACAGTCTGGTCAAGCAGCCGAAGCCGGCGGCCAAGGACAAGTCGAAGGACAAGGACAAGAAGGAGCCGGCTCGCGACGAGGAGGCCAACTGGGACCTGACCCAGCCGGTGAAGGCCAAGGCCGACAGCACCGCGGCGAGCAACTTCGTCAAGCAGTTGCTGACCGCCAAGGCGCAGCAGAGCTACGGGGCCGAGGACGCCAAGAAGAAGCCGGACAGCGCCTCGGGACTGGACAAGCCCAGCAAGTCCATCACCATCAAGGACAAGTCGGGCAAGACCGGGACGCTCTACATCGGCAACCAGACAGCCGACAAGAAGGGCTACTACGCCCGCGCCGGCAAGGACGGCCTGCTGGTCTTCGCGCAGTTCTTCGTGGATGAGAACATCACCAACAAGAAACTGGGCGACCTGCGCGACAAGACCCTGTTCACCTTCGCCACGGGCGACGTGAAGAAGCTGACGCTGAAGCGCCGCGACCCGGAGCGCACCATCGAGCTGGAGAAGCGCGAGGGTAACTGGGTGCTGGCGGGCAAGCCGGAACTGCCGGCCGATGGCGCGGCCATCGACAGCATGGTCAGCACCATTGCCAGCGGCAAGGTGGACGAGTTCGGCGACCCGCTGCCGAAGGACCTGACCACCTACGGGCTGGACAAGCCGGCCGCCGAAGTCACGCTCAACCTGGGTGACAAAGGCGAAGTCGGCCTGCTGCTGGGCAGCAGCAAGTTCAGTGCGCCGGACAACCAGCCGCAACAGCAGCCGGGCGCTCCGCCGCCGCAGCCGACCGAGAAGGTCTATGCGCAGAAGCGGGGCGAGAACGAGGTAGTGCTGCTGCCGACGTCGATCAAGGACGCCCTGAACAAGGAGCGCACCGACCTGCGCGACAAGACCGTGGTGGCGCTCAACACCGGTGCCGTCACGCGCCTGGAGTACGCGCTCGACACCGGCAAGGTGGTGCTGGAGAAGAACGCCAGTGCCAAGCCGGCCGAGAAGGCCAAGGACAAGGACAAGGACAAGGACAAGGACAAGGACGCCAAGCTGCCCGAAGAGCCGAAGCCGGGCGCGCCGTCTGACTGGCAGATCAGAGAGCCGGTCGCCTTGACCGCGGACGCCCGCGTGGTGGACAACGTGCTGTCCACGCTGAACCTGCTGCGCGCCACGGCCTTCGTCGATGACGTTACCGATCTCAGCAAGTACGGCCTGGACAAGCCGCGTGGCCAGGTGGTGGTGACCGAGAACGGCAAGGCGCTGCCCGCGCTGAAGATCGGCAAGACGAAGGCGGACGGGTCGAACACGTTCGTGATGCGCGAGGGCTCGACGACCGTCATGGAAGTGCGGGCCTCGTTCGTGCGCGAGTTGGAGTGCAACCCGAACCGCCTGCGCGACCTGCTGGTGCAGGGGCTCGACCGCTCGAAGTTCAAGCGCATTGCGCTGCGGCAGAAGAACGGCGAGCTGGTGGTGGTGCAGAGCACCGGCGGCGACAAGTGGCAGGTGGAGAAGCCGGAGAAGAAGGACGCCGACAGCGGGCGGGTATCCGCGGTGGTGACCGCTCTGTGTGACCTGCGCGCCAACGAGTACGTCGGTGAGATCCAGGGCACGACCGAAGCCCAGATCCGCGAGGAGCTGACGGCCTACGGCCTGGATGAGCCGGCGGTGACGGCGACGGTGACCTTGTCCAACGGCAAGAAGGAGACCGTGTACGTTGGTCAGGACCCGAAGGGCGGCTTGGCTGCCTTCATCCTGCGGAAGGGGCACAAGACCATCTACCGCAGCGACAACGGGATGATCCTGACGGACCTGCAGAAGAAGGGCTCCGACTTCGAGCCGCTGCCCGAGCCGCCTGGCGGCATGGGCATGGGCGGGCCGGGTGGGCCGGGTGGCCCGCCGGGTGGCCCACCAGGCGGCCCGCCGCCGGACTAGCCCGACGTGAGTGGATACCGGGCGCTCCCGGGTAGGAGGTTGTGCGTGAGACGGTCCGCCTTGGTTGCGGTCTGTGGCGCCGGCCTGCTCCTGGGAGCGCCCGCCGCGTTGGGCGCCCCCGGTCTGCTGCGCCTGTCGAGCGTGGCCGAGGGTTCGGAGTGGGTGGGCTGGAACCAGTCCGGGGTGCAGCAGGTGGTGCTGCCGCGGAACTGGTCCATCACCTCGGGTGCCGACCAGGCCATCCAGGTGAAGCTGACCGAGGGCGCGACCATCACGTTGCCGACGGGCACCCGGCTGCGCGCGGTGGGATTCCTCCGCGCCAACGCGCGAGCGCCGTTCTGTCGCGGCCGGCACGCACGGGGTGGTGGCACGGTGACGGTGACCACGCGCCACCTGGCCTTCCAGGGCGGGGCCGTGTTCCAGTGTCCGAACGAGGCCTTCGGACCGCGTCGACAGGCCGTTGTCTCGGCTGTTGAGCTGTCGAAGGCGGTGACCATCGAGGTGACGGTCGCCGGGGCCGCGAGCCTCAACGTGGACCGCATCCAGTGGTCGGCGCCCAGCGCGCGGGCCGCTGCCGAGGTCGATGGCGAAGAGCTCCCCGGCATGGCCGACGATGAGCGGCCCGAAGAGGTGGTCTCCTTCGGCCTGTGGTCGCCCGAAGGGGTGCGCGTGACCGCTGGCGGCGGCCTGTTCGAGGCCGAGACGGCCCGGGTCGGTTGGTGTCAGGTGAACGGGCGGGCGGTGCGCACCGGCGCGCCGACGCTGGACGTGCCGCGGGGCGAGGTGTGGATCCGGCAGGCGACGCTGCGGTCGCGCGCCCAGGTGGCGCTGACGTGTCGGCTGGCGGAGCCGACGGGCGCGCTGGCCCAGGGCTTGCGGCTGGCGGTCAGCGGTGCGCCCGGTGTGGTCATGTGGTCGGCGGCCGATTCGCCGGCCGGGCTGGACAAGGGCCTGGCGTACCTGGCGCAGGTGCGCAGTGGCGGTGATGGCGAGGATCGGCTGACCAGCGCGTTGCGCGAGGTCATTCTGCCCACGTGGTACGGCCTCTGGTACAACTCGGCCGCCGCCCGTGAAGAGGTGCGCGAGCAGCCGACGCTGGACGTGTTCGTGGCGTCCTACCGGTCGGCCGTGGCCAGCAGCCGGCCGAAGCTCGTCACGGCGCTGAACTCGGCCATGGCGCGGGCGGCCGGCACGTCCTTGGCGAAGCCGGCCGACTTCACCGCCGCGCTGGGTCAGGTGGTCGACCTGCTGGCTGGGACCGACCGGCGCGCGGCGATGTGGTACTCGGTGTACCTGTCCGATGTGCTGAGTGACCTGGCGCGCCGGCCGCTGTTCTACCAGCACCTCGAACAACGGCTGGAGGGTGCGGCGGCGAGTCCGGCGCGAGTGACTCTGGCGGCCCTGCGCTCGCGGGCGGCAGACACGCGTGACACCGGTGTCCTGCGCACACTACAGGCGGCACCGGTGAACGATGAGACGGTCGGCGAGTTGACGTTCGCACGGCTCGGGCCGGGCGTCGAGGTGCCTATCGACCTCATTGTCGAGGTGGGACGCTCCACACCGGTCGGCACCTACCAGGTGGAGACCAGCTTGAGTGGCGCTGGCGCTGACCCGGCCAAGGCCAGCCTGAGGGTACACGTGCGGCCCAGCTATGGTCACTTGTGCCTACTGGCTCTGTGCTGGCTGGCGCCGACTAGCCTGCTGATCGGGCTCCTGGCCGGCCTGCTGAGGCGGCGGCCCGCAGTCGGCGTGGCGAGAGGAATCGTGGCGTGAAGGAGCGGTTGGCGAAGACGGTGGACATCGCGCGGCGGGCCGGTGAGGTGGCGCTGCGACACTACGGGCAGGTGAGCGGCGAACGCAAGGGCGACCAGAGCCTGGTGACCGTGGCGGATCGCGAGGTCGAACGGCTGGTTCGCGGCGACCTGGCGCGGCACTTCCCCGGCGAGGTGGTGCTCGGCGAGGAATTCGGCCGCGGCGGCCCGGCGGATTCGGACTGGGTGTGGTTCATCGACCCGATCGACGGCACCACGAACTACGTCCACGGGATCCCTTGCTGGTGCGTGGGCATCGGCCTGATGCGCGCGGGCGAGCCGGTCCTGGGCGTCATCTACCAGCCGTTGCTGCGCGAGGTGTGCGCCGGCGCCGTGGGGCTGGGTGCCTGGCGCAATGACACGCCGTGTCGACCGTGGCTCGGCCGCGCGCCGCTCACCTCGACGGACCCGGTGCTGCTACCCGAGGAGGTGCTGGCCGACGGGTTCCAACTCCGTGGCGAGGGTAAGCTGCGGGCGATGGGCAGCGCGTTGGTACACTTCGCGATGGTGGCCTATGGCGCGGCACGCGCGGCCATCTGGCACGCCGGCGACTGCGGCTGGGACCTGGTGGCCGGCATCGCCATCTGCCGCGCGGCCGGGGCGCTGGTCTGCCGCTATGACGGCTCCCAGCCCGACCTCTCCGTCTTGACCACAGGCCAGCCGCAGCCCTATCCGCTCTGCGCTGCGGCGCCCGAGACGATGGAACTGCTGGTCGAGCGCCTGGCCGCGGCGGGGATCCGGGAGTGAAGCCGCTGCCGCGCGGCCGGGGCCGCCAGCCGACGCCGGCGGGCGCCTACGAGGTCCAGTTCCGCCTGGAGGGCAGCTACCGGCTGCACGGGCTGGCGCTGTTCACCATCGGGGCGGTGTTGTTCGTGCTGTGCATGCTCGGTGGCGAGTTGCTACTGCTGTTCCTGACGGGTCCGGCCACCGGGGCGGGGCTGTGGCTGTACCTGAAGGACCCCCGCGAGTACCTGGTGGTGAATCCGCGCCGCAAGCGCATTCAGCTCACTCGCGTCTACGGCAAGCGCGTCAAGGTGCGGCGCGACTTCAGCCTGGGTGACTTCTGCCGGCTGGAGACCGCGCGCTACGACAACCGAGCCAAAGGCCAGCGGTGCATGGTGCTGCTGTTTCGGCCGGACGGCAGTGTGGAGAAGCTGGACGACCGCGTCGACCACGAGGGCCTGAGCGAGGTCTGCCGCGAGGTGGCCGAGGTCGCCGGGCTCGAGTATGTCGACCGCGGCCGGATCGACGACGACCCGCCCCGGCGCCTGAAGGCCGATGCCGTTGATGAACTCCGCGCCGACGCCTGAGGCTCAGTGCAGGCTGGCCACCACGAGCGCGCAGAACAGCACCGCGTGCAGCATCTCGGTCCAGCCCAGCCGGCGAACCGAAGTGTCGCTGCGCTGAACGCGCAGGTAGCTCACCACTATGCGTGACCAGCCGGCCAGGTAGGCGACGACCACGCACCGCGGCGCCACCTGGAGCGTGATGATGGCGGCCACGACCAGCACCGTGGTGACCAAGGCCCACAGGCCGACCAGGCGCGCGCGATGCGCCGCGGGGTCGCGGCGAGGATTGCGTCCGGCGTGGCGCGCCATGATGACGCTGCGCACGTGGGTGACGGCGGTCAGGTTGTAGAGCGCGAAGAGCAGGCCCAGCGTGGCACCGGTGCCCGCCTCGCTCGCGAGGGTGCCCACCACGGCACTCAGCGGCAGAGCGATGGCCCCGGTCAGTTGCGCGATGAGCGACCGCGCCTGGTGGTGGACCGCCGGCAAGGTGCTGATCAGCATCGCCACGGCGCAGGCGGCGGCCACGTACAGCCAGGTGGTGCGGCCGGTCGCTACGACCAGCGCCACGGCCGCGGCACCGGCGACCACGCCATAGGCGACCAGCCAGACGATCTCCGACCGCTTGGCGTGACCGCGCCAGCAGAGGTGCAGCGGCTCGCGCGCGGCGTAGCCGCAGACCACGATCGGCACGCTCAGCCAGCGCGCCACGCCGTGGCCGTGCGCCACCAGCAGCGCGGCGAGCAGCGGCAGCAACAACATCGCCCAGGCCCCGTGCTCGCGGGGCAAGCTAGGCCGCATGGTCGTCTTCCGAACGACGCTACGACTAGATGGTCATCGCCGCGAAGCCGCCGTCCACCGGCAGCACGATGCCGGTGATGAAGCTGCCGGCACGCCGCGAGGCCAACAACAGTGTGGCGCCGATCAGCTCATCGGGCTCGCCGAAGCGGTTCATCGGCGTGTGACCGAAGATGGACCGCACGCGGTCCTCGGTCAGAATCTTGCGGTTCTGCTCCGCGGGGAAGAAGCCGGGCGCCAGCGCGTTGACGCGGATACCGTGCGGCGCCCATTCGCGAGCCAGGTTCTGCGTCAGGTTGTGCAGCCCGGCCTTCGACACCGAGTAGGTGAACACGCGGGACAGCGCCGTGATGCCCGACATGGAGCCGAGGTTGACGATGCTGCCGGCGATCTGCTGCTCGATGAAGTACGCGCCGAAGACCTGACAGGCCACCTTGGCGCTACGCAGGTTGACCGCCAGGATCTCGTCCCACTCCTCGTCGCTGATCTCCAGGAACGGCGTGGCGCGGTTCATGCCGGCGCCGTTGACGAGGATGTCGACGCGCCCGAACTGCTCAATGGCGGCGGCGAGCACGCCCTCGACCTCATCGCGGTTGGTCGCGGCGGCCGCAAGGAAGACGGCTTCGCCACCGGCGGCGCGGATCGCCTCGACCCGTTCGGCGCCACGCTCGGCATTGCGCCCCACGACCACCACCTTGGCGCCGGCCGCAGCCAGGCCCGAAGCCATGTGTCCGCAGAGGACACCGGTCCCGCCAGTGACCACCGCCACCTGTCCGTCCAGTCCAAACAGCTCCGTCAGGTAACCACTCATGGCCGTCCGTCGCTCCTCAGCCCATGCTTGTCCGCATCATAGCACAACCTCCCGCCGCGCCGGCCGGGCTTCGTTGACATCGCCGACGCCGGTCCCCATACTCTGGCCCATGAGTCAGCTAGTGCCAGACGCCGTTGACCAGCCACGCCTGCGGCCGCTCGAACCGTTGCCCTTCGAGCGTGACGGGCAACCGCTGATCGCGTGGCGCGATCCCGCGGGCATCGCGCCTATGGTGGAGATGCCGCACGCCGTGGCGGTGCTCATGTCGCTGTTCGACGGCACGCGGACGCTGGCCGACATCGCGGCCGAGTGGCAGGAGTTGACCGGCGAAGCGTTGCCCGAGGAGTTCGTCAGGCGGCTGGTGGCCGACCTCGACCACTGGCACCTGCTGGACACGCCGGGCTTCCGTGAGGCGCGCGAGGCGGCCGTCGGTGAGTTCCGCGCGGCCGGTGTGCGGCCCGCGGCGCATAGCGGCAGCGGCTATCCGACGGCACCGGAGGAGTGCGGTCATCTGCTGGACGAACTGCTGGACACTGGGCGCCAACTGCTCGACGGCGAAGCCGGCGACGGACTGCGTGGCCTGGTGGCGCCCCATATCGACCTGGCGCGCGGCGGCCAGTGCTATGGCCTGGCTTACGAGTTGCTGCGGCGGGCGCCCGCCGACCTCTACCTGGTGCTGGGCGTGGCGCACGGCAGTACGTGTTGGCCCGAACCGGCGCCGCTGCTGACGTTCACGCGCCTGAGCTATGAGACGCCGCTCGGCGTGGTGCCCACCGACACGGCGTTCCTGGACGCGCTGGAGCGCCATTACGTCGCCGCCGGAGGCGACGTGGCGGACTGGTACCGTGACGAGTTGGTCCACCAGCAGGAGCACTCGGTCGAGTTCCAGATGCTGTTCCTCAGCCGTGAGTTGCCGCGGCGCCGCTTCAGTGCGGTGCCGGTGCTGTGCGGCTCGCCGCACGAGTTCTACGACGCGCCGGCGGCGCTCGCCGGTGAGGCGGGCCTTGGTCAGGTGCTCACGGCGCTCCAGCAGGCCATCGCCGAGTACCCGGGCCGAGTGTGCATCGTGGCTGGCGCCGACCTGTCGCACATCGGCCCGCGGTTCGGCGCGGCCGACGCCGTGGATGCCGACCAGGTGACCGTGTTGCGTGCGCGCGACCGCGAGGCACTCGCTCAACTCGGCCGCTCGGCCGCGGCATGGTTCGAGCACCTGGCCGCCAGCCACAACGCCACCAGCGTGTGCAGTGTCGCCAACCTCTACCTGCTGCGGGCGCTGCTGCCCGAAGCCGAATGGCGACTACTGCACTACGACGTCGCGTTCGATCCCGAGCAGACTGTCTCGTTCGCGGCGGCTGTGCTACGCTGAGCCCATGGGCAAGGTCATCCGCGACGCGCTGCACGGCGACGTCGAGTTCACAGACGCCGAGATGCGCCTCATCGACACGCCGCCGGTGCAACGGCTGCGCGGTATCAAGCAGCTCGGCACCTCGTCACTGGTCTATCCTTCCGCCGTCCACACGCGCTTCGAGCACAGCCTGGGCACCTGCTGGCTGGCCAAACGCCTGCTGACCGAGCTGTGTTCGCGCGGCGTGCCGGTGTCGCCCGACGACCACGTGGCCATTCCGGCCGCGGCGCTGCTCCACGACATCACGCACATCCCGTTCGGACACACCTTCGAAGACGAGCGGCGTGTGTTCGAGCGCCATGACGAGGACCCGCACCGCCTGGAGCACTTCCTCGACGACCGGCTGTTGCACGCCGCCCTGGCCGCGACCGGGGTCGAAGGCCGCGTGCGCGAACTACTGTCGCGCGAGCCGCTGGACCACGCGCCCTTCGCGCGGGAGCTGATCGCCGGCACGGTCTGCGCCGACCTGCTCGACTACCTGCGCCGCGATGCCTTCCACACCGGTCTGGCGCAAGCCTACGACGACCGCCTGCTGCGGTCGTTCGAGGTGGTTGACGGTCACCTGACGGTCGACCTGCAGAAAGACGGCCTGTTCCGCCACGACGTGCTCAGCGAGCTGATCCACCTGCTGCGGGTACGGTACAACCTGACCGAGCGCGTCTACTACCACCATGCCAAGGCGGTGGCGGGCGCCATGGTATCGAAGGCGCTGGAACTGGCGCTGGAGAGCGAGAAGCTCAAGCTGGACGACCTCTACCGCTTGGGTGACGACAGCTTCCTCTACCTGCTGCGCGAGCGCTGCCGCAGCCGGCGCGAAGTCCAGTGCCTGCTGGACGATCTGGCCGCGCGGCGGCTGTGCAAGCGCGTGTACATGGCGGCGCTGCCCGGCTACGGCCGCTTCGGCATCAGTGACGAGGACCAGCAGCGACTGGCCGAGCAGTACCACTGGAACGCCGACGAGCGCCGCCGCGCCGAGGAGCGGCTGGCCAAGGCGCTCCGCGTGCCGGCCGGCGCGGTGATTGTGTACTGCCCGTCACCGGCCATGCAACTCAAGGAAGCACGCGTGCCGGTGCGCCTGCATTCGGACCGGGTGGTGCCGCTGAGCGAGTTGGGCAACGCCGAGGTGGCCAGTCTGACGGTGAAGCACCGGGCGCTGTGGCGGTTCTTCGTCTGCCTGCGGCGTGAGTACGACGACCGCTTCGCCAAGGCCGGTGACCTGGCCGCTGACCTGTTCGGCGTGCCGAACATGGTACGCCTGTCCGACCGCGGGCAACTCGCCTTCGACTTCGCCACGTGAGCTGGCGGTCAGCCCTCGACCGGCCGCCTGAAGATCAGGCAGTAGTGGTGGTGGTAGTTGGGCACGAAGACCTTCGGGTAGCCCCAGATGCCGAGCTTCTTGGTGTTCTGGCACCAGATCCGCTCGCCCTGGAAACTGAGTGTGCGGCTCACCCGGCGGGCCAGGTCCCAGGCCAGCGGGCGCACCTCGCCGCTGCGGTCGCGCAGGTTCTGGATGACGATGACCAGGTAACAACCTGGCCGCAGCAGGCGCCCGACGTCGTCGAACACGGCGCCGAGGGCCTCGACGAAGTCGCCGTACTCGGCCGTGTTGCCCAGGTCGTCGCTGGCCTCGCTGTAGTGCGTGTCGAGGCCGCGTTCGGCGCGCTCCTGATGCGTGCTGAGCACGTTCCCGCGGCTGTGCCGCAGCATGTTCCAGTAGGGCGGCGAGGTCATCACGAAGTCGAACTGCGGGAGTCCGTCGACCACCGGGCAGCCGCCCTCGATGGCGGCGTCCCAGAAGCCGGGCTGCGCCATCTGGCGGATGTTGCCGGTAATGACGGTGCCGGTGGTGTCGGACAGCGGCAGTTGGTACCGTGCGGCCTCGGCGTAGCGCGGGTTGAGTTCCACGCCCACCGCATGGCGGCTGGTTTCCAGGCAGGTGACCAGCGTGGCGCCCGAACCCGCGAACGGATCGAGCACCCACCGGCCCTGCTGGGTGAAGAAGCGCACGAAGCGGGCGACCATCTCCTCGGGGTAGCGCGCCGGGTGCAACTCGGTCGGCTTGTTGCGGTAGTACCGGCGACTGTCGGCGATGAACCAGCTAGTGGCGTGGTCCAGCCACTCGGCCGGCCTCAGGTCACCGAGTTGGTCTGGTCCGGTCTCGGCCAGCAAGGCTTCGGCGTACCGGCGCAGGGCCTCGGCTGTGTCCGGCGTCAGGTCGGGCCGCTCGGCCTCCTGGGCGAACCAGGTTCGCGTGAAGACCAACCAGTCGCGGCCGGTCAAGTCGTTGAGGGTGTTCCGCGGGTGGTGTCGGCCGGGCTTGGGTTCGCTCATGGGGTTGCATTCGGCCCGCTCGCGCGGGCTCCTGTTGCCCGGCGCCGACGAGTCGCGGTGCTGGCGGCCTGTGCTATTCTCTGGTCAAGGACGTCGAGGGCGCCAGATGAGGATCAGGGCGATCCGTGCTGCCTGGCTGGTTCTGGTCGTCTCCGGGGCGATGACCCTGACCGCCAACGCCGGCGGTGTCACCGTGCAGCAGTTGGAACACGGGATCAGCGTCAAGGCGGCGCACTACGAAGCCTACATCGCGCCGGACGGTTGCCTGACCAGCCTGAAGGTGGGCGGCCGCGAACTGCTCCAGGCCAGCGTCGGCGTGTCGCGCGGCGCCTACCTGAGCCAGGACGGCCAGCCGGTGGCCCTGCCACGGCTCGAGGTGCGCGGGGGCCGCACGGTGACGGCCCGCGGGCCGGCCGGCTGGGTGCGCTACGAGTTTGGGCCGGAGCAGTTGCGCTGGACCGTGTGCAACCGCACGCGGCAACTGATGCACCACTTCATGGTGCTCGATCCCGCCGTGGACTCCGCGAGCGACGGCGCCGAGGCGGTCCTGCCGACCCCGTTCCGCCGCGACTGGCCGAGCACCACCTGGTACCGCGAAGACGTGCGGCTGCGGGTGGACGGCACCGACGTCGTCTGGGGACCCTGGGAGCACGGCACGCAGGTCAGCGAAGTGGCGCTGAAGCCGGGCGAGCGGCGCGTGCTGCAGTTGGTGGCCGGGCCGGTCAGCGGCAGTGAGCTACAGTCGCTGGTGCGCGCCGGTGTGCGCGGCGACCGAAAGCGCCGGGCGGTGCGTGGCCGCAACTACCGCGCCACCGTCGGCGATGACGGGGCCCTGTGCAGCCTCCGCGTGCGCGGCCGCGAGTTCCTCAGCGCCGACGTTAGTGTGTCGCGCGGCGCCTACCTGTCGCAGGGCGGGCCGCTGGCGTTGCCGCGCGTCGAGCAGCCGTCGGCCGATCTCATCACCGCCGCCGGCGACCGTGCCTGCGTGCGTCTGGAGGGTACGCCGGATGGCCTCGTCTGGACCGCCAGCAACCTGAGCGTCGAGCCGATGATGGCCTTCATGGTCATCGATCCGGCGTTCGACGTGGTGGGCAACGAGGACGGCCAGGTGGTGCGTTCGCCCGCGGAGCGCAGTTGGCCCGACACCACCTGGTTCTGCCGCGGCGTCAAGGTCCGGGTCCGTGGCGGGCAGTGGATCTTCGGTCCGTGGCACGGCCGCCAGGTCTGGCAGGCACGGCTCGAGGCCGGCGAGCAGCGCAGCATCAGCTTCAGTTTCGGCACGGCCAACGAGGTGGAGCGTGAGCGGGTGGAGTGGGTGCCCACCATGGCCAGCCTCGAAGCCGAGGGGCGTCCCAAGCCCGGCGAACTGACCGTGCTCGAGCCGCGGCACTTGCAGGTCTACCAGCGCCGCAGCCGCACCGACGGTGCCATCGTGGTGCGCGGCAACGTGCAGCGCAACGCCGACCAGGTTCTGGTCCGGATACGCGGCGAGTCGCTCGAAGGCCCGCTGCCCGACGTCTGGCAGCCCATCCCGGTGTTCGGCACCACCCATGCGTTCGATGCCGAGTTGCCCGTGCCCGCCGGTGGCTGGTACGACGTCGACCTGCGGGCCATCGGCGGCGAGCGACTGGTCGCCAAGACCTGCGTCGAGCGGGTGGGGGTGGGTGAGGTGTTCGTCGGGGCAGGTCAGTCCAACTCGACCAACAGCGGCGAGCAGCGGATCGCCCAAGAGACCGGCCTGGTGGCGACTTTCAGCGGCGGGCACTGGGAGAGCGGCAGTGACCCGCAGCCCGGCGTTCACGACGGGACGCGTGGCGGCAGCTTCTGGCCGGCGTTCGGTGACGCCATGGCGCGCCGCTACCACGTGCCCATCGGCATCGCCGCCACGGGCCACAGCGGCACCTCGGTGTTCCAGTGGCAACGCCAGAGTGACCTGTACCGGTGGCTGATGGTGCGCCTGAACCAACTGGGCCTCAGCGGCTTCCGCGCGCTGTTGTGGCATCAGGGCGAGGCGGATGCCGGCTACGGCGCCAATGCCTACTACAAGGGCCTCAAAGCGCTGATCGAGTGGTCACGCTACGACGCCGGCTGGCGCTTCCCGTGGTTCGTGGCCCATGCCTCCTACCACAGCCCGCGCGAGCCGCTGCACCTCGATGTCCGAGCCGGTCAGTCGATGGTCTGGGCGTCCGGGCTGGCGCTGCCCGGCCCCGACACCGACGGCCTCGCCGCGCCGTTCCGCGACCTCGATGGGCAGGGCATCCATCTGAACCCCGACGGCTTGCGCCGGCACGGCCAGATGTGGGCCGACAAGGCCGCGGCCTTTGTGGACGACGCTCTCGGCAAGTGAGGAACGCCCGATGAAGCTGGGTCTGTTCTCGGTCAGTTACGCCGGTTTCTGGGGTCAGCACCGGCTCGACACGGAGGCGTTCATCGCCAAGGCCGCCGCTCTCGGCTACCCCGCGGTGATGATCGCGGGCAAGCGCCCGCATCTCTCACCGCTGGACACCACGCCTGAGCGCCTGGCCGCGGTCAAGGCGCAGTTGGCCGCGCAGGGCGTCGAATGCGCCGTGATCGGCGCCTACACCGACTTTGCCGGCGGCGGCGCGGCCGAGGTGCCTCACCTCGAATTGCAGGTGGCCTACGTCGAGTCGCTGGCCCGCCTCGCGGCCGAACTCGACGCCGGCGTCGTGCGCGTGTTCACCGCCTACGAGAGCGGCCCGTGGACCACCAGCACGCTGTGGGACCGAGTGGTCACCGGTCTGCGCGAAGCCTGCGACCGGGCGGCTGCGCACGGCGTGGTCCTGGCCATCCAGAACCACCACGATCTGGGCGTCCACACCGATGCCTTGCTGGAACTGCTGGCGGAGATCGATCGGCCGAACTGCCGGCTGGGCTTCGACGCCTGGTCGCCGGCGCTGCGCGGTGAAGACCTCTACCGCGCGGCCTACCGGGCGGCGCCCTACACGGCCATCACCACCAACGCCGACTACGTCCGCCTGCCGCGCTTCCGCTACCGGCCCGAACTGGTCAACTACGAGCCCGCCGGGCCGGATCTGGTCCGCGCGGTGCCGTTCGGCGAGGGCTTCATCGACTACGAGGCGTTCTTCTGCGGGCTGGTCGACGGCGGGTTCGACGGTGTGGCAACCTACGAAGCCTGCTCGCCGCTCCGCGGCGGCGGCAGCGAGGCGAACCTCGACCGTTGCGCCACGCAGTACCTGGAGTGGATGCGGGGGTGTGTGGCGGGGTGTGGATAGTCCGGTGGAGCGCGACTTTCACAACGCTGTAAGGTCGCGTGTGCTATGCTCGGAATCGGTCGCTGGCGGTCACCAATGTGTCGCCAGCGGGGGACCTGCGATGGGCGTGCGGCGCGCGGCAGTCGCTCTCATGGCGGTCATCTGGGTGGCCAGTCGGGGTGTAGCCGCCACCTGGGTCGTCAGCGTCGGCGTGGAGGCATACGGCGACTCCAGCATCAACAAGCTGCTCTACGCCGCCGCCGATGCGACGGCCTTTGCGCATGCCTTCCGAGCCACGGGCATCGGCGACGACCACATCCAGTTGCTGGTCAGCGACGCCGCGTCCAGCGCGCAGCCGACGCGGGCCAATGTGCTGACGGCGCTCGATCGACTCCGCACTCGCACCGCGGCCGACGACCTGGTGGTGTTCTTCTTCGCCGGCCACGGCGTGGACGATAAGGGTCAGCAGTACCTGCTGGTGAGCGACACGCGCCGGGCGATGCTCGAGGCCACCTCGCTGCCGCTGTCGGTGCTGAAGCCGGCGCTGGAACAGCTACCGGCCAGTGAAGTGGTGCTGTTCGTCGATGCCTGCCGCAACGATCCGGACGCGGCGCGGGCCGATTCTGACGCCAAGCTCACCGACGGGCTGGCACGCGGTCTGCAAGGCACGGGCACGCGCTCGCAGGGCGCGCCGCGCCGCTTCTCTGCCTTGCTGGCCTGTGGTGTCGGCGAGCGAGCCTGGGCGGACCCGACCAGTGGTCACGGGGTCTTCACCGCGCGACTGCTCGACGGCATCCGGCAGACCGCCGGCGCTGACGGCACGGTCAAGCTACGGCGGCTGGCGGATGCCGTTCGCGCGCAGGTGACCCACTGGGCGGCCCGCGCCGGCAAGCGCCAGACACCGACGCTGACCGGGCCGCCCGAGGCCGATCCGGTGTTGCTGGTGCGGCCACCGGAGCCGCTGGTGTCGATCGAGGCCGCCAACCGGCCGTTGGCCGAGGTGGTGGCTGAGGTGGCCCAGCGCGCCGGCCTCCAGATCGTGCTTGGGCCGGGTGCCGACGGCCGCCTGCGGGTGACCGGGTGTCTGCGGGACCAGCCGGTGACCGTGGCACTCCGGGCCCTGACGGCCGTCTACGGCATGACCGTGGAGCCGCATGGCGAGGTGCTGGTGCTCAGCCGCGGCACCGGCGCGCCGGTGCCCGCCGGCGATGACGAGCCGCCACTGCCGCTCCCGACCGGCGGCGAGCTGATCGTGGCGCCGCGCGGGGGGCACTGCCGCAGCATCGGCGACGCGGTGGCCAAGGCGCCGCGGGGTGGGGTGGTGCGGGTTCGGCCCGGCATCTACCAGGAGTCCGTGACGGTGACCCGGCCGGTGAAACTGATTGGCGATGGTCCGCGAGACAACATCGTGCTGGTCAGCACCAACGGTCCGTGCCTGGCCTTGCGCGGCGACCCGGTGTCGGTCACCGGCCTGACTCTGCTCCACCAGGGCCTGCCGGGCACGGCGGACCAGTCGGTTGTGACCGTGGCCGAGGGCGAGGCCACGCTGACCGAGTGCGACCTGACCGGTGGTTCGCCGGCCGGCGCGGCCGTGCGTGGTGCCGAGGCCAGGCTGACGCTCGACCGCTGCACGGTGCGCGGGGCCGAGGTGGGCGTGCTGGCCGATCAGGGCGCGCAGGTCTCGCTGCAAGGCTGCCTGTGTTCGGCCAACGGTGTCGGCGCTCGCGCTGCGCGCAAGGCCCGCCTGAGTGCCACGGCGTCGCGGTTCACCGATACTGACCTGGCTGGGCTTGAGCTGGTCGACGCGGCCGAAGCAACCGTTGACGGTTGTGGCTTCAGCAGCAGCTACCAGTATGGCGCCTGCATTCGCGACGCGAGTGCGCTCACGATGTCGAACTGCCAGTTCGCCGACCTGCCGGTCGGCGTGTTCGGCATGGGTGAGGTCTCGGCGATTCTGCGCGGGTGCCGGTTTGAGGGCATGCTCGCTGAGGGTGTGTTCCTCGTGCATGGCGCCACGGTAGCGCTCGAGGACTGCCTCTTCCGGTCCATGCCGATGGGTCTGGTGTTCGACCACGAACCGGCCAAGCCAGTCGTGCTGCGGCGCTGCCGCGTGCTCGGCTACCGCAACCATGCCCTGGTGGTTCGCGGTCGCGCCGTCGTCGAGTTGGAGCAGTGCGAGTTCCGTAGCGCGGCCGACGGTGCGGCCGGTGCGCAGGACGTGAAGGTCGAGGGCGACGGACGAGTGGTTCAGCGAGGCGCGCCATGAAGACCGTTCTGCCGATCGGGCTGTGGCTGTTGGCATGGGCCGGAGCGTGTCAGGGAGCCACCTGGCTGGTGGCCGCCGGCGTCGAGCACTACCAGGACGCGACCATTGCGCCGCTGAAGTATGCCGACGGCGACGCCGCGGCCGTCGCGGCGGCATTCCGCGCGTCAGGCGTGCCGGCCGAGCTGGTGGCCGTGCTGACCAGCGACGGCAAGGGCGAGCAGCAGTCCACCCGCTCGTGGCTGCTCGAGACGCTGCGCCGCACGGCGCAGCGGGCGGCCGAGGACGACCAACTGGTGTTCTTCTTCGCCGGGCATGGTCTGGAGGTCGACGGGCAGCTCTACCTGCTGCCGGCCGATGTGAGCAAGGCTCTGGTGCGCGACACCAGTCTGCCAGTGGAACTGCTCAACAAGACGCTCGGGTTGGCCAAGATGCGACGCGTGGTGTTCCTGATCGACGCCTGCCGCAACGATCCCACGGCCGGGCGGGCCGATGCGGACGCCAAACTGACCGATGGTCTGGCGCGTGGCCTGCGCCCGCAACTCGCGGCGGGGGCCAAGCCGCCGGTGGAGGCCTCACTACTGGCCTGTGACGTCGGCCAGCGCGCCTATGAGGACGAGGCGGCCGGCCATGGCGTGTTCACCAGTTGCCTGCTGTCGGGCCTGCAAGGTGGTGCGGCGGCGGCGGACGGCAGCGTGTCGCTGCGCCGGTTGGCCGACTATGTGACCAGTGAGGTGACGCGGTGGGGCGACCGCCACGGCAAGCCCCAGCGGCCACGGCTGGTCAACCCGGGCGATGGCGACCTGACGCTGTTGACCAAGCCGGCCGAGCCGGTAGTCAGCCTGGCGGTGGTCAACCGGCCGCTGGCCGAAGTCGTGACACTGCTGGCCCACCAGTGCCTGGTGCAGGTGGTCCTCGGGCCGGGTGTTGACGGCCGCTGGCGCGTCTCGGGCAACCTGAAGGCCCTGCCTGCCCGGCGCGCCCTCGAGGTGCTCACGCTGGCCTACGGCCTGCAAGTGCGTCGCGAGGGCAGCATCCTGTATCTGGAGCGCATGGGTGGCGCTGCGCCCGAGGTGCCGGCCGAGACCGGCGACCTGGTGGTCAGTCAGGACGGCCGGGGCACCTGTGCCACCATCGGCGAGGCGCTGGCCAGGGCTCGCCGCGATGACCGCATCGTGGTGCGGCCGGGCCTGTACCGCGAGAACGTGACCCTCCGCAAGCCGGTAACGCTGTGTGGGGACGGCTCGCGCGAAGGCGTGATCCTCTGGTCGGACAAGGGCGTCACGCTGACCCTGGCCACCAAAGGCGCCACGGTGCAGAACCTGACCGTCTGGCAGCGGGGCGGCGACAGCCGCGCCAAGAGTGGCGCCTTCTATGCCTCCGCCGGCCAGCATCAGGTGGTGGATTGCGCGCTGATCGGCGGCTCCTACGCCAGCGCCATCATCGAGGGCGCGGACACGCGTGTGACGTTCGAGCGCTGCCGGTTGGGCCAGACGGCCGGCACCGGCATCGAGATGGTCAACGGCGCTGCGGTGCAGTTGCGCGAGTGCCAGGTGCTGCGCTCGCGCACCGGCATTGGCGTGCGCGCCGGCAGCACCGTCGCGGTGACGGCCGAGCGATGCCAGTTCTGGCACTGCGCCGTCGCGATCGGGTTGGGGAACGCGTCGACCGTCCGCGCGGTCGACTGTGAGTGCTCTGGCGGGTTCGAGTTCGTCACGCTACGCAGCGCCGGCCGGAGCGAGGTGGTCGGCTGCAAGGTGACCGGGCTCCGGTCGAGCGGCATCGACGTCGCCGACGCCTCGGTTGTGGTGTCCCGATGCCGCTTCGAGGGAGTTTCCGTCGGCGGCGGTGTCGTTACCCGTGGCGGTGCACGTGCCCAGGTAGACGACTGCCGTGCGGTCGACTGTCGGGCGCTGGTGTACCAGGAGGGCGGCGAGGTCGCGGTGAGTGACTGCCAGGCGACTTGCGACAACGAAGGCTACTGCTGCATCGGCGGCCAAATGACGCTGACGCGCTGCCGCTCGTCGAAGGCGAACTGGGGGCTGTACGTGGATGGCGATGGCAGGGCGACGGTGCGCGACTGCCACTTTGGCCCGCACCCGGCCACCGGCGTGTATGCGGGACCGCGCGCGACACTCGACATCGACAGCACGCGGTTCACGGGTTGCGGCCAGGGCAACTGGGACATCAGGCCCGGCGCCAAAGTGACCAAAGGTCCGGCGATGCGCGACTAGTGACGCACCACAGTGATTCCAGCCCATACTTCGGGCTTGCCCCGAGTAGGCGCGTAGCGCCGTATCGAGGGGCCATCGCCGGACCGGCACCGGGTTGCGGCCCTTCGATACGCGGCTCCGCCGCTACTCAGGGCAAGCTGGAGTTTGGTCCACAATCACGTTGGTGTGGTACTAGCCAGGCCCTGGTGAAGTCGTGCCGGCGCCGGTCCGGCGCTACTCCGCCACCTCGAACTCCGCCGTCACCGTCAGATCGGCGTTGACCTCCACCTCCACCTTCGCCGCCGTGGACTTCACCGCGCCGGTCCACTCGCGGAAGCGGAACCGCTTCTTGCCGAGCGGCTTGGTCGGCTGGGAGGGGTCCATGAACGGGCCGAGGCGTTCGCCGGCACCGTAGCCCTTCGGCGTCTTCATGGCCGCCGGCACCACGTCGACGATCTCGATGGTGTGCTTGCCCGGCTGCTTGAACTGGATGTCGAAGCGGCCGAAGTTGCTGCCCATCGTGTATTCGGTGGTCCAGTAGCCGCTGTGCGTCCAGTAGTCGAAGCCGTCGACGCGGAAGCGCACTTCACCGAGACCCGGCTTGGTGACCACCAGCAGGCGCGGCCCGCGGGTGGCGGTCTGGTCGGCGCTGTCGGCGCCGAACAGGTAGACGCGGCCGGCGTAGGCCGGGATCTCGACTTTGCCACCGGTGTCCGCCGTGTTGATCAGGCGGCTCGCGCCGCCGACCTCCTCGAAGCCACCGTTCTGCAGACGCTCGGTGCCGTTGGCCGGATCGTCGCCCTCCTTGAGCGTCAGATCGTCGAACCACACCGTGCCCGTGCGATAGCGGAACAGCGCGTTGAAGGTCAGCGAGCGGATCGGCTTGTCAGGCTTCACGACGACTTGCTGGTACTCCCAGTCGTGCGTGCCGACGGTGAAGGTCGCCACCTGGCCGAACAGGTTGGTGCCGTCGGCGTACTGGATGTCCAAGTAGACCGCGTAGTTGCTGTCGCGCGCGCCGCCGGCGTGATCGGCCTTGCTCCAGCCGCCGGCCAGGATCGGCGTCGGCTTGGTCTGGTTGAGCGTCACCGTCTGCGAGACGATGCTCTCCAGCGGCTTCGGGTTGGTCAGGCAGATGGAGCGCTTGCCCGAGTGCGTCACGGTCTGCGAGAGGGTGTCGCCGCTGTCGCGGCCTGACGTCCACCACTTGGCCGCGCCGCCGGCCAGATCGATCAGCCGGCCGGTGGGCATCGGTGGCTTGATGGTCACCGCGCCGCGCCGGTCCTTCTGCGGATTGACCGCCACGAAGCCGCGCTCGAACACGCGGTAGTGCACGCCGTTCTCTTCCTGCTCGTCGGCGAGCGGGCGGCCCAGGCGAATCTGGTAGAGAATGCTGCTGTCGGGATTGGCCAGTCCGGTGCCGCCGTTCCAGACCATGCCGCCGAGGCGGGCCGTGGCATAGCAGTAGAACGCGTCCTCGCGGATGCCATAGGGTGTGTGGCCGAGGTAGCTGAGACACTGGATCTGCTTGCCCGCCCGCACGAACGGTTGCAGCTCGACGCCCTGGCGGTGCCAGTGCTTGGACCAGTCGAACCAGCGCTCCTTCGAGACCCAGGTGCAGATGTAGGACTCCAGCATCTCGGCGTCGAGGTACTTCCAGAACTCGCGCGGCAGGCTGAGCGGCGAGGCCGAGTTGCCCAGCACCGCGCCATCCGGCTTCGCCTGCTTGATGACCTCGCGCACGCGCTTGAGCAACAGCGCGAAGGCGTGGGTCTGGTTGTCGGTGAGGTGCTGGTGCTTGCCGTGCTGCGGCCCGGCGCAGGTTGCGCGCGCGGCCAGGTTGTCCACGAACACGCCGTCGGCGCCCAGCGCCATGATCCGGCGCACCCAGGCGACCATGGCGTCCTGGTAGCCGGGCTCGTTCGGGCAGGTGGTGTACCAGTTCTTGGAGTCCTCCGACTCCCAGAACCCGGTGCGCGTCAGGTTGCCCTGGGCGTCCACCTCGATGAACTCGGGGTGCAGGCGGAGATCGACGTCCTGGTAGACATAGGTGGCCGGCGCCTGGTAGAAGGTCACGTAGGGGAAGCAGCGGATTCCGTGGGCGTGCGCGCGAGCGAAGAACTCGGCGTTGATGGGACAGTGCGTGATGAAGGCCACCTTGGAGGCCGCCAACGCGTCCCATTCGCCCGGGTTGTACCCGATGGCGTAGGTCTCCGAATCCATCAGCCAGTCGGGTGCCGATTCGCCCACGTCCAGCTTGGCGGCCAGTTGGTCACGGGCCTGTTCGGAGGCCGTCCGGGCCGACGCCATCAGAGCCGGCCAAACCAGCAGGGCCAGCAGCCACGAACCAACGCGCATGGTTCTTCTCCGCGGCCGACTGCGACCCGGCTACTTGCGACGCTTGCGCAGTCGGCTGGCCACCTTGTCGGCGACCTGCTGCAGCTCTTCGGTCCGCAGCACGGCCGCCGTCACCACGAACAGAATCGTGCCGCTGCCGCCGGCGGCGACTAGGAAGGCCGCGGCCAGCTTCACCCGCATCAGGTCGATGTGGTGGCTGGCGGCATAGCGGTGCGCCAACAGCAGCCAGACCGCCATGACCGCCGAGGCGACGGTGGTCTTCAGCACGAGGATGAGATTGCGCCGCCACTGGAAGCCTTCCAGCCGGTGGCGCAGGGCGTACCACATCACGCACAGCTTGATCGTCTTCGAGGCGGCATAGCCCAGGGCGATGCCGGCGCCGCCGAAGTTGAGCGCCAGGCCGGCGGTGTAGGCGATGGCGATTTGAAGGCCGCTGCCCAGCAGGCCCAGGTAGAACGGCGTCTTGGTGTCCCGGTAGGCGTAGAACACCTGGATGGCGATGGTCTCGAGGGCGTAGGCGATCATCCCGAGCGAGTAGATGATGAACGGCCCCGAGGTGAGCAGCACCGAGGCGGCGTCGAACTTGCCGCCCTTGTAGGCCAGCGTGACGAGTTCCTGGCGCAGGACCAGGAAGAACACCGTCATCGGCAGGAAGATGAACACCATGATGCGGCAGGCCGCATGGAAGGCCTCGGTCAGGCGCTGGCGGTCGCCCTGGGCGATCCAGTCGGCAAAGAACGGAAAGACCGCCTTGCTGAACGCATAGGGGATGACCAGCACCGGCATCAGCACGATCTTGCGGGCGTAGTCGAGCGAGGCCAGCGTGCCCTCGATGCGCTGGGAGACCTGCGAAGCCAGGCGCTGCTCCCAGCCATCGCGGATCTTGGCCACCAGCGTGCCCGCAATGAGCGGGACCATCAGAATGCCCATCTCGCGCAGGCGCGGGTTCTTCAGGTCCAGGCCGGGACGCACCATATGCAGTTGCGGCCGCAGAGCGATCAGGTGCGTGACCAGCTTGAACACGCCGCCGATGATGAAGCCGATGGCGTAGCCGATGGGGCCGAGGTGGCGGAAGCCGCTGAACACGACCACCATGCCGATGACGATGCCGGCCTTCTGCGTGACGTCGCCCAGCGCCGGCGTCACGAACCGCTTGTAGGCGTTGAGGATGACATACGTAAGCGAACCGAGACTGGTGCAGAACAGGCCGATCATGCTGACCCGGACCAGTTGCACGGTCAACGCGAACTTGGCCGGATCGTCGGTGAAGCCTTCGAGCACGAGACCGACCAACGACGGCGCCCAGAAGGCGGCGGCGGCGCTGGAGACCACGAGCACCAGCGCATGGATGGTGCCGACGATCGAGGCCAGCCGCCAGGCCGACGTCTCGCCCTCGTCCTTCTGCGCCTTGACGAAGACCGGCAGGAAGGAGTGGCTGAGCAGCTCCTCGGGGATGAGGAAGATCAGTTGGAAGATCTTCTCCATGCCCGTGCAGGCGTCGGCGTCGAGGCTGGTGCCCAGAAAGTGCGACAGGCAGCGCTTCTGGACATAGCCGCCGATCTTGGCCAGGAAGTGGATGGCCATGATGGCGATGGCGGCCAGCCCGATGCGGCGCCGCCCCGCGCTCGCGTCGGTGGGCTGTTCGCGCTCCGGCGCCGGCGCGCCGCCCTCGATCCCGTCATCCGCCATGCGTCACGTCCCTCTCCGCCGCCAGGCAACTCAACCAGTGCGCCATGCCCGCACCGTTGCGAGCCAGATCGAACCGCTGCTCGACCAGCCGTCGGGCCGCCCCGGCCAAGCGTGCCCGCAGCGGGGCATCGGCCAGTAACTTGTTGAGCGTCGCCGCCAGCGCCACCGGATCGTCGGGCGCCACCAGGCAACCGGTCAACCCATCCTGGACCGCATCGCACGCCGAGCCGGCCGCCGTCGTGACGACCGGCACCCCGGTGGCCATGGCCTCCAGGATCACGTTCGCCAGCCCGTCGCGGTCCCCTGCGCGGTCCACCCGTGACGGCAAGGCCAACACCGTGGCCTGGCGCAGGGCCTGCCGCACCGCGGCCTGACCGAGTTGCCCGGCCAGCTCCGCGCGCCCGCCGCAGTGCTCGGCCAGGCGTGACAGGCGCGCCCGCTCCGGGCCGTCGCCCACCACGGTGACCTGCAGTCGCGGGTCGGCGGCGGCGGCCTGCAACAAGGTGTCGAAGCCCTTCTTCGGCACCAGGCGTCCCACGGCTAGGACGCGAGCGGGGCCACCCGGTTCACTCAGACGACAAGACCAGCAGTCGAGATCCAACCCGTGGGGGCGATAGACCAGCCGGTCGCGCAGTTGCGGCAGCCGCGCCAGTTGCCGCCAGGCCGCGCGGTTGCAGGTGGTGATGCCGCGGGCGCCAGTCAGCGCCGCGAGCTGAGCCTCGCCCCGGCAGAACACGTCATGCGCGTGGCCGGCGATGGAGTAGGGCACCCCGCCGAGTACCTGGGCCATCCAGGCGATCTGCGCCGGCAGGCCGGCCCAGCACGCGTGGAGCAGGTGGCAGCCCAGTTCGTGGCACCAGGTGGCCACCTGGGCGGCGAAAGGCAGGTTGCGGAGCCAGCGCAACCGCAGCTCCAGCGGCGCTGCGGCGCCGTCGGGCAGCCGGTTGGGTGCGCCGAGCAGGCGCGCAGCCAGGGCGACCTGACCACGCCGTGCCGGCCGGAGCCGCGGTCGGTAGAGCACGGCTTCGCCTGCTGGCGTGGGGCCAGGCTGGATCGCCGCCAGATGCACCTCGATCCCGTACTCGCGAACCGCCGCGATCTCACGTTCGAGGAAGGTCTCGCTCGGAGACGGCCAGGTGCCCAGCAGGTAGGCGACGCGGAGCACGGAGGTGCCTAGTCCGCCAGCGCCGGAGTGCCCCGGCTCAGCTCACTCAGCATGGCCTGGACGCGGCGTTGGAGGAGACCGGTGACCGTTGCGACGGCAGCTCGGCGGTCGGCCTCGTAAGCCCGCAGGTGGGCCGATAGGTCGATCGCCTGGCCGACGCGCACCAAGGCGACGCGAGTGGTGTGGACGCGGGTCTCGCCAAACACCTCCAGTTCCAGCCGCGAGATGACGTCGAGGAACCGTTCGGCCGAAGGGTGTCGCGCCACGTACTCGGCGCGGACGGCGCGGAACACCTGGAGCCGGTCGAGGTCACGGCGCAGTTCGACCGGCGCCGGCGGGTCGGCGCCCACGCGCTCGTCGCCCAGCAGCTCCCAGGCCACCGTCAGCAGGTGGTGCAGCGGATCGGTCCCGCTGACCGGTTCGGGCAGTCGCACGTCGAGGCGCGCGGCGCACCGCTCGGCGAGTTGGCGCATGGCGCGGGCGATGCGCCGGTCGAAGTGGCGGCCGTCGCTGGCCGGCAGGTCCAGTTCGCGCTCGATGCGCTCCAGGATGGCCAGTCCCAGGGCGGCGAGTCGCGACAGGCGGTCCGAGCGTGCCGGCGGCGCCAGCTCGAGCGCCGCCTCGAGCCGGCCGAGCGACTGGTCGATGACGGCGGCCACGTCGCCCTGGTAGCGGTACTTGACCGCCATGGGCAGCAGCTTGAGCGAGGCGGTCACACCGGCCTTGCGGGCGTCCTGAAGCCCCCAGAAGCCGAGTTGGGCGACGCCGTCCTGGAACGGAATGGTCGTGTCGTTCAGGCCGTAGGTGACGCCTTCGGGGAAGACGACCACGGCGCGCTGGTCGCGCAGCAGGTCGCGGGTGGTCTGGAAAGCGGCGCGGTCGAGCATGCCGCGACGGATGGTGTAGACGCCGAGGCGCTGGGCGAAGTGGCGCCAGTAGCCCAACTCGACCATAGTCTCGCGCGCCATGACCCAGTAGGGCCGTAGGCCGGCTCGGCGGGCGGCTTCGTAGACGACGACCGGCTCATGGAGCGACGGGTGGTTGGGGCAGAGCATGGCGGCGCCGAGGCGTGCCTGAGCCAGGCGGTCGGCGTCGTCAGGGGGCAGCACCACGCGGTCGACATGGAGCCAGAAGCGGCGCAGCGCCGGCAGGACCGCGACATCGGCTGCCACCCGCGCCCAGGCAGCGGGCTTGGGTGGGTAGAAGGTGGGTCGGTCGACGCCGCGGTGGCCTCCAGCAGACTGCGTCATGTCGTCTGAGGCGACCTCTCCGCCAGTGGTCGGGCTGCTTACCAGCGGCCGACGTCGCGAACGCTGATCAGCGCCATCAGGGCCAGCAGCAAGGCCAGTCCCAGGGCGTGGATGTAGGCCTCGATGCGGCGGCTGGACTCTACTGGATCGCTGACACCGAACCGTTGCAGCGCGTAGCGCGAGACCGGCGCGGCGATCTGGAACAGCACGCGGCCACCGTCCAGCCCCGGCAGCGGGAGCAGGTTGAAAACGCCAATCATGATCGAGATCATGCCGGCCCAGTTCAGCAACTCGTAGGCGCCGAGGAAGGCGGCTTCGGACAGCAGCTTGACGATGGCCACCGGGCCACCCACGCCGTCGAGTTGCTTGCCGCGCAACAACGTGCGTAGGCTTGCCAGGACGCCGGTGAGGATGTCGCGGCTGCGCGTGATGCCCTCGCGAACGCTGGCGGCCAGCCCCAGCCGGTGGAAGCGGCGCTGGAACGACAGGCCGACGTCGCCGACGAGATAGGTCTCGACCTGCGCATCCTCGCCGGTCGCGCCTTCCTTCGTGCGCATGTCGCGCCGCGGCACCGGCATCACCGACAGTGTCTGGCGGGCGCCCTGCCGCTCCACGGTCACGGCCAGCGTGGGCAGCACCACGGCGCTGGGCGACTTGAGCTCGTCGGCGCGGGGCACGACGGCAAAGGTCTGCAAGGCGTCGCCGGCCGAGAGCACCGGCTTGCCGGCAATGTCGACGATCCGGTCGCCGGGCTGGATGCCCGCCAGGTAGGCCGGCTTGCCCGGATCGACGCGGTCGACCACCGGGACGAAACCGCCCTCCTCGCCGAATTGCACGCCCAGCATCCAGGGCTTGTCCGGCTTCTCGCGACGCGGGGTGACGTCGAGGTCACGCCGTTCGGCGCCATGCTCGAGCGTCAGGCGCAGGGCGCGGCCGCCGGACGAGCGGACGAACTTCTTGACCTGGTCCGGGTCGGCGGTCGGGTGGCCGTCGACGGCCGCGATGCGCTCGCCCGGCTGCAGGCCGGCCTGCTCGGCGGCCGAGCCGGCACCCAGCTTGACCACCGTGGTATCGGGCCGCTCGGGCACGCCCCAGGTGCCGAAGACAGCGCAGAAGATGACCACGGCCAGCGCGATGTTCATCAGCGCGCCGGACAGGAGCACGGCCTGGCGCTGGTAGAAGGGGCGGGTGAAGAAGCTGCCGTCCAGGGCATCGGCATGGGCTTCGCCTTCCATGCCGCGCACGCGTACGTAGCCCATGAAGAAGAACAGGCAGACGCGGTAGAGCGTTCCGCCGCGCCGCCAGCGGTAGAGCGTCGGCCCGATGCCGACCGAGAACTCCTCGACGGTCATCTTCGACCAGCGGGCGGCAAGGAAATGACCGAGTTCGTGGACGAGGATGATGCTGCCCAGCACCATGGCGATCTGCAGGCCCCGCAGCAGCTTCACCCACAGCACGCCATGCTCCAACCAGGTCATCCGGTCACCTCGACGGCCCGCCGGCGGGCCCACTCATCGGCTTCGAGCAGTTGGTCCAGATCTGGCGCCGCGACCGCTTCGTGCGCCGCCATGACCGCCTCCACCGTCGACGCGATGCCTGCGAACGACAGTCGGCGGTCGAGGAACCGGTCCACCGCCACCTCGTTGGCCGCGTTCATCACGCACGGCACCGTGCCGCCGCAGGCCAGCGCCTGATAGGCCAGACGCAAGCAACCGAACGCCTCGAGGTCCGGCGCCTCAAAGGTCAGGTTACCCACCCGGGTCAGGTCTAAACGCCGCCGCGGACTCGTTACCCGTGCGGGATAGGTCAAGGCGAACTGGATGGGGGTGCGCATGTCGGGATAGTCCATCTGCGCCAGGACACTCCCGTCGCAGAACTCGACCATCGAGTGGATGATGCTCTGGGGATGGAGCACCACGTCGATGCGCTCGCCCGGCAGCCCGAACAGCCAGTGGGCCTCGATCACTTCCAGGCCCTTGTTCATCAAGGTGGCACTGTCGATGGTGATTTTGCGCCCCATGGTCCAGGTCGGGTGGCGCAGCGCGTCGTCCACGGTCACCTGAAGCAGCTCGGCGGCGCTCCGGCCGCGGAACGGACCGCCGGAGGCCGTCAGAATCAGGCGCTCGACGGACTCCGGCCGTTCGCCGACCAGGCATTGGTAGATGGCGCTGTGCTCGCTGTCGATGGGCACCAGCGGATGCCCGTTCCGTCGCGCCAGTTCGGTGATCAGCGCCCCGGCGACGACCAGCGGCTCCTTGTTGGCCGGGGCCACGCGTTTGCCGGCCGAGAGGGCCGCCACGATGGGGCGCAGCCCCATGGCGCCGGTGACCGCGGTCACCACCAAGTTGGCGCTGTCGCAGGTGGCCACCGCGAGCAGGCCCTCGGCGCCGACCTCGATCGGCACGTCGGTACCGATCAGCGAGCGCAGCGCCGCGCGCGACTCATCGTCGGCCACCGAGACCAGTGCCGGCCGCAGGGCCTGCACCTGCTGGGCCAGCAGGCCCACGTTGCGGCCGGCTGCCAGCGCGACAATCTCATACTCCGGGCCGAGGTGTGCGACCACGTCGATGGTCTGCGTGCCGATCGAGCCGGTCGAGCCAAGCAGCGCAATACGGGTCATGGGGTCACCAGCCGTGCGGCCAGCCAGGCCAGCGCAAACGCCGGCGCCAGCGCGGCGGCATAGTCGGTCAGCCCGCCGCGGAACCAGCGGTTGTAGAACGGCTGCAGGAAGTCCACCTGTGGCGGCAGGTCGGCTTTGAAGTGGTCGACATCCGCGGCATTGGCCACCCAGCGCACGAGCGCATAGCCGAGCAGCGTGCCGAGGCCGAGCCCGACGGCCGGGGCCAGCGCGCGGAGCGCATGGCCGGCCGCCAGCAGGCCAGCAGCGCCGAGCACCGCGGGCAGCACGAACCGGGCCGCGAGGCCGCCGGCCGTGAGTGCCGGATAGCCGTCCACCGCGTGGTCGGCCAGCCGTCCGACGGCCAGCCCCGCCCAGGCTGCGAGGAGCAGAATGGCCACCGTGACCGAGCCATCGGCGCCGATCCGGCCATGCGGGTGGACCTGCAACAGCAGCGCGGCCGACAGGCCACCGGCGACGACCGCCGGGATCAGGCAGCCCAGGGCCGAGTTGGCCAGGCACGACATCCAGCCGTTCATCTTGATGTCGGCCGCCCAGGCCGAGACCACCACGAGCAGCAGCATCGCCACCAGGACGGTGTTGACCAGTTCGAGGAAGACGGAGCCCGTCGGCGTGCGGAAGTAGGCCACGTGGGCCAGCAGGATGGCGGACAGGAAGTTCATCACCGGTGCCGGCGGGTAGAGGCGTCGGCGGGCCAGCACCTGGGCCAGCTCACGATCCACCTGCACCGCGGCGGCCATGGTGAAGAAGAGGAGGGGAACGCCGTGCAGTTCGGGGCGCCAGTCGACGGCGACCAGTCCGGCGAGTACGAGTGCCGCGATCAGCGCAGGCACCGGATTACGAGTTGCCATCGTCAACCAGCCCACCGAACCGGCGCTCACGGCCCTGATAGTCCGCGATTGCCTGGTAGATCTGGGCCGGCCCGAAGTCCGGCCAGAGCGTGCGAGTCACCCAGAGTTCGGCGTAGGCGACCTGCCATATCAGGAAGTTGCTGATCCGCATGTCGCCGCCGGTGCGAATCAGCAGCTCGGGATCGGGTACCTCCGGCGCGTAGAGGTACCGGGAGAGGCACTGCTCGTCGATCTCGTCCAAGGCCAGGCGTCCGGCCGCCACCTCGCCCGCGATACGCCGCGCCGCGTCGGCCAGTTCGGCGCGCCCGCCGTAGTTCAGCGCCAGGTAGAGCACGAGGTCGCGGTTCGCCGCGGTCTCCGCCACATCGCGCTCCAACTCGCCGCGTAGCGAGGCCGGCAGGCCGTCGGGCGGACCGAGTTGACGCACGGCCACGCCATTCTCGTTCAACTCGGCCAGATGGTCGTGAAGCTGCCGCTCGATGAGCTGCATCAGCCCGCCGACTTCGGCCTCCGGACGAGTCCAGTTCTCCTTGGAGAACGTGTACAGCGTCAGGTACTCGATGCGGTTGGCCTGCTCCGCGCCCGGCACACCGGCCTCACGCAAGCGGGTCGGCAGATGCCGACAGGTCCGGACCACGTCGCGCACCGTCTGCGCGCCGCGGAAGTGGCCCGACGAGCGGGGCAAGCCCTGGCCGCGCGCCCACCGGCCGTTGCCGTCCATGATGATGGCCACATGCCGTGGCAGCCGCGTCGGATCGATGCGGCGCAGTGCGGCTGCCGCATCGTCCAGACTCGACTGGTCCACCTGTGCTGCCATGCCATCCTCCGGTGAGCGCGCGGCGAGTGGCGCTAGTCCTGCATCAGATCGGTTTCTTTGGCGTGCAGCAGCTTGTCGATACGCTCGATGTGGCGGTCGGTCAGCTTCTGCACTTCATCCTGCGCCCAGTGCAGCTCGTCTTCCGAGATGTCGCCGGCCTTCTCGATCTTGCGCAGGTGGTCGACCGCCTCGCGGCGCACGTTGCGCACGGCCACACGGCCCTTCTCGGCCGTCTGCTGACAGGCTTTGACCAGCTCGCGCCGGCGCTCCTCGGTCAACGGCGGGATGGCGATCCGGATCAGCTTGCCATCGTTCTGGGGATTGAGGCCGAGATTGGCATCGGCGAGGCCCTTCTCGATGCTGCGGATGATGCCCTTTTCCCACGGCTCAATGGTGAGCAGGCGCGGTTCCGGTGCCCGGATCATGGCCAGTTGTTTGAGGGCCGTCGGGGTGCCATGGTAGTCGATACGGACGCCCTCAATCAGCGCTGGTGTCGCCCGGCCGGTGCGCACGAGGCTGAACTCGTGCTCCACCGCTTTGAGCGACTTGTCCATATGGTCTTCCGATTCCAACAAGACTTCATCCGTCGCCTCGGACATGCTCGATCCTCCTTACCAGGGTGCCGACCTTGTCGCCCAGCACGATGCGCTTGAGGTTGTCCATCATCGCAAAGTCGAACACGATGATCGGCAGCGACTGGCCCTTGGCCAGCGTGGCTGCCGTGCCGTCCATGACCGCCAACTCGGCCAAGCGGTCGTAGTCGAGTTCATCGAACTTCCGTGCAGTGGGTACCCGATGCGGGTCGGCATCATACACGCCGTCCACCCGGTTCTTGGCCATCAGCAAGGCATCGGCGCCGATCTGCAGCGAGCGCAGGGCCGCTGCGGTGTCGGTGCTGAAGTAAGGGTTGCCGGTGCCGGCCGCGAAGATGACCACCCGCCCCTGCTCCAAGTGGCGCAAGGCTCGGCGCAGGATGAACGGCTCGGCGACCTGCCGCATCTCGATGGCGCTCTGCACGCGCACCGGCAGGCCGGTGCGCTCCAAAGCGCACATCAGCGCCAGGGCGTTGATGACCGTGGCCAACATGCCCATGTTGTCGCCGGTGGCGCGATCGATGCCGATCTTGACGCCTTCGACGCCGCGGAAGATGTTGCCGCCGCCGATGACGATGCCCAACTGCACGCCCAGACCGACCACCTCCTTGAGGTGGTCGGCGATGTCCTTGAGCAGGTCGGCATCGATGCCATGCTCCTGTGAGCCGAGCAAGGCTTCGCCACTCAGTTTGAGCAGCACGCGACGGTAGGCCAACGGCGGCGTGGTCTGGTTCGGGTCGGCTTGGGTCACGGCCTGACGCCCTCCGGCCCGGCGACGCCGCCGGGCCACGCAGTCCAGTGCCGCTTCGCAGTCGGCGCCGGAGTTCCTCTGCGGTCGGGCCGACTAGTCGCGCCCGACCTCGATCCGCTCGAAGCGCCGCACGCCCAGCTTGCCGCCGGCGGCCTTACCGGCCTGCTCCAGGTACTGGTGCACCTTCAGGTCTTGGTCCTTGGCGTACTGCTGCTCCACCAGACAGACCTCGGCGTAGAACTTGCCGAGCCGGCCCTCGATGATCTTGTCCTGGATCTGCGGCGGCTTGTTCGCCATGTCGGCGGCCTGGCGAAGGACTTCCTTCTCGCGGTCGAGCCGCTCGGCCGGCACGTCCTCGCGGCCGACGCAGATCGGCTGCATCGCGCACACCTGCATGCCCATTTCACGCGCCGCGTCCGTGACCGCCTCGGCGGCGATGTCGCCCTCGACGGCCAACTCGACCAGCACCGCCACGCGGTGGGTGGCCGTGTGCAGGTACGAGCCGAGCTTGCCGTCGGCCGCGGCGGTCCAGCGGACCAGCCGGCCCACGCGGATGGCTTCACCCAGGCGCGAGACCGCCTCGTTGATGGCGTCGGCGGCGTCGACGTCATCCGGCGTCTGCGCGCCGCTGGCCAGCGCGCCCTGCGCCAGTTGCTGCGCCAGCGCGCGGAAGTCGTCGGTGCGGCCGACGAAGTCCGTCTCGCAGTTCAGTTCCAACACGACGGCCTGCGCCAGGTCGTCGCTGATGGCGATGGCCACCGCACCATCGGCGGTGGTCCGCCCGGCGCGCTTGTCGCCTTTCGCCAGGCCCTGCTGCCGCAGCAGATCCTTAGCCTTCTCGACGTCTCCGTCAGCTTGCTCCAAAGCGCGCTTGCAATCCATCATCCCCACGCCGGTAGCGTCGCGCAGGGCCTTCACTTCTGCAGCCGAAATGGCCATCTGTACACCTCTAGTTGGTGGCAATCCGCCAGCGCGGAGTTAGACGTCCTCGCCCGCCTCGACCTCGTCGTCGGCGCCGGCACCCTCCGCCTCAACCACTTCGGCGGTCTCGTCCGCCGCGGCGAACTCGACGCCCTCTTCGGCGGCCTCCGCTACCTCGGCGGGCTCGTCAGCCACCACCGCCTCCGGCTCGGCCTCGAAGCCCGGCTCCGTGGTGGTGGTGTCTTCCAGCTTCATCCGGGTCCGGCGGATCTTGTCCACCACGGTCACCTGAATGGTGCCGTCCATGATGCTGTTGTCGCGCTCGAGCGCCGCCTGGCGAGCCGTCTCGGCGACGGTGTCGGCGACCAGCTTGATGGCGCGGATGGCATCGTCGTTGCCCGGGATGACATAGTCCGCATCATCGGGGTCACAGTTCGTGTCGACGATGGCGACCACCGGGATGCCCAGGCGGCGCGCCTCGCGAACGGCGATGTACTCTTCCTTGAGGTCGACGATGAAGAGCACCGACGGCATGCCCGGCAGCTCTTCGATACCACCGAGCGTGCGCTCGAGCTTGGCCGCCAGCTCGCGCAACTGCGCGGCTTCCTTCTTCGGCCGCCGGTCGAGCAGGCCCTGGCGGTCCATCTCGCGGAGGTTCTTCATCTTGTTGATGCTCTCGCGGATGGTCTGGAAATTGGTCAGCATGCCGCCCAGCCAGCGGTGGGCGATGTAGAACATGCCGCAGTGGTTGGCGGCCTGGATCATCGATTCCTGGGCCTGCTTCTTGGTGCCCACGAACAGCACCGTGCCGCCGGCGAGGACTTTCTGCTGGATGAAGTCACACGCGGCTTCGACGCCCTTGAGCGTCTGGTGCAGATCGACGATGTGGATGCCGTTGCGCTCCCCGTAGATGTAGGTCTTCATCTTGGGGTTCCAGCGGCGCGTGAGGTGACCGAAGTGAGCTCCCGACTCGAGGAGGTCCTTCATGGAGACGCGAGACATGGGTAACCTGACTCCTTGGTTTTTGTGTGTCCTGGCCGCGGCCTCGTCGCCGAATGGAACCCGTTGGGCACCGCCATCCAGCTCCGCCGCGGGGGCGTGATACTCCCCTGGGGAAGTGGCCCGATTATAGGCTCGGCAGGCCGCCCTGTCAACCGCGGTCGGCCCACGGGGTGCGCGTCGAATCGTGTGGCTGGATCTGAGAGTCAAGGCGGTCCGGGGAGT
>CAZHGD010000025.1:0-58616 GCA_964531735.1 uncultured Fimbriimonadaceae bacterium | reverse complement strand
CGGCCTGGCAGCGCTACACCGCCGACCCGGCCGCGCTGCGGCAGCGCGCCGCCGGTGCGCGAACCTCTTGGCTCGTGGCCGACTTCGCCGCCGACCCGGCCCTGATCACCGCGCCCGGGGCGCCACCTGAGACGCACACCGTGGTGGCCACCGACGGCTCGCAGATCCTGCCTGACCGCCACCAGGCCGCGCTGTGCTATGTGCTGAACCTGGGCCGCGTCATCCTGCGCTACGGTCCCGACGCCTCGGCGGCGCTGGATTCGGAGCCGGCGCTGTTCGCCGACGAGACCGACCTGTACCACGGCGAGGTGGGCGAGCGGCGCGCCGTCACGGCCGACGAGGTCTCGGCGCACCGCACGGTGTGGGAACTGGAGGGCCTGCTGGCGCTTGCCGAAGCCGAACGCTGCCGGCATCCCGAGCGCCCGTTGGTGGCGGTGGCCGACGGCACGCTGATCCCCTGGAGCCTCGACCGCGACGACCCGTGGTACCGCGAACTGCTCGACCGCTACCTGGCCGCGTTGGCCGGCTTCGCCGCGCTCGACGTGGCGCCGGTGAGCTACATCAGCCGCAGCGGCGCCAGTGACGTGGTGCATCTGGTGCGCCTGGGCGACTGCGACCAGACGCCGGTCAACTGCGACGCTTGCCCGCACCTGGCGGCGGCGGTCGCCGACAGCCCGCGCGGCCGCAACCTGACGCTGGCCCAGGCGGCGGGGCTCCCGTGCGGCGGCGCCGCCGGGCTCTGCGACGCCGACCTGTTCGGCGAACTGCTGGCGCCGGGGCAGTACTCAGCGGTGTTCTGCACCCGCTCGAAGGCGTTCGCGCAGGCACCCGAGCAGCGCGTCGCCTTCTGCTATTACCACACAGGCCAGGAGATTGCCCGCTTGGAGATGCCGCTCTGGGCCACCAACCAGGCCGCGTCGCAGGCGCTGGTGCAGGCGGTGCTGGCCGACCAGGTGTGCAAGGGGCGCGGCTACCCGGTGGCGCTACAGGAAGCGCACGAGCAGGCGGTGGTGCGCGCGCCCGATCGGGCGGCTTTCGAACGCGTGGTGGAGAGCCTCTTGGTGCAGCGCGGCGCCGTGGTACGATGGTCGGCCAAAGGGCGCTCGAAGCAGATTCCGGGAGTGTGAGGACGATGGCTCTGCACGTGTACAACACGCTGACGCGACAACTCGAGGAGTTCGTGCCACTGGTGCCCGGCCGGGTGCGGATGTACGTCTGTGGCCCGACGGTCTACGGCCACTCGCACATCGGCCACGCCAAGAGCTACGTCAGCTTCGACCTGATGGCCCGCTGGCTGCGCTACAGCGGCTTGGAGGTGACCTACGTCCAGAACATCACCGACGTGGGCCACCTGACCGATGACGCTGACGAGGGCGAGGACAAGATCATCGCCGAAGCTCGCCGCCGCTGTCTGCATCCCATGGCCGTGGCCGAGCTCTACGAGCGCAGCTACCTGGACGACATGACCCGGCTGAACGTACTCCCGGCGGACATACGGCCACACGCCACCGGCCACATCCCCGAGCAGATCGCGCTCTGCGAGAGGCTGATCGAGAAGGGGCTGGCCTACGAGGCGAACGGCAGCGTCTACTTCAGCGTGGCCAAGTTCAAGGGCTACGGCAAGCTCTCCGGCCGCGTGCTGGAGGAGGTGCAGGCCGGCGCGCGCGTGGCCGTGGTGGACGAGAAGCAGGATCCGCGTGACTTCGCGCTGTGGAAGAAGGCGGAGTCCGGGCACATCATGCAGTGGCCGAGCCCGTGGGGCGCCGGCTTTCCTGGCTGGCACCTCGAGTGCAGTGCCATGTCGATGAAGTACCTGGGCAGTACCCTCGACATCCACGGCGGCGGCCTGGAGAACCAGTTCCCGCACCACGAGTGCGAGATCGCCCAGAGCGAAGGCGCCAACGGCCAGACCTACGTGCGCTACTGGCTGCACAACCACATGATCACCGTCGGCGGCGAGAAAATGGGCAAGTCGAAGGGCAACTTCGTCCTGATCAAGGACGTCATCGACCCCGACTGGGACACGCACTCGCTGCTCGGCCGCAAGTACGACCCGCTGGTCCTGCGCATGTACGTGCTCAACTCGCACTACCGCAGCGACCTCGACTTCACGGTCGACGGCCTGGAGGCGGCTGAAGCCGGACTGAAGCGGCTGCACACCGCGGTCCAGGCGGTGCGCCGGGCGCTGGCGAGCGCCGGTGACGGGGCCGCCTGCGGCCTCGACCTGGCGGCGGTCCGCGAGCGGTTCACCGCAGCCATGGACGACGACTTCAACAGCCCGCAGGCCATAGCCGCGCTGTTCGACCTGACCCGCGAGGTGAATGCCTGGCTGAACAGCGGCCAGGCGCTGGCCAAAGCCGATCTGCAGGCGATCGACACGCTCTACCGCGAGCTCGGCGGGCAGGTGCTGGGCCTGGTGCCGGAGCAGTTCAGCGGCGGCAACGCCGGCCTGGAGGACACGCTGGCGAGCCTGCTGATCGAGTTGCGGGCCGACGCGCGCAAGCAGAAGAACTTCGCGCTGGGCGACCAGATCCGCGACCGGCTGGCCGCCGTGGGCGTGATGCTGGAGGACCGGCCCGAGGGCACGACGTACCGAATCGAGACATGAGCCACGTCGGTGAGGTGATCGCCAGCAGCACGATGCGGTTCACCGCGCAGTGTCCCGATGAGGACCGCGCGCCGGAGTACGGTGGCTTCGTGATGGTCGACACGCCGGACGGGCGCGCCGTGGCCGTGGTCTCCGAGGTGCGGGCCGGCAGTGTGGAGGGCAACCGCCGGCCGCTGGCCTATGGGCTCAGCGAAGAGGACCTCTACCGGCAGCAGCCGCAACTGCGCGAACTGCTGTCGACCGAGTTCGACGCCTGGCTCGTCGGCTACGACGATGGCCTGCGCTGGCGCCCCATCCTCCCGCCACGTCCGCCGCGGCTGCACCGGTTCGTCCACCCGGCCCAGCCCGCCGACATCCTGGCCATCACTGCCGATGGACAGTACCTGCGAACGTTGTCGGCGGCGGGCCTGAGCGACGACTTCCTGGCCGCGGCGGTGCGCGCCAGCCTGGCGGTGCGCGGTGACGACCGGGCCTATCTGGTGGCGACCGGGCAGCAGTTGGCCCGCCTGCTGGGCGACGACTACGACCGTCTGAAGGCGATGCTGCGGCGAGTGGCGCCATGAACTCGGCCTCGGACGGGTGTGGCGCCCGGTCCGGTGGCCAAGTGAGCGGCGGCAACCTGTCGCGCCGCGAGTTCGTGGCAACGACCACCGCCGGCCTGATAGCGGCGGCCATGCCGGTGTCGGCAGCGCCCGCTGCCGGCGGAAAGGGCAGCAGCATGAAGGTGAAGGCGAGCTACTACCAGCAATTCGACGCCGACTACACCCGTTCGGTCCCGGGCGAGGGCTACGGCGGCTGGCAGACGGCCGACATCGAGCTCGATCGCGCGCACACGGGGCTGGTGGTCATGCACGCCTGGGACTGCGGCACGTTGGCCGAGTATCCCGGCTGGTGGCGCAGTGTCGAGTACATACCGCGCTCGCACGAGATCTGCCGCGTCGTCTTTCCGAAGCTGCTCGGCGCGGCCCGGGCCGCGGGCGTGCCGGTCCTGCACGTCATCGGCGGCGCCTATGGCCACAGTTGCCCGGGCTACCAACGCGCGGTGAAGCTGGCCGGCCCGCCACCGCCGCCGCCCGAGCGCGTGGCCGCCGACGCGAGCTTGCAGAAGCTGCAGGCGTTCCGTTCCGAGCACGTCTTCGTCGGCCCGCACAACGCGGCCGATGTGCAGCGCGGTAGCGCGCGCCTCGGCTTCCCCAAGGAAGCCGTACCGGTGGGCAACGAAGGGGTGGCCGAGAACGGCCATCAGCTCTTCGCGCTCTGCCGCGAGGCGGGCATCAACCACCTGATCTACTGCGGCTTCGCGATCAACTGGTGCCTGGTGATGAGCCCCGGTGGCATGCACGACATGGCGGGCCGCGGCTTCATGTGCTCGGCCATCCGCCAGGCGACCACGGCGGTGGAGAACAAAGAGAGCGCGGCGCGCGAACTGCACAAGGAAGAGGGCTTGTGGCGCGTGGCGGTGGCCTGGGGCTTCGTGTTCGACGTGGACGACCTGGTCGGGGCGATGGAGCGTACAAGCTAGTCGGCCGTGACGCGGACAGGCATCGTGGCGGCCCGCCGTGGGCAGAGTGACGCGTCGTGCTGCACTGGCGAATGGGCTGATGGCGCGCATTGGCCCGTCTGTCCGGCGGGGTGCAGTGGTATGGCTCAAGCGCAACGAACTGGCCGTGCCCTGAACAACCCGGCGACATGATACTAGTTTCGGAACAACCCGGTGACAGGAACAACCCGGTGACATGATACTAGTTTCGATCGCCACTTCGTCTTCGCCGTTCGTCCAGGGCACCGGCCGGCCTTCGAAACTAGTATCATGTCACCGGCGTATGGTGTGCGCCGGGTCCCGCCCGGGTGTGGATGGAAACTCGGAACAACCCGGTGACAGGAACAACCCGGTGACATGATACTAGTTTCGAGAACAACCTGGTGACATGATACTAGTTTCGGGAAACTCGGTGACATGATACTAGTTTCGAGCGTCGCTTTATCTTCGCCGGCCGGCTACGGCACTGGTCGGCCCTCAAAACTAGTATCATGTCACCGGGTTATGGAGTATCATGTCACCGGGTTATGGTGTTCGCCGGATCGCGCCCAGGCGTGGATGGCGTGGCCGAACCAGCCAGCCTGACTGCCCGAGCCCTGTGGCCGATGACGCCTGCCGGTGTGGTAGACTCCTGCGGCCCGTTCAGGCAATCGCTGTGATAGGAGCTGGCCGTGTCCGTTGGCGAACGGTCCCGTCGCGCCGCTGGCTGCTGGCTGATGCTGGGTGGTCTCGCCCTCGGGTTGGCGTTGGGCGAGTGGGTCCTGGCGCCGCGGCTGCTGCCTCCGGTGGGCTACTACATCAAGCCGCCCGGCCAGAGCTGGAAATCCGAGCCCGGCGACGGCGTGCTCCCCGGTGTGCGCGGGACGGCGCGGCTCCAGTTCACCGCTGACGGTCTGCGGGCGGACCCGTGCGACGCCGCCGACGGTTACCGCATCGTCTGCGTGGGCGGGAGCACCACCGAGTGCCTGGTGCTGGACACCAACGAGGCCTGGCCGCACCTGCTGCAGGACCGGCTGCGCACCGCCGATCCGGCGCGGCACGCCTGGGTCGGCGGCGCCGGAATGCCCGGCGGCAACTCCCGGCAGCATATCCTGGCCATGCGCTACGTGCTGCCGCGGCTGCCCCGTTGCGACGCCGTGCTGCACCTGCTCGGCTTCAACGACCTGATGTACCGCCTGGGCGCCGATACCGACTACCGGCCGCTGCAGCCCGAGCAGATTCTGACCGACGCGCCGAGTCTCGAACTGGCCTTCCAGGAGTACCCGGGCCGACGCGCGGGCCTGCCCTGGTTCAAGCGGACCAACACCTGGCGGCTCGGCCGGCGGGCCAAGGCCACCTGGCACCAGCTCACCGTCCAGGACGGGCTGGCACCCATGAGCCGGCTGGACTACGGCACGCAACTGGCCATCCTGCAGGAGCGGCGTCGCACCGTGATGACGGCGCGCCAGGCGATGCCCGACCTGACTTCGTCTCTGGACGAGTTCGCACGCAACCTGCGGTACCTGATCCGGCAGGGCCGCGAGCAGCACGTCCGGAGCGTGTTCCTGACCCAGCCGACGCTCTGGCGCGTCGGCATGGCGGACCAGGAGAAGTACCAGCTCCGGTTTGCCGAGCTCGGCCGCGATCCGTTCCTGGCCACCGAGTGCTACAGCGCCGAGGCGCTCACCGACGGCATGGCGCGGTACAACGACCTCATTCGCCGCGTCTGCACCGAAGAGGGCGCCGAGTGCCTCGATCTGGCCGCGCTGATCCCGAAGGACCTGGGCCACTTCTACGACGACTGCCACTTCAACGAAGCCGGCGCGGTCAAGGTGGCCGATGAACTGGCCCGCTACCTATGCGCCCGGCCACCGTTCGCGCCGCCCGCCGCCGAGGGCGCCCAGCGCGAGGAGCCGCGTGCGCGGCCGTAGGCCGGCGCTGACGAACGGGCCGAATGGGGCCAAGCGCGGGCCGCCGCTGGGCGGTTGCCTCCGTGCTACGGCGCCGTCAGGTCGGCCAGGCGCACCCGCAGCACCTCCACCGCCTCCTTCTGGCGCGAGACGATCGTGTACAGCCAACCGTCGTGCAGCAGCGTGTGCGGATAGCCATACTCGCCGCCTTTCCAGCGGCCGGTGGTGTCCTGCATCCGGTAGTGCGTCTCACCGATGACGTAGTGCCGGTCGAAGTCCTGACCGTCGGCCGAAGTGCTGAGCACCAGCGGGAAGCGGTTGCCCCAGAGCGGGTTGCCGACCCAGTAGAAGCGCCCGCCAGGCAGCCGGCCGAGATGGAACTTGGCGTCGAGGTTGCTGAAGCGCGTCTCCGTCGGCGCCGACCAGGTCAGACCGTCGTCGTGGCTCTCGGTCAGCCAGCACCACAGGCTGCGGTGCTCGCCGGTACTGCGCAGCAGCATGTGCAGCACGCCGTCAGCGGTCTGGTAGCACGAGCCCTCGCACATCGCCGATGGCCAGCCCTGCCGCTGCCAGACCGGCCAGAAGGCTGCCGGGTCGTCCTTCGTGTCGGCCATCGACGCCGGGTAGATGCCGGTCATGGTCCAGCGGCCGAGGCCGGTCGGGTCGTCGCTGTACGGAAAGGCGATGTTGCCCGCGATGATCAGCCGGCCCGAGGCGGTCGCCTGCGGTCCGTGGTTCGGACAGATCGGCACGCCCAGGTCGCGCGGCTCGGTCCAGTGTTCGCCGTCGGTGGTGGTGCGGGCCAGCAGCTTGGTGGTCTCCTTCTGTGGACCGTAGTCGGAGGCATAGGCCACCAGCGTGCCCTGGTACTGGTGGAAGCCCGCGGCCGTCAGCACGCGGTCACCGCCGTCGGGCCCGACCGATGGGGTCATCAGCACGGTCGGTTGCGTCCAGTCGGTGAAGTTGGCCGAGGAGCACCAGAGCACGCGCTGGCGCGGTAGGTCCTCGCCGTGCTCGCCGTTCGACCAGATGGCGTGGAACCGGCCGGCGAACCAGATGAGGTGGGCGTGGTGCGAGTAGGTCCATTCGCTGACCGGCTCGTACAGCCGAACCACCTCCACGGCTGGCCGTTGCAGGTGCGGCAGCGCGGTCGGCTGGCCATCGGTGATCACCGCGTGGTTGCAGATCATCGCGAGCTCCTGGGCGGGCTCAGCCCACCTTCTGCCAGATGATGGTCGAGTAGCTGGAGGTGGCTGGACTGTGATCGGTGACGCGCTTGTTGCCGCGTGCGTCGACGCTCAGGCGGATCCAGCGGTAGGCGCCGCGCTCGAAGGCCAGCGTCTCGCCGTCATCGTCGAACAAGCCGAACGAGCCGGGCGCCGAGCCGTAGTAGCGCGCGACGATCGGCACCGGCTGCCCGGCGCGCGGTGCGCTGGGCAAGGCGGGCATGGTGGTCACGATGCCACCGTCGCGGACGAACACCGGAATGCGTGCCAGGTCGGGCGAGACGCGAATGACCTCGTTACCGCCGGCGGGTTGCCCGGTGTAGAAGTCGAACCAGCGGCCCGGCGGCAGCACCACCTCGCGCTCGGCCTGGCCGGCGAACAGCGGCGCCACCAACAGATGGTCGCCGGCCAGCCACTGGTCATCGACGCCCAGGTGCGGCGAATCCGGCGGCAGTTCCAGCGCCATGGCCCGGAACGGCGGCACGCCATCGGACCAGTAGCGCGCGAACGCCGAGTAGAAGTAGGGCAACAGCTCCATGCGCAGGTTCAGCGTCTCGCGGACGAGGTCGGCCACCTCGGGATAGCTCCAGGGCATGGTGGAGGACGACCAGGCGTTGAGCATGGCCAGCGGCGAGAAGATGACCGCCTGCATCCGCCGCACCCAGTCCTCGGCACTGGACGCGGTGCGCACTTCGGGTGTCCAGAGCAGGCCCGAGAAGCTGCTGTTGCACAGGGCGCGCACGAACTCGCGGTGGTCGTAGAGGTCGGAGTAGAGCACGTAGGGCAGCGGCGACGCCCCCGGCCCGCTGGCGCGCACCAGGCCGTAGGTGCGGCGGTCGTGCCGGCGGAACACCTCGCTGGTGATGCGCTGGAGCAGCAAGCCGAGCACCTGGCGCATCTGTTCGCCATCGACGCCCGAGGGGAAGGTGGCGTGGGCCGGGAACATCCAGGAGCAGCCGGTCAGTTCGCTGCCGTCGCACTCGTCGAGCTTGTAGCCCGAAACCCCCCGCGCCACGTGCTCACGGTCGTGCTGGTCGGCCAGGAGTTGGGCCGCCGCGGGCATGGTCAGATCGGGCACCAGCCCGCCCCAGACCGTGTGCGAGCCGGCATAGGGCTGCAACGGCGCGTGCAAGGCGGCCTTCGGCGCGACGTAGCCGTGCTCCCAGAGGTTGACGCGGAAGCCGTCGGCGGCGAGGGCGTCGATCAGCCGGGTCGGGTCGGGGAATCGTTCTTCGCTCCATTCGAAGCTGCACGGATAGGCGCAGCTATGCCAGCCGGGCTCAAGGCCAATGACGTCGCAAGGATAGCCGCGCTTACGGAACTCGGCGGCTTCGGCCAGCACTTCCTCATCGCGGTACTTGATGTTGACGCGGTGCCAGAAGCCGAGGCCCCAGCGCGGCGGGAGCACGCCGCCCCCCACATAGAGCACTTGGCGGCGGACCGCGTCGAGCAGACTGGGACCGGCGAACACCAGCAGGTCGGCGCCCTCGCCGGCCCAGGTCAGCTCCACCAGCGGCGATGGTGGCGTGGCCGGCCAGTCGGCGTCGGCCACGCGGTCCTTGATGGTGGCCAGCGACAGGGTGCGGCGCCGGTTGGTGGAAGCCAGATGCGCGGTGACGATGCGGGCCGTGTTGACCAGCACGCCATAGCCGCGGCTGCTGAAGTAGAGCGGCAGCGGCGCGTGCGATTCGCCGGTGTCCTGCCGCGGATCGCTGTTGACCCGCAGGTGGCGCGTGCGGCCGCGCTGCTCCAGCCGCATGAACTGCAGGCCGAGGCCGAACACGCGCTCGTCGTCGCCGAGGGGCAAGGTCACCACCTGGCGCTGTCCGACGGTCTCGGCGGCAATGGCCGTGGCGTCGAGCGGGAAGCCGACGGCGGGCAGTGTGGCCAGAGCATCCAGGCGTGGCTGGCCGCCGGCCATGGCCAAGGGCGTCACCGCGTGCGGCGTGCCGATCGTGGTCTGCCAGACTCCCGGTGCGACTTCGCGCCAGTCCATCGCGCACTCTCCTCCCAACCCAGACGGCGGCGAGCGGTCGTGCCGCTCGCCGCCGTTGACTTGGCCCCACGCGGGCCGATTCCTACGCTTCGTCGATGGCCTTGATGCCGGGCAGTTCCTTGCCTTCGAGGAACTCCAGCGAGGCGCCACCGCCGGTGCAGTTGTGGTACATGCGGTCGGCCACGCCGGCCTTGACCACCGCCGCGCCGCTGTCGCCGCCGCCGACGACCGTCTTCGCCTTGGCCTCGGCCAGCGCGCGCGCCAGCGCGTTGGTGCCGTCGGCGAAGCGGTCCCACTCGAACACGCCCATGGGACCGTTCCAGAACACCATGCCGGCCTGCTGCAACTCGGCGACGTAGGCCGCGCGCGTGGCGGGACCGATGTCCAGGCCCATCTGGTCGGCCGGTATGCCCGTGGCCGGCACCACCGTCGCGGGCGCGTCGGCGGCGAACTCCGGCGCGATGACGATGTCGCTCGGCAGCATCAGCTTGACGCCGCGGTCCTTGGCCTGCTGCTGGATGCTCTTCACGGCTTCGAGGCTGTCGGCGTCGAGCAGCGAGGTGCCGATCTCGCAGCCGTTGGCCTTCAGGAAGGTGTAGCCCATGCCGCCGCCGATGATGATGGTGTCGGCCAGCTTCAGCAGGTTCTCGGTGACGCCGATCTTGTCGGCCACCTTGGCGCCGCCGAGGATGACCACCAGCGGGCGCGTCGGGTTCTTGACGATCTCGGTCAGCACGCCCAGTTCGCGCTCGACCAGGAAGCCCATCACGTTCGGGCTGCAGAACTTGGTCACGCCGTCGGTCGAGGCGTGCGCGCGGTGTACGGCGCCGAATGCGTCCTGGATGAACACGCCGCAGCCGCTGGCCAGCGCCTTCGCGAAATCGGCGGAGTTGGCCTCTTCGCCCCAGCAGAAGCGCGTGTTCTCGAGCAGCAGCACCTGACCCGGCTGCAAGGCGGCCTTCTGCTTGTCGATGTCCTTGCCGGCGCAGTTGGTGGCGAACGTGACCGGCTTGCCCAACAGCTCCTCGAGCCGCTTGGCCGCCGGGGCCAGCGACAGGCTTGGCCACTTGGCCACCGGGGCCTTCTGCGGCCGGCCCAGGTGGGCGCAGAGCACCAGGCGGGCACCCTTGTCGAGGGCGTAGTTGATGGTCGGCAGCGCGGCACGAATGCGGCTATCGTCGGTGACCTGGTCGCCATCCAGCGGGACGTTGAAGTCCACCCGCATCAGGACGGGTTTGGACTGCCAGTCGGTCACCTGCGCAACGGTCATCTTCATGGCCTCGGCCTCCTCTGTCGTCAGCCGCATTGTACAACGGCCGCCTAGCGCCAGCCAAGGCCCCGACGCCACCCTCGCGTCAGATCCGCAGGGCCGGCAGGCCGAAGTAGTCGCGGTAGGCGCCGACCACCGCGAGGTAGTTGACCAGCGGCACACTGGCGGTGATGGCGTTGCTCGCGCAGAGCACGTGCCCGCCGTGGCCCCAGCCGGCCGCGAGGCACGCGGTCACGTGCGCTCGGACCTCCGCAGGCGTGCCGAAGCTGAGCGTGTTGCCACAGTCCAGGTTGCCGTAGAAGGTGACCCGGTCGCCATAGGCCGCCTTGAGCCGGCCGAGGTCCATGCCGGCGTGCAGGTCGATCTCCAGATAGGCATCGACCTCGCAGCCGAATAGGAAGTCCTCGATCACCGGCCAGAGGTCACCGTCGCTGGCATTGACGGCGACGCCGCCGGCGGCATGGATGCGGCGTGCCACGGTGCGCACCTCCGGCACGACCAGGTCGCGGTACGACTGCGGCGAGATCAGCAGGCGGTTGCCCGCGAAGTCGCCGCCGACGCCGAACTGGTCGAGGCCGATGGCCAGGTACGCCTCGACGCTGGCCAGCGCCGCCTGCGTGGCCAGCGCGTAGTGCTCGGCCGCCACCTCGGGCGCCAGCGCGATGGTGCAGAGCAGGTCGACATCGGTCCACACGCCGTGGGCGTAGGCCGGCGCCAGGATCGGCAGGTCGAGATCGCGAGCGGCCATCTGCTCCTTGAGCGCCACGTAGATGGCCAGCGATTCGTCGCTCGGCGGCGCGATACCCGCGCGGCGCGCCTCGTTGCGCCGCCGCAGCCGCTCGACGGGGTCGTCGGGCGGGGGTGGGGCAGGGGCTCCGGGCGGCGCGGCCGGGCGCGGTGCCGGCGGGTTCGGCACCACGTAGAGCAGGTCGTGGCCGAGCAGTTCGGCCAGATCGAGCCGGTCGCTGGCCTCGCGCGCCACCGCACCGGACCAGCCGAGCTCGGTGGTCAGCGCGGCCCAGTTGGCCGGGTCGCCGGCGTAGGGGCGGCCGAGCAGTTGGTCGGCCACCGGCGACAGCAGCACGTACTCGAACCACGGCGTGCGGTCGGGCTCGCGGTGCGCCAGCGCGGCGGCCACGCGCTCGCGGGAGGTCATCGACATGGCGTTCCTCGCTACGACCGGATGAGCAGCGACGCCACCACCTCCGCGTACAACCGGTGGCCCCAGTCATTCGGGTGGTTGACGCCATTGCCCGTGAAGTCCAGGTAGTCCTTGGCCTTCAGCAGGTGTTCCCAGACGGTGGTCACGTCGGCCACCGCGACGCCCGGACCGGCCAGCGTCTTCAGACCGTCGCGGTACTCCAGCAGCGTCTGCGGGTTGGCCCAGCAGCAGTCGACGTTGGGCAGCATCGAGGCCACCAGAATGAACTCGGCCTCCGGCTTCACCTTGCGGATCTCGGCCATCTGGGTCTTGGTGTCGGCCAGATAGTCCTTGACCGGCCGTCCCGCCGGAATGCCGCTGCTGTCGTTCATGCCCCAGGCCAGCACGACCAGGTCGGGCCGATCGGCCGCCACCCCTCCGACGTGCTGGACGGCGAAGGCCGAGTTCATGCCACCGACCGAACGGTTGCGGTGCGTGATCGCCGAGCGGTACTCCTGCTTCAGCGCGGCGGTGACCAGGTCGGGGTAGCGCAGCGACGGCTGGGAGGCATTGCCGCCTTCGGTGATGCTGTCGCCGTAGAAGGTGACAGCCACGGGCTCGCCGCGGGTCAGCTTGCCGAGTACCGTCGGCAGTTCGGCCGCGGCGTACTTCGGCGCCGCGGCGGACCACTCGGTGCCGGCGTGGTCATAGGTGACCACCACCTGCATCGCGGCATACTCCAGGCCCGGCGCGAAGTAGAGGTCGCCCTTGCCGTCGCGGCGTTTCAGGCCGAACGGTTGCGTACCGAGCGGCGGCGTCAGCTTGGCGCGGGTGGCCACCGGTATGGTCGAGCCGGCGGGCAGTGTGACGATCGGCGAGCCGGCTTGCCAGGTGTAGTCGCGGCCGGCCTGGTAGGTCACGTCACCGGCCGAACTGCGCACCTCGACGAGCTGTGTGGGGGTGAAGAGCAGCCGGCAGGTGGCCGCGCCGTTGCCGTCGGGCCGCACGAACAGCAGGCTCTCGCCGACCATGCGGCGCGAACCCCACAGCAGCTTGGGCGCCGGGGCCGCGCCGCCGGCTTGACCCAGCGCGACCGCGGCCAGAGAGGCCACCAGCAGCAGACCGTAAGCTCGTTCCATGGCGCGTGCGCTTCCCATCGGCCGGCTCCTGCGTTACCGCAGCCCGGCGCCCGAGTAGAGCACTTGCGGACCCAACGAGTCAAGGCCCGGCTCGCGCGCGCGAGCCGGGCCTTGACTCGCCTGCCGTCAGCCGAGCTGGGGCAGCTTCGTCTTCAGCCGCCCGACGATGTCCGCCGCCGGCTGGAACCCACCCCAGGCATCGATCACTTTGCCCTTGTCAATCACGAACAGCGCCGGGATGCTGCGGACACCGAGCGCCGAGGCGACTTGCGGGCTGGCGTCAACATCAAGCTTGGCCACGGTCACCCGGCCGGAAAGCTCCTTGGCCACCGCTTCGAGCTGTGGGGCCAACATGCGGCACGGCCCGCACCAGTCGGCGTAGGCGTCGAGCAGGATCGGCTTGTCCGAGCCCTTCACCAACGCCGCGAAGCTGTCTTCTGTTACGTGGACAGGCACCCCGTCCGCGACCGCCACCTTGCTCATCGTCTGCTCCTTCGCGCCCAACACGTTGCTCAAGTCCCGCTGCGGCGGCCGACCGCCGCTCGTGGCCAACAGCAGACCCACCACGCCGCCAAACGCCATCGCCCGCCAGGGCGAGCACAGCAGCGGACACCCGCCACCGGTCAACGCCACCGAGACGCGGTGGTACGCGTAGCCCAGCAGCGCCCCGCCGATCAGCCCGCCGGCTATCCTCAGGTCCATGTCGTCGGTCTCCCGCCGTCCCGTCTGGTTGCATCATATACCCACATGGGTATATTGCAAGGCGACTGGATAACGCCCGGGTAACGGCGGCTGGGCGGGCGGCGGTCTGGGCGCCGGCGGCAACGGCCGGCGGTGGCGGTTGTCCTAGACTGAGGATCCCTGCCCATGGTTGAGTTGACGTGCCAAGAGCTGTTCGCCGCGCCGTTCGGGCTGGACGAGACGCTGCTCGTCGACACGCCCACCGACCTGGCCGCCATGGAACCACTTCTGTGGGCTTGGTATGTGCGGGCGACGCGGGGCGGCACCTGCCTGATCTACCTGCGCGATCCGGCGCTGGTGCAGGCTTGGGCCGGGCAGTGGTTCGTCGATTTCGCCGAGGTGGCGCGCGACGAGGACGCGGCTTGGTATGAGTTGCGCCGGGCCACTTGGGCTGACCGGTATGACCAGGTGGCGGCCTTCACCGGTGAGACGCGCGAGCAGGTGGTGGTCAAGTGCCACCAGGGCATCCAGCGCACCAAAGAGGTGTGGGAAGCGGCCGACACCGCGACGCCCGAGGCGCGCGAAGCGTTCTACGCCTCCACCGACGCCTACCTTTACGAGCTGATTGGTCACGAGCCGCCGATCCCGCCGATGACGGTTCAGGAGGCCAGCGGTGCGCGGCACTTCGAGTTGGCGCACGGCACCGGCGGCGTGTTGATCCGCATCGGCCACTTCGCCCTGATCGATGGCTACGATGTCAGCGAGGTCACCCGGGCCTTCGTGCGCTTCCGCATCGCGCGGTTCTATCCGCAGGTGATCGGGCGCGCGCGGGTGCTCGACGACTGGGAGGACCTGCCGCCCGGCAGCTACGATGTCGTCCATGCCTACCATGTGCTGGAGCACCTCGAGGATCCGCTGGCGGCGCTGCACAAGCTGGTCGCGCTGCTGCGGCCCGGCGGCGAGATCAACGCGATCGCGCCGTTTGAGGCCATCGGCCCAGAGTATCCCGAGCACAACCCGGCGCTGGCCCATCTGACGGTGCCCGGCCTGTTCGAGCAGGTCGGCGTGCGGCTCACCGGCCAGGGCAAGATCGGCGTGTGGGACGCTTACTCGGGCGTCTGGGACGGCTGATCCGGTGGCGCGGAGGACTACCGCCGGTGGCTGCCGAAGGCCACCGCCGGCCGCCGCGCGGTCGCGTCGGCCGGAGACCCGGGCATGTCCGAGCACACCGAACTGCTGCGCCAGCGGTCCGCCGGAGGGACGTTCTGCGTCGTTTGCTACAACCACCCGGACTTTGCCTGGTGCCACACGCGTGAATGGCACCAAGAGCGCTACGCGGTCAGCACCGGCGAGGCGCTCGACCTCATGGCCGCGCATCCGGAGTTCCGGTTCTGCCTGGAGCCCTGGATCGACCACGTCGAGCCGTTCCTCGAGCGTTGTCCCGACCGCATCGAGGAGCTGCGCGCGCGGCTCAACGCGGGCCAGATGGGCGTCCAGGCGTTCACGCTGACCAGTCCGCGCCCGAGCACCTGTGCCGACGAGACCTTCCTGCGCAACATGATCCTGGGCCGGCGCCGCTACCGCGCCTTCGCGCCTGAGGCCGACCTGTCGGTCATGGCGTGTCCCGATGTCGGCCTCGGCCATTCGCAGATGCCGCAGGTCTGCCGACTGGCCGGCGCGGCGATGTACCGCGGGTGGCGCTCGGACTCCGCGTTCAACGCCAAGGGCCTGCCGCGCAACTTCGTCTGGCACGGCCTCGACGGCAGCACCATGCTCACCTCGCGCGGCTGCTATGGCGGCCTGCTCGGCGCCTTGCCCGAGCCGCTGGCCGAGCACTGGTCAGAGGCGGCCGCACAGCTCTACGCCAGCGACCTCAAAGCGGCGCTGGAGAACGCCGACAACCGCGTCTGGTGGGTGGCCCAAGGCATGGATGATGCCCGCCCGCTGCGGAGCTTCGCCGGTGACCAGTTGCTGCCGTTCCTGGAGCTGCTGCCGCTGTGGAACGAGCGCGAGCCGTCGCGGATGGTGTTCGCCACGCCGAACGAGTTCGCCGCGCTGCTGGCGGCCGACGACCTGCCGGCCTGGCATGGCGTCATCGACGAGGTCGACGTGGCCTACAACAGCGGCTGGCATGGCCAGTCGGGCCTGTGGCGACTGCGCCAGGAGCTCGACACGGCGCTGATGGTGGCCGAACGGGCCTGCGCGGTGGCGGCCTGGCACGGCGCCGACGTCGCCGGCGCGGCGCGGTTGCCGGAGCTGTGGGTCGAGGCCATCCGCATCGCCTCGCACGCACTGCAGTGGATCTTCGAGGCCGACTGGACCTGGCTGACCACTCGGGCACGGTCTGCGCTGCGCGAGATCGGCGAGGTCACGGCCGAGGCCGTCGGCCACCTGGCCGGTGTCGGCCGGCAGTGGCACGACGACCGTCCGTTGGTGCTGTTCAACCCGCTGCCCTACGAGCGCGAGGAACTGGTCGAGGTGCCCTGGGTGCAGCCGCGCCAGGAGGCGCCGGGTGTGGTGGTCCACGACGCCGCCGGCCGCGTCGTGCCGGCGCAGCGTGGCGAGCCGGTGGCGCCGTGGCCCGGCCGCATGGTCTGGGAGGCGCCGGTCATCTTCCGGGCCAAGGTGCCGGCGCTCGGCTGCGCGGTCTACCGGCTGGCCGAAGGCCCCGCGGTGGCTGCGGCCGAGGCGCCTGGCGACGAGGTCAGCAATGGCCCCTTGCGCCTGAAGGTGTCGGGACGCGGCCTGCAGTCGCTGACCGACACGGCGAACGGACTGACCTGGCAGGCGCCGCGCGGCTCGGCCATCGGTGACTGCCGGCTGTACGAGATGGCGGACGGCGTGCTGCACGTCGGCCCGATCACGGCCGAGCTGTCGGCGTCGCACGGCACCGGCCAGTGGATCGTCAGCGGCCCGCTGCGCTGGGTCTACCGGTGGGAGGGCAGCTTCCATGGTCAGCGGGTCCGACAGGACATCGTGCTGGACGACGGCTGCCGGTTTGTCGACCTGGTGACCCGTGTGTACTGCGGCGGCGCCAACGGCTTCTTTGCGCTCGTCTTCGACCTGCCGTTCGACGCTGGGCTCCAGGTCGACATCCCGTTCGGCGTCGAGCCGCGCGACCCGTCCGCCGAGGTCTATGCGGGCAATCTGCCGCCGGGCTACCAGAACATCGAGCGGCACCGCGACCACCAGTTCTGGGCGCGAAGCTTCGCGTCATTCAGCGAGGGCGGGCCGGGCCTGAGCGTCATCTCGGCCGACGGCGACAAGTACTGGACCTATGAACGGGCCACCCGCCAGTTGCGCCACATCCTGTTCACGCCGCTGGACGATGACGACACCGACTGGGAGGCCTGGGTGACCAAGTCGCGCCTGGCGCTCGGCTGGCACAGCTTCCGTCACCGCCTGCTGCTGCACGACGGCGACTGGCGCGCGGCGGGTGTGTGCGCCGAGTCGGACCGCTTCCGGCTGCCGTTGGCCGCAGTCAAGCCCACCGGACCTAAGCGCGGCGCGCCCGGTGCGGCGGGCGACCAGGTGGCCATCTCGCCGGCCACGGTGCGCCTGTCTGCCTGCTACCGCGACGGTGACGCCACCGTGCTGCGTGTCTACGAGTCGGCGGGCGAGGCCACCGAGGCACAGATCGTGCTGCCGGCGAGTGTGACCACGGCGCAGAAGACCGACTTCAACGGAACACCGCTGGCCGGCGAGGTGCCGCTGACCGCCGGCCGGCTGACGCTGGCGCTACGGCCGTGGGAGATCGCCACGGTCGTGCTACGCTAGTACCGCACCAACCTGATTGTAGATCAAACCAGAGCTTGCCCTGAGTAGCGGCGAAGCCGCGTATCGAAGGGCCGCACGACAGTGCTGGTCCGGCGATGGCCCCTCGATACGGCGCTTCGCGCTTACTCGGGGCAAGCCCGAGGTATGGGCTGGAATCAGTGTGGTCTGGTACTAGTGCCGGGCCAGCCTGCGCCTGTTGAGGAGTCCGTTCATGCTGACCGCTGAGTTCGCCGCCCGCTTTGCCGACGAGTGGATCGCGGCCTGGAACGCCCACGACCTGCCGGCCATCCTGAGCCACTACGCCGACGACTTCGCGATGAGCACGCCGATCATCGTCCAGCTCATGGGCGAGCCGAGCGGCACGCTGCGCGGCCAGGCAGCGGTCGGCGAGTACTGGCGTCAGGCGCTGGCGCGGGTACCCGACCTGCACTTCGAGTTGCTCGACGTGCTGGTGGGCGTGGACAGCCTGTGCCTGTACTACCGCTCGGTCGGTGGCCGCCTGGCGGCCGAGCACTTCGAGTTCGGCCCCGATGGGCTGGTCGTGCGGGCCGCCGCGCACTACCAGGCTCCGCGGTCCTGACCGTCCCCTAGCGCGCAACTCGCCCGCCGACCGCGGCCGCGCGGCCCGGCCACGCGGCAACGCCGGCGACCGGACCATCGGCGTCGTCCTCGGCGCCGTGTGTCGGTGCCGTGTCGCGCGAGCGGCAGCCCCATGAATTCTCCGCCAAACCCCTTGACGGCGGAACCGCGGGTATGATATGAACCGTTTCATATAACACGCTTCGTATGGAACGGTGCAGAGCATGGCCACGATACGAGACATCGCCAAGCGCGCAGGGGTGGCGCCTTCAACGGTGTCCGCGATTCTGAACAACCGGCCGGAGTGTTTCGCGGCTGAGGAAACCCGCGAGCGGGTGATCCGGGTGGCCAAGGAGCTGAACTACCACCCCAACCGGATGGCGCGCGGTCTGGCCAAGGGCGCGTCGCGACTGCTCGGGCTGATGGTCATGAACGTCCGGCACCCGGTCTTCTACGAGATCATCGCCGGCGTGGAGGACGCGGCGTCCGAGGCCGGCTATGGCCTGCTGCTCTGCTGCGCCAACGACAGTGCCGCGGGCGAGGTCAACCACCTGGCTGTGTTGGCCGAGAACCGCGTGGAGGGTCTGGTGGTGGTCAGCCCGTCCGTGGGCGAGGAAGTGGCGCCGGTCCTGCGCTACCGTCCACCGGGCGTGCCCCTGGCCGTGCTGCACCGCCAGCTCGACCGGCCGGGCGTGACCTCACTGACCATCAAGAACCGCGAGGCGCTCCAGCAGGTGACCGAGCACTTCATCGCGCAGGGCCACCGGCGGGTGGCCTATCTCGGTGGCCTCGACGTGGTGGAGCCCGGTCGCTGGTACCTGCAATCGAGCATCGACCGGCGGCTCGGCTACCTCGACGCGATGGCGGCGCACGGCCTGGAACCACTGGCCGTGAGCCTGACCTGGAGTTCCACCGCCGAACTGATTGCCGCCACCGACGCGATGATTGAGCAACTGATGCAGCGGCCCGAGCCGCCGACGGCGTTGGCCTGCGTGAGTGACCATGCCGCGACCGGCGCCTGGCGCACCTGTCAGCGGCTGGGCCTGCGCATCCCCGACGACCTGGCGCTGTTCGGGTTCGACAATCTTGAGCTGGCCCAGTATGCGGTGCCGCCGCTGAGCTCGGTCCAGCAGCCTTCGTATGAAGCTGGTCGGGAAGCCGTCAAACGGGTCCTCTCCAGCACCGACACCGACCCGCCCGAGGTGGTGGCCTTGGACTGCCGCCTCGTGCTCCGAGAGTCCAGTCAGTACACGGTGCCCGCAGCCGATCTGACCGCGGTCACCGAAGGAGAGCCAAGCGATGCAGTACGTGACCAGTGAAGCATCCCGGCGCCGGGGCTTCACGCTGATCGAGTTGTTGGTGGTGATCGCGATCATCGCCATTCTGGCCGCCATCTTGTTCCCGGTCTTCGCCAAAGCCCGCGAGAAGGCCCGGCAGTCGAGCTGCGCGTCGAATCTCAAGCAGATCGGCAACGCGGCGATGATGTACTCGCAAGACTATGACGAGAAGATCATGCCGTATGCGGTGACCGGCTCGACGTGGATGGTGCTGGCCTACACCTACAGCAAGAACGCGCAGATCTTCACCTGCCCCAGCGCCAAGTTCACCAGCACGGCGGCGACCTTCCGCTCCAACTACGGGATCAACTGGATCACCGCCAGCCCGAGCAGCAACGTCAACCTCATCTCGTCGCTGACCGAGTTGAAGAACCCGGCCGGGACGGTCCTGATTGCCGATGCGGGCGCCTTCACGCCGGTGCCGAACCCGCGCGACCCGGCGGGCTGGACCGAAGTGGACGAACCGAACCTCTACTTCTTCCGCACGCCGTACTACCTGGGTGGCGCGGCCAACACCACCTTCGGCGCGAAGCAGTCCTGGGAATCCGGAGCCACGTTGGCCTATCCGCGCCACAACCTGTTGGCCAACGCGACCTTCCACGACGGCCACGTCAAGTCGGTCTCGTACAACGCCTTGATCAACGAGCCGTTCGGCAGCGCGGGCTGCCTCTACGACAACAACTGATCAGCTCCTCCGCAACGACCACGGCCCGGGTGCGCCCCGCACCCGGGCCGTGGGTTGTTGGGACGCTACCGAGAGACAGTGTGTTGGCCACTGGGCGGCGCGCGAGGGCGACCTGCCTCGGAACTGTCCCTACGTGGCGGCGCTCTGCTTCATGAACGTGCGTCGCCCGATTAGCTGGCTCATTCGGACACCTCCTTCAGGCCGCAGGCTTCGCCAGTTGCGCGGCTACCTTGGGCATCCAGTCGCTGATGGGGATCTGCTGCGGACACTTGTCGGCGCAGTCGTTGCAGGCCACGCACTGATCGGCGCGCTGGTCGGCCGGCACGAACAGGGGGTACATCGTGCGGACGCCGTCCCAGTCGTCGTACAGGTGGCCGTCGTTGAGGAAGCGGAAGTTGGCCGGGATGTCCACGCCGGCCGGGCACGGCAGGCAGTAGCGGCAGTTGGTGCAGTTGACGGCGGTCCGCGCCCGGTAGCACTCCCTGGCCGCGGTGATCACGGCGTGCTCACCGGCGCCGAAGCTGCTGACCGCGGAGCGTTCGGCGGCGGCCAGATTGGCCGCCACCTGCGCCATGGTGCTCATGCCGCTGAGTACCACCGACACCTCGGGCTGATCCCACAGCCAATCCAGCGCCCACTCGGCCGGCGCGCGGCCGCCGGGCGCCGGCGCCATGGCTGCACGGACCTCGGCCGGCGGGTTGGCCAGGCGGCCACCGAGCAGCGGCTCCATGATGACCACCGCCAGCCCGAGACCGGCGGCGAGCTTCAGACCGCGTTCGCCGGCCTGGTGGTCGGTGTCCATGTAGTTGTACTGGATCTGGCAGAACGTCCAGTCATACGCCGTGACGATCTCCTCGAACAGCGCGTACTCGTCATGGAACGAGAAGCCCAGGTGCCGGATCCGGCCGTCGGCCAGCGCCGCCTCGGCCCTGGCCAGGAGGTCGTGCTGCCTGACCGTCGCCCAGTGCTGCCGGTTCAGCGCGTGGAGCAGGTAGCAGTCGACATGGTCCGTCTGCAACCGGTCGAGCTGCTCACCGAGGAGCCGGTCGAAGTCGTCGGGTCCCGTCACGTGCCACAGCGGCAGCTTGGTGGCCAGCTTGACGCGGTCGCGGTAGCCGCCGCGCAGTGCCAGGCCCACCACGCGCTCGCTCTGGCCTTGGTGGTAGGGATAGGCCGTGTCGACGTAGTTGAGGCCGGCGTCGATGGCGTGGCGGACCATGCTGATGGCTTGTGGTTCAGCGACGTTCGGCCCCCACGGTTGTCCGTCGGTGGTGGGCAAGCGCATACAGCCGAAGCCCAACGCCGATGCTTGCCAGTCCAGTCGCCCGAAGTTGCGGTACTGCATGGCTACCTCCCCTGGTACTGCTCGTCGCTGACGTGCTCGAGCCACTGCACGGCGGAGCCGTCGAGCCGCTCCTGAATGGCGAGGTGGGTCATCGCCGTGGTCGGTGCCGCGCCGTGCCAGTGCTTCTCGCCGGGTGCGAACCAGACGACGTCACCCGGCCGAAGCTCCGCCACCGGACCACCCCACTGCTGGGCGCGACCACAGCCGGCGGTGACGAGCAACGTCTGGCCCAGCGGATGGGTGTGCCAAGCCGTGCGGGCGCCGGGCTCGAAGGCGACGCTCGCGCCCGAGACGCGGGCCGGGGCATCGGCCTCAAGAAGGGGGTCCACGCGCACGGTGCCGGTGAACCAGTCGCTTGGCCCCTGGCTCGACGGCCGGGCGCCGATCCTGCTGATATCCATGCTGCAACGCCTTCCGAGCGGCCCGCGCCGCGGGTCTGGGTGACCAGCTTGGTGGCCGCCTCACTGCTGATCGAATGGTGCCACGGGCACGTCCAGCGGCGTAGGACAGAACTCGAATGATCTTGGACGATTCTCCAGAAGCGCGGAGCATTGTCACCATCGGCGCGGCGGCGAGGTAGAATGGCGCCAGGAGAGGCCGGTTGACTGAGCGGGACACCCAGCGGATGGAGGCCAACCGTCAGGAGCTGGTCGAGCGCCTGCTGCGTGCCTTGCCGGCGGACGGTGCGGTCACGCCGCTGGACGAACTGCGCCTGTACCGCATTTCGCGCTGCCTGGGCCCGCTCCACGGCGTGGCCTCGCCGGCCCTCTGTCTGATCGTCCAGGGCAGCAAGGAGGTCTTGCTCGGCGGCGAGGTGTTCCACTACGACCCGTACCACTACCTGCTGGTCGCCCTCGATCTGCCGACGGTCACGCACATCACCGAGGCCGACGAAGCCCGGCCGTTCCTGGGCCTGGTGCTGAACCTCGATCCTGCGCTGGTCAGCTCGGTGCTGGTCGAGGCCGGCCACCTGCCGTCACGGCGCGCCGCCGACGCCAGGGCGATGAACGTCAGCCCGCTGACCGCCGAACTGCTTGACGCCATGGTCCGGCTGGTGCGGCTGGCCGAAGAGCCTGAGGCGGCCCGGCTCCTCGCGCCGCTGGCCATTCGCGAGATCGTCTATCGCCTGCTGGTGGGTGACCAGGGCGACCGACTGCGCCACCTGGCCGTGCTCGGCGGCCATGGCCACCGCATCGCCCGGGCTGTCGAACGGCTCCGAGACAGCTTCGACCAGCCCCTGCGCGTCGAGGACCTGGCCCGCGACCTGGGCATGAGTGTCTCGGGCTTCCACGCGCACTTCAAGGCCGTGACCGCGATGAGCCCGCTGCAGTTCCAGAAGCAGCTCCGCTTGCAGGAGGCGCGGCGCCTGCTGCTGGCCGAGGACCTCGACGCCGCCGGGGCCGGTTACCGCGTCGGTTACGACGATGCCTCGCAGTTCAGCCGCGAGTACAAGCGCCTCTTCGGCGAGCCGCCGATGCGCGACGTGGCGCGGCTGCGCGAGGTGGCAGCGGCCAGTTGAGCTCCGCCGTGCGCCGGGTCTTGCGTTGACCGTCGCCGCCCTGGCGGCCTATAATCGGCAGCACCCGAGGCCCATGCTCCATGCCCGCTGACCACTACTACAGCGACGACCCCCAGAGCCCGTCCGAACCCCGCGAGATCACCGCCACGCTGCGCGGCGAAGCCTGGCGGTTCATGACCGACCATGGCGTCTTCTCGCCCGACCGCGTCGATCCGGGCAGCCGCTTGCTGATCGAGGCGATGGAGATCGCCACCGGCGCCAGTGTGCTCGACGTCGGCGCCGGCTACGGACCAATGGGCCTGGTGGCGGCGCGCCTGGCCGGACCGACCGGCACCATCACGCTGTGCGAGGTGAACCGGCGCGCGGCCGAGTTGGCGCGGCAGAACGCGCTGCTCAACGGGCTGCACAATGTCACCGTGATCGAGACTGCTGCACCAGTGGTGCCCGAGCTGCCGCCACAGGACGTGGTGCTCACCAACCCGCCGATCCGGGCTGGCTGGAAGGTGGTCATGCCGCTGCTGGAAGCGGCGGCCGGTGCCTTGCGCCCGGGCGGCGCGCTGTGGCTGGTGGGCTACAAGCACCTCGGCGTGAAGACACTGGAGAAGCGGCTGGTCGAACTGCTCGGTGCCGCCGAGTGCATCGACAAGTCGGGCGGCTATCGCGTGCTGCGGTCGATTCGCGAGGTGAGCGATGGCTGAGCTGGCGGAGCTGCTTCAACGCATGCTTCCGCCATTGAGGGTCGAGTACCGCACCGGCTGCCGCAACTACGCCGGTGTCGGCGGCTTCGACGCTCAGTTGCTGCGCCTGGTGCGCCAGGCGCAGGCGTTCACCACGGCCGGCGATCCCGCGCGCGGCCACCTCGACCGCCTCGAGGCCATCTTCAGCGGCTACCTGTTGGAGCCCGCCGAACAGCGCGCCAAGCTGCTGCGCGAAGCCAAACGCCGCCTGGATGCGTTGCTGGAGGAGCCCCGGCCGGAGACCCACGCGCCGTCGCCGCCGGACCGGCCGGCACCGCCGTCGGCGCCCGCGCGGGGCGGCCACGACCTGTCTTCGCCGATCCAGTACCTGAAAGGCGTCGGCCCGCAGCGGGCCAAGACGCTGGCTCGCCTCGGTCTCGAGACCATCGGCGACCTGCTGTTCCACTTCCCGCGGCGACACGAAGACCGCTCGCACATGGCGCGGCTGGGCGAGGTGGCCATCGGGCAGATGGCCACGTTCGAGGCGCGCGTGCGGGCGGTTGAGGAGATCATCCCGCGGCGCGGCGGCGTGCGCGTCATCAAAGCGATGGTCAGCGACGGCAGCGGCTGGCTCGACCTGGTCTGGTTCAACCAACCGTGGCTGCGCGACCAGTTGGCTGTCGACCAGACCATCATCTTCTCGGGCCGCGTGCAGGTCAGCAAGTACCATCGGTTCCAGATCGTGCAGCCGGCCTGGGAGATCCTGGAGCCCGACGCCGACCCGATCCATACCGGGCGGCTGGTGCCGATCTATCCACTCACCGAGGGCTTGCCGCAGACCACGGTGCGGCGATGGGTCAAGCAGGCCCTCGATCACTATCTGCCGGAAGTCGTGGAGGTGCTGCCGCCCGACGTGCGCGAGGACTGGGACCTGGTTGGCCGGCCGGAAGCGATCCGCTCGTTCCACTTCCCCGAGTCCGAAGACGCGCGGCTCCTGGCGCGGCGGCGGCTCGTGTTCGAGGAGTTCTTCGGCCTGCAAGTCGCGCTGGCGCAGCGCCGGCACGAGTACGACCACCGCGGCCAAGGCATCGCCTTCGAGACCGATTCGCGGTTGGTGCAGCGCCTGCACGAGTTGCTGCCGTTCGATCTGACCGGTGCCCAACAGCGCGTCCTGAAGGAAATCCAGCGCGATCTGGCCGAGCCGGTGCCGATGAACCGGCTGGTGCAGGGCGACGTCGGCTCGGGCAAGACGCTGGTGGCGCTGTCGGCCATGCTGACGGTGGTGGACGCCGGCTACCAGGCCGCGCTGATGGTGCCGACCGAGATTCTGGCGGAGCAGCACCATCGTGTGCTGCGGCACTGGTGTGAGCCGCTGGGCGTGACCTGTGACCTGTTGACCGGCCGTGCCGGCACCCGCCAGCGCCGCGAATCGCTGGCGCGGCTGCGCCAGGGCGAGACGCAGATCGCGGTCGGCACGCACGCGCTCTACCAGGAAGCCGTCGACTTCGACGCGCTCGGCCTGGTGGTGGTGGACGAGCAGCACCGTTTCGGCGTCTTGCAGCGCAAGCTGCTGAGCAGCAAAGGCGTCACGCCCGATGTGCTGGTGATGACCGCGACGCCGATCCCGCGCACCTTGGCGCTGACGGTCTACGGTGAGCTGGACGTCAGCACCATCGATGAACTACCGGCCGGCCGCCAGCCGATCGCGACCAGTTGGTGGCCGCTGGGCCGGCGGCGTGAGCTGTACCAACTGATGAAGGAGCGGCTGCGCGAGGGCCGGCAGGCCTATGTGGTCTGCCCGCTGGTGGAGGAGTCAGAAAGCCTGGCCGATGTGGAAGCGGCCACGGCGATGGCCGAGCACCTGCGCGAGCACTTCAAGACGTTCACCGTGGGCCTGGTCCATGGCCGGCTGAAGTCGGCGGAGAAGGACGAGGTGATGGACCAGTTCCGCGCCGGCACGGTGCAGATCCTGGCGGCCACCACGGTGATCGAGGTCGGCATCGATGTGCCGAACGCGACCATGATGCTGATCGTCAACGCCGACCGCTTCGGTCTGGCGCAACTGCACCAGTTGCGCGGCCGCGTTGGTCGCGGCAGTCACGAGAGCGCCTGCTTCCTGCTCACCGACGCGAAGTACAACCCCGAGCTGGCCGACGACGAGAACGCCCTGCAGTACCGTGACGCGCGCGCGCGGCTGCGCCTGATGGTCAGCCACACCGACGGGTTCAAGCTGGCCGAAGCGGACCTTGACCTGCGCGGACCCGGCGAACTGGGCGGCACGCGCCAGAGCGGCAGCATGGACTTCCGCGTGGCCAACCTGGCCCGCGACGCCGCGCTGCTCGAACTGACCCGCGAAGCCGCGCGCGACCTGGTGCGGCGCGATCCCTACCTGGCCGCGCCAGGCCACGAGACGCTGGCGGGCTTCGTCGAGCAGCGGTTCCGCGAGCGGGGGAAGCTGGCCGAGGTGGGGTAGGCATCACCACGCTGTACAACCGCCGCGGCTCTCCTTGACGGCACTATCAATAACGATCTATCATTACCGATAGAGCGCCGCGCGGCCGGCGCCGGAGCATGCCGTGGACCAGACACCGAGCCGGACCCGAGGCTTCACCCTCATCGAGTTGCTGGTGGTCATCGCCATCATCGCCATCCTGGCGGCGATCCTCTTCCCCGTGTTCGCCAAGGCGCGCGAGAAGGCGCGGCAGTCGAGCTGCACGTCGAACCTGAAGCAGATCGGTACCGCGCTGCTGATGTACGCGCAGGACCACGACGAGTGCTACCTGACTACCGACGAGAGCGTGGGCTGGTGCCACTGGTACGACGGGCTGCAACCCTATGTGAAGAACGACGCGGTCTTCCGTTGTCCCTCGTACCGGTCGTCGGCGGCCGATGGGCAGATCCGCACCGACTATGTGATCAACGGGTTCTTCAGCCACGGCGACAGCCTGGCCCGTTTCCCCAGCACGGCCGAGTGGATCGCGGTTGGCGAACGCGAGGCGGGCTTGGTCGACGAGGACTACCATCCGTGGGGCGATGGCGCCGAGTTCGCGCCGCATCTGGCCAAAGCGCGGCACAACGGCGGCTCGGTGTACGCATTTGCCGACGGGCACGCCAAATGGCTGACCTGGGAGTCGACCTTCGCCGTGGGGCCCGCGGGCTGGGGCATGCACAACCGTGACAGCCTGGCCAAGCCGGCCCGTGCCGCCGACTGACGCCGCGGATGACACCGCCCGCCGGGCCGACTACACTCAGTTGGTCGGTGCGGTGCCACGGCGCCGGCCGCGGAGAGTGCTCGATGGCTTGCCGTTGGCTCTGCCTGCTGGTGCTGGCCGCCTGGCCGGTGACGGCCGCCCGGGTCGAGGTGACTGCCCATGGCGCCAAGGGCGATGGCGTGACGAACGACACGGCGGCGCTGCAGGCGGCGGTCGAGGCCTGCGCCGCGGCCGGCGGTGGTGAGGTGGTCCTGCCCGCCGGTCGCTACCTGTGCGGCTCGCTCGTGCTGCGCAGCAGGATCAACCTGGTGGTCACGCCCCAGGCGGTGTTGCTGGGCAGCCGCAAGCTGGCGGACTTCAGCAACCGGCGCCTGCTCTCGGCGACCGACGCGGTCGACGTGACCGTCAGCGGTGGCGGCACCATCGACGGGCAGGGCGAGGCCTACTGGGAGAAGGGCCAGCCCCTCACCGGGCCGGACTGGCGCGGCACGGCGCAGTCTGCGTACCGCGCGCTGCCACGACCGCAGTTTCTCTACTTCCTGCGCTGCCAGCGGCTGGTGGTGCGCGAGGTCACGCTGACCGGCTCGCCGTCGTGGACGCTCCACCTGCAGCGCTGCCGCGGCGCTGACATCTGCGACGTCCGCATTCGCAACCCGCTCTACGGACCGAACACCGACGGCATCGACCTCAACTCGTGCCAGGACGTGACGGTCCGCCGCTGCGACATCATCACCGGCGACGACGGTGTGGTGCTGAAGAGCCTCGAGCCCGGGCACGACCATCCGTCGGCGCGCATCGAGGTCAGCGACTGCCGCGTCTGGTCGGCCTGCAATGCGCTGAAGATCGGCACCGAGACGCACGACGACTTCAGCGACATCACCTTCCGCAACTGCCACCTCTATGGTGGCTCGGCCGACCCGCACGAACGGCCGCTGGCCGGCGTGGCCATCGAGTCGGTCGACGGCTCGCGGCTCAGCCACATCGTGGCGCGTGACCTGACCATGGACAACGTCCGCGCGCCGCTGTTCGTCCGCCTCGGGCACCGCGGCGGCAACAGCCCGAAGACGCAGCAGGTGGAACCGCGCGTGCCCGGCGAGATCCGCGATGTGCTCTTCCAGAACATCCGCGCCACGCGCTGCGGCTTCGAGGCGTCCATCTCCGGCATTCCCGGGCATCCAGTGCGGCAGGTGGTGCTGCGCAACGTGGACCTGAGCTACACCGGCGGCGGCACCGACGACCTGGTGCAGGACAGCGTGGTGGACGAGGCGGTGATCCGCAAGTACCCCGAGGCGCAGATGTTCGGCCGGCTGCCAACGGTCGGTCTGTATGTGCGGCATGCCGAGGGCCTCGTGGCCGAGGGTCTCACCATCCGCTGCGAGCTGCCGGACGCACGGCCGCGGCTCGTCGCCGACGACGTCAGCGGTCTGACGCTCCGTGGGTTCGCCGCCACGACGGCGCCGGCAGCGCAACCGGTGCTGTGGCTGCAACGTTCGCGCGACGTGACGGTCGCGGCCAGCCCGGTGCCCGCGGGGGCGCGGTGCTTCGCGGCCATCGAGGGCACCGCGGCGCAACACGCGAGTTGCCGCCTCGAGGCACCGGCCGGCCAGGTGATGCTCCTGCCGCCGGGCGGCTTGCTCAAGGAGCGGCTGCCGCTGCTCAAGCCGGAGGCGCCGGGGCGGTTCCGCATCGAGGCCGAGGACCTCTACCGCTTCACGCCGATGGTCAAGGTGGCCGACGCGACCGCTACGGGTGGCCAGTGCGTCATGGTGCCGCTTGGCGGCGGCCGCGACACGGGCGGCGCCGCTTGTCGGCTGGCTGTGTCCGAGGCGGGCCCGTACGAGCTGTGGGTCCGGGTGCTCGCACCGAGCGGCGAATCCGACAGCTACTACGTCAGCCTCGACAACCAGCCAGCGCTGACCTGCGACGTGGCACAGGTCAGCGCCGACTGGCAATGGGACCGGGCCCGCGACCGGGTCGGCGGCCGGGTCGTCAAGACGGCCGCGGCGACGTTCGAGTTGTCGGCCGGCGAGCACGTTCTGCGCTGGCGCAACCGCGAAGCGGGCACGCGGCTGGATGTGCTGGTGCTGGTGCGGACCGACCAGCACTACCAGCCGCGTTGACCCGCGACGCGGTCAGGGCAGCTCGGTGAAGCGGCCCAGGACGCCGTAGGCACCGGCCTGCTCACGGCCGCTGCTGACCGCCAGCCAGGCGAGGCGCTCCTTGGTCTCGCCCGGTTCCAGGCTGAGCCACTGGGCGCAGCCCAGGGCCGCGCCGCGCCGGTCGTCGGCGCCGCAGTCGGTCCAGCCGCCGGGTTGCGGTGCCACCAGGGTCAGGAAGCGGCCGGTCCGAGCGTTCTCGGCGGCCACCCAGCACGGGGCACCGGAGTGCACCTCGTGGTCGCAGAGCGTGCGGCGGTAGGTGGTCCGGACCAGGTCGTGCGGTGCCCCGGCCGGCTCGTAGCGCGGCCGGTTGCGCTCGAGATGGAGTACGCGCTCAACTTCGTCGCCCTCGGCCAGCCAGACGGCGAAGCCCGCCTGCACGCCCTGTGGCGCGTCGGTGGTGTTGATCAGCCGCCGCACCACCGCCACCACGGCCGCGCCCGGACAGGTCAGGTACTCGATCTCCTGCCGCAGCCAGCGCCAGTCCTTGTGCGACGCATCGCAGCTCAGCTTGACGCCGGTCCACGAGACGCCCTGCGTGCCCTGACGCGACACCCACTCGCCGCGGTACACGTCCTGCGCGAAGCGCAGGTCGCCACGCCAGTTGAGATGTGGGCAGACGCCGCCATGCCACGGGTTGTCGGTCAGGTACGGGCCGGGCTCGGGATAGCTGCTGTGCAGCAGTTCCTCATCGGCGCAGACCAGCGAGACCACCGAGCCGCGGTGCCCGGGCGCGACCTGGAAGGTCAGGTGGCCGTTGGCGATGGTGAACAGGCCGGCCTGTTCGTCGCGGCTGACCGCGGCCGACGCGTCGCCCAGCACCACCAGCGGCGTGTCGAAGACCGTGGTGTCGACCTCACCGGTCAGCCGCACGCGCGCCGGCACGATCCGCGGGCCGCAATCGGCCAACTTGGCCATGATGGCCAACTCGGTCGGCTGGCTGCGGTCGAGGCCGCTCAGCTCACCCGCGGCAGGTTCGGCGGTTACGCCGTCGGCCAGCAACTCCCAGCGGCCGGTGAAGGCCTTGCCGCGGCGGTTGTGGACCGCCAGCGTCAGGTCGGCTTGCGGCCCGGTCAGCACGGACACCGCCGGCTCGAAGGCCGCTTCCAGCACGGGCACCGCCGTGGGCCGATGCTCCTCGATGACGTCGGCCGGCTGGTAGAGCCGGCGCCAGAGGGTGCGAACCAGCTCCCAGTCGCCGCGCCCGGCGACCAGGTGGTAGGTGGGTGCCGACCGCGTTGTGTGGGCTGGCAACTCGCCGAGCTCCAGCAGCAGACTGAGCCGCTGGCACTCGGCCGCCTCGGACCAGACTACGCCGGTCACGAACGTCTCGTCGCCCTGCGCCAGCCAGCTCTCGGTGAAGTCAGCGGTCTGTTTGGTGACGTCCTCGCCGCCCCAGATGGGGAACTCGCCCCAGCCGATCGGCAGCTCGTGGAGCAGGCCTTCACGCCGCGGCATGGTGATGGCGGCCTGGACGTTGCTGTGGGCCGGGGCGTCGAACTGCAGCGACAGCGCCGAGTCGGTGGCGTTGGCGATCTGGTGGTCCAGGCGCAGGAACGGCCCGGCACCGATGGTCAGCCGCCTCTGCAGGCTGACGCCCGGCAGATGCGCCATCGGCATGATGACGGTCAGCATAAGTACGCCGTCGCGTGGTTCCACCCGGTAGTCGTAGAGCGGTGGCGCGTAGTGCCAACTGACGAACGGCGGCCCGACCGACGGGGCGGGCAGATAGAGCAGCTGGTGCTGACCGGGCCGTTCGTAGACCAGGATCTGGCCGCCGCGCAGCTCGATGCGCAGGGCGAGCGACGGGGTCTCGACGCAGAGGCACTCGTGCTCTGGATCGGGCCACCAGATCAGCCGGTCCAGCGGCGTCGTGTGGAAGATCACCGGCTGCCGGCGCGTGGCCAGCGCGTGTCCCGCCAGCGGCAGGCCGGCGTTGTCCGCCGGCGGCAGCACCGCCTGGACCGTCGTGGCGCAGGCCCCATCGTCAGGCAGCCGCAGCGCGAACCGAGCGCTGGTCCAGGAGCGCGCCGGCGCTGAGAACGGCTGGCTGAGTGGTTCAAGCTCCAGGCCACTGGCCGGTGCGAAGCGCACTTCGCCGCGCACGGGCTGGTCGAGCCGGTTGCGCAGCTTGACCACCACCTTGCCGTTCGGCTTCCCGGCGACCGTGCGCAGGCCGTCGACGCTGATCTCCACCGGCTGGACCGCCTTGACGCCGTGGCCGAGCTGGACCGGCAAGCCATCCACCAGCACGGTGCTGCGGATGGCCCGTTCCGGCAGTCCGGGCGGGCGCCGGTCCAGATCCGGCGTGACCCGGAACGGCCGGGCTACCGTCAGCGTGTCGGCCACCTCGAAGCTCTCGGTGACGTGTACCTCGAGGCCGTCATCGCCGCCCGCCAGCAGGGCGATCCGCCGCGGACCGGTCTCGGGCCGCTTGTTGCGGAACTCCCAGGTGACGGTGTGCGGCAGGCCGCAGACCACCTCTTCGAGTTCGGTGTAGCAGGCGACGTAGACGTCGTTGTTCTCCATCGCCACCGGTGCTTCGGAGTCGCGGTCGACCCAGAAAGCGAACACGTCGCCGTCCGCCTCGAAGCGGTACGGGTAGACCTTGATGCCGTGCCAGTCGATATCGTCGGGCGCCACGACCAGTTCGCGCTGGAAGGAGTCGTACCAGGCGTGGCGCGCGAAGAACTCGCGCCCGAGCGGTGCCTGCAGTGCGGTCGGGATGAAGTTCTGCATCGACACGCTGGTCTCGGGCCGCCAGAAGAAGCCGGTCTTCTTGTACAGCGGCACGGCCTTCAGGTTGCCCGGCCAGGTGCCGAGCGTGAGCTGCTGGCGGCCCAACGCCACGGTGCGCTCGAGCACGCCCAGAATCAGGGCCTTGCCATAGCCCTGGCCATGGAGGTTCGGTCGCACGTTGAGCAGACCGAGATAGGTCTTGTCCTCGCGTCCGCGGGTTTCGCAAATGGAGGCGTAGCCGAGGAACTCGTCGCCCGACTCCACCACCAGCGCGGCGATGTGGTCCGCGCGGCGCATGCTGTCCAGTTGCTGTTCGGCGGTGATGGCCAGCCCGCGGTTCCAGCCTCCGGGCCAGCCTTCGTTGGATGCGTTCCACATGTCGGCCAGACGCCGAGCGTCGGCCAGATCGTCCACGCGCAGTTCTCTAACGGTGAAAGCCACGGCAATCCACCTTTCGGCGACCTGTCCGGAGAGACTCCGGGTGGGATGGGTGATACGGGGGTGGCGAGCAACGCTGGCAGCATATACCCGATGGCGTGGCCAGATCAAACACCGATTCGCCCGCGCCGGATCGACGAGTCGCGGCCGGTGGCCCGCGGTGCGGCCAGCCGGGGCCGGGTCAGGCCGGCGCGCCGCCGGGCGCGAGGCGCTCCACCAGGCGGTCGGCCAGCCGATCGTAGAAGATGCAGTCGTAAGCGCCGAAGCGGTCCTGCCGGCGGCCGCCCATCTGCACCTTGAACCGCGAGATACCCGCGTAGAGGTGGCTCGGCCGGCCGAACGGGTCGTAGCCGTAGAGGTCATACTCGCGGCAGCCGGCCTCACGCGCCGCCTGCAGCGCTGCCCAGTGCAGCGCGTGGTTCGGCATCACCTGGCGGTGGCGGGCCAGCGAACCGCCGTAGAGATAGGTGGCGCGGCGGCCGAAGAAGACCACCAGGATGGCCGCCAGCAGCTCGCCCTGCCAGTGGGCCAGGAACAAGCTGGCCTGACCGGCGGCGAACAGCGCCGCGCCGAGGTTGAGGAAGAACCCGTAGGGTTCGGCGTAGAAGCCTTGCCGGCCGGCGGTGTCCTCGAAGACGGCATGGAACGCGGCCAGGTCGAACGGGCTCTGCGAACGGGTCACCTCGACCCCGTGCCGCTCGGCCAGGTGCAGGTTGTAGCGGAACTTCGGGTGCAGTCGCGCGCGGAGCGTGGCGTCGTCGTCGAGGTCGACCAAGAGGGTGTGGACCGGCGTCAGGTCGACGGGGGCGCGCACCCAGTTGCGCAGCAGCGACGGGCGCGGCGGCGGCAGGTGCGGCTCAATGCGCAGGCCGAGCCCGCCATCGCCCGCGGCCAGCGCCGCCGCTTCGCCGAGCAACAGACGCAGCCCAGCCCGCGCTCGCGCCGCGTCTGACCAGGGCAGCACTGGCCCCTCGGGGCAGACCACAAAGCCGTCCGCGCCGTCGGCCGGATAGGCGTAGAACGTGCCGCCGCCGACCAGCGTGTGGGCCTCGAACAGGCCGTAGCGCCAGGTGTGGAAGCCCTCGGCGCGCTTGAAAGCCGCCCAGGCCGACGACTGCATGAACCCCGCCTCGGGCGCGGCGCCGGCCAACGCGTCCCACGCGGCGTCGGCCTCCGATCCCAGACGGGTCAGGTGCAGGGGCGGGCCGTCGACGCTCATTGCGGGAACAGGGCCAGAGCCATGCCGATGCGGTCGGAGTCCCGGCGGTTGCGGGTCTCCTCGGTCATGCCGGTCTGCCGTTCGCTGGCGTTCTGGGCCAGGTCGCGTTCGGTGCGCGAGATGGCGTCGGACGCGGCGATCGACTCGGTGCCGTAGTCGACCTCGTAGTTCGCGCCGTTGGCCGCTTGCAGCGACTTGTACTCGGCCAGATCGCGCTCCAGTTGGGCGCGGTCCGACTCGAGGTTGACCAGGTCGGTGCTGTTCGCGGTGGCGTCGGCCAGCAGCTCCTTGTGCAGCTTGGTCATGACACTGCGGAGCGCGCTCGCCAACTCGGGCGGGCACGCCTTGGCGTCGGAGCGATTGCGCGTCCAGACCTGCTTGCCGTCGGTGTTCAGCCAGGTGCCATTGGGCTGACGCAGGGCGACGTGGTTGTCGGGCAAGAGGAAAGCGCCGACGAACAGCTCCACCGCGCTCTGACCCACGGCGGGCAGCTTCGCCGCCGCCGTCGGCTGGCCCAGCCGCTGCATCGCGGCGTCGAGCTTGCGGTCCAGGTCTTCGAGGTTGGCCACCTCGGCCTTGTCGCCGGCCGTATTGCCCAGGAAGGCGCTGGTCCAGCCGACCCAGGCCAGCCAGTCACGGCGAACCGCGATCTCGTGCGCCACGCTATCGCGCTGCTGGCGCACGTCGGCGTTGATCTTCTCGAACAGCGCCGGCTCGGCGTAGAGCTGCGCCAGCGGGTTGGGCGAGCCCTTGGCCATCAGGCTGAGCTTGCCCTCGGAGGCCACCAGGTAGGCGGTGTCCGAGAGCGTGATGACGACGTCGCCATTCTCCAGCACGAGCACGTCATCATCGGCCGCGAAGAGCGCCTTCTGTTCCTGCGGCTGCTCGCCCGCTGGCGACGCCTCGTCGCCATAGCCATAGCCGCTGGTGTGGACATGGCCATGGTAGTAGATGAACACGCGCGGCTCGTAGGTGTTGCCGTAGACATCGACCATCCGCCCGCGCCCGTAGCCGCCGCGGAAGCCCGAACTGCTGACGCGCGCCCGGCTGCCGCTCACGAACGAGCCGCTCCGGCCCATGCTGCCACCGGTGCCGGGGCGCCCGGCGAAGCTGCCGCTGGCCCGACCGCCGGCGCCGTAGCCGGCGTGTGCCCCGCCGAAGCTGCTGATGCCACGCGAGGCGCTGGCGTGGCCGATGCCCGCCGCGCCTTTGCCGAAGGCGTTGTCCGGCGCCAACAGGTTGGCCACCGTCATCACCAGGAAGAGGATGGCAAACACGCGATAGCACCAGGTGCCGAAGTGGTCGAGTCGGGCCAGGCGCTCGCCGACGTACTCGCGCAGGCGGCGCAGTTCGGCCACCAGCTCGCGCGGCAGCGAGGCCGCGCGGCGGAGCAGCTCGTCGGCCAGGCGTTGCACGTCGAGCGCGCGCACGGTGCCGACGACCTCGGCCGCCAGCGACTCGACCATCTCGCGCGTGTGGTACGGGTGGAGGATCGGCAGCAGGTCGAGCAGCCGCTCCAGCGAGTAGGGCTCGTCCATGAGCGGTTCGGGCAGCGCGGCCATGGTGCGGCCCGGGTTGAGCAGGAGCGGCACCAGGCACGGCTGCGCCAGCGTGTGCGCCGGCATCTGCCGCTCCAGAGCGCGCTCGGCGCGGTGGAATCGCGCGCCGCGCCACAGCGCGGTCAGGTCGGCCTGCCGGGTGGGCACCGGGCAGGCGAGTTCGCGCAGATGGCGCTGGTAGAGCGGCCGGTGGGCGGCCAGGAAGAAGCCCCACACGCCGTAGCCCTGGTCGCGGAACGACGGGATGGCCACCCGGTAGCCGAGGGCGAACAGCCCGCTGGCGCGTATGCTGCGCCGGAGGCACCAGAAGCCCTCCGGCGTGACCTGCGGCGACACGGCGTTGATCGCCGCCACACCGTCAGGCGCCAGCGCGCGGCCGAGCCGTGCGTACCACTCGACGGTGTTGACCCGCGCATCCTCCGGCCGACGCGGCACAGTCAGGTCGGCGATGATGACATCGTAGGGCGCCGCGTCGGCCACGAACTCCCACGCGTCGCCGATGGTGACACGGGCGCGCGCGTCGCCGAAGGCGCCGCGGTTGTACGCGGCCAGCCGGCTGCGGCCCAGGCTGACCACCTCGTCGCTCAGATCGACGAGGTCGACGGTGGCCACACCGGGGAACCGCAGGCACTCGCGCAGCGCCAGGCCGTCACCGCCGCCGCAGATGAGCACGCGCAGGCCCGCGGTGTCGGCCGGCCGCGCCAGGCAGAGCGCCGGCAGGGCCAAGCTCTCGTGGTAGACGGCTTCGTCGCGCGTGTCGAACTGCAGGTCGCCGTCGATGAACAGTGCGACGCTGCCGTCGCCACGCTCGTCAAGATGCCAGCTCATGGGTGCTCTCCTGGCGAGACCGACCGGTGATCAGCGAGGCGCCGAAACCGGCCACGACGCCGGCCGCCGTGGCGTAGACCGCGGTGACGAGGATCCAGACCAGCAGGGCGCCGGCGAACCCGGAGCCGGTGAACCGGGCCCGCAGGATCAGCAGGTTCAGGCCGGTGTAGCCAGCCATGGCCCAGGCCACTGCCCAGTAGGCTTGCCGGAAATGGGCCTGACGCGTGCCGACGCGCCCGACCTTGAGCCCGCCCACCAGACCCGCGAAGCCGGGCACCAGCACGAAGGCCAGCAGCGCCCAGACCGCCAGGCCCCAGCCGCGTGGCTGTTGCAGCGCCACCAGCAGGTAGCCGGCCGCCGCGCACCAGAAGGCCGGACCGGCCGCCGACAGGGTCGGCGCCTCGTGTACGGTGGCGCTGGAGTGGGGCTTCAGATGCGGGTGCATCGAGCCCTGACCGCTACGTTCGTGCGGCATGCTGTCCTCCTGGTGAGCACGGCTCGGCCCACGCGGGCCGCCGGCCGCGCACGACTTCCGAGACCTCGATCTGCGCGACCTCGAACGCCCGTTGCAGCACCGGCACCACGGCCGCTGGATGCTGTGGCCCGCAGGTGAACACATCCACGGCGCAGTAGGCGTGCTCGGGCCAGGTGTGGATGCTGAGGTGCGAGGTGCTCAGCACGGCGAACGCCGTCACGCCACCGCCGGCGGCGAACTGGTGGACTTGGTGGCTGACCAGGCCGGCGCCGGTGGCCGCCACGGCGTCAAGCAACGCCGCCTCCACGATCGCGGGCTGATCGAGGTGGCTGGCCCCCCAGCAGTCGATCAACAAGTGCACACCGTGTGGCGGTGGCGACTGGGACGACATACGCCGCACTCTCCACGTCTGGAGCGGTTATACGCGCCTGCCCCGTGCGAGTCAAGCCGATGGCGCGGGCGCGGAAGGCCGGGCGGACCCGGTGTCGAACCTGTCGCCGGCGGTCGTGCGGGTCGCGGCTGCGTGGTGGAGACCGTGATGAGGATAGCTGTGACGGGTGCCGCCGGGCATCTGGGCACCCACCTGTGCCAGCGACTGGTCGAGTTGGGCTACGACGACCTGATTCGCGTCGATCTGACCGACCTGCCGCCGGGGCCGGGTGAAGCGCGGCAGGCCAACCTGGCCGAAGCCGGCGCTGCCACCAAGGTGTTGGCTGGCGCCGACCGGATCGTCCACATCGCCTCGATCCATCCGTGGAAGAGCTACCCCGACGATCTCTACCTCGACCTCAACGTCAAGGGCACCTGGCACGTCTACCAGGCCGCGCGCGAGTTGGGCGTCAAGCAGGTGGTGCTGACCAGCAGCATCGCCGCCGAAGGCTATGCCTTTGCGCCGGAGACCTGGCCGGTGACCGAGGACCGCACCGGGCAGCCCGGTGACTTGTACTCGCTGACCAAGCACGCGCAAGAAGACATCGCGCGGCTGTTCGCGCACTCGCATCAGGTGGCCACGCTGGCGCTGCGGCCGCCGGCGTTCATGCCGAAGCCGCCGCTCGAGACCGGGGCCGGTCTGCTGGGCTGCTTCGCGCTGGTCGAGGACATTGCCGAGGCCCATGCCAAGGCCGTGCTCTGCGAGTCCTGGCCGGGCGGCTTCGAGGCCCTCTATGTCGTGCTGCCGCAGCCGTACGTGGCGGCCGACGCCGAGTTGCTCTCGGACTGCTGGGCGTTGGCCGAGCGGTACCACCCGGGCGTGACCGCGTGGTTCGCGGCGCGCGGGGCGCAACGATTCTGGGTGCCGGCGGTCCATAGCATCGAGAAGGCCCGGCGAATGCTCGGTTGGGAGCCGCGTTGCACCTTTGATTGGTGGTGGCAGACGCAACGCCCGACCGTCGGTTGACCATCCGCCGCGGCGACGGTACGATACCGCCATGCACGCTGGACCACAGCCGGAGCGCCGCGCTCCGCGAACCGGTTCCGCCGGCCGGGCCGAGGCGACACGCCGCGGTGGTTGGCGGCCCGTTCGGTTGGCCCTGCGGCTCGGCCTGCTGGCGCTGCTCGGTGGCGGGCCGGCCGCAGCGCAAGGCTACCTCGACCGGGTCAGTGGGGCTCTGAAGCTGGCTGAGGACGGTCGCTGGGCCGAGGCCAACCAGGAGTTCGCCACGGCCTCGTCGCAGGATCCCGACGACGCGCTGGGCTACGTTGGCCAGGGCGTCTGCCGCCTGGCCAAGGGCGAACTGGACGCCGCCGCGGCGCTGTTCCGCCGGGCCGAGGAGTGCCCGAGCCGCGACACCTCCGCGTGGGTCGGGCTGGGCCTCTGCTTCTTCGAAATCGGCCGGCTGGACCAGGCCGAGGCGTGGCTGACGCGCGCCCGCACGCAGGATGCCATTCTGGCCTCGCCACCGTTCTACCTCAGCGTCATTCGCCTCTGTCAGGGCCGCCTCGACGATGCGTCCGAGTTGCTGTCACGGGCTCGCGACAACGCCGCGCCCGATCCGCTGATCGACTATGTCGATGCGCTGCGGCAGGCCGGCGCGGGCCGCTGGCAGCAGGCCAGCGATCTCTTGCGGCACCTCAAGCCGCGGCTGCAACGGGTCATTGAGGGCAAGCTGCCGCTGCCCCTGCCGCTGCGCTTCGAGCAGAACGGCCAGATGGTGACCTTCGCCATACCCGAGCGAGCCGCCTTCTCCGACCAGGTGGCGCCGAAGGCGTACCAGGCCGCCACACCGGTCGGTGAGCCGGTCCGGGCCGGCCCGTTGACCGTCATGCAGCCGCGGCCGAACGAGGTGGTCTCCGGCAAGGTCACCATTCGCGCCGATCTGCGGCAACCGCGGCAGTACCAGTACGTCGCCTTCGAGGTGGATGGCCGCCTGCTGACCATGACCAACCGCGAGCCGTTCTACACGGTCTGGGACAGCACCCAGGCGGCCGACGGCGCCCACCGCCTGACCGCCCGCGCCGCCGGGAGCAACGCGGTCGAGGTGGCGCTCGAGGTCCAGGTGCAGAACGCGGCCTCCGGGCGCCGCTACGACGCCGCGATGATGAAGATCGCCTCGCGGCGCCTGTCCGGCATGATGCTCCACGGGCAACCGCCAACGTCGGTCGAGAAGCTGCTGCTCCAGACGACCGTCGAGCGCAACCCCGAAGAGGGCATCGAGGAGCTGGAGCGGCGCGTGTCCGAGGACACGGTGCGGCTCGACCTGCTCGACAGCCTGGTGGCGCTGTACAAGCGCCAGGAGTGGGCCTACCCGCTCGACCGCATTCCCGAGGTGGTCGCCGGCCGCGCCGGCGGCTGCCGGGTCTCGCTGACCTTCGACGACGGTCCGCGGCCTGGCTACACTGAGCGGCTGCTGCAACTCCTGCGCGAGAACGACGCCAGGGGCACGTTCTTCGTGACCGGCGAGATGTCGCAGAAGCATCCCGACCTGGTCAAGCAGATCCTGGCCGAGGGCCACGAGGTGGCCTCGCACACCTACCGGCACCCGCACCTGACGGACTTGGGCCTGAGCCCGGCGATGCTGGAGTTGATCCGGGCCAAGGTGGCCATCGAGCGCGTGGCCGGCCGACCGATCCCGCGGTTCTACCGCCCGCCGTTCGGCAAGTACGACCGCCGCGTGCGCGAGGCCTCGGCCGCGGTCGGCCAGTTCCCCATCCTGTGGAGCCTCAACGCCACCGACTTCATTCGCGTGGCGCCGTCGGTGGCGACGGTGACGCTGCTGCGCCGGGTGAAGGACGGCGACATCGTCCTGATGCACAACGGGAACGTCGGCAACACCAACGACATCCTGCCGTTGCTGCTGCCGCAGTTGCGGCGACGCGGCGTCAAGCTGGTCCGCGTGTCGGAGATCATCGAGCCGCCGGTGAGCGCGCCCGGCTTGTCCTTCAGACCGTACGGCCCGCTGCCTGATCACGAACTGCGCAAGTACGCCGGCAAGGAGTGACGGCATCGTGCTGAGCAGGACCGGACCGAAGTGGGCCGCGCGGCGCGCGCCGCTGGTGGTCATCGCGCTCCTGGCGGTCTGGCCCGCCGCGGCGGCGCCGCCGTTGCTCGACCCGAACGCCACCGAGTTTCCCGACAGCTCGCTGGTCGACTTCGGTCCCACCTCGCGGGCCGACCTGATGCAGCGCGGGTTCCTGCGTCTCGACAGCGCCGGCCGCTTCGCCTGGGCCGACGGTAAGCGGGCGCGGTTCTGGGGCATCAACGTCGCCAACGAGAGTGTCTTCCAGCCGGCGGCCCGGATCGACACCGTCGTGGAGCGACTGCGCCGCGCCGGGTTCAACCTGGTCCGGCTGCACCATGTCGACGGCGATGGCCGGGGTATGTACCGGCCGCAGGGCAAGGAGCCCGGCTGGGAGGTCGAACGCCTGCGCGCCCTCGACTACTGGGTCTACCGGCTGGGGCTGGCCGGCATCTCGGTCTACCTCGACCTGCTCGACTTCCGCAGCTTCGGCAGTGAGGAAGGCGTCCGGCAGGGCGAGCGACTGGGGCGCGGCGCCAAGCCCTATGCCGTGTTCGACCAGCGGCTGATCGAGCGCCAGCAGGTCTACGCCAAGGCGCTGCTGCGCGACCACATCAACGAGTTCACCGGCCTGCCGTATGCCGATGACCCGACGGTGGCGCTGATTGAGCTGTACGACGAGAACGGCCTGTTCATCCGGCGCCGCGACTGGCCGAGGCTGGTGGAGCCCTACGGTCTGGAGCTGACCGCGCGCTGGAACCAGTACCTGCGCCAGCGGTACGGTTCCACGGCCGGTCTGCGCGCGGCGTGGAGCCGCTCCGGCGTCGATGACGCGCTCGGGCCGGAGGTCAGTCTGGAAGCGGGCACGGTGCCGCTGGAGCCACTGGTGCTGTCGGACGACCGGCCGTTGTGGCGGGCCGACGAGCGCCTGGCGCGGGCCCGCCGGAGTGATGCCGCCCGCTTTGCCTACCAGATCCAGCGCGACTACTTCCGCACCATGCGCGAGTTCCTGCGCCAGAAGGTCGGCGTGCGCGTGCCGCTCACCGCGGTGGGCGACTTCCGCGTCCTGCCCGACCTGCTGGCCACCGCCGAGGAACTCGACTTCCTGGGCACCAACTTCTACTGGGACCACCCGGCCTTCCGCGCCGCGACCCCGTGGAAGCCGCCGTTCTTCTTCCACTACCGCAGCCCGCTGGAGTGTCAGGACACCTCGGGCTTCGCCCCGGCCATCGCCGCCGCGCGCCTGAGCGGCAAGCCGCTGGTGGTGCGCGAGTGGAGCCATTGCTTCCCGAACCCGCACCGCTCGGCCGGTATGGTCGAGGCGGCGGCCTACGCGGCGCTGCAAGACCTCGACGCGATGATCCTGTTCACCTACGGGGCGCAGGACAGCCAGCGCCGCATCGGCATGTTCGACGTCCACCAGGATCCGGCGCGCTGGGGCCTGGCCGGCATCCTCGGCGAGCTCTTCCGATCGCGGGCGGTGGCGCCGGCGCGCAACCGCATCGACATCGGCTACAGCGATGTCGACACGTTCCTGTTCAAGGACTACGACGGGCCGCTGCAGCAGTTGGCGTGGGTCTCGCGGGTCGGCGCGCGCTGCTTCGGCGAGGACCTGCTGGCCGTGGCCGATCTGACCGTGGCCAGCGGCCGTAGCGCCACCGGCCGGTACAGTGGCGGGCCGCTGCTGCTCTCGCGGCACGACCCGGCGGCCGACACGCAGGGCGGTCTGGCCCTCGAGGTACCCGAGCACCTGGGCTATCCGGTGCCGTTGCGCCAGGGCGCCTCGGGCACCTACCGGTTCGACCTGCCGTTGCTCGGCGGGCCCGGCTCGGCGCTGCGCGGCGCCGGCGGCCGGTTTGCGCTGGCCGATCTGGCGCGACTGGGTCTGCGACCGGTGGGTGTCGGCAAGACCGACGCGCTGGGCTTTGTGGACGAGCAACGGAAGGTCTACGCGTTCGCGGCGCTGACGCCGAGCGAGCGCCTGATGGCCACGCTCGATGTGCTGCGGTTGCTGGGCACCGACCTGACCGGCGTGACTCCGCCGCAACAGAGCGCCTCCGATACGGCACAGGTCCGGCGCGACAGCGAACTGGGCCAGGTCATCATCGACACGCCGCACGCCCTGGCGATCGCCGGCGATCTGCGGCCGGGCCGGCACTCCTTCGGCCCGCTCCGGCTCGAGACCGCCACGGCGAACGGCACGGCGGTGGTGCTGAGCCTCGACGGCCGGCCGCTGGCCACGTGTGAGCGGTTCGTGGCCAAGTTCCTGGCTAACGCGCAGAACAGCCACATGGACCTCGGCGGTCCGGTGCCGGGCCGGCGGCTCTGGGAACTGGGCGCCGAGGGCAGCGGGCCGATTCGCACCGGCGGCCGGCGGGTGCGCCAGGGCTGGCGGCTCTATCGCGGCGGCGAGCTGTGGTTGGCGGCCGACCTGGCCGACGGTGTGGCCGAGGTGGTCCACGACGCGCAGGGCTGGCGCTGGTTCTGTGACACGCCCGGCGTGTCGTTCACCGTGCCGGCGGTGAAAGAAGGCCGTCTGGTGCGCGACACCGGGGCGCTGTCGGCGCCCGAGGAGGGCCCGACGTTCCGCTATCCGTCGCTGGCCGTGATGATGGTCGGCCGGTGAGCGGTGTCTTCGGCCTGGTGCACTGGCGCCGGCGCCCAGCCGACGCGGGCGATCTCGACGCCATGCGGGCGGCCGTGTCCGCCTGGGCGCGCGACGGCTGCGGTGTCTGGCTCCACGGCGAAGCCGCGCTGGGGCAGGCGCGCACCTACGGCACCGTCGAAGACCGTCTCGAAGCCCAACCGGCCGTCGACCAGGAGGCCGGCTGGGTCATCACCAGCGCGGCCCGGCTGGACTACCGCGACGAGCTGGCCCGCGAACTGGGTCTGCCGCTCGCCGAGTTGGGCGCCTTGGCAGACGGTGATCTGGTCCGCCTGGCCTACCGTCGCTGGGGCGCGCGGTGTGCCGAGCACCTGCTGGGTGACTGGGCTTTCGCGGCCTGGCATCCATCGGAGCAGCGGCTGGTTCTGGCCCGCGACGTGCTGGGCAACACCAGTCTGTACTACCACCACGACGAGCACCAGGTCGCGTTTGCCAGCGATCGCCGCGCGCTGCTGGCGCTCGAGGCAGTGCCGCGCGCGCTGGATGACCTGTTCGTGGCGCAGGTGCTGGTCGTCTGGCCAGACCCGCAAGGCGCACGGACCGCCTGTCAGGCGATTCGACGCGTGCCGCCCGGCCACGTGGTGACGGCGACGGCCACGGGTGTTGCGTCGCACCGCTACGAGCGTCTGGCCGACACGCCGCTGCTGCGCCTGCGCCGGCGCGAGGAGTACGCCGAGGGTCTGCGCGAGGTGTTCGACGCCGCGGTGCGCTCGCGGCTGCGGACCGACGGCCGGGTCGCCGCCACGCTGAGCGGTGGTCTGGACTCGGGGGCGGTGACGGCCACCGCGGCGCTCGCGTTGCGCGAGCGAGGTGGTCGGCTGACCGCCTACACCGCGGTGCCGATCGCCGACCCGTCGGCCTATTGCGGGTCGGGCTTTGGCGACGAGCTGCCGCATGCCTGCGCGATGGCGAGCGCGGCCGGCAATATCGATCTGCGCGAGGTGCCGGGCCGGCGTTACGGTCCGCTGGAAGGGGTCGCCTGGGCGCTGCGCGTCCATGGCGAGCCGGGCCATGCCGCTGGCAACTACTACTGGATGGCCGAGCTGTTCGAGCAAGCGGCCGCAGCCGGCGCGCGGCTGGTCCTGACCGGGCAACTGGGCAACGCCGGCTGGTCCTGGACGGGCGAGCCGCATTCGCAGCCGTGGTGGGTCCGCGTGCGGCACCAGGGCTGGCAGGGCTGGCTGCGAGGGCAACCGCGGGCGCTGGCCGCCGCGGTGAAGCGGCGCCTGCCGCTGGCCGCGCGGTCGTGGCTGAAGCACCGGCGCACGCGGCCTGGACACGAGTATGGTGCCCTGTCGGCCATCAACCCGCGGCTGGCGGAGCGATTGCGGCTGTGGGAGCAGCAGTTGGCCGACCCGCTGACTCAGGCGCCGCGGGGCCCGATGGAGCGGCGGGCGCGCATCCTCGGGCTGGGCCAGAGCCTGGTCGGCGCCATCTGGGCCGAAGTGGGCGCGGCGACGGGCGCGCAGATCGTGGATCCCACCGCCGATCCGCGGGTGTTGCGATTCGCGTTGTCGATCCCTGACCGCGTGTTCATCGATCCGGCGACGGGTCTCGACCGCTGGGTGGTGCGGGCCGCGATGGCGGACCGACTGCCGGACGAGGTCCGGCTGTGCCGCCGCCGCGGCCGGCAGGCCGGTGACCTCGTGCCGCGGCTGCGTGCAGCGGGCGATCAGGTGGCGGCCGCGCTGGCGGCCGTGGCCGCCGGTCCGGCCGCCGACTACCTGGATAGCGAGCGACTGGCGCTGGCGTGGCAACGCGTTCGTTCGGAGGACACCCCACGGGCGTACCTCGAGGCCGGCGCGGTGCTGATGCGCGGGCTGATGGCTGGGCTGTTCGTCAACGAGTGGCACCACGGCTCGACGCCGACCTGAACAGCGAGTGGCGCCGCGGTCGGCCAGAGGATAGTGCCGGTCAACGGTGAACGCCGACTGGTAGGGAGTCCGGGTTGCGTGGGTCGTGGACTGGCGCAGTGACTGCGCATGGGCCGGTACCGGCCCGTCTGAGTGGGCCGCTCGTTGAGGGCGCGCTCTGGCAGGCCTCGCCGGACGCCTTCCGGCTGAGCGTGCCTGGCGTGGCCCGCTACCACGCCGGCCTGGGCCCCGGTCTGACCGTGGACGCCGAGCCGGGCGCCGATCCGCAACTGGTGGCCCGGCTGGCCGCGATGACCCCTCTGGCAGCCTGGCTCTATCTCCACGAACACGTGGCCCTGCACGCCGCGGCTGCCGCGGGACCGGCCGGCGCGGTGCTGGTGACCGGCGATTCCAGTGCCGGCAAGTCGACATTGGTGGCGGCCCTGCTGCAGCGCGGCTGGCGCTTCGTGGCCGACGACTTGGCCGTGGTCACCGTCGTTGACGGCGCCGCGCGGGTGGGCGGGAGCGGCGACCGTTTGTGGCTGTGTGCCGACGCCGCCGATCGACTGGGTTGGCGCCAACCTGACGAACCCACGGCCGTGCCGTGGGCGAGCGGTGCGGAGCAAGTGGCCGCGGCGCCGCTGCGGGCGGTGGTGTGGCTGGGCCGCAGGTCCGGCACCGAGCCGGCCGCCGACCGTCTGTCGGGCGTGGCCGCCTTCGATGCGCTGGTGCGAGCCTGCTACAACACGCAGGTCGCCGACGTGCTGCTGGACCGGGGCGTGTTGTTCCGGTGGGCCGCCGCGGTGGGTGGCGCGGTGCCGGTCTGGCGGCTGCGGCGTCCGCGCGGGCGCTGGTCGGTGGCCGCTCTGGCCGACTGGGTGGCGGACCTGCCATGACCGACTACTGGTACCGCGCCTACGGTCTGGTGATTCGGCTGCCGTTCGCCTGCCCGGCGCTGCTCACGGCCGAGGGCGCCGAGCGCGCCGACGTCAGCGTGGTGGAGCGGGCGGTGCCCACGCGGCTCGAGGCGGCGCTGGTCGAGGGGCCGAACTGGCAAGCGACGGCCGGCCGGTACCTGCTTCGGGCCGGTTCCCGGGCGGGCCGGTTCCTCGTCGAGGGTGGTGACCGCGTCGACCTGCAGCGGGCAGCCGACTGCCACGAGCCGCTGTTGGCCTTCCACTTCGTCGATACCGTGCTGGCGGCCATCCTGCGCCACCGCGGACTGCTGGTACTCCACGCGGCGTCGGCGGCGACACCCGGCGGCGCGGTGGTGGTGAGCGGTTGGTCCGGCGCGGGCAAGTCGACCGCCCTGTGCGGCCTGGTCGCTCGCGGCTGCGCCATGCTGGCCGACGACGTGACCGCGGTGCGACGGCGGGCCGACGGTGGTCTCGACGTGCTGCCCGGGGCGACGCAGGTCGGCCTGTGTCACGACGCCGCGGCGCGGCTGGGCACCGATCCGCGGGCCGGTGCGGCCCACCCATACCGTGGGGGCAAGCTAGCGGTGCCGATGCGCGAGGCGCTGGCTACCGGCGCGGCGCCGCTACGAGCGCTGTACCTGCTCGAACCGGTGGCCAGCGGGGCGGTCACCGTGGCCCGACTGGCTGGCGTGGACAAGTTCGCGGCGGTGCAGGAATCTGCTTTCGGACCGTTGCCTCCCGGTGAGTCCGCCGGGCAGTTCGCGTTGCTCTCGTCGCTGAGCCAGTCGGTCGAGGTGTTCCGTATCCAGCGGCCGCCGGGGCGCTGGACGGCCGACCAGGTGGTGGAGGCGCTGCTTGGCTGACGTGGTCTGGCTGGCCTCATATCCCAAGTCGGGCAACACCTGGGTCCGGGTGTTGCTGGCCAACGCGCTGCGTCAGAACACCGAACCGGCGGACATCAACGCCCTGGGTCGCTGGTCCATCGCGAGTTCGCGCGAGCTGTTCGACGAGGCCGCCGGCGTGGAGGCGAGCGCCTTGCCGGACGATCTGGTACTGCGCCTGCGACCGGCGACCTATCGGTACCACGCCCGCCGAGAGACCACGACGCCGTGGGTCAAGGTGCATGACGCCTGGCGCCGGTTGCCCGACGGCCAGCCGCTGTTCCCGCGCGACATTACCGCCGGCGCGGTCTACATCGTCCGCAACCCGCTCGACGTGGCGGTCTCCTACGCGCACCACTGGGGCCTGGCCGGCGAGGAGGCTGTCGCGGCGCTATGTAACCCGGCGCACACGGTCAGCGTCTCCGATCATGGTGTGGCCGAACAGCTTCCGCAGTGGCTGGGCACTTGGAGCCAGCACGTGCGGAGTTGGGTGGACGAGTCCGGGCTGCCGGTCCATGTGGTGCGCTACGAGGACCTGCTCGGCGACGCGGCGGCGGTCCTGGCTGGTCTGGTCGGCTTCCTGGGGCACACGGTGGACTCGGAGCGACTGGAGCGGGCGGTGGCCTGGTCGAGTTTCGCGCAGTTGCAGCGGCAGGAGCGCGAGCGCGGCTTTGGCGAACAGTCAGCCGCTGCTCCGGGGCGCTTCTTCCGCCGCGGGCAGAGCGGCGCCTGGCGTGACGAACTGCCGGAGCCCCAGGTCGCGCGCCTGGTGGCGATGCACGTCGATGTCATGCGGCGTTTCGGCTATGTCGATGGGCAGGGCCGGCCGCGGTGAACTGCCACGGTTGCGTGGCGGTCGACGTGAATCCGTGAGAGATTCCCTCAGGTTGGTGAGGGTTGTCGTTAGTCCGTCTGTGCTATCATGCCGGACGGGGAGTGGTGATGGCAACAGGAAGTCGCTCGCCGTCTCATCGAGCAGGTACCACCGCGGCAGTAGGCGGGCTTACGCCAGTGGCGGCGCGGCCGGCCTGGCACCGGCCGGAGATTCGCCGCCTGCGCATCCGTCGGACCATGAACGGTAGTGGCGCCGGCATGGACGGAGCCATGCAGACCGGTCCGGCGACGCCGGGCCCGTGGCCCTGAGTCGTCGAGGGAGGTCGCTCCGGTGGCCGTGGCAATGACTTCGCGCGTGGCGCGGAGCGAGCTGGTGTTGACGGCCGCCGTCGATGATGATCTGGTCATCATGGATCCGCGGAGCGACTGCTACACCGCGCTCGACTCCATCGGCCGCCGCGTCTGGGAACTACTCGAACGGACGATGACCGTGTCCGAGCTGTGTGCTCGTCTGGGTGACGAGTACGACGGCGAGCCACAGGCCATCGCCAACGATGTGCTGGCGTTCCTCGGCGAGCTGGTCGACGGCGGACTCATCGCCCTGGCCCATGACTGACCTCCGGCGCTGGCGCGGGCTGGCTTGGCGCGACCGGCGCCTGCTGCTCGAAGCGCTGGCCGCGATGGTCTGTTGGCGGCTGGCCCTTGCCTGGCTGCCGTTCGCCCGTCTGGCGGACCGGCTGCACCTGCGGTTGGGCGAGACTGTGGGCGATCCGCCGGACGCGGCCACCGGTGTCGCAGCCCGCGTCGGTTGGGCGGTGCGGGCGGTGGCCGTTCGCGCGCCGAAGTTCGGTACCTGCCTGGCGCAGGCGCTGGCGGCGATGGCGATGCTCCGCCGGCGCCGCGTACCGGCCACTCTGTACCTCGGCGTCCGGACCGCTACCGGCACTTTGGCGGCCCATGCCTGGGTGCGGTGTGCAGCGCTCATCGTGACCGGCGAGGGCGGCCAGGAGGGCTTCGCGCCCATCGCCAGCTATGCCTGGCCGGACGCCGATGCGGGCTAGTGGAAGGCCAGGAAGCCGGCCCAGTAGTACGGGTCGGACCACTTGCCGCCCGCTTCGCTGCGCAGCGACTGCCGGGCCGACTGCAACGCCACGGCGACGTCGCCCGGATGGCGCACGTCGTGTTGATAGAACCGCCGCATGAAGGCCGCGGTGGCCTCATCGTCCACCGGCCAGAGGGTGGCCACCACCGACGGCACTCCGGCGTAGAGGAAAGCACCCGCCAGGCTGGTGACCCCGCCGCTGACGAAGCGGACCTTGCCCGCCGCTGTGTCGCAGGCCGAGAGCACGGCCAAACGGGCCGGCAGCTTCATGCCGTAGACCTCACGCGCAGTCAGCAAGCCCGCCTTGCCGGAGGTGTCCGGACTGAGCAGCAGGCCCGACCCGAGCGGGTCGCGGTCGTTACCCAGCACGCCATGGGTGGCGAAGTGCAGCATCTGGTGCAGCGGCAGTTCGCGCCGCACGGCGGGTTCGTTGGCCGCTTCGCCAAGCAGTAGCGTGGAGCGGGCCGCGCCCACCTCCTCGACCGCGGTCTTGGCTTCCAGGCCGGTGAATGGCAGCCGGAGCAGTTCGTTCTCGGTGCCGCCGCGGCTGGGCACCAGCACGAAGCGCTGCGATTCGGTACCGACCTCGACATCGTTGCCCAGCTTGGGATCGCCGATGGCCAGTAGCTGCTTGCTGACCTGCCGGCTGATGCCGCGGCTGCGCTGGCGCGCCACCGCGCTCATGGTCAGCGAGGGCACGTACTCGACCGCATGGTTGTCGCCGAAGAACCGCGCCGTCGCCCAGTCATTCGGCGCTCCTGATGCCCCGTCGCGGCGGCCGGCGACGAGGGCCTCGAGCGGCAGGCAGGCCACTGGCCCTTCGGGTACGACGAGCAGCCGGTCAACGCCCTTCAGGTCGGCCTCCAGCGGACGCAGGTACACGTCGTAGAGCGCCTGGGCAGTCTCGAGCCGCTGCTTGGCGGGCACTTGCAGATCGCCGATGGTGCCAATCTGTCGCATCAGCTTCACGGCCGGGACCTTCGGGTCGGGGTAGCGCCACTGCAACCCCTGGCGCGTGACCACGAACGCCCAGTCGTAGCCCAGGGCCACGATGGCGCTCCGCGGCGACTGAAGCATCTGCTGCGCGGCGGCGCCGTTCAGGCCCTGGTCGAGCACGCCGGCGGTGATGCGCGCGTCCTCGTCGTTGCCCAGTTCCAAGGCGAGCTGCTCGCGGCGCACCTGGTGGTAGCGTTTGACCACCTCCGAGTCTCGCAGCGGGCGCACCGGCTCGGTGCGGTGGCGCGGCCGGCCTTCCTTGCCGGCCTTGGTCTCGGCCCGACGCTCGGGCACTTGGGCCATGGCGAGGCGCACCATCGATTGGGCGAGCTGTCCGGACTCCTCGTTGAGCGCCGCCCACCGTCGCCGGTCGTTGCCGCTGAGTCGGCCCTCGCCGGTCAGCATGGCCAGCAGCCGGGCCAACTGCATGCCTTTGGTCCGCTCGTACAGCCAGAACCCGAAGTCCTGGTACGAGTTGACCTCGCCGAGCTCGTCGGGCACGCCGCCACCGAGCCAGCGGTGCATCGTGCGGCAGGCCTCGGCGCCATACTCCTGCGGTGCGTGCCGGCTGGGTGCGCCGAGCAGCGCCTCGGCCGCCGAACTGCCTTGCGGTGGGCGCTCGGACAGCGGCATCACGGCCATGGTGAAGCGCAAGACGCGGCGCGTGAGTGATTCAGACACCTGCTTGCTCGGCAGGCGGAGCAGCAGGCGCCGGTAGAGATCCAGGCTGCCGAGCAGTCCAGTGGCGCCGATCAGCAGGGCCGGCGCGTCGCGGGTGGTGTTCAGGGCCTCGCGCATCCGGGCGTCGTAGTCGGTGAACGCGGTGCTGTCGGCGCTCGACGGCGCCGCCGCATCGACTGAGAGCAGCGAGCGCAGGCGCGCGTGCATGGCCAGGTTGGCCGCCGCCAGGCTGGTCACGCGGTCGGTCTGCGGGCCTTGCGGCGCCGCCCGCTGCGCCAGGTGCATCGCGCGTTCGTACCACGGTCGCGGGTCGAGTGGCGAGGAGCCGTCGCGCTCGTCGGTGTCGATGGCGGCCAGCCGGTCAGCGACCAACAAGGCGGCGTGGGCCGCGTTCAGGTCGGCCACCGGATAGGCGGGACCGGTCTCGATGGCCTTGACGTGCTCGTGGATGAACCGGGCCACGCTCGCCGGGGCGCTGCCGCCGACAATGGTTTGCAGGTGGTTGGCCATCTCACGGGCGAGCAGGGCGCGGCACAACTGGACGCCGGGCTGATTGTGCTGGAGTTGGTAGGTGGCCAGCGCCAGGGCGAGCGGCGCCTCGCGGCGGGCGCCGCGCGACGTGCTGGTGCTGCCCAGGTGCAGCAGCAGGTTGGCCATGGCCGACAGCAGCGGCTGGTGCGCCTGCTCGGCGGCCTGTCGCGCCTGCAGGGCTGCGCGGCGCAGGGCCGCGCGGTCGCCGGCGCAGTAGTGGCGTGAGGCTTCGGCCAGGAGGGCGCGGGCTGCCTCCGCGGTGCCGGCCTTGGCCGGCGCCGCAGGTGCCGCCGCCGCCAGACGGTCGGTCTGCTCGACAATCGCCTGCAGTGTCTGGGCGGGTCGCTCGGCGTCGATGGTCACCGCGGTACCGGAGTCGCCGCGTCGTGGCGGCGGCGCCGCCGGCGCGGCGGCCACGGCCACCACCCAGACCAGCACTGCCAGCCACCGGTTCGCTCGCGTCATGCCCGTCCTCCCACAATGCCACCGCTCGTGCGGCGGTGGCGGTATGGCTCACTGGCACCGACGCTGGGCCAGGGGCCTGGTTCACCCGGGCGACCGCCTGGCTGTTACAGCGGCGTCAGTCGAACTCGAGTTCCGGCACCGCCGGCTCGAAGCCGGGCACGGCCTCCTCCAGCTCTTCGGCGAACCGCCCGCCGTCGGGCTGCGGACGCACCTCGGCCACGGCGTAGACGGCCACCGGCGGCAACGGCACGTATACGGCGGCATCCTCGCGGCGTGGCAGCACCGGCATGCCGCCGTGGTCATCGGCCGGGCTGTGCACCACCACTTCGGGCAGCGCGTCGGGCCAGTCGAGGTTGAGATGCAGCACGGCCCCGGCGGCCGGACGGTACACCTCATAGTTGAGCAGATGGACGACCAGATGTCCGCCCGAGCTCCAATAGGCGCGGCAGAACAGCGTGTCCGGCCCGTCGAGCCGGACGGGCAGCGGCCAGGCGCTGACATCGCGGACCGCGTCCGGCAACCACTCCCAGCCGGCCGACGGGTCCGGCGCGTCGGCTGGGTAGGCGAACGGCTCGACGCCGAGCGCCGGCAGCGCGAGCACCCGGCCGCGGCCGGCCTGCACCACCTCGGCGTTGGGCAGGCTCCAGCGCGAGCCGCTGACGCCGAGGACCTCCACCAGCCAGTCCGGCGGGCGCAGTCGGCCGCGACGGGCTCGCGACGCGGCCGAGCCGACCAGGATCAGGCCGCCGCCCGCGCGCACCCACTCGCTCAGCCGCCGCAGCGCGGCCTGTGAGAGGCAAGGCTGCTCCGGCACGATCAGCACGTCGTAGCGGTCGAGGTGCGCCAGATCGTCGCTGACCAGCACGTCTGCCGGCAGATGGCGCCGCAGGCAGGCCAACTGCGCCGCGCGTAGGTTCAGCACCGTCGCCTCGCGCTCGAACCGCAAGCTGTCGCGGCTGTGCAGAATCGCGATGGTGGCGGCCGACTCCGACGCGCTGAGCAAGCTCTCGTGGCGCCGCGCGAAGGCCAGCAGTTGCCGCACCACGGCCTGCCGGTCATGTCGCTCGAACGCGCACCACCAGGGCTCGGAGCGGCCGACGGCGTCGGCCAATGGCGAGGCGGCGTGGTTGCCCTCCGGCAGGCCCGCCCAGGCGGCGCTGACCGGTTGGCCGCCGAAGAACAGGCCCTCGGCCAGGCTCAGCTCGATCTGTGCACCGACCGGCAGATCCGGGAACGCGCCGACCTGGCAGCGCAGGCCGTCGCCGAAGGCCAGCAGCTCGGCGGCATCGCCGATCAGGAACAGGGCGGCCTGCGAGACGACCTCACCGTGCTCGACGCCCGCCTGCCACGGGTTGGCCACGTGGATGCCGTCGACATGCACTCGGTAGCGTTCCCACGGATGGTGCTCCTGGAAAGGCCCCGAGACCACCGTCAGGCGCTCGGCGCCAGACGACTTGACGGTGTCGTTGATGGTGGCCAACGCCTGCTGGAAGCGTTCCGCCCAGAAGTCTTCCCAGTCGAGGCAGAGCGGATCGCCCGGCACCGCCAGGCGCGGCGGCGACAGCAGCGCCGTCGAGCGGTAGCCGCACTTGCGTTGGTAGAAATCGGTGTGGTCGGCGATGAACCGGTGCCACTGGGCGACGGCGGTCGGCTGGTAGCCACAGCGCGGTTCGACGTCATGCAGCCAGACGCCGTCGGCGCCGGCGGCCAGCGCGCGCTGAATGACCTCGGCCAGGTGCGCCAGGTAGCCGGCACAGGTCAAGTCGGGTCGGCCCCGCCAGTACTCGCGCGGACTGCTGGTGACGAGGCGACCGTCGGCGTCCTGCAGCAGCCAGTCGGCGAAGTCGGCGGCCTCGCTCGGCAGCGTTTCGAGGCAGCAACCGCCGACGTCGATGGCGGCCAGGACGCGCATGCCCTCGTCCTGGCAGCGGGCCATGGCCGCTTCGGCCGCCGCCAGGCCGGCAGCCTCCGTGAGCAGGCCGAAGCCGGCGTAGTAGGGCAGCGTGACCAGGTTGAACCCGGTGTCGGCGAGGTGGCGCAAGGTGGCCGGTGACAGGCTGTGCTGGTACCAGTCCTCAACCCAGGTGTAGGTCTCGACCAAGGCGCCGCCACGCTTGTAGTAGGCCAGGCCGCGTCCGCCCAGCCACGCCCAGCGCAGGGCGCCGCGAGCAGCCCAGGCAGGTATCGGGTGGCGGCGTGGAGGCGGGTTCATGGGGGAGGTTATACGTGAGCGGAGTCGCGCCTGTCAAACCGACGGGTGCCCAGCCTCCGTTGACGCCAGGAGCGCCCGCCCAGCGCGGGCGGCACGCCACCGCCGCCGCCAGCTCGGCGTCCGTGGACTACGCAGGCGTCGGGCCGGTCCAGCCGGCGCGGCTCAGCAGTTGACCACGAACCAGCCCCAGGTGCCAAAGACCGGTAGCCGGCCTTCGCGCTTGACCCACTCGGCGCGCACTTGCCGCCGAAGCGTGAGCGGGAAACCCACCAGAATGAACAGCCACATAGGCAGTGTGGGTGGGCAGCAGACCGTGACCAGTACGGCAACGACCGAGAGAATCGTCATCATCGCTACGACTCCCAGACGTCCGGACTCTCAGGCCGGGCGTTGGTTTCTGGGAAAGCAACTCCTCCTTGGGCCTTCACTGTTCCGCAATAAACTCGGCGCGACGAGTCGCGGCCGAATGGACCGCCGCGTTCAGCCCTTGGCGACCGGCGCCGGCACGGTCCCGACCAGCTCGTCGGCCAGCTTGCGCGCGTCCAGCCCTTCGAGGCGGCTCTCGGGCTTGACCATCAGCCGATGCGAGAGCACGTAGGGCACCATTTCCTGCACCTGGTCGGGCAGGACCACCAGTTGACCGCGGACGGTGCGTCCGCTGATCAACGCCAGCGCCTGTGCCGTGCGGTAGAGCGCGATGGTCGCCCGGGGACTGCCGCCAAGAGCCAGGTGCTCGTGGCGCCGCGAGGCGTGCACCAGTTGCACGATGTAGGCACGCACCTGCTCGTGGACGTAGACCTCGCGCGCGGCGCGCTGCAGGCTGACGAAGTCCTGCGGGCCGCAGACCGGTTGCAGACTGTCGATCGGGTGCCGCAGCTTCTGGCGCTCGAGCATCTCCTGCTCCGCCTGCAGTGATGGATAGCCGACCGACAGGCGGACGAGGAAGCGGTCGAGTTGGGCTTCGGGCAACGGGAAGGTGCCTTCCTGCTCGACCGGGTTCTGGGTGGCCAGGACCACGAACGGTCGAGGCAGGTCATAGGTGACGCCGTCGGCCGAGATCTGCGTCTCCGCCATGCACTCCAGCAGCGCCGCCTGCGTCCGCGGCGTGGCGCGGTTGATCTCGTCGGCCAGCAGGACGTTGGTGAACGCCGGCCCAGGTCGGAACTCGAACTCAGCGGTCTTCTGGTTGAACACCGACGACCCGGTGACCTCGGTCGGCAGCAGGTCCGGGGTGCACTGGATGCGCCGGAAACCACAACCCAGTGAGACCGCCAGCGACCGGGCGATCATGGTCTTGGCCACGCCCGGGACGTCTTCGAAGAGCACGTGCCCTTCGGCGAGCACCGCCGCCAGGGCGTGAGTCACCACATGCCGTTTGCCCAGCGCCACCTTCTCGATGTTGGCGATGATGCGGCTGCAGAGCTCGCGCGCCTGGGCCGCCTGGCTCTCGTTGACACCGCGTCCCGGGGCTTCCGCCATCTCAGCCGACCTGCGCCTTCTGCGCCGGGAGCACCACCCGGCGGGTCCAGTAGAGCACCGTCACCACCAACAGCCCGCCCATCACCACCGGATACCCGAGTTGCAGACTGCGGACGAGTCGGTGCGCCGCCACCGGCGGCGCCTGTAGCAACAGCCCCATGACCAGCAGATTGACCAGCAGGCTGTTGAACGTGACCAGCGCCACGCCGCCAAGCTGCTGTCCGAGCGTGGCCCGGTGCGCGAGGATGAGGCTGGCGCCAAGCACCACCACGGGGGTGGCCGACCACCAACTGGTGACCAGGTGCTGCGCGGTGCCGCCGATCTGCACCAAGCTGCCCTGCACCGTCACCGGGCAGTCGACCATGGCCAGCAGCCAGCCGAGCATGGCCGCGGTGGGCACGGGGGTCGTGGCCAGGACCATCAGCAAGATGGCCAGATAGCCGCCGACGCGCGTGGCAAACGACGACAAGGACTCCGCAGGGGTCACGGTCGGTGTCGTGCTCATGAGCTCACCCTTGCTCCGGCGGTGGCGCGTTCGCCGCACTCCAGCCGAGTCCTTGTGGGCTGGGCGCATCACCGCGCAACCGGTCATAGAGCGCCATGACGGCCCGGGCGTGTGACGGCGGCGCGAAGTGCGCGAGCAACCGCTGATGGCCGGCACGGCCGAGGCGTCCCGCCAGGTCGGGTTGGCGCAGAACGCGGTCCAGCGCGTCGGCCAGGGCGTCGGCGCGGCCGGTGGGCACCAGCAGGCCCGTCCGCTCGGCGACCACGATGTCGCGCACGCCGCCACCGGCCGTGGCGACCACTGGCAGCGACAGGGCCATCGCGTCGAGGAGCACGCGGCCGAACGGCTCGTCGCGCGAGGGCAGGGCCAGCACGTCGGCTGCGGCCAGGTAGTCGGCCACCGGCTGCTGGTAGCCACACCAGTGGACGTGGCCGGCCAGCGGTGGCCGACCCGCCCGCCCGCGTAGCGCGGCCACCCAGTCACCGTGCTCGCCGAACAGGTCGTCGCCCACGACCAGCAGGTGTGGCGTGCCCGGTCGGCCGCCGCCGGTCAGCCGTGCCATGGCGTCGAGCAGCAGGTCGTGACCTTTCCAAGGCACAAGCTGTCCGACCACGGCCACCACGCGGTCGCTCGCGGTGAGTCCCAACTCGGCCCGGACCGCGTCGCGCGGCCGGCGCGGCTGGCACGCCGCGGCGTCGAGGGCGTTGGGCACCACGGCCACACGACCGGGCCCGAAGCCCAGCACAGACAGGCTCGCGGCCACCGCGCGCGAGATGGCCACGGCCTGCCGCACGGTGGGCCGCAGGAGCCGCGCGGCACCGGGCGGATGGCGCAGGTCGCGCACATGCCACAGGAGTGGCCGCCGGCGGAGGATGGCCCACGGTGCGCTCGCCATGGCCGCGATCGCGCTGTTGGCGTGGACGATCGCGGCCATGGGTACCAGCCCCGACAGCGCCTGGGTGAAGGCGGCCAGGCGCGCTGCCGACACCGCCGCGGCGACGGGTCCGCCGCGATGCAGCCGGCACACCGGCAGTGGCCGCACCGGCACACCCAGTTGGCGCGCGGCATCGGCCAGGTCGCCGGCCGGACAGGCCAGCTCCGGTCGGTAGCGCCGGCGGTCGAGGTGCTGCAAGAGCACCAACAGACTCTGCTCGGCGCCGCTGATGGCCCCGACGTGGTTCACCAGGAGTATGCGCGGGGCCACGGTGCGCGGCCGGCCTAGCGCCGTTCGGCGATCAGTTCGGCGATGCGGGCCACGGTCTGGTAGCGCTCGATGCTGAACTCGTCCTCGTCGAGCGCCACGCCGTAGTCCTCCTCCACACCCACCACGATTTCGAATAGCTCGACCGAGTCGACGCCGAGCGTCTCCATCAGGTCGTCATCGTCGCCGATGCTGTCGGGCTTGACGCCTTTGCGGTCAAGGAACAAGCGCTCGACGATCATCTTCTTGACTTCGGCTCTCAGCTCTGTATCGCTCATGGACGTCCCCGATCTGTAGCACGGCGTCGATGGGCAGGTTGTACCCGCTGCCGGCCACCGCGTCAACGACCTGCGCCGGGCCAGGGCCGGGATGTTGCGCCGAGGCGGCGCAGCGGGCGCGTTGATCACTTGCGCCGAACGCTCCGGGCAGCTACAACATCCTTGGCTGGCCGACACGTCTGCCGGCCGAGCTTGGTCTGCTGGTGGGGCGTGGGTGCGCTTGGTAGGAGAAGGGCCATGAAGCGCCGCAATCGACACGGTTTTACTCTCATTGAACTGCTCGTGGTCATCGCCATCATCGCGATTCTGGCGGCCATTCTGTTCCCGGTCTTCGCTAAGGCGCGGGAGAAGGCGCGGCAGTCGAGCTGCGCCAACAACGTCAAGCAGATGGTGCTGGGTCACCTGCAGTACGTGCAGGACTATGACGAGAAGTTCACCGATGACAGCGCCATTCCCGGCAATCCGGTCCCGGTCGGCGGCATCTGCTCCTGGCGGTTCAAGATCCAGCCGTACATCAAGAACTGGCAGGTCTTTGGCTGCCCCAGCGGTGAGACGCAGCGCGACTGGTCCTCGACCAGCGTTCAGGGGCAAGGCAGCTACGGGTTCAACACATGGCTTGCCAACGCCTCGCTGGGCTCGATTGCGAATCCGGCGGAGCGGCTCCTCCAGAGCGACACCCGTCACTGGGCCATTCCGTCCTGCTGGCCGGGCAATGTGGGCTATCCGACCGCCGGCAGCGGCTACTCACCTTGTGGCGCCGGCGCCCAGGCCAACTGGACCGACGCCCACACGCGGCACAACGGCGGCTCGAACCTGGGCTTTGTGGATGGTCACATGAAGTGGCGCAGCGCCGGCGACATCATCGGCAACGCCAACGCGCTGGTGAACTAAGCAGCCGTTCGGAGAGCCTGTCCGGTAGCGGCGGGCCTTGTGCCCGCCCTGTCGTAGGCCGGTAAGCGCTTGGTGGCCCGCAACCGGGCGACCCAAGGGTCGCCCCTACGGGACAACGTCACCGGGAGGCTGCTTAGCACCAGACCACGCTGGTGCTGGCCCATCTGGCGGGCCGCGCGAGGAGCGGCCCGTGCTGCTGCGCCACGGCCGCGCCCTGGCGCCTGACCGGCAGCGCACGCGGGTGTGCTGGTGGGCCGACGAGCATCTCGCCGGCACCGCCAGCGCGGCCCGTCTCAACACCTCGCGCGAACGCGTCAGCCGCGTCAGCCGCACCTGCTAGCGGTGAGTACGCCTGCAGATCCCTGCGGGCAGAGGCCAGCGGGCAGGCGGCACCGGCCAGGCAGGTCGGTTGGTCCGCGGCGCGAATACCTCGCCGCCCATGGGCTGCGAGAAGAAGATGCCGTCACCTGCCGCGACCCCTGACCTCAGCCACGGTCTGCCGATGATCGACCTTACCGGTCCGCCAGCCGAACTGGGCTGGCTGTGGGGGCAGCTCAACGGCGCCGATGTGCGCCGGCACGTGCAGGAGTTCGTGGCGCTCGCTGAACGAGACCACGGCCTGTCTGAAGCCGACCTGGTCGAGCGCGCGCGCGCCTACAACGACCTGGTCGAGGAGTTGGCGCCGCACTGGCATGTCGAGGGCGACGCTGTCGCGGCGGCGGCTGGGCTCGATCCGGCGCTCTACCGCGCGTGCCTGGCCGGACGCTACCGGGGCCTGCTGTTCGCCGAGGAGTGCACCTCCTACGCAGCGGTGGGCGCCGCCACGGCCGAGGGCCGCACCCTCTTTCACAAGAACCGCGACAACGTCATGCGGACGCAGGCGGTCTACCGCAAGCACACGCAGTTGCCGGGCGACCCGCTGCTGCCGTATGTGGCGGTGGGCGACACCAGTGACACCGGCGTGATGATGATGGTCAATGCCGCCGGACTGGCCGGTTCGGCCGATCAGGCCGGCACCGACCCGGCGCCGCGCTACCGGGGCTTGATGAACCCGTACGGCCTGCGGCTGATCGCCGAGCGCGCCACGTGCTGCGATGAGGCCATTGAGATGGTCCGCGAGATGAACGACCGCCGGCAGTATGCCGGCGGCAACATCGCCACCAACTGGGCTTTCGCCGACCGGCACGGTGACGCCGTGGTGGTCTACAACAGCCATGAGCGCGTCCACGTGCGGCGGGTTCGCGATGACACCATCGTCACCGTGCCGCACGAGCACCTGGTGGCCCTGCTCGCCGAACGCCGCGGCCGCCTGACGGTCAGCGACTTCAACGAGGCCTCGCGCTTGCCCGGCGTCTGCGTGGCCGGCAACTGTTCGTCGTTGACGGTCGAGATCGACGCGGCGGAGCCGGCGCGGCTGACCGTGGCTTGGGCGGCGCTGGGGCAGGCCGACCAGGCGCCATACGTGCCGTTGCCGCTCGGCGCGCGGCAGACGCCGTTGCCGGATCTGGATGGCCGCGTGTTCGCCATCAGTCTGGCCGCACCGGCCCGCGAGCGGCTTGCGGCCTGCGAGCAGCGCTGGCAGGCTGGGGTGGGCGAGGCGCTGGCGCGCGCGCGGGCGGGCGCGCCCGGCGC
>CAZHGD010000024.1:0-58863 GCA_964531735.1 uncultured Fimbriimonadaceae bacterium | reverse complement strand
GCCGGGTTGCGCCTGGCGGTAGAGCTCGTCGGTCGCGTGGATGAACCGGTAGGACTGCCGGATGGCCCAGTGGATGCGTTGGCAGAACGGGTCGCTCAGATCGGTGATGGGCAGCGAGGGGAACAGGTTGTAGCACGGGATGTAGCTGCCGCCGCAGGCCGCGGCCTCGCACGCCGCCAGCGCAATCTCCTCGGGCAGCGGCGACGAGGGCCAGAAGTAGCTGTGCATGCCCTCGTGCCAGGTCTTCTCGCCGCGCTCGGCGGCCACCTTCGTCGGCAGATAGGCCAGGATGCCGGTCGGCCGGCCGTGCGAACTGGCGAGACCGATCTTGTAGCGCAGGTCGTTGTGCTCGAACGGCGGGTGGGAGTCGGTCTCATAGAAGACCAGATCGGTGGCGCCGGCCTCGACGATGGCCATGCCGAAGCCCGGCAGGCTGCCCAGGTTGGGCGAGATGAGCAGCGGCGGATCGTGCTCGCGGCAGAACCGGCGCAGTGCGGTGTAATGGCGGATCAGCCGTTCGTTGAGGAAGGTGCGCACGGCGGCCGACTGGGGGCCGCTGCGGAAGGCCGGCATGTCGTCACCGGGCGGCACGTCGTGGGCCTTGGCCCAGGTCTGCCAGTCGGCGATGGCCTCGGGGCGGTGGTCCTCGTCGAGCCAGACGTTGTCGTAGAAGACGGCCGCGGTCTCGGGCAGCCGCATCACGTCGCGGGTGCGCTGCTTGACGTACTCCAGCCAGTCGGGCACTGCCAGTGAGCCGTAGCGCCGGGCCGGATTGCCATAGGCCAGGTACTCGCTACGGTCGGGCCGCAGGACCATGGCGCCGCGCAATTGCGGGACTCGCGCCATCTCGGCGGTCGTGTAGGTGCGGCTGCACACATAGGGCATGTAGCGCAGGCCCTTGCTGCGCGCGTAGGCCGCGGTCTCGGGCGTATCCCACGAGCCGCCGTGGATGAACGTCTGGCCGCCGTCGGCGAACAGGTCGACCAGGCTGCGGTCGGTCCGGCTGTAGTGCAGGCACCAGGTGAGCGTGCCGCGTTGCGCCCAGTCGGGCAACTCCGGCTGCGCCGTCCAGTGCGCCGAAGCCAACTGGGTCCAGAGGACCACGCACGCCACCGCCCACCGCTTGGCCATGCCTGCTCTCCGGCGAGACGGTTCGCCGGAGAGCAGGCGGTCACCTGCCGCAACGCGTCAGTTCGGCTTCAGCAGCTCGACCACGCGGTCGGCGTCTTCGGTGCTGTCGAGGCCGATCAGCAGCACGAAGCGGGCGCCGATCACCGCGCCGGACAAGCCGCGCAGGTTGATGCCGGCGGCGGCCACCTTGGCGGTCAGGTCGGCGGCGATGCCGGGCAGGTTGACGCCTGCGACGCGCACCGAATGCACGCTGCGCGTGGACTCGAAGCCGAGCTGGCTGGCGGCAGCGATCTGGGCGTCACCGCCCAGGGGCGTGACGAACACGACGCCTTCGCCGGGCCGGTCGGCAGCCCGCCGCGCGATCAGAAAGCTCAGGTCGGCGCCGGCGTCCTTGAGCACCGACAGCACGCCGGCCAGGCCACCCGGTTCGTCCTTGATGCCGGCGGCCCAGACATCGACTCGTTCGACAGTCAGGTCCATTGCTTGCCTCCTGGCGGTGCCAAAACGACCACCGTCGCTGATGTGTGGCGCGGCTCCCCCCACGCGTGGCCGGTCGGACAGCGCCGGCCCCACAAGCGATCTACCACCGGCCGGTCGCGGGTGTCAAGCCGCGGTCGGGCCGCCCGCTACGGCGCCTTGATGACCGCCGTCTCGCCCGGCTGCAGCGTCACCGCGCGGGCCGGCAACTCACGGCCGAGCACGCTCGCGTCGCCGGTCAACCGTCCGCTCTGGGGCTGCTCGGTGCCGTTGTGCAGCGTGATGTACAGGCTGCCGGTCGGCTCGGGACCAAAGCGCTCCACGCCGATGGCGGCGTTGTCGCAGGCGGCGCCGGTGAGCGGTTGCCAACCCGCTTCGGCCACCTCACGGATGCGCGGCAGCCAGCGGCGGAACGCCGCGCGGTCGCGGTTGTACCAGGCCGGCTTGGTGAAGTAGTGGTCGTCCAGCGCATTGTGCGAGAACATGCTCGGGAAGATGCCGTACGCCAGGCAACGCTGCAGGTAGCGCTCGACGTACGGGCCGAAGGCGGCGTGGTTGGTGTTCTGCAACAGCAGGTACGGTCGCTGCGCACTCATGGCGCGCCAGTAGGCCAGGTCCTCGTCAGTGTCGGGCCGCCACTGGCCGCCGGGCAGCCAGTCGCGTTCGACGCCCATGACATCGAACCAGGCCGCCAGCGCGCCGAACCGCAGCGGCAGCGTGTTGGCCATGGTCAGTCGGCCGCGCCGGTGCAGGTTGTCGGCCGTCCAGCGGGCCAGTTCCCAGGCGCAGAAGCCGTGGTGCAGCACCGGCCGGCGGTCGTCCAGGTCGAACGTGGGCGGCACCAGCGCCGCGGCCAGGTGCTCCGGCCGGTAGTTCAGCGGCGGCGTGGCGTAGCCCTCGAGGGAATCGAGGTACTCGCCATCGAGTTCCGGCCGGGCACCGGGACGGTAGGCGGCCTGGCGCGCGGTGTCCCAGGTCAGTGTGGCACTGGTCTCCTGCCCGACCAGATACGGCGACGGGTTGAGCGCGATGACGATGCCGCCTTGCTCCCACGGCGCGTCCTGCCAGCCGATCTGCAGCCGGCCGTCGGTGCTCTGGGCGCCGGCGTCGAGGGCCGCCTGATACCAGCGCCGGCGCGGCACCTGCGGGTTGGCGGCCATGGCCTGACAGTGGCGCAGCACGGCCTCGGCCGTGCGCGGCACCTCGCGCGGCAGCGGCAGCCAGAAGGTGCCGGCCTCGATGGCGTAACGGAAGGTCAGGATGTCGTGGGCGTCGTCCCAGCCGACCTCGTCGTCGCCCTCCTTGAACCGGAAGCCGAAGTCCTGCCAGTCGGGCACCTGGCTGATCTTGGCGAACGGCATCCAGGTGCCTTGCCGCGGTGTCCGCCGGCGGAAGCAGTCGGGCAGCAGGCGGTAGTAGCGGTCGAGGCCGCCACGGAAGCCACCGCGCGAGGGGTAGACGAGGATGCGGAACTCGGCTCCACCGGGACAGGCGCGGCGGAGTGGCGTGAGCCCGAAGTCGAAAGCGAGGTAGAACAGGCCGGCACCCACTCCCAGGCGATGCTGGGCGGGCTGGCGCAGATCGATGGCCAGGTTGAGGTCACCCGCCGGACCGGACAGGTTGGCCAGCGGATAACGTGACAGCTTGCCGTTGGCACCGCAGCCGATGTCGCGGGCGTGGCTCAGCGGCTCGTCGCCGCGGACCGGCACGGCGGTGCGCATGTCGTGGCCCCAGCGCCGGCCGTCGATCTGCACCGGCAGGCCGAACAGCAGCGTCACGGCCCGGTCGCGTGCGGTCTCATCCAGCAGACAACCGTCGATGGTCAGGTGCGTGTCGGCCACGGTGACCCGGGTGGTCAGGCGCAGGCCCAGCGCGGCGCAGCGGCCGGCCGCGAAGCTGTGGAACCCGGAGTTGGCGGCCACATCGCGCACCATGAACCCGCCCGGCCGGCGGCCCGTCCAGTCGGCGTCGCCGAGGCCGACGCGCGTCACGGTCTGGTCGCGCCAGGCCAGGGCGAGCGGTCCGCAGCGGTCGGTGCGCTCGGCGGTACCCGTCGAAGCGTCGGCGGGCAGCACGGCGACGTCGTCCAGGTTGACGGCGCCGGTGGCGGTGAGCACTTCGTGCACCGAGGCGTCGTCGAACCAGACCGTGCCCTGGTGCTTGCGGAACAGCCCATAGACGGTGAGCTGCTGTACCGGGCGCGTCGGCTGAATGAACAGCCGGCGGCGGTGCCAGCCATGGGTGCCGACCTCGAACGGCTGGGTCCCACCCCAACCGAAGCTGCCGTCGGTGTGCCTCAGGTCGACATAGAGTGAGTAGTCGGCGCCACCGGGCCCGGTGACGGCCTCGGCGCGCGACCAGAGGGTGACCTGGATCGGCTGCGGCTCGCGCTGCCGCAGTTCGATGGTCTGGCCCACGCCGCGGGCCGGATCGCCGTCGCTGGCCCGCCGGCAGCGGGCCGCCGCCGAGCCATTGCGGCCCTCGCCGGCCTGGCGCGTGAAGCCGCCCTGGTAGCCGGTCCACGGCGAGGCAGGGGCCTCGAAGCCGCCGTCGGCCAGACGCTCCGGACCGTCGCTTGCCGCCGGCCGGTACAGTTCGGCCGCCGGCAGACGCGCGAGCAGCAGCACCGTCAGCCAAGGCACCCAGCGCATATCAGGCCCCACGGGCAGACCGCTTCGGTGCGCCGCGGTCCGCTCCTGCGTCAGGCCGCCTCAGGCTTCCGGTTCCAGCCCGGCCTTGGCGCGGAACTCACGGCCGCGGTGGCGGACAATCTCGCCCTCGACCATGTAGAGCACATCCTTGGCGAGGCTGGTGGCGTGGTCGGCTATGCGCTCCAGGAAGCGCGACACCCCCATGTAGTGCATCAACACGGCGCAGTCGGTGGGTCTGGCCAGAATGGCCCCTTGCACGCGGAGGTACATGTCGGCGTGCATGGCGTCCACCTCGCGGTCGGCGAACCACACCTCGCGGGCCAACTCAGGGTCGAGGTTGACCACCGCGTCGATGGCCCGGCCGAGCATCCATTGCACCTTGGCGGCCATGGCGCGCAGGTCGAACGGGCACTCCAGCGGCTCGGCGGCGGCCAGGTCCAGCGAGCGCTGCGCGATGTTGCTGGCCAGATCGCCCATGCGTTCCAGCTCGTCGTCCATCTTCAGCACGCCGATGATGAACCGCAGATCGTTGGCCACCGGCTGGTGCAGCGCGAGGACCTTCAGGCATTCCTCCTCGATCTCGACCTCGATGGTATCGATCTCATGATCGGCGGCGACCACCTGGCGGGCCAGCCCGGCGTCGCGGCGGTAGATCGACGTGACGGCCTTCTGCACGGCCTCTTCCACCAGGGCGCTGAGTTCGAGGACGGCCTTCTTCAGGCGGTCGGTCTCACGTTCGAGGTGTCGCGACATCGGGGGCCTTCCTGCCTAGCCGAAGCGGCCGGTGATATAGTCTTCGGTCTGCTTCTGCGCCGGTTTGGTGAAGATCTGCTGGGTCGGCCCGAACTCCACCAGCTCGCCTTCGTAAAGGAACGCCGTGTAGTCCGAGACCCGCGCCGCCTGCTGCATGTTGTGGGTCACGATGAGGATGGTGTACTGCTCGCGCAGTTCATCGATCAGGTCCTCGATGCGCAGCGTCGAACGCGGGTCGAGCGCCGAACACGGTTCATCCATCAGGATGATCTCGGGACCCATGGCGATGGCGCGCGCGATGCACAGCCGCTGCTGCTGCCCGCCCGAGAGCGCCAGGCCGCTCTCGTGCAGCCGGTCCTTCACCTCGTCCCACAGGCCGGCGCTGCGCAGCGACCGCTCCACCAGTTCGTGCGCCCACTGTCGCCGATTGCTGCGCGGCATCAGGCCGTTGATGGTCGGACCCCAGATGATGTTCTGGTGGACCGACTTCGGGAACGGGTTCGGCTTCTGGAAGACCATGCCGATGCGGCGGCGGACCTCGACCGGGTCGATATCGCGGGCGTAGAGGTCGCGGCCACGGTAGAGCACGCGCCCGTCGAGGCGCAGGCCGGCGATGAAGTCGTTCATGCGGTTGAACGTCCGCAGCAGTGTGCTCTTGCCGCACCCGGACGGGCCGATCAGCGCCGTCACGCGCCGCGAGGCGAACCGGAGCGAGACATCCTTGACGGCCGGATGGTCGCCGTAGCGCACCCAGACGCTGCGCGCCTCCAGAATGGCCTCGGCGTCGTCCACGGGCGGGGCGACATCGACATCGCCCGCTGACGGTGCTATCGTCTGGCTCACGGCAGTGCCCTCGTACGGCTCAGGTCACAGGCTAACGGGCGTCTGTTAGGGCCGTATGAGGATGCCGCAAAGACGGCGGAGACAGTGGCATGGTGTTCTGGCAGTGGTGTCTGGCCGCGGCCGTCTCGGCCGGGGTGGTGGTCGACGGCGACACCAAGGTGGTGCTCGGCCAGCAGTCGGCCATCTCCTCGAACCTGTTCGGCCTGACCGCCTTCGAGGGCTTCACCTCGGTGGTCGCCGATCCCGACTACCGGGCGCGCGTGCTGGCCATTCGGCCCGGCTGCGTGCGGCTGGCCGGTAATGTGGCCTGGTATGCGCCGGCGGCCGATGAGCCCGGCGGCTTGGAGACGCCCGCCGCGGCCCGGCTGTTCGAGCAGACGCTGCTGTTCGGCAACCGTTACCCGACCGGCCGTTTCCTGCCGTTGGTGCGCCAACTGGGCGCCGAGCCGATGTGTTCGCTCGGTGCGCCGCCGCCGTACCTGACGCAGGCGGGCACCTCGCACCCGTCCGATCTGTCGCGCTGGGCCGACTACTGCGCCGGCATGGTCGCGCTCTGGCGCCGGCACGATCCGGCGTTCCGGCTGGTGCAGATCTGGAACGAGCCGAATGCCTCCTGGTTCCGCGACCCGCGGGCGGGCAAGGGCGGCGGCGCGCTGCACCACATCGAAATGGCCAACCTCGTGGCGCGCCGGCTCAAGGCGCGGTTCCCGAACCTGCTGGTCGGCGGTCCGGTGCTCTGCTGGCCGCCGTCCTGGCCGCCCGACCAGCAGGGCCAGCAGCCCTGGTACACCTGGGACCAATGGACGGTGCCCTGGCTGGAGCGCACCAAGGACACCATCGACTTCTTCGACTTCCATGTCTACGGCGTGTCGGCCGACGATCTGGCGGTGCAGTGCGAGATGCTGGTCAACCAGGCCGAGCTGACGCAACAGCGCCGCCTACCGGTGTGGATCACCGAGAGCAACTACGACCTGCGGCCGGAAGAGCTGAACGATGCCCAGGCGATCTGGACCAAGCGCGTGCTGCCATACGAGCGCTTCCTGCTGAGCGGCGTGCTGCCCCAGGCCGACAAGCTGGCCGGCAACCTCTACCACGACCTGCACGCGCGCAGCTACACGCTGCTGCCGCGCGGCGCCGACGATCCCGATCCGATGTACTGGCTGTTCTGGGTGCTGCGCGACCTGCGCGGCACGCGGCTGGTGGCGGACATCGACGATCCGTTGGTGAAGGTCGTGGCCACGCTGGAGGAGGACCGCGTGACGGTGGTGCTGTTCAACGACTCGCCGACCGAGCGGGCCGTGCCGTTCGCAGCTTACCTGCCGGGCGGCTGGTGGACCGGGCCCGAGTGCCGCAGTATCGGCCAGGGACCGGACGGCGCCCTCGCGCGCCTCAACCTGGCGCCGAAGCTGGAGCGGAACCGGCAGGGCGCTGCCGGCCCGGTCACGCTGCCGGCCTGGGCGACGCTGTCGGTCAGCTTCCGCCTCGACCGCTTCCATCAGCCGAGCCGCGAGCGCCGCCGGCAGGAGACCTTCGGCGACGCCACGCGGCGCCATCTGGCCGGCACCGCGCCGGTCACCGTGCAACTGCCACGGCCGGCTGACGCGCGCGGGCCGGCGGTGCTGCGCCTGGGCCTGCTCGGCGCGACGGGTCAGGAGCCGCTGGCGGCCACGCTGAACGGGCGCCCGCTGCCCATCGCGGCCAAGGCGCTGCAGGAGGTGCCGTTGGCGAGCGTGCCGCTGGGCGACCGCAACACGCTGGCGGTGCGGCTTACCGCGCCGGTGGCCAATCCGCGCCTGGCCGTGGCCTTCGCCTCACTGGTGCACACGACAGGTCCGTGACACCGGTCTATCATGAACGCCAGCGAGTGAGTGAATGCCTGAACTGCCGGAAGTCGAGACGGTTCGCGCCATCCTGGCCGAGTCGATAGTCGGGCGCCGAGTGGCGCAAGTCGTGGCCCATCGCGAGGACCAGATTCGCCCGGATCGGGCCGCCTTCGTGGCTGGCCTGACGGGCCGGGTGTTGGTGGCGGCCAGACGGTTCGGCAAGCACCTGCTGCTGGACCTGGACGACGCCCAGACGCTGGTCGTCCACTTGCGCATGACCGGACAGCTCCGCGTCGGCGACGCCGCCGAGCCCGCTTTGCCGCACACGCACCTGGAGTTCCTGTTCGACGATGGGGGCGCGCTCCGCTGGCGCGATGTGCGGCGGTTCGGCTGGCTGCACCTGACCGGCACGAACGAGGCCATGACGCTGCCGTCGCTGGCCGCGTGCGGTCCGGACGCGCTGGCCGCCGACGAGGCCACGTTCGTGGCCCGGCTGCGCGGCCTGCGCCGGCAGATGAAGCCTCTGCTGCTGGCGCAGGAGGTCATCTGCGGCCTGGGCAACATCTACGCCGATGAGGTGCTGCACCGCGCGCGCATCCATCCGCGACAGCGCAGCGACCGCGTGTCGCGCCGGCAGTGGCGTGGTCTCTACGCCATCACCCAGGAGATCCTGCGCGCGGCGATCGCGCTGCGCGGCACGTCCACCGACGGCGAGTACGTGGCGCCGGACGGCTTCCGCGGCGACTATCAGCGGCAACTGGCGGTGTACGGTCGCGAAGGGCAACCAGCGCCTTGCTGCGGCGGTCCGGTGCGGCGCGAAGTGATCGGTTCGCGCAGTGCCCACTATTGCCCATGCTGTCAGAAGCTGCGCTGACCCCCAAAGACGAACCGCCGCCTGCAACGCAGGCGGCGGTGGAGAGTGCCGAGGCCCAGATTTGAACTGGGGACACGCGGATTTTCAGTCCGCTGCTCTACCAACTGAGCTACCTCGGCATAAAGCCGTTGGGCGGAACAGGATTCGAACCTGTGACCATCCGGATGTAAGCCGGAGGCTCTGACCAACTGAGCTACCCGCCCGAGCATAGCCCCAACGGGAATTGAACCCGTGCCTCAGGCTTGAAAGGCCCGCGTCCTAACCACTGGACTATGGGGCCGGAACACCCGGACACTCAATCTAGCATCGATGGGCGAGCCTGTCAACGCCGCGAATGGCCACATGGCCACACCTACCGCGGCGGCTGCGGCGGCATCGTCCGGGTGCGCGACGGTGCCTTGCCTGCCCCTGGGCGCATGACCCGCGGCGAGGGCCATGGCAAGGGCATGGTGGCCTGGCGCCACTGGGTCACCTCGGGCCGCAGGTAGTTGGGCGCCGGGATCCACTTGACGTGCCCGTCGGCATACGCGACGCCGGCACCGTTGTTGTGGGCGAAGACCGGTGCGCTGAGCGACCGGCCCTCGCCGTGCAGGCCGAGCAGCGACGGCGCCGGGATGGCCGACAGCCGCAGCGGCTGCGGCGCGCAGTAAAAGTAGCTCTGTGCGGCGGGCCGTTGCGCCGGGCAGTGGTGGACGCCGGGATTGTGCGTGTAGGGCAGGAGCTGCGCCGTGGCGTCTTGACCGCCTCCCACAACGGGTGCCGGCAGACAGCCGTCCCAATCCTGCGAGTACATCAAGGTGGCCAGCCCGATCTGCTTGAGGTTGGACAGACAGGTGCTCTGGCGGGCGACCGTGCGGTTGTGCCGGTGCTTGTGCAGCACGGCCGGTGCGAGCGCGATCAGGGCCAGCAGCGCGATCAGGCAGACGCTCACCGCGACCTGACGGGCCGGTGGCGCGGGCGTGGTGTCCATCACGGGCCGGCGTGGTGGGGGCGGTGGCGCGTTCTGCCGCAGGGGCGAGTCCGGGTCGGTCAGCTCGCGCAGGACCCATTCGGCGGTCACCTGCCGCTGCGCGCAGGCTTGCAGCAGCGCGCGCCACGGCGCCGTCAGCGGGACCGGCGCGGCCGACGGCGGGCCGCTCAGCGCGGCCGACAGAATCTGCGCGATGGCGGCCACATCGTCAGCGGCGGTACCGGGACCGCCCAGGCCGAGGCCGCCGAGCCGCCACTGCCGGCCGTCCCACCAGATGTGCTCGGGCACCACCGCCCCGTGCACCTGCCCGCCGCGGTGCAGCGTGACCAATGCACTCGACAGCGCCGTGCCGAGGTCGCTGGCCTCGGACAGACTCAACCGACGACCGGTGTCCAGTCGGTCACGCAACGAGCCGTCGACCGGATCGGTGACCAGCACCACGTAGTGCTCGTCGCCGTGCTCCGCGGCGATGACGGTCCGGTAGCTCAGCAGGTAGGCATGTTCGGTTCCGGTCCAGGCCGTCAGCTCGGCGACGCGCGGCGCCACCGTCTCGGCGGCAACGGGTACCAGCCAAGCCGCGACCCGTTCGGCGCCGGGTCGTCCGAGGTGGTCCTGGGCCTCCCACACCCACGCCTGCGGCGCGCGGCCGAGCGGCCGGACCAACTGCAGGCTGTCGCCGACCACCACTCCCGCCAGCTCATCGGCTGTCACCGGCGTCTCCTGGCGCGTCACCCCTACGCAGAGCATCATACCCGCGGCGGGGTGGAGTCAAGCGGTGCGCGAGCGGCCGACGGTGTTCAGTCGCCGGCGGTCAGCATCGCCTCGTGGTAGGCGCTCAGGACCTCGGCGGTGGGTCCGGCCAGGCGCAAGTGGCCCTGGTCGAGCCAGAGCACACGCTGCGCCACCTCGCGGATGGCCTCCAGGTCGTGCGAGACGAAAACGATGGACTTGCCGCCGGTCTGGAACTCACGGATGGTCTGCCGGCAGCGGTGCTGGAAGGCCTCGTCGCCGACGGCCAGGACCTCGTCGACCAGCAGCACGTCGGGGTCGGTGTGGATCACGATGCTGAAGCCCAGGCGCAGGATCATGCCGGAGCTGAAGTGCTTGACCTTGGTCTCGGCGAACTCCTCGAGCCCGGCGTAGGCGATCATCTGGTCGAGGCGGGCCACCGCGTCGCGCCGCGACAGGCCGAAGATCATCGCGCAGACCACGGCGTTGTCTTCGGCGGTGACCTCGGGGTTGAGCCCGGCGCCCAGGTCGAGCAGCGTGGCGATGCGGCCGCGCACCGTGATGCGGCCGGCATTCGGCAGGTAGATGCCGGCCAGCAGCGCCAGGATGGTGCTCTTGCCGCTGCCGTTGCGGCCGATGATGCCGATGGTCTCGCCCTCGTCCACGTGGAAGCTGATGCCCTTGAGCACCTCGGCGCGGGCCACGCGCGAGCGCCGCCGGAACAGGCCGAGCGCGGCCTGCTTCAGCGTGCTGGCCGTGCGCACCACGCGGAAGCTCTTGGTCAGGTCCTCCACCAGGATGGCCGGCTCGCTCATCTAGAGTCGCTCCACGACGCGCCAACTGGTGCGATGGAACAGCGTCGCGCCGACGGCCAGCACCACCAGCGCGATGACCCAGGTCTGCGCGAGGAGCGCCCAGCTCCATGGCAGCGCCGGCACCGGCGTGCCCTGGGCCGGCGGTAGCATCGCCTTCTGGTAGAGCACCAGCAGCGCGGCGAACGGGTTGGCCAGGTAAGCCTCCAGCAGCCACGGCCGCGCACGCGCCGCATGAGCCACGTTCTCGATGGGGTAGAGGATGGGCACCGCGTACATCATGACCTGCATCAGCAGGACGACGATGTAGCGGACGTCCTCGTAGAGCACGTTGAGGCAGGCCACCGAGAGGCTGATGCCGGTCACGATGAAGGCTTGCGCTGGAATGACCAGCAGCACCAGCAGCACCTGCCAGCTCACCTGCCAGGGGAAGATGGCCATGGCCACCAGATAGAACAGCGACATGCCCAGGGCCAGCAGCAGGTGGATCAGGTTCGGCGCCACGACGCAGATCACCACCACCTCGCGCGGGAAGTAGACTCTGCGGATCATCGGGGCCATGTCGAGCATGGCACCGCAGGCCTCGGTGATGGCGTTGGAGAAGAACATCCAGGCGAACATCACCGGCATGAGGTAAGCCGAGTAGTTCGGTACCTCCTGGCGCAGGAACACCTTGCGCATGACGGTGATGGTGAACACGAACATCAGCGGCGGCGCCAACGACCAGAACAGCCCCAGCACGCTGTTCTTGTAGCGCAGGCGCATGGCACGCTTGACCAGCAGCACGGTGACCTCGCGATAACGCCAAAGGTCACGCAACACCCGCTGGTAGGAGGGCGGGTGCGGGTTGCTGATCAGGACGGGTTTGGCCATGGGCTCCCTGGTGAGCGAGCGGCCGCCACCGCTGCGGCGGCCGCTCGGCCGGCTAGTGTCGTGCCGCTGTGACTTCAGGCCATACGGCTGGTTCACCCTGAGGAGGCCGCAGGCCGTATCGAAGGGCACCGCCGAACCGGTGGTGGTCCGATGGCCGGGTCCCTCGATACGCCGCTGCGCGGCTACTCAGCATGAGCATGTCATCTGCTGTGGGACCTCCGTCAAGCCGTACTAGTCCAGCTCCACCGGCTGCCCGGTCTCGATCGATTCGTACGCGGCGTTGGCCACGGCGACCACGCGGCGGGCCTGCTCGAACGGTACCGCCGTCTCGGTGTCGTTGCGGATCGCCTCGACGAAGGCGCGCATTTCGCCCTTCACCGGCACTTCCACCTGGTTCGGCTTGAGCACCTGCGGCTCGGCGCCCTCATCGCGCGAGCGCCAGGTGATCTCGCCACCGAAGAACTGCGCCACCGTGGCCGAGCCATCGCGGCAGTCCAGGCGCACCTGGTAGGACCCGAGCTGCGTGATGTCGTTCTGCTGCAGCACGCCGACCGCGCCGCTGGCGAAGTTCATCGACACCCAGGCGACATCGGCGTAGTCGGTGGACTTGGTGAGCATCTGGCCGCCGACGGCGTAGACGCGCTTGACCGGGCCGGCGACCCAGAGCATCCAGTCGATCTCGTGCGCGTTGAGCTCGAGCAGCGTGCCGCCGCTGAGTTTGCGCGAGTAGCGCCAGGACGGGTGCTTGGTGCCCCACCCACCGCTCAGCCGCTCCACGTAGAGCGACAGGGCCGGGCCCAGCGGCCAGCCGTCGACCATGCCCTTGAGCATGCGGTGCGTGGGATGCCAGCGGCAGACCTGACCGACCTGGCCTTTGACCTTGGCGGCGCGAACCGCGGCGATCATGGCGTCGCAGTCCTCGACGGTGGCGGCCAACGGCTTCTCGCAGAAGACGTGCTTGCCGGCGGCGGCCGCCGCCTCGACCGGCTCGCGGTGCAGGCCGCCGGGCGTGGCCACCACCACGGCGTCGACGTCGCTCCGCTCCACCAGTGCGCGGAAATCGGCCAGCCCGACGGCGCCGTAGTGTTCGGCGGTGTCGGCGCGGCGCGCCTCGTCCACATCGGCCACTGCCGTGACGCTCACGGCATCCAGAGTGATTGCTTGGTCGAGCAATCCGCGGCCCATGCCGCCGCAGCCAACCAGGCCGAACCTCAACGTCTCCATCGTGTCAGGTCTCCCTAGGTTCTTGGACCTGCGCCGTCGATTCGCCCTGCTCGGCGCGATCCTTCCGCGGGGCGTCGACCGCCGGGTCCCACAGGCGCAGCGGTGCCTGCCCGCTGATGCCCAGGCGCCAGGGCAAGGTCACCTCGGCGCGCAGGACCCAGGCGAGTTGGAACCGCGGTCCGCGCAGGTCGGGTGCCAGCCGTTCGGGCAGCACCCAGTCGACTTGCCCCGCTTCGTTGCCGCCGCCGCGCAGCACGATCTGGCGGCTGGCCACCACGAACTCGTGGATATCGGTGGCGGCCCAGTTGCGCGAGGTCTCGATACCGACGAGGTGCAGCAGCAGATGCTTGGTCCGCAGACCGGCCGGATTGTCGACCGACCAGTTCAGCCGCAGCGGCTCACCGAGCGCCAGCCGCGCCGCCGGCGCGGTCACCGCCAGTCGCAGTGGCGGCCGCCACGAGCGCGACAGCCGCTCGCCCCAACCGTGCGGCGGACCGGGCGCGAACAGCTCCAGTGGCTCGACCAACGGCGGCGGGGCCGCCGCGGCCCAGAGGTGCAGCGCGCGCCAGGCGGTGAACCGCTCGCCGTCCACTTCGGCGGTGAGCAGCACGTCGTGCTCGCAGAAGGCGCCCAGGCCGCCGTAGGTCGGCAGCGCATCGGTCGGCAGCGCCAAGTCGAACGGGCACAGGCGCTTGCCGTCGACCGAAGTGGCGGTCTCGTCGGTGGGCAACTCGCGAACCACCTGGTAGAGCACGCGAGGGTACCCGCTGCGCAGCCGACCCCAGGGCCGCGGGAGCGGCTCCTGGTAGACCGCTGGCACGTAATGCGGCGTGGCGCCCAGCACCTCGCGGCCGGTAACCTCGACGCGCCAGCGGTCCACACGCCCGCCCGGCGGCAGGTGCAGCACCGCCGTGCCGCGCACCGTGTCACCGGCGCGTAGCGACCAGCGCTCCAAGTCCAGGTCGAGCCAGGCGTGATGCTCCTTCAGCGAGGTGTCCTTCCGGTGGCTCAGCGACTGTGCTGGGCGATGAACTCGGCCTGTGCCTTGCTGAACTCGGGCGCCACCGCATGGCCCATCTTCGGGAAGATGAGCAGCTTCTTGTTGGCGCCCGGGATCTGGTTGAAGGCGGCGAAGACCGTCGTCGGCGGACAGGTCCGGTCGATCAGGCCGACCGACACCAGCATCGGGCACTTGATGCGCTGCGCGAAGTAGGCGGCGTCGTAGTAGCCCATGGTCGCGATGGTGGCCTTGTCGTCGGCCGACCGAATGAGGTGCGGCCAACCCGAGATGCGACCGGCCAACGGGCCCTTGTGGTCGCAAAGCGCGGGCACGTTGGACGAGGCTGCGGTGACGCGCGAATCGAGCCCGGCAGCCACCAGCGCGGAGCCGCCGCCCTGGCTCGAGCCGACGACGATCATGTGCTGGCCGTCCCAGTCGGCCTGGCTGGTCAGGAAGTCGATGCAGCGCACGAAGCCGAGGAACACGCGCCGGTAGTAGTACGTATCGCGGCTGGCCTTGCCGTGGCCGGGATAGCCCTTCAGCTCGTTGTCATTGAGCTTGCGGTAGAACTCGGCGTCACCGTCGAGCGGCTGGTCATGGACGCTGATGTTGATGCTCAGGTAGCCGCTCTCGCCGAACCACCGCGCCGGGCCGGTCGGACCGACGCCGGCGCCGGGCACGCTGAGGATGGCCGGGTACTTGCCGGGCGCCTTCGGCCGGCAGAACCAGCCGCGGATCTTGCCGCCGTCGAGCAGCGGCAACGCGAACTCGATCACGTCGGCCTTGGCGTTGGAGTGCTTGGCGCTCGGCTTGAGTTCGGGCTGCAGCGGCACCGCGGCCAGCAGCTTCTTCTGGGCGGCCCAGTACTCATCGAAGTCGGCCGGCGCAGGCACGGCCGGCTGGATCTTCGGGCTATCGATCGCGGCGCCGCCGAGGGCATCCAGCTTCTCGGTGCCGACCTGGCCGCGCACGGTCAGGCGCAACACGCCCGGCTCGCCGAGTTTGCCTTCGACCTTGACCGGTTGGCCGGTCAGGTCGACCTGGCCACGGCCGAGATCGCCGACGCCGTCCTTGCTCAACTGCCAGTTGAGCTTGCCGGCGGTGGCCGGTTTGCCGTCGGTCGCCACGGTGATGGTGAAGGTCACCGGATCACCCGCGGCGTACAAGGCATCGGCCCGGTCCGTCGCAACATCGACGGTCGTTGCGCCCCAGACCACGCCGCTGCACAGCCACGCTGCCAGCGCCAGTACTCGTGCCCACTTCATGCGTTGGCCACCTCCGCCGACATCGTACACCACCGCGGCGCCAAACCCTTCGCGGCGCGCTGCTCTTGACAGCGCCGGAGCGGGCTGCCTACGATCCAGCCAGACATGCCGGACGTGTGGGGAGCTGCCGATGGCGAAATCCGGGACCACTCTCGAGGTGGACGTGTTCGTCGCCATGCAGCGGGCCGCCGACCATCTCGAACAAGGGCTCGCCCAGGTGCTGCGCGAGCACGGCTTGACCTTGCCGCAGTACCACGTGCTGCGGAGTCTGCGCGGCGCCGGGCCCGATGGCCTGACCTGCGGCGACATCAAGGCGCGCATGCTCTGCCACGATTCCGACGTGACGCGGCTGCTCGACCGCCTGGTCCGGGCCGGTCTGGTCAGCCGCGGCCGCAGCGAACACGACCGCCGCGCGGTGCGGACGCATCTGACTCCCGAGGGCGAACAGCGCCTCGCCGCGCTGGACCAGCCGGTGGCCGACTACCATCGGCGCAGCCTGGCGCACCTCGAGGAGCGCCGCCTGAAGAAGCTGCTGGCCTACCTGGAGCGCGTGCGGCACCACCGCGCCTGAGCCGGCCGCCGAGACCGGGCCGTTGACGCCTCAGTACAGCGTGGCGTTCAGCTCCACGCCCAGGTGCTCGGGCCGCCGCACGGCGCTCACCGGTGCCGGACACTCGAAGAGATAGAGCGCGTTGCCGGTCATCGTCGTCAGCGCCACGTGCAGGGGACCGTCAGCGGTCAGCCGCAGCGGCACGCAGTCGCGCAGTTCGTCGGCCGGGTCGACCTCCAGACGAGCGATGGCCTCGCCGCGGGCGTTGTACACCACGGGATCGACGGCCACCACCAGCTCGTCGAACCCGTCGCCATCCCAGTCGAACAGGTCATGGTGGCGATTGGCGCGCGTGACCACCTCGGCCATGGTGTGGCCGTCGGCGTCGAGCACCCAGATCACCTCGCGCTGGCCCGTCGGCACGGTCAGGTCGACGGCGATTTGTGGTGCCGGCACGTCGTCGGTCATCCGGCCGATGTCGATCGACTCGAAGTGGTGGCCGGTCTGCTCCCAGAGCAACTGCCCGCAGCCGTCCACGGCCACCAGGCGGCCGGCGCCGCAGTAGGTGGCCACCAGGTGGATGTCCTCGGGCCGGTCGCCGCGACGCAGCACGCGCGCCGTGTCCAGGTGTCCGCCGCAGTCGGCGTTGGGCATGGTCCAGCGTGGGCTGCCGTCAGGATTCAGCATCACGTAGCCGGCCAGCACGCAGTCGCGCCCGTTGTCGTCCAGCTCGACCAGGTAGGGCTGGTGCGCCGTCGGGTAGCCACCGGGCTGCTCGGCGGTCCAGAGCGGCTCGCCGTCATAGGTGTAGGCCCAGAGTTGCGTGTAGCGCGTCTTGGCGATGACGTCGCGCCGCGGCCCGCCGGACAGCCGGGCAAAGGTCAGGCTGTCGGTGGCGTCGGGCGGCAGGGGCAGGCGCCGGCGCTCCTGGCCCGTGGCGCCGTCCAGTTCGACCAGCCAGCCAGCCGTGGCCAGGACCACTTCCAGGCGGCCGTCGCCGTCCCAGTCGATGATCTGGCAGGCCACGTCATGCCACAGGTCGCCGCTGCCCCAACCCGGAGCACCCCAGCGCCAGAGCAGCTCGCCCGAGAGCTTCCAGGCGCAGACCGTGGCGGTGTGGTGGTGGTCGGCCGCACCGACCCAGTACTGGTGCGACCGGGCGGTGACGAACTCGACCGTACCGTCACCATCGAGATCGCCGGCGACCAGCCAACTGGCCGACAGGTCCGGTGGCAGCGACAGGCGCGCGACAGGCTGCATGGACGGGCTCCGCTCAACGGCGGCCCGCTTCGCCATGCTCGCGCAGCAACCTGCCGCCCCCAACGAGGAACCGGCCCGCCGACGCCGGCCGGTTCCAGTTGACGCGAGTCGCCGGTTGGCTACCAGCCGGGCGTGTTGCGGTTCCACAGGCCGTCGGCGCGGTTCATGTAGTTGCCCTTGTACCACTTGGCATGGCCATCCACATGAACCCAGTTGCCGCCTTCGTTGTGGCGGCCCGGCAGGTCGAGGTTGACGACCGTCGGGTAGCTCCAGGTGCCGATGTACTTCGAGCCGCTGCTGTCGCCGATCAGCACGGTCTCGGCCGGATACTGGCAGGTGCCCAGCGCCATGTAGTCGCAGCCCGTCTGCACGGGCGGCGACGCCGCGTCGCGGCTGACGTTGTAGCCGTAACCACCACAGTACGTGTTGGCCGTGGCGTAGCTCGGGCAGCGGAAGATCTGCTGGTTCTTGATGTAGGCGCCAATCTGGCCCTGCCAGTCGTTGCCGCCAACGTCGGTGCCGCCGGCGATGTAGCGGCAGTGCCAGGGGAACGACTCGTCATAGTCCTGAGCATACGACAGCGTCGCCACGCCCAACTGCTTGGCGTTGGACTGGCAGGACGACTGGCGGGCCTTCTCCCTGGCCTTGGCGAAGACCGGGAACAGAATGGCCGCCAGAATTGCGATGATGGCGATGACCACCAGCAGTTCGATGAGGGTGAACGCACGTCGTGACACAGTGGCCTCCTGGAGAGCGGGCGCTGCACGCCCGTGCCATTATACACAGTTTGGCCGGTGTCTCGTCACCAATCGTTGCGCGGTCACTCGTCGCCCGGCGGCACGGCTTGCCGGTAGCGCACGACCTTCGAGAGGCGCAGATCATCCAGCGCCAGGCCGGGACTGCCCAACCTCAGTTCGGGACCGAGCCAGCGCGACAACCGGGGCTGGTGGCGCCAGCCGATGAGCTTGCCGTCGACGAAGAGCTGCATGAGCTGGGCATCCCAGCAGGCGGCGAAGTGCCGCCAGACGCCCGGTTGCCAGCGCCAGGCATAGCCTGGCGACTGGACATAGGACAACGGCGCCCAGCCACTGGAGAAGCCGAAGGCGACATGCGAGTACTGGTCCTTGTGCAGGCTCATGCCCTCGGGGCCGGGCACGCCGACCAGGTTGCGGAACAGGCTGTCGTTGCCCGGTGAATCGAACCGAGCCCAGACCTCGATGGTGCCGGCGGCCGGGTCGAGGTGCTCGTTGGCCGAGCAGGCCACATAGGCTTCGGGTCCGAGCAGCAGCGCCCGGCCGAAGCGGCCGTCAGCCGGCGCCGAGAGGCGGACCGCGCCTTTGAGGAAGAACGCGTCCTCGTCCAGCGGCGTCTCGAACGGCAGGTAGAGCAGCGTCGCCGCGTCACGCGTCACCGGCTGGTCGGGCGGCAGCCCGAGGGCGACCGAGCCGGGGCAGCTCAGGTGCAGGTCGTCGAGCCACAGGTCGCCGGGGCCTTGCGTGGCCAGTTCCAGCAGCCAGCGGCGGCAACCCGCCGGCAGCGCCGTCACCACGCATTCGAAGGCCTGCCAGGTGGCGGTCAGGTCGTGGGTGCCAGCGGTCGGCAGGCGCTGCCAGCGGTCGGGCCGGACGTCGAACCCGCCCACGGTGACGCGGCCCTGTCCGCGCCCCCAGCAGCGCACCGTCCAGGGACCGGCGGTCGCGGCCGCGATTGGCCCGTAACGCAGCGCGCCAGCACCGCGCGGCACGGTGAACCGGGCACTGCGGCGGCCGGTGTGGGCTTGCGACGGGTCATCGGGACAGGTGAAGGTCGCGCCGCCGTCGGCGCTGACGTCCCACGTGCGCGGCACCCAGCGCTCGCGCGGCGCGACCGACGTGTCGGTCGGCAACGGCGGCTCGACCAGCTCCAGCGAGGGGTTGGGCAGCAGATTGCCGGGCTCCGCGCCCCAGACGGGCAGCAGCAGCAGACCCGCCGCCCACACCACGGTTCGGCTCGACATGGCGCACCTCACTTGCCTTCGGCCCACAGGCCGGCGCGCCGCTGTTGGGCGATGAAGCCCAGATTCTCCAGGAACATGCGGTGGCGCGCGTTACCGTGGAAGCTGCCGAGCTTCGCGAGCCCCTCGCCAACCACGCGACCATTGAGCAGGTTGTTGATCTGCGAGTGGTCGCGGCCCAGAAAGACCCAGGCCAGCAGGTGCCCTGCGGGGTCCTGAGCGACCTGGTCCAACTGGAGCGAGACGGTCTGGCCGACGGCCATGGCGCGGTGGGCGGCCACGGCCTTCAGTGCATACGGGTGCTGAACGTCGATGCCGGCCACGCCGAGGTAGTAGACCTCCTGCTCCTGCGTGCCGAGCCGCACTTTGACGCCGCGGGTGCCGATGACGTCGGTGACGGTGCCGGTCAGCGGGCGGTTGACGGCGCCGGTGATGGCCACCAGCACCGGCACGGCGCTGTAGCGGCTCTCCGGCACGGTGAGGAAGTCCACATCGCGGATGACCTTGTCCGGGTGCGGATTGGCCCATTCCCATCCGGGCAGGATGACGCCCTTACGCATCGGGTTGTCGCCGCGCCAGGCGACGAACAGGCCGTGCCGGGCCATCGCCTCGGCGTAGCGGGTCGGGTCGCTCCACCAGTCGATGACCTGCTGTCCGTTGACGATGGTCAGGTCGACGGTGCTGCCGTCCTCGTAGTGGACCCGGTAGGCGAACGGCCGGTCGGCGCTCCAGGCGATGGTGTGCAGGAAGAACAGCACGTCGGCGCGACGCCCAATGCGGATGCCGGTGACCTGCTTCGGCAGGCCGGTGTTGTTGGCCTGGGTCGAGTAGAGGACCACTGCGCCCTTCGGTGAGCCGATCTGGAACGGGATGCCGGCGAACTCGCGCGTGCCGGCGGGCAAGCCGCGCATATCGTTCTCGCCCTGGTTGGTCCAGCCGACCAGACCGGTGGCCGCGTTGCTGGTCAGGCCGCGGTTGGCATACGGCGCCAGGTCGACCGTGAAGTACGAGTAGTCGCGCCGGCGGCGCCGCTGGTCGGCGGCGACCGTGCCGTCGCCTTTGAGCGTGCCGCCCAGGTTGGTCAGCAGCAGGCTGCGCAAGCGGGTCACCGTGGCCTGCACGTCGTTGTGCGGCTGGTCCCAACGCAGGCTGTTCACCACGATCGCGCCGCGGCCGAGCGGCACCGAGAGCAAGCCGCCCGGCCGGGTGAGGCGCACGGCCCGCTCGGCGTGCTCGTCGGCGGGCAGGCAGAACCAGTCGGCGATCCACTCCTCTGGCGGCGTGTGGTAGCCCGACCACCAGCCGCCCTCATGGCGCAGATCGGGCAGCAGGCGGTGCGTGGCCCAGAACAGCTCATGGTTGCTGATGCCGGCCATGAGGCCCTGGTTGGTGCGCCGAAAGACGTGGTACTGAATGTCGTTCGGCTGCTCTTTCACCGGCAGGAACCGCAGCTTCAGCCCGAGCAGGCTCTCCAGTGCGGCTTGCTGCTCCGGGCCGGGCCGGTTGATGAGCACCCGCCCGCCGGCTGCGGCAAACGCCCGCAGCGCCCGGGCGGTGCCTGGTTCGGCGGCCACCGCAGCGTCGGCCAGGGCCAGGCGGTAGCGCGCCGGGTCGAGCTGATCGAGCTGGCCGGTCAGGTCGTCGCAGACCAAGCGACTGTCGTCCAGCATGGCGCGTAGTGGGCTATCGGGCCGAGCCAGCAGGGCCGACGCGCCCGGCGTGCGATAGCCGGTGGGCGCGGCCAGGTAGCTCAACAGGTTCTGCCATAGCCGGCCGGCCGCCGGCGCGGTGCCGGCTGCCTCGGTCAGCCGCAGTTGGCACAACACGAAGCTGCCCCGCCCGTCGTACTCCTCCAGCAGCGGTGTCTCGACGATGCCGTCGGGTGTGCCGGTGTCGACCAGCGGCAGCACGTTGCCGCGCAACGGCTTGCGGTAGGCGCCGACGCTGACGAGATGGTCGTCCGCCCACCAGCGCAGGTCCGCATCGGTCAGTCCGGCCAGCAGCGGATGGTCGCCCGCGCGGGCGAAGGCCAGCGTGGCGCGCCGGCCCGTGGCCATGGTCAGCGCGACCGGCAGGAAGTCCGGCGCTTCGCGCTGTTCGAGGATGGCGACCTTGCCGCCGGCTCGGACAAAGGCGCCCAGCGCCTCGCGCCAAGCCCCTTCCGGCGCCTGCGACAGGGCGTCGCGGCCGATCAGCAAGGCGCCGGTGGCCGGTGGCAGCAGTTGCGGTGCGGCCGTGAACGGCACCTGCCAGCGGCGCAAGAGCGCGGCCGTGGCGCCGGCCGGATCGTACACCGACAACTGCAAGCCGGCCGGCGCGCGGATGGCCGGTGCCGGATGGACCTGCCAGTCACGCGTGAGTTGGTGCACCGTGCGGCCGGCCTCGGTGAGGGTCACCTCGAAGCGCAGCGGCGTCGGCTCCTTGGTGGCCGGTAGCGGCACGTCCACGGCCAGGCGCTTCAGCTCCGCGGGCGCCAGGGCCAGTTGATGTTCGCCCTGGGCGACCGGCGCGGCGCCGCCGGCCGCGGCCAGGCGCCACCGCAGGCTGAGCTGGGCTGGACGAGCCAGGTCGTGGTGCACGTTCAGCTCGCGGTGCAGCGTGCGCCCGCCGTGGAACGAGGCGGTCTCCTGCTTTGGCACGACCGCCTGGGCGGGCACTTCCCACAGCGGCAGGTAGATGTCGATCAGCGCGAACTCGGCGTCGCGGAAGCCGTTGATGAAGTACCGCGAGGCGGTCTGCCAGCCCCGGATCCAGTAGTTGCCGCCGAGATAGGCGTCGTCGCCGAGCACGATGGTCTCGCCGTACGGGTGCGCCAGATTGGCTGGCCAAAAGGCCTCGCCGACGGTCAGCGGCTTGGCGCCGAGGGTGATGTTGCCCATGGAGTAGGGCACGACGGTGCGGCCGTCGAGCCGACCCCACCAGGCGCTGACCGGCACGTCGGGTCGGCCGGACAGCTCGGCGGGGTAGTGCAGCGCGTGATGCTCCCAGGCGCCCATCAGGTCGCCGTCTGCTTCCCACTCGATGGGCCGGCGCATCAGATCGGCCTCGCGCATCGCCTTGGCCACCTTCACCTGGTGGCGGTTGCCCATCGTCTTGGCCGCCTCGCCCTGGTAGATCCAGCCCCACATGTTCTCGTTGCCGGCGCTCCACATCACCACCGAAGCGTGGTTCTTGTAGATGTCCACCACGCGCAGTTCGTGCGCCACCACGTTCTTCCAGAAGGTCTGGTCGAAGGTGAAGTTGGTCTGGGCAACCGATTCATCTTCGATCTTCAGCAGCAGGCCGGTCTCGTCGGCCACCTCGGCGCACTCCTCCACGCCGCCGAGGTTGTGCGTGCGGCTGAGCTGCACGTCGCGGTCGTGGACCGAGTGCGTCTGCCACGACCAGATGGCGGCCAGGCGGTCGGCCGGCGCCACGACGCCTTCGGCCGCGTGGTGCCCATGGGCGCCACCGGCCCAGGCGCTGCGGATCTTCCGGCGCGTGCCGTTCAACACGAAGTGGATGCCGTCGATCCACAACTCGCGGAAGCCGAACCGCTCCAGATGCCGGTCGGCAGCGCCGCTGTCGGGGGCCAGATCGGTCTGGAGCACATAGAGGTGCGGGTCTTCGGGCGACCAGAGGCGCGCCGTCGGCCACGGCGCCGACACGGTCACGGTTGCGGTGCCACCGGCCGGCACGCGCACCGGCGTGGCCGGCAGACTCAAGACCGGCTGACCGGCCTCCAGCACGCGCGGTGTCAGCGTGCCGGTCCGTTCGGCTGCGCCGGCGTTGCGCACGCGGTAGCGCAGCGTCAGCTTGCGCTCGCGAACGCTCGTGACCACGAACACGTCCTCGATCGCCAGGGCCGGACGCGCCTCCAACACGACATTGCCGCCCAGCCCGATGCGGCTGGCCCCGGGATAGCCGGCGACGTCGGTGAGGCCGTCCTTGAAGATCGGTGCCTCGCCACGAGCGATGCGGTCGCGGTTGCGCGGCGAGTAGGCCAACCAGTCGCGCAGGGCGATGAGCAGTTCGTTGCGCTGGCCGGGCCGGAAGCCGGCGGTGACCTCCAGCTCGAACGGCTGAGAGCCCCAGCGCTCGGTACCCAGCTTGCGGCCGTTCAGGTAGACCGTGGCTTCGCTGAGCGCCTGACCACAGCGGAGCACGATGCGCTCGCCCGTCAGATGAGCCGGCGCCTCGAACGTGCGGCGGTACCAGGCGCCATGCGTGTGGTCGTTCGACTGGAGCGACGGCACGCGGATCCGCTGCCACTTGGCGTCGGCGGGTGGCGCCTGGCCGCACTCCGCACCGGGCACGGGGCACCACGACCAGTCGCCGTTGAGGCACAGACCAGGCCGCGGCCCACTGGTCGGCTCGTCCGCCCAGTAGCGCGCCAGCCGCACCGGCGGGAAGACGCCCGCGGCGCTGGCCACCACCGCGAGCGACGCTCTGGGGCTGTCCGTGAGCGTGATGCTCCAGGTCCGCTGAACGCTCTCGCCCGGCGCCAGCGTCAGGCGCTCGCGGCGGGTCAGCAGGTCGCGTCGGTGGTAGTCGCGGGCTTCGGCGACCAGGTCGAAGGTGCGCGCCCGCGCGCCGGGGTTGGTCAGGCGGCAGCCCTGCTGCACCAGGTTGCCCTGGCGTTGCGCCGGCAACCAGTGGGCGGTGAGCCAGTGGCTGCGCGGTCGCCCCCAGTCCGGCGCGCCGATCGCCACCGGGCCGGGCGTCGGCGCCGCGCGGTAGAGCCGCACCGGCCCGATGTTCACGTGCCCGCCGTCGGAGTCGAATACGACGCTCAGCGTGTCGTCCGGGTGCAGCCGCAGCGGCTCGTCGGCCTGCAGCTCGGCCTGATAGCGGCGCTTCTCCACGGCCTGCTCGGGCAGACAGGGCTCGGTATGGTGACCGAAGACCACTCGCCGGTCGTTGTGGTAGAGATGCACGCTCGACGGCAGGAACTCACCGAAGGTCAGGTAGCCCTCGCCCTGGAGGAGCAGGCCGACGAAGTAGTCGCCGGCGGGCACCTTGGCGCAGGGGAAGCGGACCTGCGAGCGCGCCGGCCGGCCGCCGACGAGCGTCACGCAGTCGAGCCCGGGGCCGAAGATGCCCGCGACTGCCTGCCTGGCGACCGGTTCGCCCTGGCGGATCAGCCGGGCGTCGTTGACCAGCAGTTGGTGCTCGGGCGGCGCGGCGAGGCAGGTGGAGACGAGGGTGACGGCGGCGAGGGCGACGGCCGGCGGAACACTGTTCATGGTCGGCTCCACAGCACACGGCGTCGGTGTCGGGCGCGGCCCGAGGTCAGCGGGAGGCATTCGCGTTGCGGGCCGGCGCACCTGCCGGCAGCCAGCGTGGCAGGACGGCGCCGGCCGCCGGCGAAGGAGTCGGCGGAGACGACGTATGAAAGCCGCCCGCCTGCACGGCGCTCGTGACCTGCGTATCGACGATCTGCCGGAGCCCGGACGGCCCGGGCCGGGCGAGGCCCTGGTCGAAGTGCGCGCGGTCGGCGTCTGCGGCTCGGACATCCACTACTACAACGAAGGCGGCATCGGGACCACGCGGCTCGAGGCGCCGATGGTGGTGGGCCACGAGCCGGCGGGCGTCGTGCTGGAAGTGGGTGAGGGCGTGTCGCACGTGCAGCCCGGCGACCGTGTGGCCATCGATCCGGCCATGCCGTGTGGCACTTGCGAGAACTGCCGGCTCGGGCACCCGAACCTGTGTCCCGACATCCGCTTCTTCGGCTCGGCGCCCGTCGACGGCGCGTTGCGCGAGCGGCTGGTGCATCCGGTCGAGTGCCTGTTCGCGCTGCCCGACGAGCTGTCGCTCGTAGCCGGTGCGCTCTGCGAGGCCCTCGGCGTAGCGATCCACGCGGTCGACCTCGGTCATCTGCGGCCGGGCGTGTCGGTGGCGATTGCCGGCTGCGGTCCGGTGGGTCTGATGGCGCTGCAGGTGGCCCGTTGCGCCGGTGCGGCAGGCGTGTTCGTTTCGGACCCGGTACCGGAACGGCGGGCCGTGGCCCGCTCGCTCGGGGCCGATCTGGCCATCGACGCGGCGGACGATTTCGCCGCGGCCGTCGCCGCGGCCACCAACGGCCGTGGGGTCGACGTCGCCTTCGACTGCGCCACGTCGAACGTGACGCAGGCGCAGTGCTGCGAACTGGCCAAGCTCGGCGGCACGGTGGTGCTGTGCGGCATACCGCCCGTCGAGGAGTTCTGCCTGCAGCACAGTGTGGCCCGTCGCAAAGGCCTGACCATCAAGTTCGCCCGGCGCATGAAGCACACCTATCCGCGGGCGCTCGAACTGGCTCGCCGCGGCCTGGTGCAGCTCGACGCGCTGGCCACGCACCGCTACCCGTTGGCCCAGGTGGTGGCGGCGTTCGAGACCGCCGCGGCGATGCGCGATGGGGTGGTCAAGGCGGTGATCGAGTGGTGAGACCGCCGGCGCGCGGTCAGTGCAATTGGAACTCGTCGGCGGTGAACTGGGCGCCGTGCCACTTGGTGTGTCCGTCCACGTAGCTGATGTTGTAGCCGCCGTTGTGCGGTTGCGGGCCGGCCAGGTACTGGTCGATCCAGTTGGCATGATACCAGCGGCAGAGACCATCGCCGACGAGCAGCACGCGGGTGGTGTCGCCGAACGCCGCGAGTCCCTGGCCCGAAACGGTCAAGGTGCCGCCGGCCATCGGGTTGGCGCCGGTGGAGTCGTCGAAACTGCCGTAAGTGTACGAGATGGCGCCGCCGACGTTGAGCGCCGGGTACGCATCGGCGTAGCTCCGGCCGGCCGCGATGGTGGCGTCGCTGGCGGTGTAGCACGGCGTGCTCGGGAGGCGGCCGCAGCCGGAGGGGCAAGCGTAGATCTGGGTGCTCTTGACGTAGGGGGCCAGGACCTCGAACCAGTAGCTCGCGGCGTTGAAGCTCTGGGGCATGGTCTCGTCGTAGTCGTCGGCGTAGCACGCGAAGGCCAGGCCGAGTTGCTTGAGGTTGGCGGCGCAACTGGTCTGGCGCGCCTTCTCACGGGCCCGCGCGAAGACGGGGAACACCAAGCTGGTGAGGATCGCGATGATCGCGATCACCACCAACAGTTCGACCAACGTGAATCCGGTGCGCCTCATGGTGTGGACCTCCAGCGCGCTGTCACGACAGCGCTGCCGGCGATCTACCCGCGGCGGATGAACAGCGCGCGAGGGCGATGATGACGGAATCGTCATGCGACGCCCGGCCTGGTCGACGAGCAAGCCGGGCGGGCCGACGGGCGGTTCAGCCGCTGTCGAGCGTCTTGCGGACTTTGGCGGCCAGTTCGTAGCGGTCGAACGGTTTGGCCAGGAAGTGCATGCCCGCGTCGAGGACGCCGTGGTGCCCGATGACGTCGGCCGTGTAGCCCGAGATGAACAACACCTTGAGTTGTGGGTACTCGGCCTGGATCGACTCGGCCAGGTCGCGACCGTTCATCTCGGGCATGATCACGTCGGTCATCAGGAGGTCGAACTGGCCCTGGTGCTCACGGGCCAGGCGGACGGCCTCGCCGGGGGTCGGCGCGGTCAGGACGGTGTAGCCCTGGGCCTCCAGAACGCGAGTGGCCAGCATCAGGACGGCCGCGTCGTCTTCGACCAGCAGCAGCGTCTCACTGCCCCGCCGTGGGGGCGTTGCCTCGCCGTCGACGCCGGTCGTGCTGGCCGGCTCGGCGTGGCGCGGCAGGTAGACCGTGAAGGTGGCGCCCAGCCCAGGCGAGCTGTCCACCTCCACGAAGCCGTTGTTCTGCTTGACGGCGCCGTACACCGTGGCCAGCCCGAGGCCGGTGCCTTGCCCCGGGCCCTTGGTGCTGAAGAACGGCTCGAAGATGTGCGACTGTGTCTCCTGGTCCATGCCACACCCGGTGTCGGCGACGGCGATGCAGACGTAGTCGCCGGGCGTCGCTCCCGCGCGTGTGGCGCAGTCGGCGGCGGTCAGCGTGCAGTTGCGGGTGGCGATGGTCAGGTGGCCGACATCCGCGATGGCGTCCCGGGCGTTGACACAGAGGTTGGCCATGACCTGGTCGACCTGCGAAGGGTCGACCATGACCGGCCACAGATCGGCGGCCGGGTTCCAGTGCAGGCTGATACCCTCGCCGATCAGCCGCTGCATCATCTTGAGCAGGCTGGCCACGGTTTCGTTGAGGTCGACTACGCGCGGCGCGATGGCTTGCTGACGCGCGAAGGCCAGGAGCTGCCGGGTCAGGTCGGCCGAGCGCTGAGCGGCCGCGCGGACGGTGGTCAGGTCGGCATGGAGGGCACTGGTCGGATCGACGGTGTCGAGGGCCAGTTGCGTGTGGCCACTGATGACCGTCAGCAGGTTGTTGAAGTCGTGGGCCACGCCGCCGGCGAGGCGCCCGACCGATTCCATGCGTTGGGCCTGCGCGAGCTGGGCCTGAAGCTGCTGCTGCTCGGCGTCCGCTTCCTTGCGAACCGTGATGTCCTGGACGATCCCGGCCATTCGTCGAGGGTGGCCGCTGGCGTCCATCCGATGGCGGCCGGCGGCGGAGATCCAGCGGACCTCACCATCGACCCGGCGGATCCGACATTCGAAGTTCCAGTCGCTCCGGGCCTCGATGGCGCGGGAGAACTCGCGGTTGACATGCTCCCGGTCTTCGGGCACCACGTGTTCGAGGAACTGCTCGTAGCGCCACTCCGGGAGCGGTTCGGCGTAGCCGAAGATGCGATCGTGCTCGACCGACCGGAAGGCCGTATGGTCAACCAGGTCCAGGTCCCAAGCGCCGATATGACTACTCTCCAAGGCAAATCGGAGGCGCTCCTCACTGGCGCGCGAAGCCTCTTCGGCCTGCTTCTGCTCGGTGATGTCCATGATGTGGCCGACCACGCGGACCACCTGCTCGCCTTCCCAGACCGGGCGGCCCACGGTGCGGACCCACAGCTTGCGACCGTCGGCGGCGGTGAGGCGGCAGTCCAGGCTGTACGCAGTGCCCTCGGTCACACAGCGCCGGAACGCCTGTTCGATCAATGGCCGGTCTTCGGGTGCGTAGCAGTCGAGGCTGAAGGCGATGTGTGCGGTTGAACCGGCCGACAGCGCGCCTGGCTCCTGGCCGTGAATGCGGTAGGTCTCGTCGGTCCAGGCCATCGCCTGCCGGGCGACGTCGTAGTCCCAGCCGCCCACCTTGGCCAGGTGCTCGGTGTCGGCCAGCAACTCGCTGGAGCGGCGCAGTGACTCCTCGGCGCGCTTCCGCGCGGTGATGTCCAGGTGCGTGCCGCAGGCGCGGACGGGTCGTCCGAACGCGTCGCGGACGGTCACCCGGCCACGGGCGAGGACCCAGATCCAGTCGCCGGACTTGTGGCGCAGCCGGTGCTCGGTCTCGTAAGCGGCGGTGTGTCCGGCCAGGTGCTCGGACAGGGCGTGGTTGACCGCTGCGCGGTCGTCCGGGTGCAGCAACTGCATCCAACTGCTCAGCGTCGGACCGAGTTCATCTGGCTCATAGCCGAGCATCCAGGCCCAGCGCTCGTTGTAGACGACGGCGCCACTCGGAATGTGGCAGTCCCAGGTGCCGAGTTCGGCGCCGTCGAGTGCGAGGCGCAGCCGCTGCTCGCTCTCACGCAACGAATCCTCGGCCGCGCGCCGCGCGGCCTCCTGCTGCAGGTGGCCGAGCGCAAAGCTGATGTCGGCGGCGGCCTCCTCGAACAGCAGCACTTCCTTGTCGCGGAAGAAGCCTGGTTCGCGGGCATAGACCGACAGTGCCCCGCGGCGCCGGCGGCCTTCGTCGGCGACGGGGAAGCTGGCCGACGAGCCGAAGCCGCTCCGGGCGGCCGGCAGGTGCCAGGGCCGGGTCTCGATGGCTTGGGCCAGGTCGTTGCAGATCACTGTGCGGTCTTCGCGGATGGCGGTCCCGGTGGGGCCCCGCCCGGTCGGCCGCTCGTCGGCGTGGACGGTGATGGCGTCGAGGTAGCCGCTGGTATCGCCGGCCTGCGCGACGGGCCTGACCTCGGCTGTGTCCGCATCGGCCCACCCGATCCAGGCCATCTCCAGACCACCGTAGCGCACCACGATGTCGCACACGCCGGTCAGCAACTCGTCTGCGGTGGCCGCGCGCGTGATGAACTGGTTGATCTGGCTGAGGGCCAGGTAGAGCCGGTTCAGGCGGTGGATCTCCTCCTCGCGTGCCTTCCGCTCGCTGATGTCCTCGACGGCGATCATCGCTCGCCACGGCTCACCGCCGGCGTCGCGGACCACCGTCATGTTGACGTTGACCCACAGCACGCTGCCGTCCTGGCAGAGGTAGCGCTTCTCCAGCCGGTAGCTGGGCGCTTCGCCGCGCACCACCCGCTGGAAGGCCTGCCAGTCCGCTTCGCGGTCGAACGGGTGCGTGATGTCGCGGATGCGCAAGCCAAGCAGTGCCTCGCGCGTGTAGCCGGTGAGGTCACACATCCGCTGGTTCACGCGCACCAACTGGCCGGTCGCCGGATCGCCCAGGGCCATCCCGAGTGAGGCGGTCTCGAACATGACCCGGAACTGCTCCTCGCTCTCGGCGACCTGACGGTGCGCTTCCAGCGCCCGCAGGTTCTTCAGGCCGATCGACGAGATGACCTCAATCAGTCCCTTGATGAAGAACACGTAGCTGTTGAGTTGGTCCGGCGTCCAGACCGGCACGGCCTCCACCGCGGCCAGGTATTCGTCGACGTCGAATCCGTAGCGCTCAGCCTGCGCGCGGAAGAAGTCCAGGTCGGGCGGTTCGAGCAGGAACTGCCCGGTGAAGAAGTTGCCGTAGTGCTCGCCCTCGATGATGATCGGCGTGGCGCTGTCGATGAGGCCGTTCGCGCAGCGGTAGGTGAAGGCGGGTGTCGCTTCGGAGAGGTGCTCGAGGATGTACAGGTCGCTCTTCGTGCACTCTCGGCGGCACTCCTCGTGCTGTCGGTGGAACTTGGTGCAGACGTCCTGCCATCCCGCCGAAGTCAGGACGGTGCCGTCGTTGTCCAGGATCGCCGTGGTGAACGAGTAGACGTCGTTCAGCCGCTCCAGCAAGACCCGGAACTGCTCGACATCTATCAAGTCCTCAAGTCGGTAGCGCACGGTCGACACTCCCCAGGGCAACGCCCGTCTGTCGCCCCGTCAACTGCCATTGATCGGACGCCAGATCGTGGAGGCAGACAACCCTCCGCCGATGGCTGGATGGGCTGACTATACGGCGTATGTCGGCGTTTCCTGCCAGGTGATGTTGTCGTTAGCTTGCGTCACGCCGCCGCATTAGTCCAGTCGCGCGGTGTCCGACTTGTCCAACTCCCAGTTGGAGCCGCAGCCGCGCCACGCCAGCCACTGGTCCGGCGTGCTGCGGTAGACGCCGAGGTTGACGCCGAGGCGCAGGCCCGGCTGCGGCGTGAGGCCGGCGGCCGCGAGCGGAATGGCCCATTCGGCGGTCCACTCGGCCGCGGCCACCCGGGCCGCGTAGCGCACCGCTGCGCCGAGGCGCTGAGCCGCCTCGGCGGCGGCCCCAGCGTCGGTGACGCTCCGGAGCGGCCCGGCGGCGTAGCCGCGCAGCACGAACGTCGGCCCTGGCCGGCCGCCGCCGGCGTCGCGGAAGCAGACCTCGGCGGCGTCATCGACGCCCCAGGTGAGGCCCAGGCGCGGGCGGGCCCGCAGCGGCACACGCAGCGCCACCAGGAGGTGCTGGCCATCGTGGGCCAGCCAAGCCGATGGCAGCGGACCGGCCGCCGGGCTGCCGGCGGGGGTCCAGGCGAGGGTCTGCGGCGCGCCGGGCCACTCGTCGGCCGCCAGGACGCCGTCGATGGTCACCGGGCGCGCGGTGGCGGGCACCGGCCAGGTGGCCCCGCGCGGCGGCTTGACGGCGACGGGGTAGGGGATCGGCGCGGGGTCCTCGCTGCTGAACGGATGCTCGCGGGCGCCGGGCGCCTCGACGATGGGCCAACTCGCGCGCAGCGGGTCGGCCTGTGGGCCGATCTGGTCCACGGGAATGGGCTGGAAGCCCAGCGCCAGGGCCGGCGAGTCCGGGCGCAACCGGTAGTCGTCGCGCGCTGCGTCGACAAATCGCGGGTCGGCGACCATCGAGTGCTGATCGCTGCCCTGGCGGCGCCACTCGGCCCATTGCTGCTCCGGCGCCACGCCGGGCAGACCCATGAACAACGGGGCGCCACCGTGCCAGAACAGGTTGTGGTCACAGAGGTTGCGGTCGGGCAGGTAGTTGTTCAGCGCGTAGAGCCGAGCCTGCGGGTCGCGATAGCAGACGATGTTGCGCCGGAAGACATTGCCGCCCATCGGGCCGTCGGTGTCCGGGTTCAGCGTCGCAAACCTGGGATAGCGTTGGCGGTAGACCGCGTTCTCGCGGTAGTTGGCATACGCCTTCCGCATGTCGGGCTCGAGCGTGTTGGGCGGCTTGGCGCCCGACCAGGTCATCTGCGCGGCGACGCCGTCGACCAGAATGTTGTTCTCGATCCGGTGGTCGCGCCCGCCGTGACAGTGCACGCCGCCGAGCATCACGCGGGCCACGATGTTGCCGGTGACCGTCGCTTCACAGATGGCGTCGTCCAGGTAGATGCCCCAGGCGTAGTACGGACAGGCCCAGCGGTCGCGGTTCCGGCCGAACCCCAGCACGTCGGTGAGGAAGTTGTGGCGGATCACGAAGCCGCGCCGCATCCAGCCCTCCTGTCCCGCGCAGATGTAGATGCCGCCGGTGTCCTCGGTGTCCGTGTTGACGTGCCGCAGGCGGTTGAACTCGATGACGTGGTCGTTGCCGGTGCCGAAGATGCCGCAGCGCGCGGTGTCGTGGATCAGGTTGTGCGCCACGCGGTTGCCGACGCCGCTGATGCCGATGCCGCAGCCATGACCCGAGAGCAGCCCGGTGTGGTGGACATAGCAGTTGTCCACCGCGTTGCCGGCGGGCACCAGTTGCCGCACGTCGCCACCACCCACGGTGATGCCCCAGTCGGCCACGTCGGATAGATCGAGGCCCGTGATCCGGTTGCCCTGGCCGCCGTCGACCTGCACGGCACCGCCGTAGGCCACGCGCCCGCCGACGTTGCGCACGATGCAGGCGGCCACCAGGCAGTGCGCGGCCCCGGCCAGGCGAATGGCGGCGCCTTCGCAGCACTCGACGGTGAAGCCCTGCACGGTGACGTACTGCGCGCCGGTGAGCCGGATGACGTGTTCGGTCACGGGCACGCGGACGACGCTGCCGGCGAGCGGCGCGGCGGGCCACCAGTAGAGCACCGCGGTGCGGGGGTCGAGGTACCACTCGCCCGGCGCGTCGAGCTCCTCGAGCAGGCCGCGCACATAGTAGCGGTCGAGCGGCCGGATCTCCTTGCCGACGTCCTTGGCCAGCACGATCGTGTGGCGCGCGCGGTCGAACGAGGCGATGGGCACCAGTCGGTTGTTCCAGTTGTGCCGCGGGTAGATGTTGACCTCGCCGTCCTCGGGATGCGCCCAGGTGCGCGCATCGGCCGGTCGCGCCCTGACCTCGCGGGTGGTCTCCTCGGCCAGCTTCTGGTACATCGACACGGGCACCCCATCGACGAACGCCCACCCGCCGGTGCGCGGCCGGGCCGGATCGGCGTTCGGGTAGCGGGCCAGCGTCTGGCGGCGGCCGTTCTGGTACAACTGCCGGAAGTTGACGCCCTTGAGCCCCTGCGCCCCGACATCGGCCTGCACGATGGCGCCCTGATGGGACCGGAAGCCGGTGATGGAGCGACCGCCGAACAGGGCGACCGGCTCGCCGGGATACGCGCGGTAGACGACCGGCGCCGTCGGCGTGCCCGAATCGGCGGCGGTCAGGTCGAAGGTCCGCGGCAGCTCATACTCGCCGCCGCGCACCAGCACCGTGGCGCCGTTGGGCAGGGGCTGGACGGCCTGGCGCTTGCGGATCTCGTCACGGGCGCGCTCCAGCGTGGCGAACGGCCCGTCGCTCCGGCTGGCGTTGGCCGCGGCGAGCGTGCCGGACCAGCGGTCGTTGCCCTGCGGTGCCACGTAGAGCGCCAGCGGCGCGGCAGCCAGTGGCCCGGCCAGCAGGAGCAGCGCCACCGTCGAACTCTTGAGCATCGGTCACCTCCGCGGGTCTGGCGGCCAGTGTAGGCAGCTCGTCGGGCTGAGGCAAGTGCGCCGCCGGCCGCGCGGTGGTCTGGGGCTAACCGGCCGACTGGGCGACGCCGGGGCGCTGGTGCTGCACCGGTGACGGTGGCGACGGTTCAGGGTCGTCGGTCGGCAAGTCGATATGGAACCGGGTCCAGTGGCCGACCTCGGTTTCGTACCACAGCCGACCGCGATGGTCGCGCGCAATCCCGTGGCTGATGGACAGGCCCAGCCCGGTGCCGCGGTCGCCTGGCTTGGTCGTGTAGAACGGGTCCATCAGGCGCTCGCCGACGGCCTCGGTGATGCCCGGTCCATGGTCCTCGACGGTCAGGCGCACCCAGGTGGTGCCGTTGTCCTCGAAGGTCCGGCCGGACAACCGGATGCACTTGTCCGGGTGCCGGCCGGCGTACTTGTCGTTCAGTGCGTCGCGGGCGTTGGTCAGCAGGTTGACCAGCACCTGTTGCACCTGTCGGCTGTGGCAAGGCAGCACAGGCAGGTCGGCGGGCACCTCGACCTGCAGGTCCACATGGTCGTGGCGCAGGACGGCCCGGATGAGCGACAGGGCGTCGGCGACCACATCGGCGGGCCGCGTGGGTGACCGGTGTTGCGGGTCAGGCCGGTCCTGCCGGGCGAACTGCAGCAGGTTCCGGACGATGCCGGTCACGCGGTCGGCCTCGTGGAGAATAAGCGCGGCGTTCTCGGCCAACTCGCTGGTCGGCGGCGCGACCGCTCGAATCAGCTCTGCGTAGCCGACCACGCCCTGGATCGGGTTGTTGATTTCGTGGGCCACGCCGGCGGCCAGCGTCCCGATGGCCTCCAGGCGTTGCTGCTGGCGTACCTGCGCCTCCAGCCGCGCCCGCTCGGCTTCGGCGCGGGCGCGCTTGGTGATGTTCTGGAAGGTGATGGCCACGCGCACCGGCGGGCCGCCGGCGAACCGCGCCGCGCGCCGCACGAACCACTCGGTGCCCCCGGCCAGCGGGCAGGCCCACTCATCGGCGTAGTCGGCCTGGTGACCGTCCAGCACCGCCCGCACGCCCTCTGCCAGCGCGGCGCTCGCGGCGTCGCCATCGGCCAGGCAGGCGGCCAGATAGTCCTCACCCTCGGTTCCGGTGGCCACGGCCGGCGGGCCGAGCGCGACGAACTCACGCCACGCCTGGTTGACCGCCAGGATGCGGCCGGCCTGGTCGAGCACGCAGAGGTGGACCGGCAGCGCTTCGATGATGGCGCGGGCGAAGCGCTCGGCCTCGGCGAGGGCGGCGAGCGCTGCCTGCCGTTCGGCGATGTCACGCTCCAGTTGGCGGTTGGCCACCTCCAACTGGGCCATCTTCTGTTCGAGCTTGCGGATCAGCGTCTCGTTGTACTGGCGCAGGTAGCCGGTGTCTGCGACCAGCTCCGTGGCCGTCGGCGGCACCACACCGGAGACCGCGGTGTCGGCCAGCGAGTGGATGGCCTCGCGGACCTTGGCGACGAAGACCTCGGGCTCCTCCGGCTTGATCAGGAAGTCCTGTGCGCCGAGGCCCAAGGCAAACTCGCGGTCGCGCTCGTCGGTGTAGGTGGCGGTGTAGAACATGAAGGGGATGTGGCGCAGCCGCTCATCCTGCCGCCACTCGCGGCAGAGGGTGAAGCCGTCCATGACCGGCATGAGTATGTCGCTGACGATCAGGTCCGGGGGCTGCTGGCGCGCGGCGGCGAGGGCTTCGGCGCCGTTGGTGCAGCTCACCACCCGGTAGCCGCTGGCGCCCAGGAGGACCTCCAGTTGGTAGCGGTTCAGCTCGTTGTCGTCCACGATCAGGACCGTCGTCATCACGTCTCTCCGACCGCACGTCCGGTGTTCAGATGCTGTTCGATCTGGGCCATGAAGGTGTCGGGGTTGATCGGCTTCTCGATATAGCCGTCACAGCCGGCGGCCAGCGCGCGCTCGCGGTCGCCGACCATGGCGTAAGAGGTGACCGCCACGATCGGCACGGTGTCCAGGGCCGGCTGGCGACGCAACGCGCGCGCCACGTCGTAGCCGTCCATCAGCGGCAACTGAATGTCGAGCACCACCAGCGCCGCGTCGATCTGTTCGGCCAGGGCGATGCCCTCGGGCCCGCTACGCGCCGGCGCGACCGCGTACCCGTGGCGTTCCAGGAGGAAAGTGGCCAGGTACAGGTTCTGCTCGTTGTCCTCGATGACGAGGATCGTCCGCTTCATCGCCCGTCCTCCGGATCGAGCGGCAGCGTGAAGGTGAACGTGCTGCCTTGCCCCGGTGTACTCGCCACCGCGATGGTACCGCCCAGCCGGTCCACCAGGCGCTTGCAGATGGCCAGCCCGAGCCCGGTGCCCTCGTGCTGGCGCGTCAGACCGGTGTCGAGTTGGCGGAACGGCTGGAACAACTGGCCGAGATCGGCCTCGGCGATGCCCAGGCCGGTGTCGGCGACGGCGACCGTGACCTGGGCCGGCGGGCCGGGCTCCACGCCGGCGGTCAGGGTGACCTGGCCGTGCTCGGTGAACTTCACTGCATTGCTCAGCAGGTTGAGCAGCACCTGCTCCACGCGCCGGCGGTCACTGCTCACGGCGCCGAGGTCCGGGGCCACCTCGACCGCGAGCGCCAGGCCCTTCTGGTCGGCCAGCGGCAGCACCGTGTGGACCGCCTTGTGAATGCACTCGGGCAGGTCGAACGGCTCGCAGGCGATGTCGATCTGGCCGGCCTCGATCTTGGAGATGTCGAGCACGTCGTTGATCAGGGCCAGGAGGTGCTGCCCACTGCCCTTGACCATGCGGAGCTGCTTGGCCTGTTCGTCGTTGAGCGGGCCGGCCAGGCCCTGCAACAACAGGCCGGTGAACCCGATGATGGAGTTGAGCGGCGTCCGCAGCTCGTGGGACATGCTGGCCAGGAAGGCCGACTTGATGCGGTCGGCGGCCTCGGCGCGGTCGCGGGCGACGGCCAGCTCGGCCGTACGCTGGGCCACCCGCAGCTCCAGACTGGCGTGGGCGGCGCGGAGCGCCTGTTCGGCCTGGCGGCGCGCGGTGATGTCCGAGCCGATGCTCAGGATCTCCGACACCTGCCCCCGTTCATCGTAGACCAGCTTGTTCGTCCAGGCGATCCACACCCGCTCGCCGCTGCGCTTCTGGTTCTCGTTGACGTTCTGTTCGAACGCCGCCGGGTCGGCGCTGATGGCCTCCAGTAGCCTGCTCAGATCGCGGCCACCGGTCTCGGTCTCCGGCACGATGGTGCCGACGACGTGTTGGCCGGCGATCTCGTCCTGGCGGTAGCCGAAGAACCTCTGGCCGTACTCGTTGAGGAAGATGATGTGGCCGTCGCGGGCCCAGTGCAGGATGATGCTGTTGGCGTTCTCGACGAGTTCGCGGTACTTGCGCTCGCTGGCCTCAAGCCGCTCGTCAGCCTGGCGGCGCGCGGTGACGTCGCGTGAGACCACCACCACCTGGGCCACCTGTCCGTCGCCATCGCGGATCACGCTGCCCTGCGACTCGATGCAGCGGATGCGGCCGTCATGCCCGATCAGCCGGTACTCCAGCCGCTGGCCGACACCGGTCCGCACGGTGTCGCGAAAGGCCTGCTCGACTCGCGCCCGATCATCGGGGTGGATCTCCTCGAAGGAGTCCGATCCTTGCAGGCCGTGCGGGTCGCCGAGGATCTGCTGGTAGGACGGGCTGTTGTACAACCGGCGGCCATCCAGATCGAGCACGGCCACCAGATCGGCCAGGTTGTCCATGATCAGGTGGAACTGCTCTTCGCTGCGGCGCAGCGCCTGTTCGACCTGCCGTTGGTCGGTGACGTCGCGGGCGATGCCGTACAGGCCGACCACGGCGCCCTCCGCGTCGCGCACCGGGCCCCTGGTGGTCCGGAACGTGCGCGTCACGCCGTGCACGGTGACCTGCCGCTCCTGGGTCTGCACGTCGGCGTCAGCCAGCACGCGGCGGTCGTCGGCGATGATGCGCTCGGCCTCGGCCGGCGCGAATAGCGCGTGGGCGTCGTGGCCGAGAATCTCGTCGAGCGACCGGCCGACGAGCCGGCAGGCGCCGGCGTTGGCCAGCAGGTAGCGGCCAGCGGAGTCCTTCAGGTAGACCGCGTCGGGCAGGCCCTCGACCAGGGCTGCCAGCATTACCTCGCGGCGCGGCGAGACTGCCGGTCGCAGGCTGGCCAGATGGTCGCGCAGCACGGCCGCGGTGACCGGCTTGTCAAGGTAGTCGTGCGCGCCGGCGCGTAGCGCGGCGACCGCGGCCGCCACCGCCGGCGCCTGACTCATGACCAGCACCAGCAGGTCGGGCCGGTGTCGCCGGGCCCAGGCCAACAGGCTGCCGTCGGTCGGTGGGACCAGGCCGTCATCGACCAGCAGCACGCCGTAGGCGTGCTCGGCCAGCGCACGCTCGATCTCGTCGGGGCTGGTGGCGAGAGCCGTCTGGCAGCCGTCGGCCGCCAGTGCCGACGCCAGAACGCGCCCAGCGTGCCGATCGCCGTCGGCGACCAGTACGGACCTGGACCAACTGCCTGCGGTAGCTCCGGACATGTGCCACGCTCGCCCGGTACGCGGGCAACCGGCCCGCCACCTGCACACCACTCGCCGGCGGCGTGCGCCCACCGGTCGACGACTTCGCTTTTCATACCACACCACCGGACCATCACGCCAGTGCCGGTCGCCGGTGGGGCTACCCGCGCGCGGCGCCGCGCGGTCCGTCGGTCTCGGCGAGACGCAGCAGCACCCGCACGGTGGTGCCCGCGCCCGGCGCGCTGTCGACGAGCAGCACGCCCTGGTGCCCGCGCACAATGCCCATGACCACCGACAGCCCGAGCCCACGGCCGATGAACTTGGTGCTGAAGAACGGGTCGAACATGCGCTGCTGCACGTGTGGCTCGATGCCGGGCCCGGTGTCGGTCACCCGCAGGCAGGCGTAGCGGCCCGGTGCCGGCTCGTTACCGGCGCGGTTACGCTCGAGCACCGCACCGTGGCACTGCTCCTCGCCGGTGGCGATGAGGATCGTGCCGCCCGCCGGGCCGATGGCCTCGGCGGCGTTGAGCACCAGGTTGGTCAGCACCTGTTGCAGTTGGCTGCGGTCGCCGATGACCGTGGGCAGCCCGGCGGTGAGGTCGAGCCGGAGTTCGGTGGTGCCGTCCACGGCCGCCCGGAGCTCGGGCAACTGGCTGGTCACCAGCCCGCTGAGGTCGATGCGGGAGGTGTGCTGGAACGACCGCCCGGTATAGGCCAGCATCTGGCGGCTCAGCCCGGCGGCCCGCTGGGCCGCGGCGTGCGAGGAGCCCAGCAGTTCGGCCAGCGCCGAACCGGCCGGGGCCTCCTCCATGGCCAGCAGCAGGTTGCCCAGCACCGTGGTCAGCAGGTTGTTGAAGTCATGGGCGACGCCGCCGGCCATCGCGCCCAGGCTCTCCAGTTTGTGGGCCTGATGGACGCGCCGCTGCAGCTCCAACCGTTCGGCCTCGGCGCGGTGGAGCTGCGTCAGGTCGGTGAACATGGTCAGCACATAGGCTTGGCCATGGGCCTCGACCAGCCGGGCCGAGAGCGAGCCGGTCAAGACCTCGCCGCCTCGCGAGTGGACCGTGGCCTCGACGCCGGTAACGGGCTCGCCGCCATCGACGATGGCCAGCACCCGACGGCGCAGCTCGGGATCGGGCACGAGGCCGAGCTCGACGGCCGTGCGGCCCACCGCCTCCGGCGCACCGTAGCCGGTGGCCCGTTCGAAGGCGCGGTTGACCCGCACCAGGCGACCGTCGGTCAGCGAACTGATGGCCATCAGCGTATCGCTCAACTCGAACACCTGGGAGAGGAGCGCTTCGGAAGCGCGCACGTCGCTGATGTCCTTGCCGACGGCGAACAGCACCGGCTGCTGGTTCCAGGTGCCGCGCACGACGCGCGTCGAGACCCACACCTCGCTGCCGTCGGCGCACCGGATAGGCAGCTCCATCGTGTCGGTGGCTCCGGCCATCACGCGGCGGATCGCCGCCAGCACTTCGCGGTGGGTCGGCGGCGCGCAGAGGACGAGGAACGACCGGCCCAGGAGCTGCTCGCGGGCATAGCCCAGCCGCTCGACCACGCTCTGGTTGACATCCACAATGCTGCCGTCGCCACTGACCACCATCAGCAGATCGAGCGAGCGGTCGAAGAAGGTGCGCAGGTTGGCCTCGCTCTGGGCCAGCTCCTCCTCGGCCTGCCGGCGCGAGGTTATGTCGTGGTAGGTGCCCGCCGAGCGGAGCGGCTCGCCGGCCAGGTCGCGCTCGACCACGCGGCCGCGGGCCAGCAGCCAGCGGTATTCGCCGCTCTTGCAGCGCATCCGGTGCGCGGCCTGGTACAGCGGCTCGCGGCCCTGGTAGTAGGCGTCACGGGCCAGCGCGGTCGGGCGAACGTCATCCGGGTGGATGAGCTGCTCCCAGTGGCCCGGTTGGCACTCCGGGTCTGCGGCGGCGTAGCCCAGCAACTGGGCCGCGCGAGCGTCCACCACCAGGGTCCGGCCGCGGTGGTCCCAGTCCCACAGCCCGAGGTCTGCGCCATCGAGAGCGAGTTGCAGGCGTTCCTCGGCCTGCCGGCGCTCGGTGAGGTCGCGGACCGCGGCGATCCCGATCTGCCGCCCGTCCAGGTCGAAGTAGCCGATGCTGATCTCGACCGGGAACGTGGTGCCATCTTGCCGACGGTGCCGGCGGAACGCCACGCTGGTGTTCTGGGCGCTGGCCGAGGCCGCGCTGGTGCCCTGATCGGCCGACAGGTCGGGCAGGCGCCGTTGCCGCAGCGCGTCGCGCGTGTAGCCATAGGCCGCGCACGCGCTCGGGCTGGCATCGATGATGCGCAGGCTGTCGACCTCCCACAGGAACAGCGGGTCACGACTGGCCTCGAACACACCGAGGTAGCGCGCTTCGCTCTCGCGCAGCGAGCGTTCGGTGGCGCGCCGGTCGGTCACGTCCTGCAGCAGGCCATAGCTCGAGACCAGCCGGCCGTCCGGTGCGTAGCCATCGGTGGCCGAGCAGGCCAGCCAGTGCTCCGTGCCGTCGGGTCGAGCGACCAGGTAGTCGGCGGTCCAGAGCGCGTGCCGCTCGCGGGTGTGCCAGCGACGCGCGTCGAGGTAGCCCCGGCCGGCGTACTCGCCCGTCGGTATCACCGCGCGAATGACGTGGTTCCAGTCCTCCGGCGTGAACCCCTCGCGAGGCCAACCGGTGACGGTCTCGAACATCGGACAGAGCGAGGTGAAGGTGTTGGTCAGGTAGTCGCGCTCGTAAGCGGCCACGCGCAGTTGGCGCATGACGCTCAGCAGACGGCCCTCGGCGTCGGGTGCCGGCGGTGGCAAGCTCATCCGTCTCTCCGCGTGGCCGACCCAAACCGAGCTGAGCGCGCTACCTCAAGCGGCTGCCGCGGTGCCGTCAGTCGCTCAGCCGCCACCGGGCCTGCCGCAGCACCGCCTGAGTCCTTCCCGCTGGCAGCTCATACCAAACCGACAGCAGCGAGCTGTCGGCCAGCTCGACGGTCGACGGATAGCCCAGGTCGCCGCCCGGACCGTCGCCCGACACGATCACCGGCGACGACCAGGTCTGGCCATGGTCGCGGCTCACGCGCGCCTGGTTGCCATACGGCGGGCGCCGGTGACCGTAGGTCATCAGCAGCCGCCCGTCGCGCAGGCGCAGCAGATGCGACGGCAGGCCCCAGACACCGATGTCCCGCGGCACCGACCAGGTGCGGCCGCCGTCGGTCGACTCGGCTTGCAGCGTCTCGCCGGAGTGGTGCTCGTTGTGGTTGCGTATCTGCACCACCAGCCGGCCGTCGGCCGCCTCCACCGCGTGAAACTCGTGATAGGCCTGGTGCTGGTCGCCCGGCCGCGTCGGGATGCCGGCCAGCCACTGCCAGGTCACGCCGTCATCGCGCGACTCGGCCACGCCGATGCGCCCGTCATGGCCCCACAGGTCCTTGCCCGCGTAGAGCAGGCGCCCGTCGGCCAGTTGCACCGGTCCATGCGGGCTGTTGACCGGTGTGGCGATGCGCTCCGACCAGCTCAGTCCGCCGTTGGTCGAACGCAGCACCCACATGCCCAGCTCGGCCCGCCGTGCCTCGTCGCCCAACCGGCGGTGCGCCGCCTGCCAGCGGCTCAGCCGGTCGGCCGGCCACTGACCCTTGGCCTCGGCGTCGCGCAGGATGCTCTCATAGGCCAGCGAGGTGAACGTGGTCACGATCAATGTGCCCTTGGCGGTCTCCAGCACGCCGGCATCGCGGTCGTCAATCGGCCCGTCGAGCAGTGTCCGCGGCCAGGTCCAACTCGCCCCGGCATCGTCCGAGGTCATCAGCTCCACGCGGCCGAACGGGCAGACATGCCCCTCGCGCCCGCCGGAGCAGACCACCAGCAGTTGCCCGTTGGCGCGCCGGGCCACGGTCGGCCAACCGTGGTAGAGCGTCGGCTGCCAACTGATCACCTTGGTCTCGAGCACGGTGGCCTTGACCTCACCGCCGGCCACCAGCCCGGCCAGCCCGAGTGCTGAGAACGCGAGTGCCATCGCCCTACTCCCGCGCACCGGAGCGCGCCGCGCGCAATCTACGCGGCGGCGACGGCGGAGTCAAGCGGCGTCTTGGGCGTGGCCTGCCTCCAGGCGCGTCAAGGCCGCATGTTCGAATGCCTCAAGGGACTGGCCAACCTGCGGCGCATATAGGCGTCGCGGCCGTCGGCCGCGACCGTCTGGAGCAAGGAGCATCAGGTCATGGGAGAGAGCCCGCTTCGCCTGGGCATCATCGGTTGCGGGATGATCACCCAGCGCAGCCATGCGCCGAGTTTTGCGCAGGTCCCGGGCGTGACGATCACGGCCCTGTGCGACCTGGACACCGAGCGCGCCACGAAGGTGCATGACGAGCACGCCTCCGAGGCGGCGCTGTTCACGGACTACCACGACCTGCTGGCCTCCGGGCTGGTGGAGGCCGTCGCGGTCGCCACGCCGGTCGTGTGGCACTGCCCCATGACCTTGGCTGCGCTACAGGCGGGCTGCCATGTGCTGTGCGAGAAGCCCATGGGGATGTCGCAGGCGGAGACGGCCCAGGTGGTGGCGGCGGCGCAGGCGGCCGGAAAGGTGCTGCAGGTCAACCTGTCGCGCCGCTACGATCCGTTCTACCAGACGGTCGCACGGCTGTTGGCCAAGGGCGCCGTGGGCCGCGTGCAACACATGCGCGCCATTCGCGTTCACACCTCCGCGCCCGACCAGGGCTGGTCGCCGGGAGCGAGGTGGTTCGTGACGCGCAGCCAGGGCGGGGGCATTGTGGGCGACATCGGCGTCCACGTCGGCGACATGATGCAGTGGTACTGCGGTGAGGTGGCCAGCGTCTCGGCCCAGACCGACAGCCGCCGCGAGGACATCGACGTGGTGGACAACGCCACGGCGCTCTGCCGCTTCCGTAGTGGCGCCACGGGCGTGCTGGAGCTGAGCTGGACCAGCCCGGCCAACCACATGAGCTTCGAGATCTACGGCAGCGAGGGCATCCTGTCGGCCGGTGCGCCCGGCGAGGGCGTGCACCTGCGCCAGCGCGGCGGCGAGCCAGTCGCAATACCGCCTGAGGAGATGAGTCCGCCCGGCCGCAACAGCTTCCAGTGCTTCGCCGACGCCATCGCGGGGGTGGCGCCGACGCCGGTGCCGGGCGAGATCGGGCACGCGATCCAGCGTGCGCTGGACGCCATCCTGACTTCGGGCGAGCAGGGCGGCGCGCCGGTGGCCGTCGCGGAGGCGTCATGATCCGGGCTGTCGCGGCGCCGCGCGGTTGGCGGCTGCGAGCCCTCTGACGAGGTGTGCCATGGAACCGGTCCGGTTGGCAGTGATCGGCGCCGGGCTGATCGGCGCCCGGCACGCGGCGCTGATCGCCGCGGACGCCGACTGTGCGCTCGTGGGCCTCAGCGATCCCGATCCGGCCCGGGCCGGCGTCGCCGCCGACCTGGGCGTGCCTTGCTACGCCGCCCTCGAGCAACTCCTGGATCGCGCCCACCCCGAGGGCGTCATCATCGCCACGCCCACCGCCACGCACGCCGCGATCGCGCTGACGTGCGCGGCGCGAGGCGTGCCCATGCTGGTCGAGAAGCCCATCGCCGACTCGCTGGCGCAGGCCCGGCGCATCGTGACCGCGGCGGCCCATCACAGCGTGGCGGTGCTCGTCGGCCATCACCGACGGCACAATCCGCTGGTGCAGCGGACGCGTGGCCTCGTTGGCGATGGGAGCCTCGGCCGCCTGGTCGGCTTCTCGGCGCTGTGGACGTTGCTCAAGCCCGACGACTACTACACCGTCGCGTGGCGGCGCGAACGACCGGGCGGCGGGCCGCTGCTGATCAACCTCATCCACGACCTCGACAGCCTGCGGTTCATCGCCGGCGAGGTGGCGAGCGTGTATGCGCGCACGAGCGCCGCGGTGCGCGGCCTGCCCGTCGAGGACTCGCTGAGCCTCTGCCTGACGCTCGCCGGCGGAGCGCTGGGTACGGTCCTGGCCTCGGACGCCACGCCAGCACCGTGGTCCTACGAGGCCACCACCGCTGAGAACCCGACCTACTGTCACGTGCCGGAGGCCTGCTACCAGTTCGTCGGGACAGACGCGGCGCTGGCTTTCCCGCGGATGGAGCTCTGGCGCTACGCCGCCGGGCAGCCCCGCGGGTGGACGCAGCCGTTGGAGCGGCACCGCCTCGCCGTGCCCACGGCCGACCCGCTACGGGCGCAACTGGCGCACTTCTGCCAGGTCGTGCGCGGCCAAGCGGAGCCGCTGGTCAGCGCCGAAGAAGGGGCCCGCTCGCTGGCCGTGGCCTTGGCGGCGCAGACCTCGGCCGAGACCGGAGCGGCGGTGGATCCGGTCGCGTTGTGGGCGGCGACCTGTGCGTGAACTGCCAGGCCGCACCGGCCACGGGCGGCCTGGTCAACCCGTGAGCACACCGCGCTGGTGCTGCGACGGTAGTGGCCATTCTGGAGGTGCGCTGACATGGTCCGCAGCTATGAGGTGACAGCCGAGCGTGACGTGATGGTCCCGATGCGCGATGGCACGCGGTTGGCCACCGACCTGTTCATCCCGACCGAGGGTGGCCAGCCCTTGCGTGACGTACCGGCGGTACTCCTCCGCACGCCGTACAACAAGGCGGGATGGGGCCCGGACATCGCGCGGTTCTTTGCCGAGGGCGGCTACCTCTCCGCGACGCAGGACGTCCGTGGCCGGTTCCGGTCCGAGGGCGTCTTCGGCTCGGTGAACCAGGAGGCGGAGGATGGCTATGACGCCATCGAGTGGCTGGCCCGGCACCCGCTGTGCTGCGGCCGTGTGGGCACGCATGGCCCGTCGTACATGACGGCCACCCAACTCGCGGCCGCCACGCAGCACCCACCCAGCCTGGCGACCATGATCCCTCACCATCACGTGCTCAGCGAATACCGCGAGAACACGTTCCCCGGCGGCGCCCTCAGGCTGTCGCAGTTGAGTTGGGTCCTGGAAAGGGCGTTCACGAGCAACGAACTGAAGGACCTCCCCTGGGCAGTGGAGGCCATGGAGGAGATGTGTGGCTTCGACCGCTTCATCGAGTGGACCGCCCGTACGCCCTGGCGCCGGGGCGAGACCCCGCTGCAGCTTGCTCCCCTCTACGAAGAGCTGCTCATGGAGCTGGCTTTCGAGCACCCCGACTACGATGACTACTGGCGCGAGCCCGGCCGCGCCAAGGACGAGTACCTGGAGGCCATGCCCGACATGCCCATCCTCTGGGTGGCGGGCTGGCTGGACTTCTTCCCGGGTCCCATGATCGAGGGGTACCGGCGGATGGTGGCCCTGGGGCGGCAGCACCAGGCCTTGCTGGTCGGGCCCTGGCGGCATTGGGCCTTCGACACTGCGGCCGGCGGTGTCGACTATGGCGCGCTGGGTGGCGGATTGACCAGTCGCCAGGAGTTCCTCGAGTACGAGTTGCGGTGGTTCGATCGCTGGCTCAAGGGCAGGGAGGAGGCCGACACGGGTGCCCCGGTGCAGTTGTTCGTCATGGGTGGCGGCGACGGCCTCAAGACCGACGACGGCTGCCTGAACCACGGCGGTTACTGGCACCTGCGCCAAGCCTGGCCCACCGAGGGGACGCGCGATGCCGCCCTTTACCTGAACGGCGACGGCACACTGTCCGCCGAGGCGCCCGCCGAGGCACCGTCGCACACCACGTACACGTACGATCCCCACGAGGTCGTGCGCAGCTACGGGAGTCCGCAGATCCCCCATTGCCCCTGGGCCATCAGAGGCGAACTGTGGGCGCCGCCGCCGACCGACCAGGGACAGTTGCCCATGCTTCCCGGCGACGGCTCCCCGCAGATGCCGGTCACGGTCCGCAAGGATGTGCTCTGGTACCAGACTCCGCCGCTTGATGAGGACCTGACGGTGGCCGGCGACGTCACAGCGGTGCTGTGGGTCTCGTCCACCGCCCCGGACACCGACTTCGTCGTCAAGCTGCTGGACATCCATCCGCCGAGCGCGGATTACCCGACGGGCTACGCCCTGTTCCTCGCCAAGGGGCTCCTGCGCGCCCGTTACCGGGAGGGATTCGCTGTGCCGCAGCCCATGGCGCCGGGCGAGGTCTACCGCCTGGAGATCCCGCTCGAGCCCGTCGCCAACCGCTTCTGTGCCGGTCACCGCATCGGGCTCCACATCTCCAGCAGCAACTTCCCCGATTCCGACATCAATCGGAACACCGGTGCCGACCAGAGCGACCGCCGGTGGCTAATCGCCGACAACACCCTCCATCACAGTCGCGAGCATCCCTCGCACCTCGTGCTATCGCTCTGGGATGAGCCGGTACGACCGTAGCGGCGAGACGAGCCGTCGGGGCAAGAGAGGCGCGTGCCACGGGCAGCCAAGCGCTGACAAGCGCGCACCGGCCAGTTCAGCGCTGCCGGCGCCGCGGGGTCGGCAGCGCCACCACCCGCTCGAGCCCCGTCGCTTGGGTGAGCAGATAGGCCACCAGAGCGTTCAGACTCACCCCTTCGCTCTCGGCCAACTGCACCAGCGCCGCATGGAGTGAGCGGGGCAGGCGCACCTGGAACTGCCCGCCCACGCTGCCGGGCGGAGCCGGCACGGACTGGCCGGCCTCCTCCATGGCAGCGATGCTCGTGGCAATGTTGCGCACCGCGGCTGCAGCGGCCTCCTCCGGGCTGTCGCCGGCGCCGACCGTATAGCGAAAGGCCTCGGCCCGGGCGACGTACTCGTCGTCTTCCGGCGACCACAGCACGAGCAACGGATAGTGCCGCGCGCGGTCGAGATGCTCCTCAGTGTATGTCAATGCCTCAATCATGCTGGCTCCTCGCCCCGGGCGCGCGCATCATCCAGCGCGGCCAGTGCCCGGCGTACGTAGGCGGGTCGGACCAGGCCTGCTGCCTGCCGCGAACCGTGCGTCAGCGGCAACGTTACGGGCTGATCAAGCAGCGTGTGGCGACAGGTCCACCCGTCCGAAGTGGGCCGGCAAGCGAAGCCATTGGCCTCCAGTACGGCCCTGAGATCATCGCCTCGCACCTCCTTCGGATTGCGGCGCAGCGCTTGCTCGCGCTTGTCCTTGCTGCCCACGCAGGACTCCCGTTTGGCTTAATGGTGACTATATTCAGTACCTATGTCAAGGCCGCATGGCGCACCCAGCGGACGGCAGTTCTGCGGAAGACTCGGCCAGCCGCGGTAGCACGACGGCGGCCGCCGGATCGCCTTGAGCTTGAGGACGGTGGCCATGACCTCGCCGTCGGCTCGCCCGAGTGCGGCGAACTCGTGCGTCACCACCTCGCTCCGGCGCGCCAGACTGGACTGTCTCGTAGTGGCCGCGCCAGCGCCAAGGAGGACCCGCGGGGGCCGGGCCGCAATCAGGCGTTCGACACGAGTCTGGAAGGTGAGCCCATGCGCCGCTGTCTGCTGGCCGTTGCGGGCCTATTGCTCGCCAGCCCTTCGTTTGGCTGGGGCGCGGGCCACGCCCACATCCGAGCCTGGGCCGCCGCCCGCCTCGCGCCTTGGGAGTTGGAGGCGCTGAGCCCGGTCCGGGCCAAGCTCTGCCGCGACTACCTGGCGCTGCAGGACACCTATGCCGGTCAGCCCACGCCCGAGCTGGCCCGATTCTGTGCCCCGCCGGGCCTGCGGCTGTCGCTGCACGACATCAACGACCCGGAGGTCTCGGCTCAGGGCTTCGTTTGGTACCAGACGCAGGTCGAGCAGGCGCTGCGGGCCAACCAGCTCGACGGCGCGGTGCGGTATCTCGGCGTGATGTGCCACTGGCTGGAGGACCCGGGCTCGCCCTCGGCGCACTGCCTGGCACCAATGGGGCTGAACGAGGCGCAACTGCGCGACCTGGTGCCGCCGCCGCCGGACAAGGAGCAGTTTGCCTACACCTATGGGCACCACGGGGTCAACGTGGACGGCCTGCTCAGAGCCCTCGCCGACCGGCCCTACACCCCGGCGCTGCTCGGCGTCACGAAGCAGGAGGCCGCGTTCCAACTCGTCCACCGGCAACGCCAGATCGCCCGTCGCGCGCGCTCCGTCGTCATTCCGAGCCTGCAGGACTTCCTCTACGGTGACGGGCGTCAGGCCGCGGCGCTGGTCGGCGAGCAGGCGCTGGCGGTGGGCGAACTGGTCGCCGACGCGCTGCACACCGCGTTGAGCCTAGCCGTTGACCGCGTCGAGCCGGCGCAAGCCGCCGGCTGTGACGGCTGGCCGGTGAGCCGACTGGAGACGTTGCCGCTGGGCGGCAAGGCCGACGAGCCCTACATCTGGGTCCCGTTCGTGCGCCACCGCAGCCTCGATGGCCAGCGGCGTTTGCAGCCCTTGCGGCTGCCGGGCGAGGCCAAGCCGTTCGCCCACGGCTTCGGCCAGGGCGGGCGCGGCGTGATCCAGGTGCCGATGCCGTTGGCCGGTGTCTACACCAAGCTGACGGCGACCGTCGGCCTGCACGCGTCAGCCGGCCCGCAGGGCGCGGTGCGGTTCGTGGTGCTGGCCGACTCGACGGTGCTCCAGCGCAGCGAGGTGGCGCGCAGCGCCCAGCCCGGCCTGACGCTGGCGGTGGCGCTGCCGACGGCCAAGCCGTTCACGCTGCGGCTGACCGTGGAGCCGGAGGCCGGCAGCAAGGCCCTCGACAACCTGGCGGTGTGGGGTGAGCCGCGGCTGTGGCGATAGGGCGCGCGAGCGGACCGACTGCGCACCGGTCGGTGTCGAGCGCGCACGACGGGCCGCCCGCGGGTAGCTCAGGCGAGCACCGCACCAAGCGGCCTGGCGGAGTTCATGTCGGGCCAGACGACCCACGGGTGCCACGCACGCATGGCGAGTGAAGTATACTGTCACCGGAGTTCGCGCTGGCGCAGACTAGCCTGCGGATCGGCAACCGCGGGGCACTGTGCTTGACTCCATCTGTGAGTAGGCGTATCTGTTCCTTGGCTGCCCCGGAGCAGGACCGTCCCATGGAAGCACGAGACCCCCGCGCACCGGTGACACCCCGGCCTCTGGATCTGGCGGCGCTTGCCGTCACCGGGGTCCTGGCGAGTGGGTTCCTGGGGGCGACGACGAACGTGGTCAATGGCCTCGTCAGCCCGCTCTACTTCGTCACGGTGCTCGGATGGCAGGACGTCACCGACGTGTGGCGTGCCAGCATCGCGCAGGGCCTGTTCGAAGGGCTCTTGTTCGGCGTGTTCTTCTCGCTGCTCTTCACGACGGCCACCGGGCTCATGACGAGAGCGAGTTGCTCGTTCGGATTCGCCTTCAGGCACTTGCTGGGAGTCGTCGCCGGGGCCTACGTCTGCTGGGTGCTCGGCGGGCTGACGGCCATCGGGTTGGCTTCGCTCAGCCCCGAGTTCTACCGGCGGGCGTTCATCGGCGTGCCGGCGCAGACCGGTCCGATGCTCCGCTACGCGTGGGTGGGCGGTTCCATCTGGGGTGTCGAACTCGGCGGCCTACTGGCGGTCACGGTGGCGCTCGTCATCCTGCGGGCCAACTGGCAGCTCCGCGCGAACCGAGTCGGCGCGGCGACCACCTGATCTCGCGCGGCAGCGCGACCGGTCCGCCGCGCCGCTCGCTGGTTGCTCGCAGGTACCTCGCGGCGGCCTCAGTCAGTCAGATCGGCGATCTGTCGGCCGGCCAGCGTCCTCGCCTCGGCCTCGATCAGCTCGCCTTCCAGGCTGAGTCGGTCGATCCGGTGGTCGGGCTCGCCCGGCTACGCTGGCGTTGGCGATGTGCCGGCCGGCCGACAATGGCCCGCGCCACCGAAATAGTGCCGTCTGCCCCTTGCACTCGGCGGCAGCCTGTGCTAGCATGACCGGTGGTGGCTCGTCGAGTCGTGAATGCTTGCCCTGACCGCCCGGTCAGGTTGCCGGTTTCAGATCTTACGGTGGTGGACGTTTCCCCGTGTTGGTCAGTCAATCGGTCTCGCAGAGCTGGACGACGTGCCGCACGGGAGAAACATCATGACAACCGGTACCGTGAAGTGGTTCAGCGAAGAAAAGGGTTTCGGCTTCATCCAGCAGGATGACGGCGGCCCCGACGTCTTCGTGCACCATTCGGCCATCGAAGGCCGCGGTTTCAAGACCCTGCAGGAAGGCCAGAAGGTCGAGCTCGAGTTCGAGCCCGGCGCCAAGGGCCCGCGGGCGACGCTGGTTCGCCGCGTCTAGGACGCGCGTCCACTCTGCGAACGGCGCCCGGCGCGGCTTCACGCCAGCCGGGCGCCGTGTTCTTTGGGGGAAGGCCCCAGCGCCATGGCTGCGTTCCGCCCGGGTCAGGTGATCGACCTCACGCACCGGCTCTCACCGGGGTTCCCGCACTATCCGGGCGATGAACCGCCGTTGGTCGCCGAGGCCTGTGCCATTGCCACCGACGGCTTCCGCACCCGGCGCTGGCAGCTCGACGAGCATAGCGGCACGCATCTCGACGCGCCGGCGCATATGGTGCCGGACGGGCTGACCGTCGACCAGTTGCCCGCTGCCGGACTCGTGGCGCCGCTGGCCGTGGTGCGGTTCGCCACGGCGCCGACGCCCGATGCCGCGCTCTCGCTCGCCGACCTGCGGGCCGACGAAGACCAGCACGGCCCGATTACGCCGGGCAGCGCGGTGCTGGTCAACACCGGTTGGCACCACCGCGCCGGCGGGGCGGCCTACCTCGGCCTGGACGCGGCCGGTGGGCTGCACTTCCCCGGCTGCGCCGCCGAGTCCGCGCGATGGCTCGTCGACGCGCGCGACGTGGTCGGCATCGGCATCGACACGTTGTCGCTCGATGCCGGCTGCGCCGTCGAGTTGACCGCGCACCAGATCGTCCTCGGCGCCGGGCGGTGGATCGTCGAGAACGCCACCGGCCTCGACACCGTGCCGCCGCGAGGGGCCGTGCTGGTGGTCGGCCTGCCCCGGCTGGCCGGCGGCACCGGCGCACCGGTGCGCCTGCTCGCCTTGGTCTAGCCAAGGAGGACTGGCCGCGCGCGTGCGCAAGGCCACCGCACGGAGGTGCGCTGCCATGTATGCGCTCGCGCCGGAGAGGGTGTTCGTGCTGGACCGGGTCTACGACGACCCGCGCTGCGTGGTGCGCCTGGAGCGCATGTTGGCCGCGCTGGCCAACCAGCCCGAGGTGGTCCGCATCACCGACGACAACCTGCCCGAGGTGGTGCCGCAGCTCCGCGGTCTCTGGCCGCCGAGCGACGAACTGGCGGGCGTGCCCACCTCCTGGCGCCGCTCACTGCTTTTCACCACCATGGCGCTGGGCGACCGGCCCGACCTGCGGCCGCTGCTGGCGCGCTGCCCCGACGGCACCGCGCTGAGCGACCTCAACCACATCTACGGGTACCTGACGACGGCCATCGACCAGCACCCGCACCAGCGCGACCGGATCGAGAACTGCGTTTGCTGGCCGACCTACAACTTCGGCACGGTGGCCGGTTGCTCACACGGCTGCCGCTACTGTGGCACGGGCCGCGGCGGGCAGTACCTGACCATCGCGCTGAACCTCGAGGACTACCTGGAGCAGATCGTCGGCCCGGTCATCGCCTTCAACCCGTGGAACCGCGTCCACCGGATGATCCTCGACTCGGCCGACCTGATCACCCTCGAACCGGAGTATGGTCTGTTCGACTTGTTCTCGCGCCTGCTGGCGCGGCACCAGGGCCGCTATGGTCACTTCCACACGGCCAGCGCCAACGTCGACTGGCTGGCCGATCTGGAGCACCGCGACCGGCTGGTCGGGGTCTGGAGCACCACTTGCGAGGCGGTGGCGCGTGACTTCGAGCCGGGCACCGGCCTGGCCATCGACCGCATCGAGGCGGCGCGGCGTGTGCAGGCCATGGGCCTGCCGGTGCGGTTCAAATTCAAGCCGGTGATCCCGGTGCGCGGTTGGCAGGACGAGTATGCCTGGATCATCGAGCAGGCGTGCAAGCGGACCAAGCCGGAGTCCATCGGCTTCTGCCTGTATATCTGGCACACCTGGGAGGCGATGAGCAGCACGCTGGATCTGGAGCTGCTCGATCCCGACTGCGTCGCCGCGGCCCGTGACGCGGCTGAGGAACTGCGCGGTTCACGCACCGGGCCGTTCCCGCACGAGACACGCCGCGAGATCTACCGCCACCTGATTCGCGAGGTCCGGCGCTGGGACGCCGACGTGCCGCTGTACGTCAGCACCGAGACGCGCGAAATGTGGGCCGACCTGCGCGACGAGCTCGGCCAGGATCCGGACGCCTACGTCTGCGCGTGCAGCTCCGTGGCGCTGCCCGGTGGCGGGCTGGGCCTGAGCCCCGCGCTGCGCTACTCGACGCACCACCCGACGCCCGTCTGAGCGCGGCCTCAGTCGAAGCGGTAGACGCGTCGCTCGTACGGTCCGAGGTCGTCGCGCCACTGGCCGTTGGTCGCCGGCACGCGGCGGCCCTCGAAGACCACTTCAGCCTGCCCGGTGGCGCCGGCCAGGCTGAAAGTGGCGCTATGCGCCGCGGCGGTCGTGTTGACCGCGATGACCCACAACCGGCCCTCATGGCGGAACGCCTGGCCCATGACGGCCTTGCTGTCGCAGGTCAGCGCCGGCGCGGTCTCGAGGCTGCCGAGCACCGGCTCCAGCCGCTCCAGTTCGACGCAGAGGGCGCGCATCTCGGCGAAGCACTCCTTGGTGCGCGGCACCTGGGCGAACCAGTAGATGCCGCGGGCGCCGGCCAGCAGTGAGCCATAGGTCATCAGCGACAGCTCGCGCGGCGACGGTTCGCGGTCCATCCAGTAGGCGTGCCCGGTGCCCTGGAGCCACATCCAGACCGGCACGTGACGCTTCACCGCGGCCGACTGCATGGCCGCCACCGCGCGCACCGCGTCCATCGGTGAACCGTGCGGAATGGGGTAGACGTCGGTGCTGAACAGGTCGCCGTCCTGCTGGGTGAGCCGGTCGGACAGGTAGTTGATGTACGCTGGATGGGCCGGATCGAGCTCCTTGGCCAGCCGCTGCCGCGCGGCCGCCTCGGCGATGCCTTCCTTCCCCGACGGCTCGTCGATGACGTACCAGCAGAGCAGCGCCGGATGGTCCTTCAGGGCCTTGATGATGGCGGTGAAGTGCTCGCGCGAAATGCGGCCGTCCAGCCACGGGATCAGCCGCAGGCCGACCCGCGCGCAGCGGTCGAAGATGCCCGTCAGTTCGGCGACGCTCTGCTTCGGATACATCTGGATGCAGACGTCGCGCCAGCCGGCGCGCGCCACGAAGTCGAGGACGTCCAGGCTGCTGACGAACTCCAGGCCGAACGAGTGCATCAGGTACGGCCGCCCGTCGACCAGGAAGCGCCCGTGCTGGTCGATGCTCGAGCGGGCCGGCCGCGTGGGTCCGGTGACGCTGCGTCCGGCGGCCACCTCCGCGGTCCGGCGTGGCGCCGACCAGTCGACGCGCGCCTCGCGCTGGCTCAGCATGGCGTCGTCCGGGTGCGGGTGGAACTCCGGCGTCGCCGCAGCGCCGCGCTGCACCTGCACGGCGTCGATCCAGAGCTTGCCCGGGCCTTGCGGCGCGATGCGCACGGCCTCAATCTGGTTGGCCCGCAATCCGCGAGCGACGCCCTGGACCCACTCGCGCCCGACGGTGACCGTGGCCGGGCCGAGCGACACCTTGAGCTGCTCCTGATCCGAGCGCAGCCAGGCCGAGAGCACATACTGGGCCGGGTCCTTGGCGCCCGACTCGACGACCGTGGCCGAGACCGCGGCCAGCAACGGCAGGCCGCCGGTGTTGTCCAGCAATAGGCTGTGACGGCCGTCCTTGGCCTGCGTCGGGTCCAGGCGGAAGTGCCGGCGCCAAAGGTCCATGTCGGCGGCCCAGGGCAACTGGCCCACGCCCCAGTGGCCGCTGCCCCAGGCGTACGGCACGCCGACGCCGGGCACCTCGAAGCTGCCGTTGCGGAGCAGGTTCTCCGCCTTGTCCACCGGCATGGTCTGCATCCGGCGCAGGCGGAACTGGCACTGGCCCGGCGCGCTGCCCCAGACCGAGAAGCGGAACCGGTCGACCTTGTCCCAGCCGTCGGGGTTGTCCTCGCGGCCGAACCGGGCCAACGCGAAGGTGCGCTGCTGCCAGGTGTCGCTGAACGCCGACCAGTAGGTGGGATACCAGCCGTTCGGCGTGCCGAAGTACATACCGACGGTGCCGGCGACAGATGGGTTGTCGGCCATTACCTCGAAGGCCACGCGGCCGACCTGCGACAGGTCGAGTGGTGCCGACCAGTCCCAGCAGACCCGCTCACCGGCCTTGGTGTAGTTGGCCGTGAGCACCAGCACGGTGCTGCCGTCCGGCAGCCGTTCGACCTCCACGGGCAGGCTGCCGAACTGAGGGCGCCAATGCTGCCGTGCGGTGGCCGTGTCGGGGTAGCTGAAGGCAGCCAGGTCGGCGGCTCGTCCGGGCGTGGCAAGCAGCCAGCAGCAGAACAGGGCACACAGCGGGGCGATGCGCATCGTCGACTCCACGGGCGCCAGTTCGGGCCGGCGGTGTCAGCTCCTCCCACGCCGCCGGCTGATGCCGGTCGGCCCAGGGCCACGAGACCGCCCACGCCGAGCGCGGACGGTCTCGTGTGCCACTGGCGAAGTACGCCGACGCTAGGGCGTGTTGGCCGGGATGGCCGCTGCGCGCAGGTCGGTGAAGAACGGGCACTGCGGCGAGTAGGCGATGGCGCTCCACCGGCCCAGCTTGACGTGACCGTCCACGTACAGGAAGTTGGCCAGCTCGTTGTGACCCGAGAAGCAGACACCCGAGGTGGTGTAGTACAGGTCTGGGCCACCGTTGTTGTTGCACTCGACGGCCAGGAACTGCTGCGCCGGGTAGATGACGTTGGCCAGCGTGATGGCGGGCGTCCAGCCGGCATAGGCAAAGCCGAGCGTGGTGGCGCCGCCGGACACCGTGGGCTGCTGGTAGTGCGTGTAGATGCCACCGGTCACGCCGTACTGGCCGGCGGTACCCGCCACCACGGCGGTGTTGTTGGACGGACAGCGGAAGATCTGCAGGTTCTTGGCGTACGGCATGATCTGCGCCTTCCAGTCCATGTTATTGACCGGGTTGCCGGTCAGGTACGGGTTCGGCGCATCGTAGCCACGGCACATGCAGAACGTTTCGTCGTAGTCCTGCGTGTACTGGAGCACACCCAGGCCGACCTGCTTCATGTTGCTGGCGCAGCTCGAGGTCCGCGACTTCTCGCGGGCCTTGGCGAACACGGGGAACAGGATCGCCGCCAGAATGGCGATGATCGCAATCACCACCAGCAACTCGATGAGAGTGAACGCTTGACGTCGCACGACAGACTCCGGGTGCCCTCGGCCACGACAGGGGGAACCCACCACCCGAGCGGCACCGTCTGGGCGTCAGTCTACCGCCCTGAGCCGCCACTGCCGCGCCGGCCACCGATCCGGAGTATGGTCAGGCCCAACGCGATGGTGCCCCGTGATCACTGGACAGGTGGTGATTCGTTGGTGGCAAACATAGCGTGTCGCAGTCTGTGATGCGACCGCGAGGGTAACGGTGGCGAACAAAAACGGCGCCGCGGCGCACATCTGGCAAGCTGTCGCAGTTGGGCGGCCGGTCACCCAACTGCGACAGCGGCGCGGCGCGGGGTGGCCGCGACCTCACTGATAGAAGTTCGCCGCGGGCGGGTCACCGGGCATGTAGCCGTTGGCGGCCGCCGGGACGACGACCTTGTGCCACTTGCCATGGCCATCGAAATAGGCGAAGTTGGCGCCTTCGTTGTGCCGATTGGTCAGGAAGTGGTTGTTCTGCACCGGCGACTGACCGCCGTAACAGCCGCAGCCCGAAGTGACGCAGTTCGGGCCCAAGATGCGCACGCAGCCCGTGTCGCGGTCACCGAGCATGAACGTGCCGGCGACCGAGGGGATGTCGTCGTACTTGCGCGACCAGCCGCTCCGGTTGACGGCGTAGATGTTCCAGCCGTAGGTGCAGCCGGCCGGACTGTTGACGCCGGCGTGCGAGGCAGCGGTCGCGCTGGGGCAGATGAGGATCTGGGTGTTCTTCGTGTAGGGCGCAATCTGGTCGTGCCAGTAGAAGTTGAACGGCAAGCCGCAGGTGCCCATGTAGGGGCCGCGGCCGTCGTAGTCGCTACCATACTGCATCGAGGCCAGGCCCAGTTGCTTGACGTTGCTGAGGCAACTGCTCTGCCGAGCCTTCTCCCGCGCCTTGGCGAAGACCGGGAAGAGGATCGCCGCCAGGATGGCGATGATGGCGATCACCACGAGCAGTTCGATGAGTGTGAACCCACCGCCGCGGCGATGCGAAGGCATGATGGTTGTCCTTTCCGCTACGGATGCGGCCGGGCCTCACGATGCCACGCAGGCCCGTCGCCGGGCGCCCCAGGACGACAGCGCCTACCTCATCGTCGGCGATGCGGCCGGCCGTTGTCAATGGCTGCGGGGCCAAATTCAGGCTGGAATGCGGCGCTCTGCGGAAGGTCGCGGTGGGCCGGTGCGCTCAGGGCTTCGTGAGCGGCGCCAAGACCTGCTCGATGGGTTCCTGGCCGGTGAACTTCGGGCGGCGGTCCGACAGCGGCTTGAGCCGGATGTTGCGGAACCACAGCGCGGCGCCGCCGTAGTTCTGCAGGCCGATGAAGCCCTCGCGCGGCAACGCCGCGATGGCGTGCGGGAACTTGTTGGGCGAGCCGTCGGGGTTCAGGTGCGCCTTGACCCACTGGCTCAGGTCGGCCTTGACGATCTGCTGGCCGTTCAGCTCGACCGTCATCAGGCTGTCGTTCGCCGTGATGCGGTAGTGGTTCCATTCGCCCAGTGGCCGGTTGGCGTCGACCGCGGGGTGGACGAGGCCGTAGAGGGCGCCGTTGGCGTTCATGGCGTCCCATTGGGCGTGGTAGTCGGCGTTGTCCAGGATCTGGACCTCGAGGCCGGTGTTGACCTCGTTGTAGGCCTGATGGACCCGTACGAACACGCCACTGTTGCAGCGGCGCTGGGCGGCCATCTTGTAGTCCAGCTCGAGGACGTAGTCGCAGTAGCGCTGGCGGGTGAACAGGCTCGGGCCGCCCTTGATCACGGCCAACTCACGCTGGTCGTTGATCACCCAGTCGCCGTGGTGCCGGTCCATCTGCCAGGCCTCGAGGTTGGTGCCGTCGAACAGGATCTCCCAGCCCTCGGCGTCGCGCCGGGGCTGGTACTCCGGCCTGGGGGCTGCCTCTTGGGCCGAGGCCACCAGCCAACCCGCCAGCAGCAGACAGAGACCACTCCACCACGCGCGCTTGTTCATGCGGTCCTACTCCGTGGCCGGTCGAGCCGTGGCCGGGCCCGCCTGATGATGACTCGTTGGCGACTGGGTGGCAAGAGGCCCTGGACACAGAACGGCCCGGCGGCGCCAGCCGCCGGGCCGTTGCGTACCAGAGGCCGACCGAAGCCAGCTACGGCCCGTCGTTGGCCAGGGTGAAGTACTGGGTCGGCAGGACCCATTGCCCGGCCGCGGCGGGCCGCGGGCTGCCTTTCAGCCACTTGACGTGCCCGTCCACAAACGACGCGTTCCAGCCTTCGTTGTGGAACGCGTTGCTCGAGTAGCTGCCGACGTCGATGATACCGTCGACCTGCCGGTTCAGCTTGGACTCAATCAGGTGAATGGTTCGCGGCGGGTCGTCTACGGAGGAGTCGGCCACGCCGTTCATGTAGGAGTTCGGCTGGTACGACCGGTTGGGCATGCCGCAGCAACTGGTGGTGCCGCTATCGCTCGGGCAGATCAGGATCTGCTTGTTCTTCAGGTACGGGCTGACCATATCGAACCACCAGTATCGGTTGACGCCATTGCGCGCGTACGGACCGTTGGCCGTGGCCGCGTCGGCGGTGTCGATCGAGGCGTAGATGTGCTTTTGGTCGTAGTCCTGCGCGTACTGGATCAGACCGAGCTGAAGTTGCTTGACGTTGCTGGCACAGCTCGACTGGCGCGCCTTCTCTCGCGCTTTGGCGAAGACCGGGAACAGAATCGCCGCCAGGATCGCGATGATGGCGATGACGACCAGCAGTTCGATCAACGTGAACGCTCTGCGGCTGAGTGCTGGCATGGGCATCCACTCCTTTCTTGTTGGCCGATACCCGCCTCCCTATTTCGGCCCGAGAGCGGTAGAACTGGTGGCGGATTGCGACCGCATCCAGGTCAGCATGGCTGCATTGCAGGCCCGATGTCAAGCGGGTTTGGTATCGCGAAAGCGAACAGATCCAGGGCCGACGACCCACTTCTGTTCAACTTCGCGGCTTGCGGCCTGCTCGAGTCGGCCGCTCGGGCGGGGGCTCTGCCGTTTCGACGTCGTGCCCGACGGCCAGAATCAGGCCGACCAGGGCCCAGCAGACGACCAGCGAACTGCCGCCGTGGCTGATGAACGGCAGCGTGATGCCGGTCATCGGCAGCAGACGGATGACACCGGCCAGGTTGACCAGCGTCTGGATGGCCAGCACCGTCACACAGCCCACGGCCAGGCGCTGGCGGAACGGGTCGGCGGCCAGGGTGGCGATGCGGAAGCCGCGGCGGAACAGGCTCACGTAGAGCAGCAGCACCAGACCGGACCCGAGCAGCCCGAGCTCCTCGGCCACCTCTGCATAGACGAAGTCACTGGTGACCAACGGCGTCAGGTGCGGCTGACCGTTGCCCAGGCCCTTGCCGTCCCAGCCGCCGGCGCGGATGGCGAACAGCGCCTGCAGCGACTGGTAGCCGGCGCCACGCGGCGCGTCCCAGGGCCGCAGCCAAGTGGTCAGGCGCCGCTGTCCGCGCTCCAGTACCGGTCCGCTCGGCGCGGCGGTGTAGACCACCACGCCCACGATGGCCGCCAGGGCCAGGGACCCGAGCAGGATGCGCGTGCGGCCGGTGGCCACGTAGAACAGGCTCAGCAGCAGGCCACTGAGGATCAGCACCAGGCCCAGGTCGCTCTGCCTGACCAGGCCGTACTGCACCGCCAGCCAGATGGCCACGAAGGCGAGCAACTCCAGCGGTCCGCGCCGGCACTTGAGGAAGCCGGCCAGGAAGATGACCAGCAGCGGCTTGAGCAGCTCGCTCGGCGTGGTCAGTCCAGGGCCGTAGAGCGCCCCGCGGAACGCGACCCCGTGCCGCAGCAGGTAGGCGAGCAGCCCGACCGCGGCCAGCCCGGCCGGCCACGAGGCGCGCTCCAGCCAGTGCAGTGCGTGCTGGTAGAGGGCGCCCCGTTGCGATTGCCGCACCGGCTCGGCAT
>CAZHGD010000023.1:0-59140 GCA_964531735.1 uncultured Fimbriimonadaceae bacterium | reverse complement strand
CGCCAGGCCGACCAGCACCGGCGCCAGCAGCGCCGCCAGCAGGTCCCAGGCCGGCTCGCGCCGCAGCCCGCTCAGGCCGGCCAGCACCACTGCCAGCGCGGCCGCGCCACAGAGCAGTCCGACCGTACTGCCCTCGCTGCGCCCGGTCCGCCGCTGGATGCTCCGCAGCCGCTCCCAGCGATCACCCAGGCTGAACGCCAAGGCCGCCAATGGACACAGGGCCGCCAGCCAGCCCCACCACGGCAGCGTCGTGAACGCGCCCACGGTCCGCTGCAGCCAGGCGTTGGCGGGCGCCTGGAGCCGCGTCTCGCGCCAGGCGCCGTTGGCATACACCAGACCGCGGTTCCGGCGGGCCATCGCTTCGTGCCCGCAGGTCAGCAGGTTGTCGCCGGTACGGCCCAACTGTAGGCGCGCCGGCTCGTCACGCCGCGCCAGGAGCAGCTTGGGCTCGTCGTTGGCCAGGTCGTAGAGGTAGGTGTCCCAAGTCGCCGGGGGCAGCAGACGGTACGGGTGCACCACCACCAGCATCTGCGTCGCCGCACTGCCCCCGGGATTCGGGAACAGCACATCGACCTCCAGATCCATCTCCGATGGCTCGATGCCGAACCGTTTGAGGAAGCTCGACACCGCGTCGGGCTCGAACCCGATGGCGTCGCGCGAGACGCGGTCGCCTTGCCAGAGCGCCAACTCCCGATCATCGGACCGCGACAGGTCGAACAGGCCGCAGCGCGTCAGCGGCGGCCGGAGCGCGTCGCGGTGGCGCGGGTCGCTGACCGGCGCGCTGCCGCCGCGCGGGTAACCCACCACGAGCTGCCGCTGCGGCTCCCGCAGCACGGGCCGCGGGCGTTGCGCCAGGCCGGCCAGGGCGACCACGACCAGGCAAGCCAGGTAGGGCAGCGACCAGGTGAGCCGGGCTTCGAGCACATCATGTCGCGCCATGCGTCACCGCCGCTCGCCGCGCGCTAGCCGGCACCGTCGTCGGTGCGCTGGAACTTGAGCCGGTGGTAGGCCACCGTGCGGCGCGAGATCTTCGTCTGGTACTCGGTCTCGAGGATCCGCCGGATGGCATTGTCGGTCAGCTCGGGATTCCGGTCGACCAGCCGCCGCACGACGTCGGTCTTCTTCTGGAACAGGAACTTCAGCTCGATCACGCCATAGGGTGTGGCCACGAACTTGTCGCGCAGGAGCCGGCAGATGGTCGCCTCGTCCTCGCCCAGGTCGCGCGCCGTGTCGGCCTGGGCCAGGGGCTTCAGCGCGTTCACGTCACCGGTCAACAGGTAGCGGTACTGGAACGCGCAGACCGCCATGACCAAGCGGCAGAGCAGCGTCTTGCGCTGGTTGATCCACTGCAGCTCCAGCAGCAGTTGCTCGGCCTGATCGGACTCGGGCAGCGCGGCCAGGCGCGACACCGCGTTGGGGCTGGTGCGGTAGCGCTCGGCGTAGACGCTGTCGTCGCTGAACTGGATCGCCACGCAGCGGCCGTTGTCGGTGAGCAACACGCGGGCCACCGGCCGCAGCGCCTCGGGCACCTGCGGCACCGCGCGCGAGGCGGCTTCCGAGGTCGCGGCGCCGGTGACGAAGGTGTCGACGATGTGCAACCGGCCCAGCACCTCGAGGATCTCCTCGACCTCTTCGAGCGGCGCGCCATAGCGGTCGGCCAGGACCGGCGCGGGCAGGTCGCCCTGCATGAAGTCCCGGACGAAGTCCACCTCGCTCACCGTGTAGGCTTCAACGAACTCGCGCATCAGCACGATGTTGTCGGTGACATCGACATCCGCCCGCGAGGGGATCAGTTCGACGTAGTCGGGCTCTTCGGTGCCATAGCTGCCGCCACTGTAGCCGTCGCTGCCGTAGCTGTCCGAGGTGACGCGCTGGTAGTACTCGATCATCTTGCGCAGCCGGTCGGCCGGCGCATTGTACTTTTCGGCCAGGCGCGGCATGTGCTCCGGAGCGCTGCGGTCGAGGAAGTCGCGTTCCCATTCGGCGTGGCGGGTGATGCGGTACTGACGCAGGAACTGCATCAGTTGGACGTCCATGTACTCTTCGTACTTGTCGCGCGGCACGCGCCCGCGGCTCTTGACGCGCCGCACCGCTCCGGCCTCGACGAGGCGCTTGAAGACGGCGCTCTCTTCCACGTGATGCACGTAGTCGCGGAACTCGTCTTCGGGTTTGTCGAGGAGGTCGATCAACTGCCGCGGCGGCCGGCGGACGATCAGTTGCGGCTTCACCTCGACGCGTACCCGGACCTCCGGTCGCGGCATCGCTATCCTCCTGCCCTGTGTCTGGCAGTTTGCTTGCAGGTCTCGGACAGGCGGATTATAGCCGGCGGCTCGCCGACCGTCAACTTCGCGCCCTCGCGATGGCGCCGGGCCACCACGTTTCGCCCGCAACGACACAGAGGCGCCGGATGTTGCCTCCAGCGCACCACGCGGTGCGGCGCGGAGGCGAGTCCAGTGTCGGGGGCGACTCAGGCTTCGGGTTCTTCGGCGCGGTCGAGCAAGCCGCGCAGGAGGCGGCCCAGGGGCGACGGGCTGCGCGCGTGGTGGTAGCGCGAGTGCCGGATCTTGCGCTGGAGTTGGAAGATGCCGTGCAACAGCGCCTCGGGCCGCGGCGGGCAGAACGGGATGTAGACATCCACCGGGATGATCTGGTCGGCGCCCATCAGCACGCTGTAGCTGTCCTGGAACGGGCCGCCCATGGTGGCGCAGGTGCCCATGGCGATCACATAGCGCGGCTCGGCCATCTGGTCGAACAGCCGCTTCACCCGCGGCGCCATCTTCTTGACCACGGTGCCCGCCACGAACATGAGGTCGCTCTGGCGCGGTGTGGCCCGCGGGATCATGCCGAACCGGTCGAGATCGAAGCGCGGTCCGGCGGTGGCCATCATCTCGATGGCGCAACAGGCCAACCCGAACGTCATGTACCACAGCGAGTTGGCGCGCGCCGTGTTGATCAGGTCGTCGAGGTGGTTGGTGTTCATCATCATGATGCCACCATCCGGGAACGCCTCGGCCAGCCCGAAGCTATCGGGCCACTGCCCCGCGGCGTGACCGTTCGTCGCCGCTGGACTGCCCTCGCTCATGACCACCTTGCCTCTCTCACTCGGCCGCCGCGCGCAGCGCGTCTTCGCGCGCGCTCTCGCCACGGCCGATCTTCTCCTGCAGCAGGAAGATGCCTTGCAGCAGCAACTCCGGGCGCGGCGGGCAGCCGGGCACATAGACGTCGACCGGCACCACCCGGTCCACGCCCTGCACGATGGCGTAGTTGTTGAACACGCCACCGGAGCTGGCGCAGGCGCCCATCGCGATGACCCACTTCGGCTCGGCCATCTGGTCGTAGATGTGCCGCAGGACCGGCGCCATCTTCCAACTCACCCGTCCGGCCACGATCATCAGATCGGCCTGGCGCGGTGAGGCCCGGAAGACCTCGCTGCCGAACCGGGCGATGTCGTAGTGCGAGCCGCCGGCGGCCATCATCTCGATGGCGCAGCAAGCCAGCCCGAACAACGCCGGGAAGACCGAGTTGCGTTGGGCCCAGTGCTCCACGCTCTGCACGGTCCGGCCGACGACGTTGTCGGCCGTGAGGACCTGGTCAACCACTTGGCGCAGACGCGCCTGCTGCTCCTCGGCCCATTGCACCATCCAGCTCAACTGGGTGGTCAGTACCTGCTGGTCCAGATCCTGAGAGTCGTTGTTCATGGTCCAAACGCCTCGGCTGTGCTCCTCGCGCGCTCGCCACCCGGGTCCGGGCGCCGCCGGCGCGATGGCGGTCCGTCGGCGCACCGGTCAGTATAGCAGGTGCTGGCGCCGCCTGGAACCGCTCACATTGTGCCCAACCAGCGCCGCGTTGTCATGGGCGTCGGCCGTGTGCTACAATCCGCCGTGTGCGCCCGCCGACCCGGGCCCACAGTCCAGGCGGCGGGTCGCGCCCGGTGACGAGCGCTCCACTGCCCATGGCCCGCTGGTCGGCAGATTGGTAGAGCGGACGTGGGGCGGCCATGAGGTACGCCATCTTCGGTGACATCCACGGCAACCTGGAGGGCCTGAACGCCGTCCTGGAGTGCTTCGCGTCGGATGACATCGACGTCTACCTCTGCACCGGCGACATCGTCGGCTACGGCGCCGATCCCAACGCCTGCTGCGACCGCATTCGCGCGCTGGGGGCCACCTGCCTGTTCGGCAACCACGACCAGGCCTGCCTCGGCATGGTCGATCTCGCCTGGTTCAACCCGCACGCCCGCGCCGCCGCCGAGTGGACCGCACGCGCGCTCGAGCCGCGGCACCGCGAGTGGCTCGCGGCCCTGCCGCCAACCCGGCGCATCGAGGACTTCATGGTGGTGCACAGCTCACTGCCCGACCCGTGGCAATGGCTCTACGTGACCACGCCGGCCCTGGCCGCCGATACGCTGAAGGCCAGCGCTAGCCAGGTCATCTTCATCGGCCACACCCACCTGGCCGAGGCGTACCGCCAAGCGGACGGCCAACCGGTCGGGCATGCCCGCTTGCGCAACGGTGGCCAGATCACCATTCTGCCGGGCCACCGCTATGTGATCAACCCGGGCAGTTGCGGGCAGCCGCGGGACCAGAACCCCGCCGTGGCCGCCGCCGTCTACGACACCATCACCCAGCAGGTCACCATCCGCCGCTTGCCCTATGACGTCGACCAGGCGGCCGACAAGATCCGCCTGGCAGGACTGCCCAGCTTCCTGGGCAACCGGCTGCACCACGGACGATGAACTACTCCGCCGCCCAGGCCTGGCTGGATCAGTATGCCAACCTCGAGCGCTCGCTGGCCGCCGCCCAGTGGGCGCAGGTGAAGCTGGAACGCGTCGAACGGCTGGTCGAGCTGCTCGGCCACCCTGAGCGCCACGGGCACATCATCCATATTGCCGGCTCGAAGGGTAAAGGCTCCACAGCGGCCATGGTCGAGGCGGTGCTACGCGCCGCCGGCCTGCGGACGGGTCTGTACACCTCGCCGCACCTGGTCTCGCCACGCGAGCGGATCCGCCTCGCCGGTCGGCCCATCAGCGAAGAGCACCTCGCCGACCTGGTTGCGCGTCGCCTCCAGCCGGTGGCCGAGCGCTACCAGGCCGACCCGGTCGGCGGCCCCTTGACCTACTTCGATCTGCTGACGGCGCTGGCCCTGACGGCGTTCGCCGAAGCGCCGGTGGCGTGGACCGTGCTGGAGGTCGGGCTGGGCGGGCGCCTGGACGCCACCAACGTGGCCACGCCCGAGGTTTGCGCCATCACCTCGCTGATGCTGGAGCACACGGCCCTGCTCGGCACCACACTGGAGCAGATCGCCGGCGAGAAGGCCGGCATCATCAAGCCCGGCGTGCCGGTGGTCAGCGCGCCACAGGACCCGGCGGCCGCGGCGGTGCTGGCCGCCGTGGCGGCCCGTCACGAGGCGCCGCTGCGCGTGGCCGAACCACTGGCGCCGTGGCCTGCTGAAGCGACACCGCCCGATGGCGATGACCAGCCGGGCCAACTGGTCCGGCTGGACTGGCAGGGCCAGACCACCCGGCTGCGGCTACCGCTGCTCGGCGCCCACCAGCGGCTGAACGCCGGCGTCGCCGTGGCCGTCCTCGACGAAGCGGTGCGCACCACCGACTTGACGCTGTCGGTCGACGAGGTCTGCCGTGGCCTGGCCACGGTCTCCTGGCCCGGCCGGCTCCAGGTGGTGGACCACCGTCCGCTGGTGGTGCTGGACGGCGCGCACACGCCCGATGCCGCCGCGTGGATCGCGCGCGCCCTGCCGGCGTTCGGACAGCGGCGCTGCTACCTGGTGCTCGGGAGTGCCCACGACAAGGACTTCGCCGGACTGGTGGCCCATCTCGCGCCGCTGGCAGACGGTATCGTGGTGAGCAGCGTGCCCGGCAACCCGCGCGCGGCCTCGGCCGAGCAGCTCTACCCAACCGTGGCAGCGCGGGCGCCGCGAGTGGCCTGTGCTGCTGAGCCGGCGGAGGCGATGCAGGTCGCCCGCGACTGGGCCGCGCCCGACGACCTGATCCTGGTCACCGGCTCGCTCTATCTCGTCGGTGCCGTGCTGGCCTTGGCGGCACCCGGGGAGCCGGCGCTGTGATCCCTCCGGGTCCCAAGCCGGTCGAGCCCAGAACGGCGGTCCGCCGGCGGCGTCCCTATCGCCGCCGAGTGGTGCTGGTGGCCGCGGTGCTCGCCCTGATCGCCGGGGCGCTGGGCGCCTGGAGCGAGCGGGCGGCGGCGCGCCAGCGCTATGTGGACCGCTTGGCCGCGCATGTCGACACCTGCCGGCGCGCCCATCGGGTCAGCAGCAGCGCGTGGTGGCGCCTGGCGCCGTCCGAGCGGCAACTGGTCGCGCTGGCGCTGTTGGCCGACGGCACGATCGTCTGGGATGTCTCACTGGACGAAGCCTGGGTCGTCGATCTGCTGGCGGGCATCCTGCTGACCAACCGTCGCGCCGAGTGCCGCGTCGCGGCCGCCCGCGCGCTCGGCGAAATGGCCTCCCGCACCGCCGCCGAGGCCGACGACCTGCCCCCCGGACTGGACCTGGCCGCCAACGCCTTGCTGGCCGCTGAGGAGCGCGACGCGTCACCCACCGTCCGCTGCGCCGCCGCCGCCGCCGCCCTACGCATCCGACCACTGGCTCGCCGCTACGGGCTCGGGCAGCCGTAGTCTCAGAGCCACCTGCGCCACCGGAAGAAGGCCAAGCTGGACAGCGAAGCGGTGGCCATCACCGTGATCATGGCCCAGAAGCCGAACGGCGCCTTGAGCCCTGGCATGGCCTCGAAGTTCATCCCGTAGAGCCCGGCCAGGAAGTTCAAAGGGAGCATCGTGGTCGAGATCACCGCCAGCACCTTCATCACCTCGTTCAGGCGGTTGCTGATGCCGTTCAGGTACAGATCGTGCAGGTCCGACACCAGTTCGAGCTCGCCCTCGGTCAACTCGATCACCTGCACGGTGTGGTCGTACAGATCGCTGAAGTAGACGCGGTTGGCCGTCGCCACGCAGTCCTGGTCGGCCCGACTGAGCGCCGCCACCACCTCGCGCAGCGGCCAGACCGAGCGTCGCAGCCGAATCAGGTCGCGCTTCAGATCCTGCACCTGGCGCAGCAGCGCCGGCTCCGGACTGGCCACGATCTGGCCCTGCAACTCCTCCACGCGCTCGCCAAGCTGCTCCAGCGTGACGAAGTACTCGTCGACCATCACGTCCATCAGCCGGTACAGCAGGTAGTCGGGCCCGGCGCCACGGATCCGCCCACGGCCCCGCTCCACATCGGCCAGGACGGTTTCGAACGCACTCAGGCGGCCCTGCTGGAACGACAGCACCCAGGTCGCCCCGAGCACCAGGCTGACCTGCTCGAACAGCACGCGGCCGGTGGCCTCGTCGTAGCGGGCCAGCCGGAGCACCCCGAACAGGTACTCGCCGTAGTCGTCGAGCTTCGGGCGTTGGGCCACGTTGGCGATGTCTTCGATGGCCAGCGGGTGCAGGCCGAACACCTCGCCGAGCGACTGGACGAGCGACACATCGTGGACGCCGTCCACGCGCAGCCAAGTGGTCGCGGGCGAGTCGCGGAACGCCACGCAGTCCTCGGCCCGCTCGACCGGCTGCACCTGACAGCCGGTCTCATCGAAGTCGAGGACATGGATGGTGACATCGCGCGTGACCGCCACGCCGGTGTACACGACGGTGCCCGGCGGCTGCCCGCGCTTGGCTGCGCCCATGACCTGCGCTCCTCGCGGGCTCGGCCTAGCCCAGCAGGCCGACGAACCGCTCGTAGGCCGCGTCCCACGCCTGGCTGGTACCAGCGGCCGGCGCGAACTCCTCCAACTCGAACGAGTTGCGCACCACCTGGCGCAGGTCGTCCAGCGAGCCGATCTCACCGTCGGCCAGAGCCTGCATCAGCAGGTTGCCCGTGGCCGTGGCTTCCACCGGACCGGCCACCACCGGCCGACCAGTGGCATCGGCGGTCAACTGCGACAGCAGCTTGTTCTGCGTGCCGCCGCCGACGATGTTGATGGTCTCGATCCGCGAGCCGCGCACTTCCTCCAGGCGCTCGACCACCCAGCGGTACTTGAGCGCCAGGCTCTCCAGACAACACCGAATCGTGGCGCCGGTCCCGTCGGGCGCCGCCTGGCCCGACGCGCGGCAGACCGCGGCCATGGCCTGCGGCATGTCCGTCGGGTTGAGGAAGGCGCTGTTGTCCGGGTCCACCACCGGCCCGAACGGCTTGGCCTCGGCCGCCATCGTGGTCAGTGTGGCGTAGTCGAGGTCATTGCCGGCGCGGACCAGCGACCGGCGGCACTCCTGGACCAGCCACAGGCCCATGATGTTCTTGAGGAAGCGAATGGTACCGAACACGCCGCCCTCGTTGGTGAAGTTGAGGCCCAGCGTCTGCGCGTTGATCAGCGGCTCCGGGCTCTCGATGCCCATCAGCGACCAGGTGCCCGAGCTGAGGTAGGCGTGCGCCGTACCGGTGGCCGGCACGGCGGCCACGGCCGAACCGGTGTCATGGCACGCGGGCGCGATGACCGGCACCGCACCCAGCCCCGTCGCCTGCTGCAGACTGGGCAGCAGCGAACCGACGACGCTGCCCGGCGGCACCACCGCGGGCATCATGCGCGTCGGAATGTCGAGCGCTGCGAGCAGGTCGTGGCACCAAGTCTTGGTGCGTGGGTCCCAGCACTGCGTGGTGCTGGCGATGGAGACCTCGCTGGTCTGCTGGCCCGTGAACCAGTAGTTCATGATGTCGGGCATGAGCAGCATGGTCTCGGCCACGTCCAGTTGCGGCGCGTTGCCCAGGCGCATGGCCAGCAACTGGTAGAGCGTGTTGAGCTGCATGAACTGGATGCCGGTGCGCTCGAAGATCCGCTCGCGCCCGACGCGCTCGAAAGCGGCCTCCAACATGCCGTCGGTGCGCGCGTCGCGGTAGTGCACCGGCAGCCCGAGCAGCGAGCCGTCGCGGCCGAAGAGACCGAAGTCCACGCCCCAGGTGTCGACACCGATGCCGGCCAGCTCGCGGGTGTGGTCGCGCGCGCAGATGCCCAGGGCCTCGACCAACTCAGCGAACTGCCGCGGGGTGTCCCAGTGCAGCGTGTCCAGGATGCGAACGGTCGGGTTGGCGAACCGGTGGACCACTTCGAGCTCGAGCCGCCGCCCGTCGAACCGACCCAGAATGCCGCGCCCGCTCTCCGCACCGAGATCGAACGCCATATAGCACTTGACTGCCGCCATCGTCGCTGACACCTCCCGCTTGGGTTATCGAGCAGTTCGCGGGCCGGGCCGCCACTCCTTCCGCCACGCGCGAGTCAGGGCGTGCTGTCGATCGGCAGGGCCCGGAGTTGCTCGATGGCGGCAATCAGCTCCTGCGCCCGGAATGGCTTGCTGACATACCCATCCATGCCCGCCGACAGGCAGCGCTCGCGGTCCGCCGGCAGCGCGCGCGCGGTCAGCGCCAGCACGCGTAGCGGCGGGCGACCGGCCGACGGCAGCGCGCGCAGACGGGCGGTCGCTTCATAGCCGTCCAGGCCCGGCATCTGGACGTCCATCAGCACCACATCGAACGGCTCGGCGCCGACCGCGTCGAGAGCCTCGTGCGCATTGCTCACCAGCGTCGGCCGGTAGCCGTGGCGCTCGAGGATGATGCCGGCCAGTTCGCGCGTCGTCTCGTTGTCCTCGACCACCAGGATGCGTCCCGCACGCCCGTTGGTCACGCTGACTTCGGGCGTCTCGGCCTCGCCGACGCCAGCGGCGGCCTCGGCCACCGGTCCGCCGCATCGCTCGAGCACGGCGCGGAGTTGGCCCTGGCGCAGCGGCTTGAGCACTCGCGCCAGCGCGGCCTGACCGGCATCAGCCGGCTTCCAGCCGGGCGGCTGCAGCAGAATCACCGGCACCGCGACGTGCCGCGATGCCAGGCACTCAGCACGGGACCACCAATCAGCCCCGGCACCGTGGACATCGACGATCACCGCCAGTGGCGCCTCGGCACCGGCCACCGGCTCATCCTCGCGCTGCAGGATGACCGACCAGTCGGCCAGCATCTCGGCTAGGATCTTGCCGGCCACCGGCAGACCGTTGATCAGCACCACGCGACGACCGGCCCACGCTTCAGGCGGCGGAGGCGCGCCCTCGGTCGGCTGCGGCGGCCGCCCCACCACCACCGTCGCCCGGAACAGGCTCCCGGCACCCAGGCGGCTTTCGACCGCCACCTCACCGTTCATCAGCGCCGCCAGCCGCGCCACCACGGCCAGCCCGAGGCCGCTGCCGGGGAAGGGGCGCGTGGTCGACGTGTCGGCCTGCACGAACGGCTCGAAGATCGACCGCTGCTGATCGGCAGCGATGCCGATGCCCGTGTCGGCCACCGTGATGCGCAGCCGCGTGCCCTCGCCGGCCAGCACGGCCGCCACGCGAACCAGCACATGGCCCTGCGCGGTGAACTTGATGGCGTTGCCCACCAGGTTGGCCAGAATCTGGCGCAGCCGGCGCACATCGCCCAGCAGGACCGGCGGCACCTCGGGCTCGACGCGCAGCAGCAGCTCGAGCCCCTTGGCCTGGGCGCGTGGCGCCAGGGCCAGGATCGTCTCCTCGAAGCTCGCCCGCAGGTCGAAGGGCAACCGATCGAGGCGCGGACGATCGGCCTCCAGGGCCGAGAACTCCAGCACGTCGTCGAGCAGTGAACGCAGCCACTCGGCCGAGGCCAGCGAGACGTCGAGGTAGTGGCGCTGCTCCTCGGTCACCTCGGTGCCCAGCGCCAGCTCGGTCATGCCGATCATGCCGTTGAGCGGCGTCAGCAGCTCGTGGCTGATGCTGGCCAAGAAAGCGGCCTTGGTGCGGTCGGCGGCCTCGGCGGCCAGCTTGGCCCGCCGCAGCTCCGCCATCACGGCGCGGCGCGCGGTGACATCGGTGTGGATGCCGACGATGCGGGTGGCGCGCCCACTGGCATCGCGATCGACGGCCAGGCCGCGGACGAACAGCCACCGCCACTCGCCACTCTTCGCTCGGACGCGGTGCTCGGTCTCGAACAGCGGCACGGTGCCGTCGATGTGCGCCCGCAACGCATCGACCACGTCGTGCCGGTCGTCGGGATGGACCAGTTCGTCCCACATGAACAGTGGCAGGCGGATCTCGTCCGGCTCGTAGCCCAGGAACTCCGCCCAGTGGCCGTAGATGCGGCCCTCGCCTTCGGCCAGGTTCCAGTCCCAGACACCGAACCGCGAGCCCTCGAGTGCCAGGCTGAGGAAGCGCTCGCGATCGGCCAAGGCATCGACCACGCGCTTGTGGTCGGTGATGTCGCGTCCGACGCCCTGGTACTCAGCCACCTGCCCGTCCGCGCCGAAGGTGGCGTAGCACGTCCACTGGTGCCATCGCCACTGCCCGTCGCCGCGCGGCACCCGCAGTTCCGCGGTCACCGTCGGCCGCTCGCGCGTCAGGGCGGCCACATGGCGCAGGATCCGCTCGCGGTCATCGTCGGGCAGCAAGGGCAGGACCGAGGTGCCGATCAGCTCGGCGGGCGGCCGGCCGAAGAACGTCGCGAAGGCGTCGTTGACGAAGGTCAGCGTTCCGTCGGGCCGGTGGCGGCAGATCATCTCGGTCTGCGTTTCGACCACCGCCCGCAGGCGCTGATGCGCCAGACGGAGCGCTATCAGCGGCCCGAGCAGCGAACACAGCAGCGCCAGCGCCTCCTGCTTGACCTCATCGAGCGGTGTGCCGCTCAGCGCGGCATCATTGCAGAACACCGCTTCGCAGCGGTCGCCGCAGGTGATGCGCGTAGCCACCACCCACCCTCGCCCGATGTCGACGCGCCGACCGTCTTCCCAGTACTCGTGGTTGGTCTCGGCCACCTGCCAGAGCCGCTCGCCGGGTGCCGGGGCACTGAACTGGCGGTGCCAGAAGTCGTTGAGCGGAAACGAGACCGACCGCTCGTCGGTGGTCTGCCCCCAGCGGTCCGTCCCATAGGTCCCGCGCACCAGGTCACCGTCCCGGACGAAAATGGCGCACCGCTCCAGGCCCAGCCGTGAGCGGGCCACCTCGATCGCCTGGCGCCAGATGGGGGCGTCGTCGGGTGAGGAAGCCAGCTCGCCGGCGACCCGCACAGTGACGCGCAGGGCCTCGCACAGCGCGCTGGCTCGGGTGCCGCGGGCAGCACACTGGTTGAGCGCCTGGGCCAAGTGCCGTGCGGCGAGTTGCAGCGCCTCCGACCAGTCGTCCGGGCGGTCGTCGGCCTCCGGGACCACTTCCAGCAGGCCGGTGACTTCGCCGCCCAGGATCAGCGGCACCACCAGCACGCCGTCGCCGGCCAACAACGGGCAGTCACCGCGCAACAGAGCGAGCCAGCCGTCCGGCATCAGGTGCGGGCGGAGCAGCACCGGCCCGGCCACGCGTTCGGGCGTGGCCCCGCAGCGGCCCTCGGCCACCAGCGCATCGCCGTGCCGGATCCACACCGCCGCCGCGCCGCAATCGAACCGGCGTGTCAGTTCCTCGGCGGTCGCGCGACAGAGCTCGCCGATGTCCGTGGCGGCGTCCATGCGCTCACAGAGCTGCCGAATGCGCCGCAACCAGTCGCCCGATCCGCTCGCACAACCCATGCCACAGCCAGCCACCTGCCCCCTCAGGCCCTCTGAGCCTATGTACCACACTCGGCCCGCGGTTCCTGCGCCGGTTCGTGATACCATGCCGCAACGGAGCACGCCGAATGCGGCCGGTGGTGGTGGTCACTCGCGGAAGTCTGCTGGCCCGCACGCAGACCGGGCACGTGGTGGCGGCCCTGTCGGCGGCTTGGCCTGAGCACGTGTTCGACACCACGACGCTCACCACGCAGGGCGACCGCCGCCAGGATGCGCCGCTGCCCCAGATCGGTGGCCAAGGCGTCTTCACCGGCGAGCTGGAGCAGGCGCTGGTCGCCGGCCGCGCCGACTGTGCCGTACACAGCCTCAAGGACCTGCCCACGCAACTGGCCGCCGGGCTGGCGCTCGCGGCGGTGCCGGCCCGTGAGGAGGCGCGCGACGCCCTGGTCCTGCCCAGCGGCGTGACGCCCCCGGTGGATACCGCCGGAGTGCTCGGTCTGCTGCCGGTCGGCGCCCGGGTCGGCACCAGCAGTCTCCGCCGGCAAGCCTGGCTACGCCACCAGCGGCCCGACTTGCGCCTCGAACCCGTGCGCGGCAACCTCGACACGCGCTTGCGCAAGCTGGACGAAGGGACCTACGACGCGCTGGTGCTGGCCGCCGCGGGACTCCACCGGCTGGGCTGGGCCGAGCGGATCACCGGCCTGCTGCCCCTCGACGAGTTCATACCGGCGCCCGGCCAGGGAGCCCTGGCGGTGCAGGGCCGCACCGACGACGCCGCCGTGCTGGCCTTGCTCGCGGCGCTGGAGCATCCGCCGACGCGAGCCGCGGTCACCGCCGAACGGGCGTTCCTGGCCGCCTTTGGTGCCGGCTGCCAACTGCCGCTCGGCGCGCATGCCGAGGTCGTAGGCGACGGACTAGTGTTGCGCGTGGCCGTGGCCCCAGCCGATGGCAGCGAACTGCTGACCCGCACCGCCGTGGCACCGCTGGCGCAGGCCGCCGAACTCGGCCGGTCGTTGGCCGCCGCGCTGCGGGCCGAAGGGGCGGAACGGCTGCTCGGCCGTTAGCGGCGGGTCTACTTGCCCGGCAGGTGCTCCGCGAAGTCCGCTCGCAGCCGCCGGCAGTGGTAGGCGCCGGTCGGCGGGAAGTCGCGCGCGACCAACTGGAACTCGACGTCCTCGAACAGCCGCCGGTAGGTGCGCAGGTAGCACCAGGGCATCAGCGTCAGTTGGCTGAACCAGGCCTCGGGGGCCAGGTCGCGGACGGCCTCGAAGACCGCCTGGTTGATCACTTTCGGCAGGCTCGGCACCGGCAGCCCGCTGAGCACCAAGTCGACGCGGGTGAGGCCCCGTTCGGCCAGCAGGCCGGTCAGGTCACGCACGTCGGCCTGGAGCACGGTCGCGCGCGGGCAGGCCTGGGCCAGAATGGCGGCAAAGTCGGGATCGATCTCGACGGCCAGCAATTGGCTCTCGGGATGGAGGCGCTCCACCGCCACCTTGGTCACGGCCCCGGTGCCGGCGCCGAGTTCCAGGATGACCTGCGGCTGGTCAGGCGTCACGTAGCGGCACACCGCGCCGGCCAGATGGCGGCTGGACGGCCGGATGCTGGCCACGCGAGTACCGTGGCGGAGAAACTTGCGCAGGAACAGCCAGCGGTCTTCGGTCACGGGCTGGGTATCGTTCGACGGGCTACTGATGGTCGGTCTCCGTTCGGCTGGCGCCGCGTCCGTGGCCGGGCTCGCCCGACACACCGTGGACGGCCTGAAACCCGGCGATGTGCTCTTCGCCGAGGTAGCGGCGCATGGTGCGCCGGTCGGCCTGCAAGGCGTCGAACACGCACAGGCCGTCGAGGCACCAGTTGAACTCCGGGTCGAGGTTGAAGGCCAGCGCCTTGGCCCCCAGCTTCAGGTACTGCCGCAGCAGGCCCGGCACGCCCTTGCCGTCGGGCTCGATGTCCTGGATGAGCCGGTTCAGCTCATCGACATCCGGCACGTTTTCGACCAGCCGCAGCACGTCGGCGCCGGCGGCCTTGCGCAGATCGAAGGGCAGGCGCGGCTTGACCAGCGAGGCCAGCGGCGAAATGCGACTGGGATGGGTGAGGTAGGCCACGATGGCTGCCCGGCTGAGCGGGCGGTAGTCGTTGGAGATGCTCACCGGGCCGAGCATGCGCCGGTAGTGCGGACGCCGCGCCACGAACTGGCCGATGCCCTTCCAGAGCAGCATCAGCGAGGCCATGTTGGCCTGGTACTCCGGCCGCACGAACGACCGGCCCAGTTCGATCGAGGGACCGAGGCGCTCCAGCAACTCCGGCCCGAACGCGAACAGCGTCGACGTGTAGAGCCCGCGCACCCCGCGAGGCGGGACGATCTGGTCGGTCAGCCCCAAGCGGTAGGAGCCGACCAGTTCCTTGGCGCGCCGGTCCCAGAGCACCAGGTGCAGGTAGTGCTCGTCGAACACGTCGAGGTCGCACGGCTTGCCACTGCCCTCGCCTACCTCGCGGAAAGTCAGTTCGCGCAGCCGACCCAGTTCGGGCAGCACGCAGCCCAACTGCCCGGCAGTGGCCTCAAAGACGCACAACTCGCCGGCCGAGGCCAACAGCGCGTCGGCCGGGAGGTCGGTGATGTCGCCCTCGATCAGCTCGGGATCCACGGCGGCGGCCACCGGCTGGAAGACGGCCAGCCGCGCCCGCTTGCGCATCTTCGGCGTCAGGATGCCGTGCGGCCGCCGCCCGCCGGGCACCGAGCGACCGGCCAGCGCCTGGGTGCGCAGCCGCAGGAAGTCGATCAACTGCCGGTCATCCTCGCACCAGTCGCGGTCAGCCGGCGTAATCGGGCAGCCGATGTGAACGTTGATGGTGGCGTGCTGCTTGTGCAGCATCTCGCGCGGCAGCAGCACCGTGCGCAGGCCCGGGTGGATCAGGCCCGCCACATGGAACATGGGCGTGTTGTGGCCTTCGAAGAACATCGGCAGCACCACGGCGTCGGTCCGCCGCACCAGGCCGGCGATGTGCTCGCTCCAGGGGGCGTCGACGATCCGTCGCTGGCCCGGATCGAGGTGCGCCACCTCGCCTGACGGAAAGACGCCGACCGCGCCGCCCTGACGCAACCAGGTCAGGGCCTCTTTCATCGCCTTGACGTTGCCACGCCGGCCTTCGGTGCTGCCGAAGACGTCCACGAAGATGCAGATGTCGCGGAACTCCGGCACACAGCCCAGCAGCCGGTTGGCCATCATCTTGCCGTCCGGCCGCAGCCGCACCAGCAGCGAGGTCATGATCAGCGCGTCGATGCCGCCAAACGGGTGGTTGGCCACCAGCATCAGCGGGCCACTGCGCGGGATGCGCGCCAGGTCCTCATCGCGGATGTGGACGGTGCAGCCGAAGTAATCCAGCACCCCCCCGCAGAGGTCCTCCGGCGGCCCGTTGCGGGTCAGGTCGGCGTAGACCTCGTTGAGCTTCGGCAAGCACAGCAGGCTCTGCAGTGGCGCGCGAACCATCGCCGCCAGTGGTTTGGGCAGCGACTCACCGAGGTTGCCTAAGCTGAAGGGTCCGGGCTGACGGCGTGGCAAGGGCGATCCTCCGATCCTGGTTCCCTTACAGCATCCATCATAGCATGGCGTGAGCGGTTCGCGAGGAGTGGGTTGGGCGTCAGGGCAACACGAACTGCGGCGGCTTGCCGCCCAGGCCCGGCCATATGAGGCCACCGCCGCCGGTCAGAGCGGCGTGCGCCTGCCATTGTACGTGCCCATCGACGAAGGCCAGGTTCAGCCCGTTGTCGTGGCACAGGGCCAGGTGTTGCAGATCGGGACCGTCGGCGAACAGAACCGTGTCGGCCGGCTTGGTCAGCGCCTTCCGCTTCGGACCGCTCCCCAGCGTGTAGCAGTAGCCCACCGGCACGCCAGGCTGTGACGGACACTCGAAGGCGAACGGTGGCACCTGAGGCTCGAGCCGGGCCGTCCACTCGGCCGTGGTGGCGCCCTTCGGCAGGCGACCATCCCAATCGGCCGCGTACTGGAGCACCACCAAGGAAGCCGTCTTCAGGTTCGCTGCGCAACTGGCCTGCCGCGCCTTGTCGCGGGCCTTGGCAAAGACCGGGAACAGCACGGCCGCCAGGATCGCGAGCAGTGCCACGCCGAGCAGAGCAACGGCGCCACAGCCGACCAGGATCATCGGCCAGGCAGCGGCCGCGTCGTTCATGCGGACCGGCGCTGGCACCGTGGGCGGCCGGCCGGCCGGTCGCGGCACCTCGGGCAGCGGCCGGCCATCGAGCACGGCGCGCACGTCGCCGGCGCTGGGCCGGTAGCGGGCGTCCTTGGCCAGACAGCGCCACAGCAGGCCGCGCCACGGCTCCGGCAGCGAGTCCGGGATGTGCGGCGGCGCGCTCTCGATGGCGCGCCGGAGTTCGGCTGGCTCGGTCGCCTCGTAGGCGGTGTGGCCCGTCAGCAGTTCCAGCAGCACCATCCCGAGGGCGTAGATGTCGCTGGCCAGCGACGGTTCGCCCCGCAGCACCTCCGGCGCCTCGTAGACGGGGCCGGCCGCCATCCAGCAGCCGAGCTTCCAGCCGTCGGCGCCGTGGAACACGTTCTCGGGCCGGATCTGCCCGTGGTACTGTTGCCGGGCGTGGCACGACGCCACCGCGGCCGCCAGGTCGCGCGCGACCTGGCGCGCCGTGTCCAGATCGAGCGGCCCACCGGAGCGCAACTGCTGTCGCAGCGTCTGGTCGGGCAGGTCGTAGACCAGGTAGCTCACCTCGCCGACAGCCGTGGCGCTGGTGCCCTGCTCGCGCGGCACCAAGACATGCGCCGGATCGGCTGGGGCCACCTCCACCAGTCGGCGCGCACCTGCGGCATCGCCGCAGACCACCTGCAGCGCCACCTGGCCGGTGACCTCTGCGCCGCGCAGCTCCTCGGCCACCCAGATGCTACCGGTGGCCGCCGGGCCCACCTCACGCAGCAGCCGCCACCGGCCGTCCAGCACCACTCCGGCGCACAGACCCTCGGGCATGGCCGACTCCCGCGCTCCCCGACGGGGCATTGGTCAGGAGCCGGCCCTCACCTTCACGCCCGGCGGATCAGGCACCGCCCAGCGCGGCCCGGGCAGCGGGCAGGCGGTCGTCGAGGATCTCGCGCAAGCCGGCCACCTTGCGCTCGATCAGCGCGGCGTTGAACATGTAGCCGTAGGCTTCGCCGTGCCAGCCCAGCCGCGGATCGGCTTCGCAGAGCGGCACCGCCGCAGTGCAGATGGCCAACTCATCGCGCACCAGCCGCTCCATCTCGTCGAGCAACTCGCCCTGGCGGGCCGGGTCGTCGCTGTCGAGCCAGGCGTTACGCGCCAAGAGGAAGTCGGTCACGTTGGCGGCGCTGAGCAACTGGATCCGGCAGATCTCCGCCAGCCCGACCTCGCGCGTAAGGCGCGCCAGGTCATCACCGCTGGTGCGGTCCAGCCCACTGCGCAGCAGCGCCACACCCTCGGCCCAGGCCCTCGCCACGGCCCGATAGCACTCGCTGGTCTGCTCCGGCCCGAACGGCGCGGTCCAGCCGTCCAAGCGGTCGCCGCGCGGATCGGCGTCGAGCAGCCACGAATGCGGGAAGGCCTTGTCGAGGCGGTCGAACTCGAAGCGGAACGCCGGCCCGCGCGCAATCGGCCCGTTGTACATTACCGGGATGCTGCTGGGATAGTCGTCCTGCGCCGCCGACAGCTTGAGCCAGCCGGCCACCACGTCGTCGGCCACCGCCGCGCCGAAGTTGCGCGCGGCGACGCGCCACAGCGCGTCTTCGAGCCGGTCGGGCACCGGGTCGAAGCTCAGCTCGCCGGCCACTTCGGTACCGAGGCTGGGCATGTTGCCGAAGTTCCAGCAGGTCATCATGCCCGACACGCCGGCCTCGCGCAGCGCGACGTACTTCTGGGCCACCTTGCCCAGCGTCGGCAGGTTCGGCACGCTCGGGTTCTCGTGTGTGGTGCCGATCTGGATCTTCGCATAGACCGGCCGGCCACGCGCGTGCAGGTAGTCGGCCACGCCGCGGAACCGCTCGGACGGACCGACGACCTTGATGCTGTACTCGTCGTTGGTGTAGGCGAACCCACAGGCCGCGGTCGGCTGGCCACGCTCGAAGTCGCCCATGACGATGGCATCGGCGGGCAAGCGGTCGAGCACACCGCTTTGCGGATCGCCTTCGTAGTGGCTCCAACTCCAGTTCCAGGCGATCACTTCGGCCGCCGGGTTGGCCGCGCGAGCGCCCTCGCCGATCAGCGCCACCACCTCGCCGACCACTTCCTGCGGCAGCCGCGACGCGCAGCGCCCGCAGAGCTTGCCTTCCTCGACCAGCTTCGCCATGTCCTCTGGGTTGTCGGGACGCCGCTGGTGCGAGTAGCAGTGGCTGGGAAACTCCGAAGCCGTGATCAGCAGCACGCCGGCCAAGCGCGGCACGTGCGCGAACACGTACCGCGTGCCCTCACGCAGGTACTCCTTGACCTCCGGCGTGCTGGTACACATCTGCCGCATTGGCTGGTACGGCGACGCCACGCCGCGCACTTCGGGATGAGCGGCCCAGAACGGATCGTCGTCCGGCATGCCCATCGGCTCGTTCATGTAGAGGAAGACCTTGAGCCCGAAGCGCTCGGCTCGCTCGGTCAGTCGGCGCAGCCGGCTGAGGATGCGCCACGCATCCGCGCCGCACTCAGGGAACGCCGGCACCTTGGCGAACAGCTTCAGCGCGCCGCGGACCCAGATGCCGTTGAACCCATGCTCGGCCAGCCTGAGCAGCATGTGGTCGTGGTAGTAGGTGTCGGGCCCGGCGTCCTCCTCGACAAAGCCCGGGTAGTCCATGCCCGGTGAGAGCCAGCGGGCATCGAGCGGCGGACCGTCATAGCCGGTCATCTCGTCGACGTAGAACGGCGACAGGCACGAGCGGTGGATGCGGTGACGGAACGCCGGCACCCGGACCTCTTCGCCAAGGGGCACGAACGGTCCGCCGCGCTCCTTCATCAGCGCTTCCAGGTGGAAGACGCCCTGGAGCACACCGGCAGCGTCGGCACCGGCCACTTCGATGTCCGTCGCCGAGACGCGCAGCCGGTGAGTCTCGGCCTGGCCCACCGCGGGGTCGAGTACCAACCGGATGCCGTGACCCGACGGCTTGCCATCCAGTGGCGTGGCCAGTGAGCCGGCCAGGAAGCCCATCAGGTGCTCGCGCGCCGTGGCCGTCGCCGGCTCCTGGTGCCAGGTCGTGACCCGCCAGGTGGCGTCCACGGCGACTTCGCCGGCCCGGGCGACGGCCTCGGCACGCCGGTACGACTGCGCGTGCAACGGCCCGAGCCATTCGGCGGCGAACGGTAGCGTGTCCAGGATCTTCATGCTTGTCTCACCGGTTGCCAATCAGGATGCGTCACGCTAGGCTTGCCGCGGCGCCTCCACCTCAAGCTGGCGGCACACCGCGAGCATCGTGTAGGTGGCCACCTCGCGGTGCCGTGGAATGGACGCTTGGCGGAGGTTGGCGGGGTCGACCATCAGCGTGTGTCCACTGCCCTCACGCAAGATGGTGCAGCCTTGCTCGCGCAGGTGCTTGAGCAGCGCGGTGCGCTTCACGCACCCACCTGGACTGGTTCGACCAGCGCACCTCCACCCGCATCACGGAGCGAGATCTCGCGTTGCACTTGCAGGACCAGGGCGATTGCGTCAGCCAGGTTGGCTCGCGCCTCGTCAGCGCTGCGGCCTTGGGTGATCGCGGCTGGCAGTTCGGCGCAGGTGGCCGTCCACCAGCCCTCCTCGGCGTTGTGCCGCAGGATGGCCGTGTAGCTGTTGGGCATGAGCTGCTCCACCCCACCACGCCGCCTGGTGAACCACCGGCGGCCGGGACCCGCCTACTCGCAACCATACCCCATGGTCGTGTAGTACGACAACTTCTCCTGCCGCACATCGGCCCGACCGAGTTGAGCCACGACCGGCACGCTGGAGGTCAGCCGCAGGGCGTACTGCCCGAAAGGGATGCGGTAGCCGCGGTCGCCCAGCGGCTGGTCAATGCGGAAGCAGCGCACGCGCCGCGCGCCGACCGTCACCTGCAACCCGGCCTCGGGTTCGCGGTCGGTGAAGTAGACATCGATGCGGATGGCGGCGTCTTCATCACCCGTGTTGACCACCACCAGCGATTCGTGGCCTTCCAACGGCAGGCCCGGCTCGCCGGCCGGCGGCAAGTCGCCATCGGGGAAGATCCACACACAACGACCGTTACCTGTACTCATCTCGCCCACTCCAGTCGCACGCTCAGGACCAATCGGCCGCGATCTGCCGGGCGGTCTGGAACCGCGCCCCGCGGGCCAGCAGCAGGTCCGTCAGCAGGCCGAACTGCTCGAGCGCGTAGTCGCCGCAGTTTTCCACCAGGAAGTAGTCGGGCTCCACGGCGCCTTCGCCGTAGTGCATCCGGGTCGGCATCGGCATCACTTCCCACGGGTGGAAGTAGAAGCAGAGCACCACCGGCAACCCGCGCGCCTCGACATAGCCGATGTAGTTGTCGATGTGCCGCATCAGCGCCTCGGCGCTCTGCGTGCGGAACATCGGCCATTGATCGCGGTCGCGGTGGTACTCATCGGTGCTGTCGATGGTCATGTCGCAGAAGTTGGGGATCTCCACCAGGCGGCTCTCGCCCGGCTCGGCCCAGTTGCTGCGGCTGGGATGGTAGGGCACCAACTGCTGCTCGTAGTAGTACAGCGGGTACGACGCGTCGGACACGTAGCCCAGGTCCTCCAACGCGTTGCAGACCGCGGTGCTACCCCACAGGCGCGGACAGCGCCACGACACGGGCCGAGCGCCGAGCGCCTCGGCCACCCATGCGGTGGCCACCTTCAGCCGGAAGGGCACTTCCTCGGTCAACAGCGGCCGCACGCCGGGAATCTCGAAGATGGGATCGCCCACCGTCTCGTGGTACAGCGAGTGACAGCCCACTTCGTGCCCCGCCGCCGCCACTTGCTGCACCACCTGCGGATGCAGCCGCGCCGTCTCGCCGGTGAAGTAGAAGGTGCCGGTGATGCCCTTGGCCCGGTACAGGTCCAGCAGCTTCGGCGTGCCTTCGACCACGCCGGTGTAATCGATGCCCCAACTGCCGACATCGGTTTCCATGTCGAAACCGAACAGCACGCTGATGTCGCTCATGGCCCGCCTCGCGCTGCCGTGAGGGCCGCCGCGGCGGCCCTCACGGCCCATTCGCCTAGAGCTCGATGATCTCGAGCCACTTGTCCGACAGCATCTCGACGCCGCTCTTGGTCACGCGAACGCCGTCTTCCCAGCGCAGGCCGAACTCGTCGGTGTACAGGAAGGTGTCGACCTGGAAGGTCATGTTCTCTTCCAGCGGGTACTCCGAGTTCGACTCCATCCACGGTCGCTCCACTTCCATCAGGCCGATGGAGTGGCACGGGCCGTAGAGCAGGTAGTCGCCGTAGCCCTGGGCCTTGACGAACTCCTCGAACTTGATGACCACTTCGCAGGCCGGCACGCCGGCCTTCATCAGGTCCATGGTCTTGTAGTGCGCGTCGAGGCCGAACTTGACCAGTTCGCGCATCTTGTCCGGCATCTTGCCGAAGCACACCGGCCGGCCGACGCTGGACGAGTAGCCGCCCACCAGCGCGCCGATGTTGAGCTGGATCATCTCGCCCGGCTGCACCGGCTTCGGGCTCGGGCGGCCGATGGCGTGAGTGCTGGCCTTGCCGCTCAGCACGTAGGTGGGGTGCCCTTCGTACTCGGCGCCTTCGGCGTACATCGCGGCCTGCGCCAGACCGACGACCTGCTGCTCGGTCATGCCGGGCTTCATGTGGTCGAGGACCACGCCGGTGGCGACCTCGCTGATGCGGAAGGCCTCGCGCATCAGACGCAGCTCGTCGTCGCTCTTGACCTGCCGCAGCTCCACCAGCAGATCATCGGCCCGCACCACTTCGGCATCACCGGCGCCCTGTTTGACCGCGTCGTATACGGTCACCGGCATGACCGTCAGCCCAGCGATGCCGATCCGCTTCGCGCGGCCGCCGCCGAGCGTGGTGAAGACCTCGCTCAGGCTGTCGAGTTCCAGCCCCGGGTACTCGGGCTCGGCCGACTCCCGGTACGCCAGGATCTGGCGGATGTCCTGCGTGCTGCTGCGGTCCAGGGCATAGGTGCGCGTCTCGGGGCCGATCAGCAGGATGGGCCGGCCGGTGCGCCCGAGTGCCACGCCGCCGGTCTCGAACAGCGGCCAGTAGTTCGACAGGTAGCGCACATTGGACGGCTCGGCCTCGTCGCCGTGCGCCACCAGCACGTCGATGTCGGCGGCGGCCATCTTCTGCTGCAGCCGCGCCCAGCGGCTCTCGAACTCGGATTGGGAAATCTTGAACTCAGACGCCATCGGTTGGCCTCCTCAGCGGGGCATTCGGCCCCGCCCGGTACGACTCCTCCACCACCCCACCCGCTGCGGCCGCGTCGGCCAGCGGCGCGGCCAGTGAGCGGTGTGGGTTGACGCTTACGCCTCGAACACCACCACGGTCCAGCCGGCGAACTCCGGCACGCTGACCTCGGCGTAGCCGTCCGCCCAAGTGCAGGTCAGTGCCTGCCCCGCAGGCGCCAGGTAGACCTTGCTCGGCGCCTGGTCGGCGCGCAGCTTGACCACCGCGCCTCGCACCTCGATGGGCTCCTCGATCATGTCGACCGCGGCCCCGCGCCGCTCCGGCACATAGGCCAGCAGGTAGACCATCCGCCGGCCCGGCTGCGCCGTGACCGTGGCGCGCCCGAACGAGGGCAACCCCGCCACGCGCAGCATCGGCTGCGGCAGCAACCGGTCCAGCAGGTTGGCCACGAGTTGCCGCATCGGCACCGGGGCGTGGTTGTGGTAGGTGGTGAACACCGGGTGGCTGACGTGCGCCACCGCGCCACACTGGGTCACCGCCGGCCGGCCGGTGCCCTGGTCGGGCGGGAAGTATAGGTAGCCGTGCTCACCATCCCAGTGCCGGTTGTAGTACGACGCCGCGATCTCGGCCAGCACCTCGGTGCCTGGCCTGGCCTCGATGGCGGTGCCGCGGTCGTACAGCACGATGGGCATGTCGGGCATACCGGCGGCCACGGCTTCGCCCATCAGAATGTAGGCCGGATCGCACGGGTCCTCGCCGTTGAGCTTGAGGCCCCATTCGGGCAGGCGGAAGTCGGTCCGGTCCGGATCCGTGCCCGACCAACTGCTGGACAGGATGGTCCCGCCGGCCGCGAGGTGCGCTTTGACCTTCGCCACCGCTTCGTCGGTCAGCGTGACCCAGTCGGGCAGGACCAACAGGCGGTAACCGTCCCACGAGCGCTCGTAGGAGACCACATCGAACTGCTGCTTCAGCTCGCAGAGAATGCGCGAGACGCCCTTCAGCGCGTTCTGGCTGTTGCCAAGCGCTTCGCCCCACTCGAAGCAGAACCCCGGCGGCGGCGCCACCACGGCGATATCGGCCTGCGCCTGGGCGCCCTCGAGCCAGGGCTCGAGCTTCTGCAGCCGCCCGTAGACCCGCTCGATGGAGTCGAACACCGCATGGTTGAGGTCACCGCGCGGGTGGAAGTGGTCGCCGATGGTCGTGCGCATACCCATCGCCAGACCGTTGATGCAGTCGTACTCCAGGCTGGCATCGGGCCGCAGGCCACCGAAGTCGCCCCACGAGCGGTGGAAGCGACCGGTCATGTTCAGGACCGGCTTGCCCAGCGTGCGCAGGAAGCGCCCATAGAGCGGCAACACCTCGTAGCCCCAGCCGCCGGTGGGCAGGCACTCGTACTCGAGGTAGGTGCCGATGTCCTGCTGGCACTCGTAGCTGACGCCGTTGAAGTAGAGCAGCAGATCGGGCCGGATGGCCTGCGCCGCGTCGGCAATGCGCTGGGCCATGCGCACGCGCGAGAAGTTGGCGAACTCACGTTGTGCCTGCGCGTCGCTCCAGTCGAGCCCCCGCTCCTTCATCTCCACGATGCACTCGTGACCGACGCAGGGATGCTGGTGCATGCAGTCGAGGAACAGGCCGGCCACCGGATAGCCGCTGACCACCTCGCGGCACATCTCCACCACGTGGTCGCCGTAGCCGCTGTTGTAGCACATCATCCGCATGAAGTGGTCCAGGCGGTTAGGCAAATAGGTGTAGCCGTCGGGCGTCAGCACGCCCCAGGCGCGATTGCGCAACAGCTCCTCGTGGCTGAGGCCGACGTTCAGGTAGGCCGTCAGCGCGATGCCCTTCTGTTGGCAGGCTTCGGCGAGTTGGCCGAACATGTCGAACTTCAGCGACGGGTGCCGGATGCCGACCTTGGTGTCGTAGTAGGCCACGCCCAGGTTGCAGCGCGCGTGGAACACCACATAGTCGACACCGCAGCCCTTGAGCCGGTCGGTGAAGGCGTCCGCGTCGAAGCGCTCACCCACGTCGGGGCAGGCGGGCATCGTGTGAACGTCGTAGAAGATACACCACTTCGGGTCGTGCATGTCCGGGACTCTCCTCGCCGATGGAGCCATGCCATCGGCGCCCCCGCGCTGTCAGAGCGGCGGCGCAGGCACGATACGACCTACCGGTTCCGTTCCCTGCTTGTCGCCCAGGGCGGATTTGCACCAGACCGGCCGGATCAGTGTGAACGCTGATGGCCTAACGCCTGACCGGCCCGCAGACGATACCAGAGCGAGGCCATGGGTTGGACCGGGAGTCAGTACAGTGGGCAGCGTGGGGACGCGATTCCTGTTGCCGTTCGGGGCCGTGGTGGTGCTCTTTTCGGGCTTCGTGCTGCTCGACAGCTACCGGGCGAGCCAGCGACACGCCACCAGTCTCGTGTACCAGCAGGCGGCCCTGGCGCTGGAGTTCAGCCTGGCCATCCGCGACTACACGGCCGCCGAGATCCGGCCTCGGATGGAGCAACTGGTCGGCCCGGACCGCTTCGTGCGGCAGACGATGTCCACGTCGTACGTCTCGCGCGCCGTGTTCGACCGGGTCCGCCAGCACTTTCCCGACTACGTCGTCAGGTTCACGTCGGACAGCCCGCGCAACCCCGCCAACCTGGCGACGCAAGACGAGAGGCGCCTGCTCGACTACTTCCGGGCTCATCCTGAAGTCCCGCGACTGACCCAGGAGGTCACGATTGGCGGCCGCCGCTACCTGGCCCATTACTCGCCCAAGCCCGTGGAGCCGGAGTGTCTGCGCTGCCACGGCGACCCGCGCGATGCGCCGGCGGAGCTGTTGGCCCAGTACGGCTCGCTCGCGAGCTTCAACCGGCGTCTCGGCGACCTGGCCGGTCTCGACACCGTGGCAGTGCCGATCGACAGCCTGAACGCGTCCCTGGCCGCCGACGTGCGCCACCAGGCCAAAACGCTGGTGGCTGGCCTTGGTCTGCTGTTCGGCTCGGTGATGCTCCTCTTCCACTGCGTCGTCTCGCGCCGGCTGGGGATCCTGACCCGCCACATCAGGGCGTTGGCCGCCCAGCCAGAGACGCCGCTGATGGTGCCTGTGGAACTCACCGGACGCGACGAGATCGGCGCCGTCGCCGCTGCCTACAACCAGTTGATCGACCAACTGCGGCACGCCCATTCGTCGCTGGAGCAGCAGGTGGCCCGGCGTACAGGTGAACTGGCCCGAGCCAACCAGGAACTGCGCCAGGAGATCGAGGAGCGCCAGCGCGTGGCTGACGATCTCTGCGAGAGTCAGCGGCGTCTGCGCGCCATCCTGGACAACGTGCCCGACCCGGCCTGGCTCAAGGACGCTGAGGGCCGCTACCTCGCCGTCAACGAGCCTCTGGCTCATTTCTTCGGCCGGCCGGTCGCCGCCGTGCTGGGCCAGCGGCCCGGCGACGTCCGGCCCGACGCCGCGGCCGAACTGACCAAGGGCGAAGCCGAGGTGGTGCGCCGCCAACGAGCCTCGCGCGTTGAGCAGCACCTGACCAACGCGGCCGGGCAGCAGCGGTCGTTCGACACGATCGAATCGCCCATCCTCGACCAGCACGGCTCCGTCGTCGGCATGGTTGGTATTGCCCGCGACACCACGGAACTGCGGCGCCTCGAAGAGGAGCTGCGCCAAGCGCAGAAGATGGAGGCGATCGGCCGTCTGGCCGGTGGCGTCGCCCATGACTTCAACAACGTCCTGACGCCGATCCTCGGCTGCAGCGCCGCGTTGCTCGAGGAACTGGATCCGGCGGACGACCGCCGTTGGTACGCGGAACAGGTGGTCGAAGCGGCCGAGCGCGCGGCAGCACTCCCGCGCCAACTCCTGGCGTTCAGCCGCAAGGCCGAGATTGCGCCGGTGGCCCTCGACTTGGCTGCGCTGGTGGCCAGCACGGCCCGGATGCTCCAGCGCCTGATCGGCGACAACATCGCCCTCGACCTCGAGGTCGCCGACCGCCCCCTGGTCATTGAGGCCGATCCCGGGCGAGTCCAGCAGGTGCTGATCAACCTGGCCGTCAACGCCCGCGACGCCATGCCGGCGGGCGGCACCCTGACGGTCCGCGTCGACCACCTGGCAGTCGGTGGTGGCAGCCCCGACCAGCCGGCTTCGCTACCGGCCGGCGAGTACGCTTGCCTGGCCGTCAGTGACACCGGCTGCGGGATGGAAGAGGCCACGCTCGCGCGTGCCTTCGAGCCGTTCTTCACAACCAAGCCGCCCGGCGAAGGCACCGGCGTCGGTCTGGCCACCGTCTACGCGGTCATCAGGCAGTACGGCGGCCAGGTTGTGGTGGCCAGCGCGCCCGGCCAAGGCAGCGCGTTCCGCGTGTACCTGCCGCTGACGGATGTCGAGCCCACCGAACCGCCGGTGCCCACGGTGCCGGCCGATCCGGAGACACCGGCCGCCACCGTGCTGGTGGTCGAGGACCAGGATGCGGTCCGGCGCTTCGTCCGTCGCGCGCTGGAGGACCAGGGCCACACCGTACTGGAGGCGACCTGCGCCGAGCATGCCCTGACCGTGGCGGTCGCCCATGAAGGGCCGCTCGACTTGCTCCTGTCGGATGTGGTCATGCCTGGCCTCAGCGGGCCGGCGCTCGCGGAGCTGCTCCGCGCCGACCGGCCTGACCTCCGCCTGCTGTTCATGTCGGGCCACACCAACGACAAGCTGGACCCAGCCACCGAGTTCATCCAGAAGCCGTTCACTTCGGACGCCCTGGCGCGCCGCGTTCGCGACGCGCTGTCCTCGCCGACCGCGCCGCAGTAGATCCGGCGTCTCGCGCAACGATGGGGAGGACGCCGCGCCGCCGGGCCGAACCTGCCCGCGTCACGAGGCCGGCGGCTCAGCCGGCTCGCTGCATGAGGAGTACACCATGTCGAAGCTCGGCATCGGCTTCATCGGCTGCGGCGGCATCCACAACGCCCACGCGCCGCATGTCGCCGCCAACGAACGCGCCGCCATCGTGGCCGCGATGGACCTGAACGAAGCGGCCGCCAAGGCCCATTGCGAGAAGTACGGCACCGCCTTCTCGACCACCAGCCGCAGCGAATTGCTGGCGCGGCCCGACGTCGACGCGGTGATCATCTGCACGCCCACCGGCACGCACAAAGAAGCCGTGCTGGAAGCCGCCGCGGCCGGCAAGCACATCTTCTGTGAGAAGCCGATGGCGATGACCGTCGCCGACTGTGAGGAGATGATCGCCGCCGTCGAGCAGGCCGGCGTCATCCTGCAACTCGGCTTCGTGCGCCACTTCTGCAACGAGTGGCTGAAGCTGCGCGAGCTGATCCAGTCCGGCGCCATCGGCCGGCCGGTCGTCTGGCGGTCGGTCAGCGGCGGCTCCGGCGCGCCGACGCCCTGGTTCTTCGACAAGGTGCTCGGCGGTGGGCCGTTCATCGACGGCGCGGTGCACAACTACGACTTCGCCCGCTTCACCTTCGGTGAGGCCAAGACGGTCACCACCAACATCCGCCGACTGAAGCAGAACACCACGGCCTGGGACACCGGCGCCGTGATCGTCGACTTCGCCGGCGGCGACCAGCTCGAGATGATCTGGTCGTGGGGCCTGCCCGGCTTCGGCGGCAAGGTCAAGGCCGACGGCGCGCACGACGTCCTCGGGCCGCTTGGCTCGATCATGTTCCCCGGCGGCAACAAGCTGCAACTCAACCTGGAGGACGGTGAGCACGAGGTCGAGTTCGAGGCGGACACCTTCGGGGACTGGTTCGCCCGCCAGTTCGACCACTTCGTGGACTGCTGCCAGACCGGCAAGCAGCCCGAGGCCGGTGGCAAGGAAGGCTTGGAAGCCACCCGCATCGCCGAGGCGGCGCTCAGCGTGGGCGACCGGCCGGCCATCATCGGGCTGTAGCACTCTCGGCTCCGCGCACCCAGGGGCCGGTCACGGACCGGTCCCTGGGCGCCGGAGTCAGCGCCGCTCCCAGCCGCCGATCACCGCCACCGGTTGCGCCGCGCGCGCCGTCGCCGCGCACCAGCGGTTGAGCTGCTCGGACCGGTCCTGGCCCAGCTTGCCGCCCACCACCACGAAGTGGCTCTCTGGTCGGGCGCCTTCCAGCCCCACCCCGCCCCAGCCGCCGCCCGGGCCGGCCACATGATGGTTCGCGCCGTCCGGCGTCAGCAGGGCCAGCGTCAGACCATCAGCGCGGTACTTAGCCGACCACTGGGCATGCACCCGCGTCTGGTCGTGCGAGTCGCTCTTCGGCACTGGCACCGTGGTGCCGTTGGCGAACAGCATGGTGCCCGGCGTCTGGGTGTCCGCGGCCATGTTGGCCACCGCGTCGAAGCACCAGAAGTAGCCGTGCGCCGGCGAGGCCAGCACCTCCAACACCGGCTGCCCGCGGTAGAGCGTGAACACCTTCTCGCGGTCGCTCTCGAACACCGCCCGCACCCGGGCCAGCAGCGGGCCCTGCGTGATGACCTCGAGCTGGTAGGCCGCGGTGCGACCATCGCCGCCCTCATCGAGGAAACCGTGGTAGCCGTTGTCGCCCGGGTCGGTCAGGTCCACATCGCCCAGCGCCTTGACCAGCCAGCGGAAGACATGCCCCCCTTCGCGCCCGATGAGCAGTCGCACCTGGTCGTTCTCCAGCCACAGCCCGCCGGGCAGTTCCTTGGCCGGCACCGCGGTGACCTGCGCCGCCGCCGGACCGGGCCGCAGATAGGCCGTCAGGGGCAGCCGCGCCTCCGGCGCGACCGGTGCGGTCAGTTCGACGGCCAGCCGTAGTGACCCGTCGGACGCGCGCCAGAGCTGCCCCGGACCCACCGGTGTGCCGTCCGCGGTGCGCACCACCTGGACGCCGAGCCGCCCGAGGTCGTTGGCCAACTCACCCAGCGCCGACGCCGGCAGCGCCAGCTCGGCCAGGTAGAACGGCCGCGCCGGCGACCGACCGACCAACTCGAACGACAGCCGCGCCACCGCCTCCTGGACCTGCCAGCTCGCCGGCGCGGCCACCGGTGCGCGTCGCGTCGGCGTCAGCCGGCTGAGATCGACGAGTTGCGCCAACCCGAGCTCGTCGGGCGCGGGCAGCGGCTCGCCGCGAGCGGCGCCCTTGGCGGCCTGGTCCACGCGGCCGAGCACCTGGTCGTAGCGGGCCAGCAGACCGTCCCAGCGCTTCAGCATCTGGTCCAGCCAATAGGGCTCGCACTCGGCCAGCCAGCGTTCGCGGTACTCACCACGGAGCGCCACCAGACGCTCGCGCGAAGCCTGCAGCGCCGCGCTCGCAGCCGCCAGCGCCGGACCGGCGGCGGCCGGCGCACCGTTGGCGGCGCGCGTGTACTCGCGCCCGGCCGCCAGCCGCGCCAAGCGGTTCTGCGCCATGACCTGCACGCGCTGGACGCCAAACCGGTAGGCGGCCAACGCGAGCTGGTTGCGCTGCGTCTTCGCCGCGGTGGTGGCCAGATGGCCCATCGCCTCCTCGGTGCAGGCCAGCAGCTTCTTTGCCGCCAGCTCCGCGCGAGCCGGCGACTCGAGCGGCGGCCCGAACAGGTCGACCCAGAACGCGCGGTCAGCCAGTCCGTCGAAGGCGGCCATGCGGAAGGCCGGCGCCATCGCCGCCACCGCCGCGCCCGCACTGTCGCCCGGGCTGCCGAAGAAGCACGGCCCCCAGGCCTGGTCGAACTCGGCCGGCTGGCTGCCATCGGGCCGCCAACTGCACTGGGCGCCCCAGGCCAGCGGATACCAGTTGGCCTCGAACAGGTTCTCGCCGTCGTCATCCCAGGTGGTGTTCAACACGCCCTGCGCTCCGTGCTTGGCACCGTCGCGCAGGTAGTTGTGGATGTTCACCATGGCCACCGGATGGTTCGGCAGCATCTGGCTCCAGCAGGACACCCCCGGACAGACCCAGAACTCGAAGCCGCTCTGCTTGAACGGCAGGATCGCCGAGTCGAAGCTCTCGCCGGGATGGTAGCCCCAGGAGAGCATGACGATGTCCTTGGGTAGCTCCTTGAGCTGCTCCGGGTGCTGCAGGACGATGTCGCCCCACATCATGACCCGTTTGCCCCGCGCCTTCAGCAGGGCGTGCAGTCGCTTGATGTGTCCGGCGTAGACCGCACCGGTGCCTTGCTTCGCGACCATTGACTTGGCCGGCCCGGCGCCGAGACCGCCGACCTCGTCACAACAGATGTTGAACAGCGGGCTGCTGAAGCTCGGAGCCACGGCGTCGTAGACCTCGCCGAGGAACTGGTAGCTGTCCTCCAGCGCCGGCGAGATGACGTCCGGGTTCTCGCCGAGGCGCTTGTACGGCTCGTGATGGAGCACGTTCCACATGTGGCCGAAGCTCTGAAAGCCGCCGATCAGCTCGACGTGGTAGCGCCGCGCGAACGGCTCCAGTTCGGCGATCATCGGCCTGGACAAGCCGATGCCCGGCGGGCAGAAGGCCGGATGCTGCGGCACCTGGAACACGTGCTCCACGTACCAGGTCAGGCAGTTGAGCTTCAGCTCCGCCGCGGTCACGATCTGACGCTTGATCTGCGCGACCGTGGGGAACGGCCCGCGCGAGATGTCATCGGAGTAGCCGCGGCGCGGAAAGGCCGGACGGTCGGCGATACTGACGCAGGGGATCGCGTCGGCGGCGTCGCGGTTGGCCCGGATGAGCTGGCGCAGGGTCTGCACCGCGTAGAAGGTGCCCGCGGCGGTCCGGCCGGCCAGCACGATGCGCTGCGGGGTCACCTGGAGGCGGTAGCCCTGGTCACCCAGCTCGGTGCCGGGCACGCAGTCGGCCTCGCGCAGCAGCTCCTGACCCGGTGCGCCGGCTCGCGCCGTGATCAGGTGGACCGGCACGCCGCCCTCGGCCACGGCGGCCAAGCCACACTCGGCCAGCGTCTCGCGCAGCAGCCCAGCCGCGAAGCCGTTGTCGACGTCGGCGGGATCCGCCACGACGATCCGCAGCGACTTCGCCGCACAGGACCCGGCGCCCGGCTGCACCACCGCCGGCGTGGGAATCAGCCGCAACGGGGCGGCCGTCACCGCACCGGCCAGCAACCAGCTCGACGCCAACAGGCACCACCTCATGCGCGCGCTCCTCAGGTCTGCCCTGTGTAGCACGTCGCGGCGAGAGACTCAATAGGGCGCGCCGAACGCGCCGGGCGGAGTCCAGGCGCCGGCAACCTACGCGCCAGTCCGAAGGAGCAACCGCAGCGAGCGTCGCGCCCGCCGTCGCGCGCGCCACCGGACCGCGGGCGTCCTCGCCGGCCGGCAGCCGAGCGGCTGCGTCGAACGCACCGCCCTGGCCGCGCGTCTCGTGCTTTGCGCACCCTCACCGCCCGTTCCCAATCAGCACGAACGGTGCCCAGTAGTACGGGTGCCGCCAGCGACCGCCTTGGCCCAGCTCACCGTGCAGCAGCGCCAACTGTGCCTGCCGGAACGCTTCCAGCTTGCCCTCGGCCGGCCGTTGCGCGCGGCGCTGGTAGAAGGCGCTCATCAGCGCCGCCGTGCTGTCGTCTTCCACCGACCACAGGCTGGCCAGCACCGCCTTCGCGCCCAGCGTCTGCATCCACATGCCCAGGCCGTCCACCTCGCGCCCGTCGCCGCCCAGCGCCGTCTCGCAGGCCGACAGCGCCACCAGGTCCATGTTCAGCACCACCTGCGGCTTCGCCCGCAGCTCCTCCAGCGTCAGCGCCGCGCCGCGGCCCAGCAGCAGGAACGATTCCCGGTCGTCCGCATGGCACGCGAAGTGCGTCGCGATGTGCAGCAACTGGTACTGCCCCTTGCGCTCCAGCGCCGTCTCGAACGCCTCGGCGGTGAACGCGTCGTCCAGCAGCACCTGGCCGTTGACCGGCCGGCCCGGGCCGAAGATGGACGCCAGTTCGGTACGCACCGCCGGCAACGGCCGCAGATGGCGCTGCTCGTCACCGGTGGAGCAGCCCAGACCCAGTCCGCGCCAGTTGGCCGCCGGCTGGTCCTTCAGCTTGTCCTTGACCTGCGAGTTGATCACCGCCTGGCGGTACCGCTCGACGAGGTACTGCCGCCCGTCCCACAGCGCAGCGGTGGGCACGTAGCGCAGCACGCCGTCCAGCGACCAGTAGAGGGTCTTGGCGCCGGCCTGTGCCAGGTCGGCCTCCAGCGGCTTGACCATCAGGTCGTAGACCGCCTGCGCCGCCGGCCGCGGGTCACCGTGCGGATTCTGGAGCGCGCGGCGCAACGCCTCCACGCGAGCGCTGACCGCCGCCGCCGCGATGGTCTGCGTGACCGCTTTCTGCGTCTGCGCGGTGTAGAGCACCAGGTGCAGCCGCTCGGGCGTCACCGCGGTGTAGATGGCCACGCTGCCGTCGCCCAGCTCGCCCAGCGTGCTGCGGAAGGCCAGCCCGTCGCGCACCTCGGCGACCACCTGCGGCCGCTCGCGGCCCAGGTCGGCGGCCAACGCCTTCATGAACGCGGCGAACCGCTCGCGCCCGGCGGCCAGCAACCGGCGCACCTCGGCCAGCCGCGCCTCTTGCGCTGGTGTGCGCTCGTCGAGGCGGACCAGTTGGTCGTACTCCACGCCCAACGCCGCCAACTGGTCGCCTTCGCCGCGGTAACGCGTCGCATAGCCGGCCTCTTCGCGGTTGTACTCGACACTCCCGGCGGCCGGCAGCGCGGTGGTGTTGCGGCGGACGAACTCGAAGAACTCGGCGTCCTTCAGCAGGTCCAGCACGCGCTGCGCTTCCAGCAACCGGCCCTCGGCGATCAGCAGATCGGCCAGGCCGCGGTAGGCATCCTCTTTCGACTTGAGGAAGCTCTGCTGGAGCGACTTGTCCAGTGCCCCCTGATCGGCGCGGAGGGATTGGATGAGGTTGACCGCGAGTTTGCCGTAGTAGATAGCGAGGCGGGGCTGGTGTTGCCTAGCGGACAGAAGGCGCAGGTTGTGGAGGACAGTGGCCTCCTCGTTGCGGTTCTGGAGTCCGTGAAAGACGGCCAGGGCATTCTGGTAGCAATCGATGGCGCGGGCCCATCGCCCGAGGCGGTGGTACGTGGCACCAAGGCCACCGTAGGCGCCACCCTCGCCTGCACGGTCGTTGGCATCGAGGGCGATGGCCAACAGCTTCTGGTAGTACTCGATGGCGCGCGCCCACTGCCCGAGGCTGTCGTACGCGCACCCGAGGTTGCCGTAGGCGCGGCCCTCGCCGGCGCGGTCCTTCAGCTCGACGGCGATGGCCAGGTGCTTCTGGTGGTACTCGATGGCGCGGGCCCACTGACTAAGGCTGTTGTACGCGATGCCGAGGTTGCCGTAGGCCGCGCCCTCGCCGGCGCGGTCCTTCAGGTCCAGAGCGATGGCCAGGAGCTTCTGGTGGTACTCGATGGCGCGAGCCCACTGGCCGAGGCCCTGGTACGCGGTGCCCAAACCACCATACGCAAGGCCCTCGCTGCGGCGGTCCTTCAGCTCCTGGGCGATGGCCAGGCACTGCTGGTGACACTCGATGGCGCGGGCCCACTGGCTGAAGCGGTTGTAGGCGTTGCCGAGGTTGCCGTATGCAGCGGCCTCGCCGGCGCGGTTCTTCGCCGCTTGGAACCGCCGCAACGCCTCTTCGTAGGCCGTGATGGCCTCCGGCCATTGCGCGGCCGAGTGGAGCACCAGGCCGCGGAAGAGGTGACACCAGGCCACCTGCCTGGGCAAGCCCAGCCGTTCGGCGACCTCCAGCGCGACGGCGACCAGCCGCAAGCCGTCCTCGAAGCGCCCAGCCTGGCCGGCCCGCTCGCCCGCGTTCAGCAGCAAAGCGACGACCTTCGCGCCGCCGTTCTCCAGCGGGCCATTCGCATCGAGCAGCTTCGCCCGCGCCGCGGCGTTGGGCGCCGCCATCAGGGCTTGGGTCAGTTCGTCGGTCGCATCGGCGCCCCACACCGTGCCCACGCCCAGCAGCACGGCCAACAACACCGTTCGCATGTCCGTCTCCTCCCTGCGCCGCCCCGCCCCCTGGCCGGTCGGCCGCCATGGTCTGGAGCATACGCTCTGGTTGCGCGCGACGCAACCCCGCGTCGCTGCGTCGGCGATCCACCCCGGCGGCGCCGAGCCCATGGTCAGGCCGCCGCCAGCCCCGAGCCGCCAGCACTGAGGAGGCCGCAGGCCGTCTCGAAGTGCGGTGGTTGGGCAGATCCTCGCTCGCCGCGCTTCGAGACGGGGCCGGCCGGCCCCTCCTCAGCGCTGGCGGTGATGGTGCGACGGGCCAGGGCGCGACAGCGACTTGGCCCTGGGAACCATGACCGCCAGCGCCACTGGACCGCGGGCGTCCTCGCCCGCCGACGGTGGAGCGGCTGCGCCGAACGCGCCCACCTGGGAGCGCCGGCGTCTCGCCGGCCGACGGTGGGGCAGATCGGCCTAACGCGCCTCCGTGGCCGCGCCGGCGTCTGGCCGGCGGCCGTTCGGCGCCAACGGGTCTGGCTCTGCCCGCCCGGACGCTTGGGCGGCCGTTGGTGCCCGAGCGCGGACCTGAGTACAATGCGGCACGGCTCCGGCGGCGGTGGCCGCGCGCAGCACGGGTGAACCATGGCTGACGCTGACGCCTTCTACGATGACTTCGCGGACGGCATCTGGACGAAGTACGCCGGCAATCCGGTGCTCCGGCGCGATCAGCCCTGGGCCGAGAGTGACTACCTTTGCGAGCCCAACCTGGTCCACCACGGCGGCTGGTTCCGCGTGTGGTTCTCGCAGATGTTCCCGGCCGACCGCCGCAGCGCCTTGGGCTACGCCACCTCGCCGGACGGGTGCACCTGGACCAAGCACCCCGCGAACCCGGTCCTGCAGCCGGCCCAGGCGGCCGTCCACCGGCCGTATGTCGTGGCGCACGACGGCGCCTACTACTGCTTCGCCGTCGACGATGAGTTCGCCCGCCGCGGCCCGAGCACCATGCGGCGGTGGCGCTCCGACGATGGTCTGAACTGGACCGACGAGCGCCTGGTCCTCACCGGCGACCAGGAGTGGGAGGAGGGCACGCTGTCCAACCTGGCCGTCGCGGTGGCCGCCGACGGCACCTGGCAGATGCTCTATACGCGCGCCGACCGCGCCGATGGGCAACACGACCGCGGCTACTTCGGCTACGCCTGGTCGGCGGACGGCGTGCACTGGCAGAAGCACGCCGGCAATCCGGTCATCACCGGCTTCTACGGCGGCGACCCCTGCCTCGTGCGCGCGGGCGACCGCTACTACACCTGGCACTCACGTTCGGAAGGCGGCTCGCTGCGCCTGTACTGCCAGACGAGCGCCGACCTGATCCACTGGCAGCCGGTCGGCGGCGGGCCGCAACTGAACTACACCCAACCCTGGGAGCGCGGCGTGCCGGCGCATGAGGGCGGCACCACGGCCGGCTACTACGGCCACCTGACCGATGCCACGGTCTGCGAGGCCGACGGTCGCGTCTACCTCATGTACCAAGGCGCGCAGACGCCGCTGGGCGTGGCCACCTTCGATGGCGACCTGGCACAGCTCGCGACGCGGCTGGACCAGCCGGCGCCGCTGGCTCGCTGGCGGCCCTCGCCGTACGGCATGGTCGAGGGCGGCACGCTCAAGATTGCCGACAACGCCACCGACCGCCAACCGCTGGTGGCGCCCGTGCCCGATCTGGGCGAGCACTACCGGATGGACACGCGCGTGCAGTGCTATGCCGGCGCCACGCATCGCGTGTCGGTGTTCCCGCGCTACGCCGACGAGCGCACCTGGGCGCGCTTCTGGCTGCACGACGCCGGGCACACCTTCTACCAGGAATGCCTCCAGGGCCTGCTCAGTGAGCCGCTGCCGATCGGCCCGAACCCCGCCTGTGACGCGCAGTGGCATGAGTGGTGCGTGGAGGTCGACGGTGAGGTCAACCAGTTGACCATCGATGGCCAGCCGGTGGGCGGCTGCGCCACCAGCCCGGCGCTGTGCGCGGCGCTCGCCGAGGCGCCCGGCCACATCGGGCTGGGCGCCCTGGAGACCTATGTCAGCGTGGCCTATGTCCGCGTGAGGCACGGCGCGCCGGTTGCGCCGGCGTAGCGCGGCGGCGCGGACGCAGGAACGCGCCCACCCTCGCCGAACGCGGTGGCGAGGTGGCAGCTCATGGGCAAGGTCCTGGTACTCTACGATACGCAGTCGGGCAACACGGCGAAGATGGCCGCCTTCGTGGCGGAGGGCGCGGCCACGCTGGAGGGCACCGAGGTGCGCGTCAAGCACCTCGACCAGGCCACCGGCGACGACCTGCGGTGGTGCGACGGGATCGCCGTCGGTTCGCCCACCCACATGGGCCAGCCCAGTTGGAAGCTGAAGAAGTGGTTCGATGAGTGCGGGGCCTGGGGCCAGGTCGACGGGCGTATCGGCGTCGCCTTCGCCTCCGAAGGGGGCCACTCGGGCGGCGCTTCACTCACCTGCCTCAGCCTCATGCTGCTGCTGCTGAACTTCGGCCTGGTGGTCATGGGCATCACCGACTACAGCAGCTACTGCTACACCTTGCACTACGGCGCCACGACGGTTCGCGAGCCGCGGCAGTTCGGCGACATCGAGGCCTGCCGCAAGCTCGGCCGCAAGCTGGCGCTGGCCGTGCGCGGCGGCCACCTCGACATTGTGGAGCCGGGCGAGACCGGGCCGACGATGTTCCCGAACAAGCCGGCGGACTGGGCGGGTTAGCGATGGACCGGATCGCGCGGGTGGGCCATGATGATGCTACTGCTGGCGCTGCGACCGCGGTCACTCCAGGGCGGCCGGCTGGGCTACCAAACGCAGATCGCACGGCAAGCCACCCGCCAGTACCATGGTCCCAAGATGCACGGCGAGTTGTACGCCCGGGTGGTCTGGCTACACGACTACGCCTTCCGCGCTGGCAGCGCCATGCCGGACATCGACAACATCGTCAAGCCGCTGTTGGACGCGCTGAAGGGCCTAGCGTTCGACGACGATTGCGCCGTCGTCAGGCTGGCCTGCTCGCGGCACCAGATGGACCAAGTGGCCATCCCCGACCCGGTCGCGACCGGGTTGCCCGACTGGTGGCATACTAAGCTCTGTAGTATGCTGGCCGATGATGATTGCAGAGATATCGTGTGCCTGGAGGTAGCCCCGACCTCCTCGCGCGTACTCGTGGTCGGTCCGGTCGACATGGTGAACGCACATGGCATCCACATCCCTGTCTGAGTACGCGGTCCGCTTGCGCGTCGACGACTTGGCCGACCAACTGCGACGCGAAGGCTTCCAAGTAGCCGATGACGTGGATGGTGACTTCGACCTGGTGGCCGAGCGAGCCGGGCGTCGTTACGCCTACCACGTGATCGCTCGCGGCGACAAGTACCGTGCCGCCTCGCGAGCGTTTGACCTGCACAAGAAGGCGCGCGCACGGCAGTTCGACGAGTTTCGCCTGGTGGTCGCCAGCCCGCCGGCCCGCAAGAGTATAGGGATCCCCAACCTCGAGCCGAACCTGACTGCTGCTCTCCAGAGCGGCAACTGGGACGATCTCCTGCAACTGGGTGCCAAACCAACCATCGTGGAAGTGTCCGACGTCGAGGTGCGAGAGCTGGATCTGAGCCAAGAGCCGTGGTCCTTTGAGGCCCGCGGCACGGTTCTCGTCGAGTTCACCGCGCGAGGCGAGGAAGACGGTGATCGCGAAGCCTGGTACTTTCCGTTCACAGTCACCGGAACACTTGGCCGCAGCGACCTGGCTGTCCGCGTGTCCAGCTTCTCGCCCCGGCTCGGCGAGTACTTCAGTGAGGAAGACGAACCCGACGGGGCACAGACGTAGTCTGGCCCCGACCTACACCCGCTGCGTCGTGCGCCCAATCAGCTCCGCCTGCTCCTCGGGTGGCAGGTCCACAAACCGGGCGCTGTAGCCGGCGACCTTGACCATCAGGTGCTGGTGCTGCTCCGGATGCGCCTGCGCGGCGCGGAGCAACTCGCCGTTGACCATGCTGATCTGCATGGTGCCGACGCCCAGTTCCACGAACGCCTTGAGGAAGCCGGCAAAGCGTTGCCGACCGGCCGGCGTCTCGGTGACCGCCGGGTCGATGTTGAGGTTGACGCTGGTGCCGTCGGGGAAGCAGGTGTAGTCGATCCGGCTGAGCGACAGCAGGACGCTGGTCGGCCCGTTGCGATCGGTGCCCCAGGTCGGATCGAGGTTCCGCGTCAGCGACTCGCGTGCCTGGCGACCGTCGGCGGTGGCACCGACCATCCGGCCCAGGTGGTGGTTGGCCAGGAACGAGTAGAGCGCCAGTTGCCACCGGCCGCCGCGCGCGTTCTGCCGCCAGTAGAACGTGTCGTAGAGCAAGCGCGTCACCGTCTCGGCCAGGTCATCGGCCCGCGGCTCGTCGTTGCCCCACTTCGGTGCCGCCAAGACCCGTTGCCGCAGCCGCTCGTGCCCGACCCAGTTGTCGGCCAGCGCCGCGCGCAAGCCGTCGAGCGTCACCGCGCCGTCTTCGTAGACCACCTCACGAATGGCTGCCAGCGAGTTCACCACGTTCGGCAGACCGGCCACGATGCAACCGGTCAGGTTGTACCGCGCGCCTCCGGCGCAGACGTCCTCGCCACGCGCCAGGCAGTCGTCGATGAAGCAGGACATCAGCGGATACCGTCTCCGCTCCATGTGCGACCGGTCCGACGCGTTCACCAGGGCCACGAGGCGGTCGGCGCACCAGCGCAACTCGTCGGCAAAGGCGGCCATGAACTCGTCGAAGCTGTCCGCTGACGGCGCGCCCATCGCCGGCGTGAGCGGTACCGTGTCGCCCAGCCGGCGGCCCTGGTTGAGGGCCAACTCCAGCACCAACGGCAGGTTCAGGTAGGCCCCGTTGGGATGGAACGCCTCGCGCCCAGGAACCGTGTTCTCGTAACAGCACGAGCAGATGTAGTCGCGCGCGTCCTCCAGCGAACGGCCGTGCTTCAGGAACGCCGGGATCAGCACCTCGTCATTGACCACCGGAAAGCCCAGGCCGCCGGCAAGGTAGTTGGCCGCCGCCTGCCAGGCACGCTCGGGCGCGTGCTGGTGCAAGCGCACCGACAGGTATGGCGCCGGCATCTGGAGGCGTAACGACGCCTCCATGATGATCTCGGTCAACTCGCCGGTGGCGTCCTCGCCGGTGATGGTCTGCCCGCCCAGGCTGCCGTGGCTGCCCGGCGTGACCGGCTGATGCGGCGTGTAGTAGTCCACGTGCCGGAAGCCGAGCAGGAACAGCTCGAAGAACTCGACGGCCTGCTCGCGCGTGAGTCGCCCGGATGCCAGGTCGCGCTGGTAGTACGGCCGGAAGAACTGGTCCATCCGGCCGAGGCCCAGGCCGCCACCGGGACCGCAGCCGCCCATCTCCAGCGTCACCAGCACGTAGACGAGCCAGAACGACTGGAGCGCCTCGTGGAGCGTCGTCGCGGGTTCGGCCGGCACGCGTGACAGGACCTCGGCCGCGGCGCGCAGATCGGCGGCATAGGCGTCGTCGGCGACGGTGTCGGCCAGGCGCAACGCCTCGCGCCGGTAGCGCTCGGCGTAGCCGAGGACCCCCTCACAAGACAGCCGCGCCGCCTGCCACCAGCGGCGCCGCGCGGGGTCGGGATCGCCGGCCGCGGCGCCAGCGGCCAGACGCTCGTCGAGGCGGGCCAGGAGGCCGTTGATGCCCTGGCTCAACACGTCGTCCAGGCCGGGCGTGATGTGTCCCTCGAAGCACGAGGCCAGGAACATGCCCGCTTGTCGCAGGCGTTCGCCGGCCTCGTCAGGCGGCGTCTGGCCGTCGCGCCCATGGCCGTCCTGCTGCAGCGCGGGCAGCATCAGGTTGAAGAAGAACGGGTCTTCGCCACCGAGCAGCCAGGTGTCCGGCTCGATGGTGACCGGCGCTTGCTCGACCACGTGCTGGAGCGCGCGCGCGCGGGCCAGACCGGGATCGATGACGGCCTCGCGCAGGTAGACCGCCGTGGCCTCCTCGGCCAGGCGAGCGTACTCGGGCGGTGTCTCGCGCTGCTCGTAGCCCATGTCGAAGCGGCGCTGCCGCAACCGGGCCGAACGCGCGGTGCTGCACACCGGTCCGCTATGCGGCGGCTGGAAGTACGGCTCGGCGGCGGCCATGAGCGTTCTCCGACACCCTCTGCCCGGGGCGCCCTACCAGCCCTGCTGCTGCACCACTTTGGCCAGCCGCTCAGCGGCTGCGCCTTCGTGGCCAGCCGCGCGGCGGATCGCCTCGGCACCCGCCACGCGCCGCGCGGGGTCACCCCAGATGACCGGCCACTCTTCGGGCGCCAAGCCGGAATCGTGCCCGAGTTGCCGGCTCCAGTCGCGCCAGGCCGACCAGGCCGCCTCGTACTCGCCGGCCGCGGCCAGCAGATCGGCGCGCACGGCGCCGGGCAGCACGTCCGCCACGCGGCGCAGGTAGCGGGCCGCCGCCGGCCGGCCGAGGATCTGCCGGTTGATGGCGTGGCAACCGACCCAGGCCCGGTTGAACGACTCGGGTGCCTTGCCGGTGTCGCCCACGTCCTGCGCGTACCAGGCCAGGCCGTCCAGCCCGAACCGGGCCCCTGGCAGCCACTCCAGGCCCGCGCGGCCGTCGGCGGTGGCGTAGCTGGCCATGCCTCGCAGGCACAGCGGCGCCAGCTCAGCCGGCGAGCGGCGCTCGGTCGGCCCGGCCACGTGCCCGAGCCGACCGAACTCGCGATGCCACTCGGCCAGCTTGGCCAGCGGCCACCAGGTCGGCTCGTCGAGCCAGCCGCCCATCGCCAGGACCTGGCAGTCGTCGAGGGCGTCGGCTTCGGCGTAGCCGGCGAACAGCAGATCGTCGTACCAGGCGCCGTCCAGCGCGCAGCCGGCGTCGACAGCGGTCCGGATGGTCGTCCAGACCGCCGCGACGTCGTCGGGGCGCGGGTGTCCCTGCCAGGCAAGGCCGGTGGCCCAGGCGAACCGCTCGTCGACTTCCCAAGGCGGCTCCGGCCACTCATACATGCAGCCGAACCGCTGCGGCTCGTAGGCGAACGCCGTGGCGAACCCGGAGAGCACGAGCAGGTCGTCGTAGCCGACCTCGACCGCACCGGCCAGACGGTAGAGCACCACGCGCACCAACAGGTTGGTGCGGTAGTGGTTCAGGTTCAGCCCGGCCGTCGCCTCGGTATAGGCCACCTCGGCGCCCGGTACGACGACCTTCGCCATGGGCTGCTCCGCCCGGCTGCGCGGCTCAGCTCCCCGGCAGGATGGCCGGCTTACCGACCTTGCCGGCGGCGAAGGCCGCGAAGGCCTCGCCGATGCGGCTCATCGGGTAGCGGTCGGTGACCAGCTTCTCCAGCGGCAGGCCGCGCCGGTAGAGTTCGAGCATGTCGGGGAACTCGCCGAAGTGGAAGAACCAACTGCCCAGAATCGTGTTGTCGCGCCGGATCAGGTTCTCGCCGACGTTGACCGTGACCTCGCGGTTCTCGCCGCAACAGGCCACCGTGCCGGCCTTGCCGACCAGCTTGAGCGCCAACTCGAAGCCTTGCGGCCGACCCGTGGCCTCGATGACCACCTCGGCCAACTTGCCGCGCGTCAGCTCCTTGATGGCCTCGACCGGCTCCACCTCGTCGCTCTTGATGGTCATCGCGGCGCCGACGTCGGTCGCCATGGCCAGCCGGTCGGCGACGATGTCGATGGCGATCACGCGCGCGCCGCGGAAGCTCTGCAAGAGCACATTGCCCAGCCCGATCGGCCCGCAGCCGACCACCACCACCGTGTCGCCGCCGCGGGCCTTGAGGCGCTGCCCGGTGTGGAACGGCACGCCAAGCCCGTCGCCGGCCAGCAGCGCGCCAACGTCGAAGCTGACATCGTCGGGCAGCGGCACCATGACATGGTCCGGCACCGCCATCAGTTCGGCATGGGCACCGGGGCAACCGCGCTTGCCATCGCAGAACGTGTAGCTGCCACGCTGGCACCACTCGCAGGTGCCGCAGCCCCAGACCGCATGGATCCCGACGCGGTCGCCCTCGCGCCAGCGGCGGCTGCGGCCCGCGTCGACCACCACGCCGGCCGGTTCGTGGCCGCCGTTGCCCGCCTGGGCCTGGGCCGCGCGCCAGCCGTGCATCTCGCTGCCGCAGAGCAGCGAGCTCTCAATCCGCACCAGCGCCTGGCCGTCTGCCGGTTCGGGATCGGCCACCTCGATCAACTCGACCTGCTCCGAGCCCAACATCCGCACCGTCTTCATCACCGCACTCCCGCGACCGGCCACTCGGCCGTCACCAAGCAGCAGCGCTTCACCGCGCGGCGCCGGTCTCCTGCTCAGCGCGCTTTGTTACGCGCCCGATACCTGCCGGCCCCTGACCGGATCCCGGCCGCGCAAAAGACTTGTAGATAAAGAAGTCGGACGGTTGGCAGATCGTCCCCGAGACACAGGAAGGTGGTCGCCATGGCGCACACGCTGCCCGAGCTGACGTATGCCTACGATGCGCTGGAGCCGTACATCGACGCCCAGACGATGGAGATCCATCACACCAAGCACCACAACACCTACGTGACCAATCTGAACAAGGCGCTGGAAGCGCACGCCGACCTGGCGGCGAAGCCGCTCGACCAACTCGTGGCCGACCTGGCGGCGGTGCCCGAGGCCATTCGCACGGCGGTGCGCAACAACGGCGGCGGTCACCTGAACCACTCCTGGTTCTGGCAGCTCATGAGGAAGGGCGGCGGCGGCGAGCCGAGTGGCGCGTTGGCCAACGCGATCAAGGCCAAGTGGGGCGCCTTCTCCGGATTCCAGGAGGCTTTCGCGCAGGCGGCGCTGACGCGCTTCGGCAGCGGCTGGGCCTGGCTCGTGGTCGGCCCCGACCAGGCGCTGTCGGTGGTCTCCACGGCCAACCAGGACAACCCACTGATGCGCGGCGTGGTCGACACCGTGGCCACCCCGATCCTGGGCCTCGACGTCTGGGAGCACGCCTACTACCTGAAGTACCAGAACCGCCGGCCGGACTACGTCGGCGCCTGGTGGCACGTGGTCGACTGGGACCGCGTCAGCGAACTGTACGCCGCGGCGGTCAAGTAGCCGTCGCACGCGCACTCAGGCCACCACCCCGTTCCGTTAGCGGGGTGGTGGCCATCCTCTTGGGGCACCCGCATCCCGCTCTGCAGGCCGGGCCGTGGCGGTTTGGCTCGAACGTAGCTAGAAAAGGCCAGTCTTGGCACGGGCCTTGCACCTTCGGGGATTGGTATGGGGCACCGTCTGGCGGTAGGGTCCCACGGAGGTGGTTGATGATTTCGCGGTACGCAACGAGAACGGCTTGGCTGGCTGTGGCGGCGATGGTTCTGCTGGGTGGACAGGTGGCCATGGCCGGTCCGTACACCTGGGTTGATGATCCGACCGACGACCACACCGGCCCGTCCGACTACTCGGTCTATGGCCTCGGCTACCGGATCGAGAACGGCAACCTGGACGTGGTCATCCGGACCAACTTCCCGCAGTCGGGCATGCCGGGCAACGACACATACTCCGGCAGCACCCAGATCCGGCCGGGCGACCTCTACATCAACGTCGGCGGCACGCTGGCCGGCCACAACGGCTCGGTCTACGGCCTCGGCTTGACCAGCCACAGCGGCATCAAGACGTCTGATCCCAAGGAGGCCACCTACGCCTGGTCGCCGGTGACCGCGGGCAGCCTGTACAGCAACGCGGTGTTCGCCACCGGCACCTACGAGGACTACCCGAACGCCGGCAGCAGTGGCTCGCCGTACGACGGTGGCAACGACGCCTTCGGACACGCCAACGCCTACCCGACGCTGATCGCCGGCTATGGTCAGAACCTGGGCTCGCAGTCGACGGTGAGCTGGAACACGGTGTCCGGCCAGTCGTGGAAGTACGAGATCACGACCTCCATCAGCCTGGCCGCCCTGCAGCTCTACAACACGAGCTTCCAGCTCGGCTGGGCCATGTCCTGCGGCAACGACGCCGTCCTCGCCAGCGGGCAGACACCGGCCGTGCCGGAACCGGCCACGCTGGGCATTCTCGCCCTCGGCGCCTGCGGTCTCGTGCTGCGGCGGCGGCGTGCCTAGCAGCCCGACACCGGACAGGACCCCATCACCGAGCCGGGCGGCAGGCCGAAGGCCCGCCGCCCGGTCTGTCTTTGGGGGGCCGCCGACCGCCGAGCAACCTACTTGAGCACCAGCCTCTGCGTCGAGGTGAACAGCACCGCATGGACGTGCTGGCGGTTGGCCACCTTGCGTAGCGCCTTCTCGGGAATGACGACGCCGAAGTCCGAGAGCAGCAGATCGAACTCGGCATCGAGGCGCAGCAGGTCACCCGGCAGCCGCGCCGCGGTATCGTTGTCCGCCGGCAGCAGCGTCGCGGTGAGGCGCGCAGGCAGATCCTGGCTCTTGCCGTGCAGCTCCAGCGTGCCGACCACGTCCGCGGCCAACGGCCGGCCCGGCACCAACGCGGTCGGTTGCGTCGGCGACTTGACCTGCTTCAGCGTGAATCGCACCAGCGGGTACTGCGCCGCATCCAGCCAGCCGGCGCTCCGCATATGCTCGTCGCGCAGCCGGATGCCGGTGGTCAGGTTGGCCACCTCGATCTCGAAGCTCGCCTTGGGGTCGGCCAGCACGTTCTGCGGGTCCACCTCGACCTGACCCTTGACCTGCTGCGTCCGCGTCGCGATGAATTCCAGCGGCGCATCGCCGGTGATGGTCACCACGTCCCGCTGCACCGGGTCATCGGCCACGAACGTCTTCCGTTCGGCCGCCCAGGCCACCGCCAACACCACGCCCACCATCAGTAGTACGCGTACCCTCTTCATCTGCCACCTCGCTTGACGCCGCCACCAGCGGCACCCTAGACTGGCGCCGCGCGTGCGTCACCGGAGATCATCATGCAGCCGTCGCGCTTCGCCGTCCCGCTGGCGGTCCTTCTGACCGTGGCCACACTCGGACCGGTCACCGCGGTGACGCCGCCCGGTCTGGTCTTCGAGGCCGAGGACATCTCGGAACCACGCGACGCCTGGCTCCTCAACCGCCGCACCCCTGACCACTGGATGCTCTGGACCGACGAGCAGGATATCGCCAACAAGCGCTCGGGGAAAGCCGTGCTGGCCTCGCCAGCGGTCACCACCGACCGCGCCACGCCCGAAGAGGGCGCGCCACCGCTGCACAGTCGCGTCACCGGCCTGGCGCCCGGCGCCTACCAGGTTTACGTCAGCGCCCCCGGCCGGCCGTTGGCCTGGTCGCTCGATGGTCGCACCTGGCAGCGCTACCAAGGCGGCGAACTCGACCTCGGCTTGCGTCACCTGCCCGACGGCCGGTTCGAGATCTGGATCGACGACCGCTACGCCGCGCCGCCCGGCAACCCCGGTCCAGGCTACTACGACTACCTCCGCTTCGTGCCGGCACCGCCCGGCACCGAGCAGGTCGGCGCCTGGCCCGCCTGGCCACGGATGGCGGCCATGGTCGGCGCCGGCGGCCACGGCCGCGCCGTTCCCGCCGCTGAACTGAGCCTGGACGGCTTCGCGGCCGACAACGCCGGCGGCGCCATCCGGCGTCGCCGCGCCGACGCCCGGTTCTCGCTCACCCTCGACCGCCCCGGCCCGGTCTATGTCGGCGTGGTCATGGCGCCGGCACCCGACGCCGAGCAGCAACTCCAACTGGCGGTCAACGGCCGGCCCATCGGCACCATCTGGCGCCAGCGCGAGCAGCGCTCGGCCATGGTCTTCGCCGTCAAGGAGCCGTTGGTCGTCAAGCCGGGCGACACGCTGACCGGCACCGCGTTGACGCCGACCGGCGACTGTCGCGTGGCGCAGGTGCTGGTGAGCGACCGGCCGCTCGCGCCGCCGCCGGTGGTGCTCGGCGACTTCGCTGGCTGGTGCCGCACGCCCGGCGTAGTGGAGCTGTGCTGGACCAGCTCACGCGCCTGCCCGAGCGGGCGCGTGGAATACGGCAGCGACGGCCGCTTCGCCGCGGTGGCCGCGGCCGGCGAGGAGGCCGCGCGCAACCACCGAGTCGTGCTCGCCGGACTCGACCCGCGGCGGGTCTACCAGGCTCGCCTCACCACCGCGGCCGACGGGCAGCCGGTGACCCTGGGCCCGCTCTCGTTCCGCGCCGCGCCGCCCGTGCCACGGGCCACTCGCGCGCAGAGCCTGGACCTGTTCGTGCCGGAGCCGACCAGCGCCGGTCGTGCCGACTGGCCGGCCGTGGCTGGCGTCCCGTTCGCCGCCGGTCTGCTCGCGCGGACCGGCGACCTGCGCCTGTTCGACGACAGCGGACGTCCCGTCGTGCTGCAGGCCGATGAGCAGTCGCGGTGGCCCGATGGCAGTCTGCGCTGGGTCGCCCTGTCGTTCCTGGCCCGGACACAGCCCGAACGGCCGGCGCGCTACCGACTGGAAGCCAGACCGGACTGGCCGGCAGCAGCCGACGACGCGCCGCTGCTCAAGGTCAGCGAAGGGGCCGACGCCTGGCACTGCGCGACCGCGGCGCTGTGCTTCGAACTCGGGCGCAAGGTGCCGGCGCTGGCGGCCAAGGTGGGCTTCGACCGCAACGGCGATGGACGGATCGATCCGGCCGAGGTGATCCAGGCGGCACCCATCGGCGCCAACGTGAAGATCGAGACCGCCGATGGCACCTTCCTCACCTGCGGCCCGCCGGCACGTCTGCTCGTCGAACGCAACGGCCCGGTGCGAGCCGTGCTGCGCTGGTCGGGTCCGATGGTCGACCAGGCCGGCCAAGCCGCCTGGTGGTACGACCTGCGCCTGACGCTGGTGCGCGGCCGGCCCGAGATGACCGTCAACCTGGCCATCTGCAACGACCAACCGCAGCCGCGTTTCCGAGCCGTGTCGACCATCGCGCTGCGCCTGCCGCTGGAGGCCACCGGCGGCATCCGCGGCGGTCTCGACGGCGGCCCGCTGGAGCGGGTCACCGACGACGACGGCTGGTGGCTGCACCAGGACCACGACAATCGCTGCCTGCGTCGGACGGCCACCGGCTTGTCGCAGAGCACCGCGGCCCTTGGCGTGGCGGTTGCCGCCGATGACCACACCCGGGTGGTGGCCGCACTGCGCGACTTCCGCGAGGCTTACCCCAGTGGCCTGCGTGTGCGCGGCGATGGGCTGCACGTCAGGCTCCTGCCGGCGCTGACCCTCGACACCTACGCCGGCGCCGAGGACCAGCCCTGGTCACTCCAGCTCTATTCCTGGTGCCGCGACGGCAAGTACCTGTTCCGCGCCGGCCAGACCATGCAGAAGGAGTTGACCATCCGCTACGGCCCGGCCGACGAGGCCCTCGACCCGGCCCAGTTCGCGCGGTGGGCCAACGCGCCGCTGCTGCCTTCGCCGGCAGCCGACTACCTGACCGGCACCGGTGTGCTCGGGCGGCCGCTGTTCGCTCGCACGGCCGGTGTGTGGGACCAGTACGAGGCGTTCGTCGAGCGCGGCCTGACCGACCACCTGAAGGACCGCGACCGGCAGCGCACCTATGGCTGGATGCACTATGGCGACTGGTTCGGCGAGCGCATCTTCAACTACGGCAACAACGAGTACGACCTGAGCTGGGCCATGGGCCTGCAATGGCTGCGGACGCTCGACCGCCGCTACTGGGACCGTGGCCTCCAGATGGCGCGGCACCACAGCACCGTCGACACCGTGCGCGGCGCCTGGAGCGACCGCCAGAACGGCCTGGTCTGGGAGCACAGCTTCAACCACGTCGGCGCCGACGTGGATCGCGCTGACCCGCGGCTGCGGACGGGCCGGGCGGCCGAGTACCTGAAGCTCTATGGCGACAGCATGTTCGGCGGCGCCATCGACCGGCAGGGGCATGTCTACCAGGCCGGCAACTGGCTCTATGCCATGTTGAGCGACGACCCGTACCTGCGCGAGGTAGCCGACCGCGTCTGCCGCAACCAGGCCACGCTGCTGACCCCGGCGTTCGACTTCACCATCGAGCGCGCCGGTGGCTGGCCGCTGATCAACATGTGCAACGCCTACCTGTTCAGCGGCGACCCGTTCTACCTCAACGCCGCCCGGCTGATGGTCGAGCGCACACTGGACCGGCAGGATCTGGCCTCCGGCGCCTGGCTGCACGATCACCTCGGCGGCGAAAGCGACGGCGAGACCGGCGCCGGCGGCAAGCCCTTCGCCGCCGGCATTTTGGGCCACGGCGTGCTCCGCTACCTGGACCTGGAGCCACAACGGCGGCCCGACGTGGAGCGGATGCTGGTCGGCGTGGTGGACTGGCTCCAGCGCGACGCCTGGGTGCCGGGCCAGGGCTTCCGCTACATCACGCACCTCAAGTACCACCAGAACCGGGCGTCGGACTGGGGCGTGGCGCTGCTGAACAGCGAACTGATCGCCTTCGCCCACGAGGTGACCGCGAAACCGGAGTACCTGGCCTTCTGGCGCGCCGCGATGGCGGGGCGGCTGGACGGCTCGCCCGGCGGCATGGGCAAGGGCTATGCCTTCCAGACGCGACAAGGCGCGTTCGGCCTGGACCGCGTCCGGCGCTACCAGATCACCGCGGCGCCGAAGCAGCCCTGATCAGGTCGGCGGCGCCTGCAGAGCGAGCGCCTGGTCGTGCCAGACGGTGCCCGGCGTGACGCTGAGCAGCCAGCGGACCATCAGGTCGGCGCCGGCGGTGTTGCCGCGCGCTGAGCGAATGCGCGCCAGCAGCAAGCCGGCCTCAATGCCGACCGGTCGCAGGCCGTCCTGCGGATCGCTCGCGATGGTCTCGGCGGCGGCCAGGTCACCCATCGCGGCGGCGGCCGCGGCGCGCAGATAGGCCGACCGCCGACGCCAGTACTGCGCTTCGGGCCCGTCACCCAGGTCGGCCCAGGGCAGGTCTGCGAGGCGCTCGCCGGCCAGCTCCGGCCGTCCGCTGGCCAGGGCGATCTGCGCCTCGGCCAAGGGCCGCAGCCACCGGCCGTGGTCGTCGCCGGGCTCGCCCACCGTGGCGCTGGCCTCGCGCTCGGCGTCGAGCACCTGGCCGTCATGGGCCAGCGCGCAGATGCGCAGCCAGGCCAGGTGCACGGCCGCCCGCTGTCGCGCCGCCGTCTGGGCGCAACCGGCCAGACACCATCCGGCCAGCGCCGCCTGTTCGGCCGCCACCGCGTAGCGCCCGGTGCAGAACGCCAGCGCCGCCTGCGCACCAGCCAGCTCGGCCGCCTCGAGCCGGGCCGCCGGCTCGCCGGCGCCGGCCAACTCCTGCCAGCCCCGTTCGGCGGCCAACTCCAGCGGCTCCGCGCCGCGCGGGCGGCTGACGGCCCAGGCCGCGTCCAGGCGCCGGCGCAGCCGCCAACGGCCGGCCGCCAGATCGGCCAGCCACTGCACAACCACCAGCGGCCACCGTACGAGCAGAGCCCCCGGTGACGGCTCGGTCGACCCGCCGGCCAGCACCCAGCGCGCCAGCCGTTCGCGGCGCGTGGCACTGGCGGCCAGCAGCCAGGGCGACGGCCAAGGTCGCTGCGGCTGCCATCGCGAGACCGCCGCGGCGGCCAAGTTGGCCAGCCCAACACCAAGGGCGAACAACGCCGTCTCGCGTCGTAGCAGAATGACGGCCAGCAGCAGCGCAGCGGCCAGCATCTGCCGCCGATCATCCGGCTCGGTATCGGGCCACACCCGGGCTCCACCGCGCCTCGGCTGCATCAGCACCTCGTTGTCAGACGGTTGGCGGCATGATAACATCTGTAGCAGCCGGCGCAGTGCCGGACAGCCCCCCTGTGGAACACCCATGAGCGCCAGGAGCTTTTTCGGCGATGTTCTAGACCGCGAGACTTGGGAGAACATCCAGCAGATGCTCTCCTCGGCCCTGCGCATGGAGATCCGCCTGTTCGGGCCCACTGGGGAGGAGCTCTGTCCGCCCAGCGGCATCAGCCGCTACCGGCGTCTGCTCGAGGAATCGCCCACCTTCCGTGAATCGGTGCGCGCCACTCGACCGCTGCTGGTCCGCGGGGCCGGCGAGCAGACCGAGATCCGCGTCGTCGAGACGCCCAGCGGCCGGCTGCGCTTCAGTGTGCCGTTCTTCATCGACGGCGAACACATCGCCACCGTCGCCGGCGGTGGCTGCGTGTCCGCGCCGTTGCCGCTGGACCAGGTCACACGCTACGCACGCCAGTTCGGCGTCGACCCGCACTCGTTGTACCTGGCCGCCAAGGAACTGCCGCTGGCGACGCGTGAGGTGTGCCAGGCGGCGGCCAGCCTGATCGCCTCGCTGCTCGACCAGGTGATCGTGGCGGTGGAGAACCGCCGGCGCGCTGAGCTGCGCGCGCTCCGCCTCAGCCTGTTGGCCGAGGTCGGCCACGCGGCCACCGGCGCGCTCGACCTGCAGAAGGTCCTGGAGACCATCGTGCAGGTGGTGCCGCGCGTGATGAGCGTCAAGGCCGCCGCGGTGCTGCTGCCCGACGCCGAACGCGAATGGCTGCGCGTGCGCGCCAGCATGGGCCTGGGTGAGGAGTTCCAGCAGGCCAAGTTCAAGGTGGGGCGTGGTCTGCTGGGCCATGTGGCCTATACCGGTGAGCCAATCAACGCCCCCGACATGTGGGCCGACACGCGCAACGCCTACCTGGACCTGGACCAGCGCGAAGGGCTGCGCGCGGTGCTGGCCACGCCGCTACGTGACGGCGAAGAGGTGATCGGCGTCATCGGCGCCTACGCCGACGCGCCGCACAGCTTCACCGGCGGCGACGAGCAGATGCTGGAGACGCTGGCCGACTACGCCGCCACGGCCGTGCGCAACGCGCGCCTGTACGAACGCATGACCCATGCCTACCGCGAGCTGGGCATCACCACGCGGCGGCTGCGCGAGGCCCAGGAGAAGCTGTTCCACAGCGACCGCCTGGCGCTCCTCGGCCGCTGGGCCGGTGACACCGCGCACGAGATGAAGAACACGCTCGGCGGCATCATCGGCGCGGCCTCGACGGTGCGCGACCAGTTGGACCAACTCGGTGACGAGGAGGTCCGCGAACTGCTGGCCGCCATCGCCGACGAAGGCTGGCGCCTCCGCGACACCATCGAGGAGATCCGCTCGTTCTCGAAGCCGAAGCACTTCGGCGGCGGCACGCACGGCGCGCTGGAGACGGTGCGCGATGTGCTCCGCCTGCTGCGTTTCGAGCCGTTCTTCCAGGACGCCGAAGTGGCGCTGAGCGGACCCGACGGGGCCGCCTTCGTGGGCGACCGCGACCGCGTCAAGCAGGTGCTGGTCAACCTGTTGCGTAATGCCTCCGAGGCGTTCGAGGGGCTGACGGATCGGCAACCGTGCATTGCGGTGGCCGTCGAGACCACCGGTGAGCAAGTGCTCATCCAGGTGCGCGACAACGGCGTCGGAATTCCGGCCGAGCGGATTGACCGCATCTGGGAACCGTTCTATACCACCAAGGGCCGGGCCGGCACGGGGCTCGGCCTGGACACGGTCCGCCAGATTGTGCGGGAGCAAGGTGGTGACGTCAGCGTGGAGAGCGAGCCGGGCGTGGGCACCACGTTCACGGTGGCGTTACCGGGTGCCAAAGTGACTGACGAGGTCGTCGGATGATTGCAGCCAAGGTTATCGGCGCCACCGGGTATGGTGGCTTGGGCATTCTGGAGGGTCTGCTGCGGCACCCCGAGGTCCACATCACGTCGCTGGTGGCGCGTCAGGACGACACGCGCCGCATCGACGAGTTCTTCCCGCACCTGCGTGGCTTCTGCGACTTGCGCGTGCAGGTCTCTGGCCACGAGGTGGACGACGGCCGGCCGGACGTGGCCTTCTTCGCCACGCCGAACGGCGTCGGCATGGCCGAGGCGCAGGTCTACCTCGACCGCGGTGTCCGCGTCATCGACTACTCCGGCGACTTCCGCTTCGCCGATCCGGCGGTCTATGAACGCTACTACGGCCGACCGCACACGGCGCCCGAGTTGCTCGCCGAAGCCGTTTACGGTGTACCCGAGCTCTACCGCGACCGCATCCGCGCGTCGCGGCTGGTGGCCAATCCCGGCTGCTTCGTGGTCGCGGCGGTCATGGCGCTGTGGCCGGCGGTCAAGGCCGGGCTGATCGAGCCCGACGGCATCATCGTCGACGGCAAGAGCGGCGTCAGCGGCGCGGGCAAGGCGGCCAAGCCGAACTTCCACTTCCCGCACCGCAACGAGAACGTCGAGGCCTACAAGATCATCGAGCACCAGCACACGCCCGAGATCGAGACCTACGTCGGCGCGGCCGGCGGCCAACCGGTGACCATCACCTTCGTGCCGCACCTGCTGCCCACCACGCGCGGCATCATCGACACCTGCTACGGCCGGCTATGCGGTGACGTCAGCGCCGAGGAGGCCCGGCAGGTGTACCTGGACGCCTACGCCGGCGAACGCTTCGTCCGGGTCAGCACCGATGGCACCTGTCACGGCACCAAGATGGTGCTCGGCTCCAACTTCATCGACCTGGCGGTCAACGTCAACCCGCGCACGCGCCAACTCATCGTCACCGCCTGTGTGGACAATCTGGTCAAGGGCCAGGCCGGCTCGGCGCTACAGAACATGAACTGCATGTTCGGGCTGGACGAGGGTCTGGGGCTGGACCACTTCGGGTTGTATCCGTGAAGGTGGCGCCAAGCTGCCAGGGCTCGGCGGCTGGCGGCCGCCGGAGCGTTGGCCGCCACGGCCTCGGCCGACTGAGCGAGGTCGCGGTGGACAGCTCCATAGAGTACAATTGGAGGCTGGTTGCACAGTTCTGAGGTCCCTCCTGGTTAGAGATGGGCGCTGAAGCATTGAGGTGCAGGAGTAGCAAATGGAGCCAGACTTGCTGCGAGGCCCAGATCAGTTGCTCACGGGCGGGGATATTCGCTGGCTTGTTGATATGCAACTCAATGGCATTGAGTGCAGATATCTCCGTCCGGTCGATGATCGATCAAGGGGATCGCTTTCTATATGCCAGGAGACATTCTCTGCCAGTGAGTGGACAGAGAACATGAAGATATGCGTCTCCTTCGCGGAGAGAAAGATCAGAGATGCGGAAGCCTGCGCCCTGGACTGGCAGGTGCAGAGGGACAACGAAAGACGAGCTGCGCGAGATAAGGTGCGATCCGAGTGTGGGTAATAGGCTCCGCTTCGTCAGCGGCAGCCATGGCACCGCGGACCGCCGGATGGCCAGGCCACGTCAGGAGCCAGAGGCATGAGCGAGCAGAATTGGCGGGTCGTACTTGAGCAAGACCCCGCGACGGGCGAGTGGGCAGCCTGGTGCCCGGAGCTGCCGGGATGCACCTCCGCCGGCTTCGACCGAGCCGAGGCCCTCGACGGCATCCGCGACGCCATCGAGCTCTACCTACAGCGTGATCCGCTGCAACTGAGCCCAGACGCCGAGGTGGCCGAGGTCATCCTCTGATGCCGGGCCGTGCCCAGCGGCTGACCGCGACCGAGGTAGAGAAGCTGCTGGCCCGACACGGCTTCGAGTTGGTCTCCCAGCGCGGCAGTCACCGCAAGTGGCGGTGCGCCGCCAGCGGCTCGCAGGTGATCGTACCGGTGCATGCGGGCCGTCCCTTGCCGATCGGCACACTCCGTAACATCCTGCTCAACGCGGATATCCCGGACGAGGAATGGCATGACTGAGCCCGGTGGGCCGCAGCGGGGCCAACTCCATCGACCTGGCGGTCAACGTCAACCCGCGCACGCGCCAACTCATCGTCACCGCCTGTGTGGACAATCTGGTCAAGGGCCAGGCCGGCTCGGCGCTACAGAACATGAACTGCATGTTCGGGCTGGACGAGGGTCTGGGGCTGGACCACTTCGGGTTATGCCCGCAGGGTCTTGCTGTGGCTGGCGTACTGCATCGCCGCACCAATGTCGCAGGCCACCAGCGACGGGTACTCGGCCAGGGTGACCGAGACCATGGCCGCGTGTGCCCTTGGTGCACGCGCGGCCATGGCAGACTCGGGGATCCGCCACGATCCGCTCGCGCCAGTCCATAGCCGTCTCCGGGGGGCCGTATGGCACCGGGCATTGGGCCCGCGCCTCGCGCAAGGACTTCGCCGGCCCGCGGCCAAACCAACCCCGTTGCGGAGGCGCTCAGGATGCCCTGGACTGGTCTCGCCGCCCTACCGCTCATGCTGGCCGCCACGGCAGCCCTGGCCGAGCCGACGGTCGGCCTGCTCGGTGCCACCGCCGACAACGCGTTCGACGTCGCCGCGAGCGACCTCGGTCTGACACTGGTCACCACTCCCGAGCCGACCACTTGCGAGGCCTTGCTGGTCTGCGCCCCCGCCTACCCCGAGGTGCGTCCACTTACGGCCGACGCGCAGCGCACCATCGAGCGGTTCCTGGCCGCCGGTCGCAGCGTCTACCTGGAGTACACGCCGTGGCCCGGCCGCCTGGGTGACCGACCCACCACGCCGGCCTACGAGCGCCTGCTGGTCACCTCCGACCGCTGGCGCGACTCCGGCCTGGCACGGCTGAGTTTGCTCGAGGAGCACTCCTCGCGCTGCCTGCCATGGTTGGGCGAGTCACCGGCCGACGACGTCCGACTGAGCTACGCGCGCGCGGCGGGCCTGGATCGCGCGGCGTTCGGCGCACCCCAGGAACTGCGGCCGGCGCTGGTCGAGCTGCGCCACGGCGGCGGCCGCCTGCTGCTGGCGGCCACGGCCCTCAGTGCCGGCCGCCGCGGACGCTACACGCCGGCTGGCGCCTGGGCAGCGCTCACCCGCCAGATCCTGCTCGACCTGCTACCGACCGAGACGGCCCAGGCGGTGCGTGCGCGGTGGGTCGAAGCCGACGTGTGGACCGAGCCGCGCGACTGGGTGGCGCCGGGCGAGCCGGTGCGGCTGTGTGTGCGGGCCCCGCAGGCCGGAAGCCTGGCCGCGACCGGGCCAACCGGCGTGATCGCGCTGGGCCAGCAAGGCGAGCGCGCGGTCTCGGCGCCGCTCACGCTCGCTGCCGGGCGCCATGAGTTCCGCGTCACCGCGCGGCGCGGCGGCGCACAGCGCGCGGTCGTGGCCAGCGTCGAGGTCTCGCCGCGCCCGGCACGGTACCGGCAGGCGGTGGCGCGCAACCTGGCCTGGTTCGAGCGCGCTGGCATGTTGATCGCGCCGGACGGGAGCGCCGGTGTCCGCGAGGGGCTCACCTCCGACCGCGGGCCTGACGGACGCCCCGTAGTGGCCGGCGGCCTGCGCGTCGACTGCGTCAGCGAGTGTGCCTTGGCCTTCTGGCTCCACGGCCGCCTGAACAACGACGCCTCTTGGCAGGAGCGTGGGCGCCGGATGCTGGCCTACACGGCGCGCGCGTTCCAGGTGACCACGGCCGATTCCTGGTACTGGGGCCACTGGCAGTCGCGCGGCGAGTTCCGCGACGACGGCAGCACCATCTATGTGTTCAACGACGACTCCGGCGCGGCGACGCTGTTCGCGCTGCTGGGTTACGCGGCCACCGGCGACCGCGCGCTGCTCCGGGTCGGTCTGCGCGGCGTGGAGTATTTCGCCCACGTCGCGTCGGACCGCACCGGCCTGTTCGGCGGCATGAACCACCGCAACTGGGAGGGCTCGGGTCCGCTCGGCACGCCATGGCCCGCGCTGCGCCAGAGCAACGTCAACGGCGGCGCACCGCACGTCATGGGCCTGCCGCTGGCATCCTTGGTGGCGGCCTATCAGTTGACCGGCGAGCAGCGCTACCTCAACCTGGCCGAGCGCGGCATCGGCTGGCTGATGCGCAGCTATCCTGACTGGCAGATTGTCACCAGCCGCAGTTGCGAGCACGCCCGCATGGTGCTGCCGCTGGCCTTGCTGTGCCAGGCGGCGCCGACGGCCGAGCACCGCCGCTGGCTCGACCAGGTGGCCGGCTGGCTGGTCGGCCGGCAGGCCGACTGCGGCGCCATCACCGAGTGGGACGGGCTCAACCCGCACAGCAACGCCGCGTTCGGCACCGGCGAGACGAGCGTCTTCCAGCAGAACGGCGATCCGGTGAGCGATCAGCTCTATGACACCGGCTTCGCCTTGCTGCACCTGGCCCTCGCGGCGCAGGTGACCGGCGAGCCGCGCTGGCAGCAGGCGCACCAGCGCCTCGCCGACTACCTGACCCGGATCCAGCTCCGCGACGCCGACCCGTTGCTCGACGGCACCTGGTTGCGGGCCTTCGACTACGGCCGCTGGGAGTACTTCGGCAGCAGCGCCGACATCGGCTGGGGGCCGTACTGCAGCGAGACCGGCTGGATGTGCGCACCCATGTTGCTCGGCTTCCTGCTGGCGCCGGACCGCGGCGGTCATCGTCTGCTGCCCGACACACCCGACGCCGGAGGCCGCCCGCTCGCCGAGGCGGCCCGGCGCGAAGCCGACGCGGTGGAGGCTGGCCTCGGCGCGCCGCCACCGGTGGTGACCGACCTGGTCGCCGCACCGACTCGCGGACCCTATGCGCAGTTGACCTGGACCGCCGCGCCCGGCCGCACCGCGGCCTATGTGGTCCACCGCGCGACCACACCGGACTTCTCGCCTGGCCCGGCCACGCCGGTCGGCCGCACCAGCGCCGGCCGTTGGCTGGACGACGGCCTGGCGCCCGACACGGTCTACTACTACCGCGTGGTGGCCACCAACGGCCTCGGCCAGAGCGGCCCGCCCAGCCCGACGGTGCGGGTGCTCACCGGCCCCGTGTCGAAGGCGCGCGGGTGCCGCTACCAGAAGTCGGTGGAGCCCTACGCCGGCTTCCCCGATGGCGGCAACGCCGAATCGACCGACGGCGTGCTGGCCGGACCGTATGGCGACGGGCGCTCCTACGGCTACCGCCTGGCCGCGGTCGGCGACCAACTGATGGTGGCGGTGACCATCGACCTCGGGCGCGAGCAGCGCGTGGCGCGCGCCACGCACCACAACGCCGGGGCACCCGGCTACCGGCCCGACCGCATGGCGGTCGCCGTCAGCCTCGACGGGCGGACCTGGCACGAACTGGGCAGCACGGCCGACGCGACCGGCCACCATCTGGTCACCGATTCACCTGAAACGCCCGCCCGGTTCGTGCGTTTCACGTTCAGCAAGCAGCGGCACGGCGCGACGGACGACTGGCTGTTCCTCGACGAGCTGGAGGTCTACTGAGCCAGCGCCCACCGGTACGGCCCCGTGCCGCCGAGTAAGGGAGGAGCCGACATGAGACCAGGACGGTGTCGTTGGTCGGCGGTCGCGGGCGGTGCGGTCGTTGCACTGCATCTGCTGTTCAGCGGTTGTGGCGGCACAGGCGGTACCACGGTCACCGGTGGCGGCACGACCACCGGGGGCGCCGGCACGTCGTCACCGGCAACCCCGCAGGCCCTGGTCGACTCGACCTTGGTCCGCAGCTACTCCGCCGCCGAGGTCACGTCGCTCGCCTCGAGCCAGGGCCTGACCGGCATTCCGGCGGCCACCCGTGGCGTCTCGTGCTACAAGCTGCGCTACCACACGGCGGACGGGGCCGGGGCCGCGGTGACGGCGTCCGGCATGATGGTGGTGCCCCAGGGCAACGCCGGCCCGCTGGCGCTGCTGAGCTACCAGCACGGCACGCAGGTGCAGCGGACCGAGGTGCCGTCCAACCCGAGCAACAGCGAACTGGCGACAGTCATCGGCGCCTTTGCTTCGGGTGACTACCTCATTGTCGCCGCCGACTACCTCGGCCTCGGCGACGCGCCCGGCCTGCACCCCTACCTGGTCACGCCGCTGACCGTCTCGGCCTGCGTCGACCTGCTCCATGCCGCGCGCGAGGCTGCCGCGGCGATGGGTCTCAGCCTCAACGGCCAGACTTTCCTCACCGGCTACTCGCAAGGCGGCCACGCCACGATGGCGCTGCACCGTGAGTTGCAAGCCAACTACGCCGCCGAGTACCCGGTCCGGGCCGCCGCGCCCATCTCCGGTCCCTATGACCTGTCCGGCACTCAACTCAGCGCGATCATCGAGACCAACTCGCTCGGCAGTCCGGTGTTCGTCTCCGACCTGCTCGTCGCCTACGACCGGCAATACGACATCTACAACTCCACCGCCGACGCCTTCGCCTCGCCCTACGACCAGCGCGTCGTCGGCCTGTACGACGGCAGCAACTCCTATCTGACCATCGTGCTGTCGCTACCGCTGACGCCCGGCGCGTTGCTGACGGCGTCCTTCATCGACGCCGTCCGCACCAACGCCCAGCATCCGCTCAACGTGGCGCTCCGCCGGAACGACTGCTACGACTGGCGCCCATCGGCACCCGTGCGGCTCTACCATGGTCGCGCCGACCACTTCGTGTTCTACCAGAACGCGACGGTGGCGCAGGCGCGGATGAGCGCGCTGGGCGGCGACGTCCAGGTAGTCAACCTCGGCGACCTGGTCGACCACCTGGGCAGCCTGGCGCCCGGGCTCTCGGCGGCGCGGCAGTGGTTCGCGTCGTTGCCCGCCAGCCGCGGGTGGCCCTCGCTGCGCTGGGGCTGGTGAGACCATGGCCGCGTCGCCCGACGCTCACTCGACGGTCG
>CAZHGD010000022.1:0-59141 GCA_964531735.1 uncultured Fimbriimonadaceae bacterium | reverse complement strand
TACCTGGATGCGTACTACATCGGGCGGTACTGCGTGACCAACGCGCAATACGCGCGGTTCGTGAGCGAGACGGGGCACCGGGCGCCGGACCGAGCCGACTTCGGCGATCCGGTGTGGCAGAACGGGCGCTACCCGGAGGAGCAGGCAGACCATCCGGTGGTGTGTGTGAGCTGGGATGACGCCCAAGCCTACGCAGCCTGGGCGGGTCTGGCCTTGCCGACCGAGGCGCAGTGGGAGAAGGCGGCGCGCGGGCCGGCGAACACGAGCTACCCGTGGGGCGACGACTGGGATGCGAGCAAGTGCCGGAACGCCACCAACATAGGCAGTGGAACCACGGCGGCCGTGGATGAATACCCGTCGGGGGTGAGCGGATACGGGACGTACCAGCAAAGCGGGAACGTGTGGGAGTGGTGCGCGGACTGGTACGCCGCCGACTACTACCAGAAGAGTCCCCGGGCGAACCCGACCGGCCCGACGGCAGGCTCGTACCGGGTCTACCGCGGCGGGGGCTGGGGGGGCGGCCGCGCCGCCTACTTCCGTGGGGCGGGCCGCGACCAGGTCGGCCCCGCCCGCCGCTACGACTACCTGGGCTTCCGCCTCGTGAGGGCTGCGGTCCTTGTTCCACCAGGGGGAAGCGCAGCACGGAGCGAACCGCCAGCGCCGGAGCCGCGCGAAGGCGCCGAGTCGCGCGAAGGCGCGGCCGGCACGTGGCCTGGCGAAGTGCCGTTCGGCCGCGGTAGGGTATGATGGCGGTGTGGAGGCCGGCTATGACGCTGGAGCAAGTCCGCGCGATCGTCGTCGCCCACCGTGCCGAACTGACCGAGCTCGGTGTGGCCAGTCTGTCGGTCTTTGGGTCCACCGCTCGGGGCGAGGCCGGGCCCGGTAGCGATGTCGACTTGCTGGTGGAGCTGAACCGCCCGATGGGTTTGTTCGGGTTCTTCACGATCCAGGAGCGGCTGGAGGAGTTGCTCGGCTGCCAGGTCGACCTGGCGGAGCCTGAGGCCCTCAAACCGCGGGTGCGCGAGCGGGTTCTGAAGGAGGCTGTCCGTGCCGCCTAGGCTGTGGCGCGAACGCATCGCCGACATCCTTGATGCCATCGACGCGATCCGGAGCCACACCGACGGGCTGACTGAGGTGGAGTTCTGCACCAGCCGACTGGTGGGCGACGCCGTCGAACGCAATTTCGCGGTGATCGGTGAGGCGGTGGTGACGATCCCGCAGGACGTCCAGGATCGGCATCCGGAGATCCCCTGGTCGCTGATGCGCCGGATGCGCAACTTCGTGGTCCATGTCTACTTCGCCGTGAAGCGAGAACGGCTCTGGGCGACCATTCAGCATGATCTGGCGCCGACGGCCGTGCTGCTCATGGCACTCTTGGGGCAGGAAGCCGAGGACGACCAGCGGAGCACGGGCGGCTGAAGGTGCCTCCGGCCGCCGGGTGTGGCCGGGCTGGGCGACGCCGGCGCTCTCAGGCACGGCGCGAGGCCGAATCGCCGCCCGCGGTTGGGCGCGTTCGCCGAATGCGCCGCTGCGGCTGGATCGCGGGCGTCTCGCCCGCCGTGCGGTGTTGCCCAGCGGCCTCGCTGCCAGACTACCGCGACCTCGCGAACGCCAATCGCATTCCGAACGCCGTTCGAATGAGCCCCGTCGCGACGGCGTAGGCCGCCGCGGGCAGTTCGGCCCGGTAGTGCTTGTCGTAGTAGGCGAGCAGCGCGTCGCGGCTCTCGCGGATCATCGCCGGCTTGACCTGGCGCGTGCTGGCACCGCCGTGGTGGACGATGGCTGCCGCCGGCTGGTAGTCGATGCGCCAGCCGGCCTGCCAGAGCCGCCAGCAGAGATCCACATCGTTGAAGAAGATGCGGAAGCGCGGGTCGAACAGGCCGACCTGCCGCATCGCCTGGCGGCGCAGCAGGAGACAGCTCGCCATGGGCTGGGGCACGCTGCGCGCGGTCAGGTGATCGAACCCGTGCAGCCGATAGGCGCCGAGTTGCCGCGGGAACAGGCGGGCCAGGCCGGACCAGTCGGCGGCCAGGGCCAGCGGGGTGGGGAAGCCGCGGCAGCTCGCCTGGGTGCGCCCATCGGGATGGACCAGCCGCGGCGCCACCGCGCCGGTGAAGGGATGCGCCTGCAGGTGCGCGACCAGGGTGTCCAGCGGGCGCGCGTCCAACGCCGGCGCGACCTCGGTGTCGGCGTTGAGCAGCAGCCAGTACCGCCCGCGCGACGCGCGCATGAGCTGGTTGTTGCCCTCGGCGTAGCCCAGGTTGGCGTCGTTGGCCAAGAGCCGCACGCTCGGGAACTCGGCGGCCACCATGGTCGCGCTGCCGTCGCCGCTGCCGTTGTCGGCCACGATGATCTCGTGGCTCATCCGTGGCGGATGGCTCAGCAACGAACGCAGGCACGCCCGCAGCAGCTCGCGGGTGTTCCAGTTGATGACGCCGATGGACAGTTCCACCGGCCCCCTACCAGTCCGCCACGCTGCCGTCGGCGTGACGGAGCTGCGGCGTGGCCCAGTCGTGGTCGCCGAGGGCCGCCACCGCCGCCTCATCGATCTCTATGCCCAGGCCGGGACCGGTGGGCAGCGCGATGTGCCCGTCGACGATCTCGAACGGCGTCTTCAGGATGCCCGCGCCGAGCGCCGGCGTGGTGTGCTCCTGCACCAGGAAGTTGGGGCAGCAGGCGTCGACCTGCAGGCAGGCGGCCAGCGCCACCGGACCCAGCGGGCAGTGCGGCGCCAGGCCGGCGTACCACGCTTCACCCATGGCGGCGATCTTCTTGGTCTCGAAGATGCCGCCCGCGTGCGACACGTCGGGCTGCAGGATGTGCGCGGCGCCTTTCTCGAGCAGTTCGCGGAAGCCGAACTTGGTGAACAGCCGCTCGCCGGTGGCCAACGGCACGTGGACCTTGCGCGCGATCTGCGCCAGCGCCTCGACGTTCTCGCAGAGGATCGGCTCCTCCACGAACATCGGCAGCAGGTCCGCCACGGCGTCACAAAGGCGAATGGCCATCGGCACGCTGAGCCGGCCGTGGCAGTCGATGGCGATGTCGAAGTCGCGACCGACGGCATCGCGCATGGCGCCGATGCGGGACACCGTCTCGTCCACCTGCTGCGGCGCGTCGATGGTGCGGCAGGCGCCGGCGGTCATGCCGGTTTTCAGGCAGTCGAAGCCCTTGGCCTTGGCCTGGGCCGCGGCGGCGGCGGCCTGCTCGGGCGTGCCGCCGCCGGCGTGGCAGTACATGCGGATTTGGTCGCGCACCGGCCCGCCGAGCAGGTTGTACACCGGCGTCTGGTAGTACTTCCCGGTGATGTCCCACAGCGCCTGCTCGATACCGCTGATGGCCGAGCAGATGATGGGCCCGCCGCGGTAGAACTGCCCGCGGTAGAGCGCCTGCCACAGGTGCTCCACGCGGCGCGGGTCCTCGCCGATCAGCCCGCGCGACAGCTCATCGACACAAGTCAGCGCGGTCCGGGCGAAGCCCTCCAGCGTTGGCTCGCCCCAGCCGACCAGACCTTCGTCGGTCTCGATCTTGACCACTGCCCACCGCGGCGGCAGCAAGCGACCGGTGACCCGGGTGATCTTCACAACTCGTCTCCACGCCCCTGCTTCGCTTCGCTGGCGGCCGATCCTGCGTGAGGGGTGGTGCTGGCCGCCGGTTGTGCTACCCTGAGCAGCGGCCCTGACGCCGGGAGGTAGCGCAGCCATGCAGTTCGACGGCATCAACCCCGCGATGTTTACTCCGCTGACCGACGACGGCGAGCAGATCTCGCCCGAACGGTTGCGCCGCTTGTTGGCGTTTCTCTTGCAGCGGCCCATCACCGGCCTGTTCATCTGCGGCAGCACCGGTGAAGGCGTGCTCCTGTCGCCCGACGAGCGCGAGCAGGTGGCCGAGATCGTCATGGCCGAGGTGGGCGGACAAATCCCGGTGATGGTCCACGTGGGTGCCGCGGCCACGCGCGACAGTGTGCGGTTGGCGCGGCACGCGGCCAAGCTGGGCGCGGCGGCCATCAGCAGCATCCCGCCGTATCCGTTCACGCTGACCACCGAGAGCGTGCTCGGTCATTGGCGTGAGATCGGCGCCGCCACCGACCTGCCCATGTACATCTATTACTTCCCGGCGCTGGGCACGTTCACGCTCGACCAGAAGCTGATCGACGGGCTGGCGACGATCCCCAACCTGGTCGGCCTGAAGTTCACCAGCCCGGACTTCTTCGTCATGCGCAACCTGATCGAGGGCAGTGGCGGGCGGCTCCGCGTGCTGTCCGGACCCGACGAGCTCTGCCTGCCGGCGCAGGTGATGGGCGCGCAAGGGGCCATCGGCTCCACGTACAACTGGATGGCGCCGCTGTTCATCCGGCTGTTCGACGCCTGGCGGGCCGGTGACATGCCCACCGCGCAAGCCTGCCAGGCCAAGGCGAACTCGTTCATCCGGCTGATCTTCCAGTACGAAAGACTGGCTGCCCAAAAGGCGATCATGGAGTATCTTAATGTCGGGTGTGGCCCGACGCGGAGGCCGATCCGAGCGCTGGAACCGAACGAGCGGACAGAGTTGTTTGCTTCTCTGGAGCGTGAAGGTCTGCTGGCGATCCACCAATAGGCCGTCGCTCACCAGGGGGGCGACGCCGACTGTGCCCAGGAGGGGCGGCGGCGGGAAGGATGTGCCCCGAGTGGCTGGCAACCAGACCCGGACGGATTGGCGAGGACGCTTGGCTTGGCTGGCCGTGGTGTGCTGCTGGGCGGCGGTGGCCGCGGCGCAGCCGGTGCTGGTGGTGGAAGAAGCCGGCATCAACGGCAACTACGAAGCGCGCATTCGGGTCGACAGCATCCGCCGCGCCTTGCGTCGCGCCGGCCTCGAGCATGACCTGACCACCGCTGACCGCCTCGCCACGCGGGCGCTGGGCCACCACAAGCTGGTGGTCTTGGCGGCCCACCAGGCCACGCAACCGGGCCAGGAGGAGTGGCTGCGGCGGTTCATCGACCAGGGCGGCAAGCTGCTGGTCTGTGCGCCGACCTGTACGCCGCTGGCCAGTCTAGTGGGTGGCGCCGAGGTCAGCCGACCCACGCTGACCAGCGACCAGCAACTCCGCGAACTGGTGTGCGACCAGACGGCGCTGGCTTCGCTGCCGCCGATGTGGCGGCAGTTGGACTGGGCCTGGCAGGTGGTGACGCCGCAGCCCGCCGCGCAAGTGCTGGGCCGCTGGCGGAGCGACGACAGCAAGCTGGATCAGGCTCCGGCCGTGGTCATGAACGACAGCGGCGCGCTGATCGGCGCCGCGCTGAACGGTGACGACCGGCCTGGCGAGGCCCGTCTGCTGCTGGCTCTGGCCACGCGGCTGGTGCCGACCCTGTGGCACCAGGTGCTGCCGCGCCTGATCGACGAATCGGGCGAGGTCGGCGACATCAACAAGCTTCAGGACCTGTTCAAGCTGTGCGCCCGCGCGCCGTTGCCGCCGACGCGGCGGCTGGCGGCGCTCCGGGCCGCGCAACGCGCGGTGGACAAGGTCAACCAGGCCCGCCGGCTGTACACGGTGGCCGCACGCGAAGCCACCCAGATTGCCGACCCGCCGCCGACCACCACGCCGCTGGATCGCTACCTGCCCGTGGCCAGCCTGATCTGGGAGGCGCGCACCGAGGTGGAGCAGGCCTACTACCTGGCGCAGCCCGGCCGGCGCGGTGAGTTCCGCGGGGTCTGGCTGCAGCAGTTGGCCCACCTGAAGGCATATGGCTGGCCGAAGATCCTGGCGGCGCTCAAGGAGCACCATATCGACGCCCTGTTCGTCAACGTGGTGAACGGCGGCTATGCCAACTACCCGAGCCGCGTGGTACCGCAGTTGCCAGGCGACAGCCCCGACGCGCTGGCCGAGGTCCTGGCGCAGTGCCGCCAGGCCGGCATCCAGTGCCATGTCTGGATGATGTGTACGTACGTGCGCCCCTACACGCCGCGCGAGCAGACGGCGAAGCTGCGCGCCGAAGGGCGGCTGCAGCAGGATGCCAGCGGCCAGACACTGCCATGGCTGCGGCCGGGCGATGAGCGCAACCGGCAGCAGATGGTCGACCTGGCGCGCGAGATCGCCGAGCGCTATGACATCGACGGCCTGCACCTCGACTACATCCGCTATGCGCCGGCGGGCGACTACAGCCCGGCCGAGCGCGAGGCGTTCGAATCGACCAGCCTCGGCCGGCCGTTGGCCAACTGGCCGGCAGACGTCGGCGTGGGGCAGTCGGCGCGCACGCAATGGGCGCGGTACCGGGCCAACAACGTCAACCGCATTGTCGAGGAGATCTCGACCGCGGTGCGGCAGGTGCGGCCGCGCGTGAAGTTGTCCGCCGCCGTCTACCCGATCTGGGTCGATGCGAAGTACCTGGTGGGACAGGACCCGGAGACCTGGGCCAAGCAGGGCTGGGTGGACTTCCTCTGTCCGATGAACTACCAGACCGACGACACGACGTTCTACCGCTTCCTGACCGTGCAGCAGCGCGCCGCCGGCACCGCGGTGCCGCTCTACCCGGGCATTGCGGCGTGGCGCCACGAGACCCCCGCCGACACCATCTCGCAGATCCGGCGCCTGCGGCAGTTGGGCATGCCCGGCTACGTGATGTTCCACCTCGACCGCCGCTTGCTCAACGAGTGGCTGCCGGCGCTCAGCGCCGGAGTCACCACGGAGGACACCGAGGCCGTCACGACCAACTGATCACCGCTCTCGGGGTCAGGTGATGGTCGTGGCGCGGTGTGCGGTGCGGGCGGCGTTGCTGCTCTTCTGGGTCACGCGGGCGGCCACCGCGGCGACGTTCGTGGTCTCGCCCGACGGTGCGGACGACGGGCCAGGCAGTGCTGAACGGCCCTGGCGGTCGGTGGCGCGCGCCAACCGTGGCGCCACCGCGGGCGATACGGTGGTCCTCCAGCCCGGCCGGTACGAGGGCGTGATCGAGCCGGTGGCCAGCGGCACCGCCGACCGCCCGCTGGTCTGGCGCGCCGCCCGACCCGGCACGGCGGTCATCCTCGGCGGCACGAGCAGCGACGGCAAACGCGTCTGCCTGCGGCTGCTGCGCCGCGAATGGGTGCAGGTCGCGGGCCTGGTCTTCGAACCACAGCACGGCGGCTGGATGCACCTGGAGGGCGCACGGCACTGCGTGCTGCGCGACCTGGACCTGGTGCGCTCGTTCGACTCCTACAGTCCGGCCGAGTGCCGCGACAGCCACCACAACCGCTATGAGGCCCTGCGCCTCGACCGGGCCGCCTACCGCGGCAGCAGCGGGCACGCCGAAGGCGACATGTGGAACAACTTCGGCTGCACCCACAACGTCTTTCTGGCCTGTGTCTTCCGCCGGGCGGGCCACCGGCCGCTCGGCCTGTGGTACGACTGTGACCACAACGTGGTGCGCCGCTGCGTGTTCGACTGCCGCTGGGGCCGCAACTTCGAGTTCTTCTCCACGCCACGACTGCTGATGGAGGAGTGCCTGGTGACCAACGGCTTCGACGGCTCGGGCTCGGCTGACGGTCGGGCCAAGCTGTTCGTCGTCGATTCCATCGTCCGCCGCAACCTGATCTGGCGGAACTGGGCCGGCCCGTTGGTGATCAACTCGTACAAGTACGGCGACCTGCCCGTCTGGGAGATGGCCGGCTCGCGGGTGTACCACAACACCTGGTACCGCAACTTCGAGCACGGCTTCGAGATGATCGACCTCGACGCCCAGCCGAAGCCGCATCGGGTGCGCGACAACGAGTTCCGCAACAACCTGTTCGCCGACAACGATCCGGGCGGCGACGGGCTGTCCTTGCTGCTCTACAGCAACATCGCGCCGGACAACCGGTTCGTGGCCAACCTGCTGTGGGGTGGGCGGCCCGAGGCCACGACGGTGTTCTACGACTGGAACTTCGCCGGGGCGTCGGCCTGGCCGGGCCAGCGGTACACCGCCGACGAGGCGAACCGCGCCCGGCCGGAGCAGTTCGCGGGCAACCTGGCCGCGCCGCCGGGGTTCGTGGACGCCGCCGGCGACGACTTCCGCTTGCGCGCCGGCAGCCCGGCCGCTGACGCCGGCCAGCCGTTGACCACGACGCGCGCGGCGGGCCGCGGCCGCCAGGTACCAGTGGGCGATGCGCGGTGGTTCTACGACGGGTTCCAGATCGCCGGCGAGGTGGGTGACCTGGTCTGGGTCGGCCCCGAGCGCCGCGAGGCGCGGGTGGTGGCCGTCGACCTGGCCGAACGGGCGCTGACTCTGGACCGCGAGCTGTCCTGGTCGGCCGATGCGCCGGTCAGCCTGCCCTATGCCGGGCCGGCGCCGGACCTGGGGGCCTACGAGCGCGGCGCCGAAGCCGCGGCGTGGTACCAGGCGCCGCAGGTGGTGCCCGGGTTGCGCCAGGCGTCGCTCGAGGAGCGCACGGCGCCACTGACGGTGGACTTCGAGGCGGCGACCTTCGACGACTGGGGCTACCTGTTCAACTTCTCACGCCAGCAGGCCACCGAGGCCCGGCTGGACGAGACCACGGCCGGCGGCGGGCGGCGCTCGATGCGCGTGTTCGCCACCGGCCCGAAGGCCATTCTGAGCTGCGACATTCGTCCGCCGGCGTGGGACATCGATCGCTATCCGGTGGTCGAGTTCGCCTACCGGATCCCGTCGGGTGTGCCGGTCGGCTTGTGGCTGCACCCGTTTCGCAGCCGGGCCACCGGGTACGGTGGCGTCTGCGTCGGCGGCAGCCCGGCGCGCCAAGTGGGCTCGCGGCCCGACCTGAAGCACGTCACGCTGACCGATGACGACCATTGGCACCGAGTGACGGTTGACGCCCGCTGGATTCGCGAGGTCTACCCGAGCACGCGGCTGCTGCTGATGTTCCGGTTCGCCACCCAGCAGAACGGCCAGCCTGGGCAGCAGTACTGGTTCGACGAGTTCGCCATCCGGCGGCCGGCCGGCTGGGGCGCCGGCCGCTGAGGTCAGAACTGCTGGAGGAGCTTCACGCAGCCGAACGAGAGCGTGGCCGCGGCAGGCAGGGTCATGATCCAGGCCAGGACCACGTTGCCGACCACGCGCCAGCGCACGGCGCTCAGCCGGCGCGACATGCCGACGCCCATGATGGTCGCCGAGACGGTGTGAGTGGTGGAGATGGGCGCGCCGAGGTGCGAGGCGGTGAGGATGATGGTCGCGGCGCTGAGTTCGGCCACGCAACCGTGGATCGGCTGCAACTCCATGATGTTGCGTCCGACCGTCTTGATGATGCGCCAGCCGCCGGCGCCGCTGCCGAGCGCCATGGCCGCGGCGCAGGAGATCATCACCCAGAGCGGGATGTGGAACGGCACGCCGGTGTGCATGGCTCCGCCGCTGAACAGCGCCAGGGCGATGATGCCCATGGTCTTCTGGCCGTCGTTGGAGCCGTGCGAGAGCGCCATCAGCCCGGCCGAGGCCACCTGCGACAGGCGGAACCGACGGTTGAGCGGTTTGGGCGCCTGGTGCCCGAAGATCCACAGGAACAGGACCATGACGACGGTGGCCCCGACGATGCCGACGACCGGCGAGATGACCAGCGCCATGAACACGCGGCGCAGACCGTCCCAGTGCAGCACGTGCAGACCGCTCGAACCCCACACCGCACCGACCACGCCGCCCACCATGGCGTGCGTCGAACTGGTCGGCAGCCCATAGATCCAGGTGATCAGGTCCCAGATGATGGCGCCGACCAACGCCGCCACCACCACCTGCGCGGTGACCGAGCCTGGCTCGACCAGGCCCTTGCCCATGGTGTCGGCCACCTTCTTGCTCATCATGGCGCCGGCGAAGTTGAGAAACGCGCACAGGAAGACAGCGCCGCGGATCGACATGGCGCGGGTCAGCACCGAGGTGGCGATGGCGTTGGCTGCGTCGTGGAAGCCGTTGACGTACTCGAAGGCCAGGCCCAGTACCACGACGGCCCACACCCAGTAGCTGAGTTCCATGCTCGATGGTGCCCCTTGCGGTTCAGGAGTTCTTGACCAGCGCCGTCTCGATCACCGTCACGGTGTCTTCGCAGTGGTCGATGGCCTCTTCGATGTAGTCGTAGATCTCTTTCCACTTGATGACTTCGATGGGCGGCGTATCGCCACAGAAGAGGTCGGCCAGGGCCTGCTTGAGCACTTTGTCGGCCTGGTTCTCCAGCGAGTTGACCAGCGCCACCGCCGGATGGTCCGAGCTGCGCTGATGGGCGAGATCACTACACAGCGAGGCCAGTTGCTCGGTGCACTGGGTCAGCAGGTTGGTCAGTTCCAAAGCGGGTGCGGGCACCATCTGCACGCGATAGAGGAACACGCGGTCGGCCGCGGCGCGGGTGTAGTCGACGACGTCATCGAGCTTGTGGACCAAGTCGAGGATGTCCTGGCGGTCGAACATGATCGGCGTGACGAACGTGTTGTTCAGGCGCTTGACCGCGTTATGGACGAGGCGGTCGACCTCGTGTTCGAGGCGGGCGATGTCTTCGACGAGCGGCGCGATGTCGCCATCAGGGGCGGCCTGGAAGAGCAGTTCGAGCTGCCCGGCGGCCACGCGGGCCTGGGCGCACATCTCGGCGAACAGGTCGAAGAACTCCTCTTCCTTGGGCAGAAAGAAGTGCATCAACCGCTGGATGCTGCCGGCCAGGCCTTTCGACACCGCGTCGTCTCCCCGCGCCAACGGACTGTGAGCGTTCCGTTAGCGACGGGTCCATGGTACACCCGAAGCGGTACGGCGCAAAGGCCACGACCTAGCGCACAACCCGCGCCAAGGCCGCTTCGAGCGGGTCGTCCACGCGGTGGCGCGCGTTCCAGCTCAGCCAGCCCTCGGGCTCGTTGGCGGTGTCGGCCCGGCGCACCGCCAGGCCCAGGAGCACCCAGTCGGCGGTGGTCAGGTCGACGCCCGCCTGGCGTAGATAGGACAGGGGCAGTTCGGCCTCGATGGTGTAGCCGCGGTCGCGCCGCCGCGCGGCATAGCGTCCGGGCACCGGGCTCGTGCCATCGGCGCCGTAGAGCACGGTGACGTCGTAGCGCCCGGCGAAGCGTCCACTCTCGAACCGCAGACCACCCAGCCGCAGCTCCACGCGCTCGCCGGCCGCGGGCGTCGGCTCGGTGACCTCGGCGGCCAGGTAGAGCCGCGTCTGATCGGCAAACAGCCGGACCGTGGCCGCGCGCCCGGCCGCGCCGACCTGGTCCGCCGGGATGGCGCAGCCGTTGCGAGTCGAGATGGCGATGGTGGCGCCACGGAAGCGCGGACGCCACTCGTTCAAGTCGCCGTCGATGGTCACCGGCAGATCGAGCGTACCGATCGTGGGCACGGGCTGCGCACCCAGGACGGTGGCGGTCTGCGACCACAGCCCAGCGCGGCGGCCCTCCAGCGGCGCCACGGCGTAGACCCAGCGGCCGGACTCCGGCGGCGTGTCGATGACCCATGGCGTCAAGCCGGCGCGACCGGCACTGATCGCCGGCGCTCGCGACGGGTCGGTCGACTCGCCGCGGTCGCGCGTGACGAGATAGCGCTCGGCGCCCCAGAACGGACGCGTCCAGGAGACCACCGCCGCGCGGTTGGCGAACGCGTGGACCGCGGCGACGTTGCGCTCGGGTTCGCGGAGTGCCAGCCAGCGCAGTTCGTAGGCCGCCGGCCGCGGCTTGCCACGGGCCGGCGGGGCTCCGGCGCGCAGCTCGATGGCCAGCCCGGTCAGGCGGTGCGCGTAGAGCGGCAGCACGGCCAGGCCGTGGCGGTCGGGCGCCACCGGGCCGACGGGGCCGGCGTCGGTGTCGGCCAGCACCTGGACCCGCAGGTCACCAACGGGCTGGCCGCAGACGACCAGCCAGCGGCGGGCGCTCACGTCGAGGTCGAACCGGCGCGCCAGCACCAGGCGGCCGGCGGCGGTCAGCTCGACCCGCAGGCTGTCCCACGATGGCTGCACGCGGTAGTGGTCGGTGGCCAGGCCGTCGGCCCGGACCTGCCAGTCGCTCGCGGCGGCCGGCTCGCCGGCATAGTTGGCCAGCAGGTGCTGACCGACGCCATAGGGCCAGGCCGGACCGAAGAGCGCCGGGGCGTCGTCGGCCCGGACCAGCGCAGTGCACAGCCAGAGCAACCAGAAGCAGCGGCCCATCGTTCGGTCTTCTTCCGCAGCAGGTCGCGCCGAGGCGACCGGTCGTTACGCGCGACACCCGGTCTTGGCCAGTTGCCAGGCCAAGTGTACTTCCTTGGCCGCCTCGGACGCCGGCGACAGGCACTCGCCGCCGCGTACGGCGGCCACGAACGCTTCCGCCTGGGCGCGCATGGCCCACACCGGCGGCACATAGGGTTGCTCGACGCCGCCGCGGCCGTCGTGGCGCTCAATCTCGATGACCGCGGCGCGCTGACGCGCCATCGGGGCGGCGAGCCGGCCGCGCACCGTGCCCTGGCGGAAGACCAACTCGAAGCCCTCGTCCCAGCCGGAGACGCGGAACTTGTGGAACTCCAGCAGCGCCCTGACGCCCGACTCGCTGTGGGCCACGACCACGTCGCCGCCCGACCAGGCGTCGTGGTAGGCCACCTGGTAGTCCTCGCCCAGCAGGTAGCGGAGCAGGTTGGTCTGGTGGCTGTAGTAGTTGAGCCAGGAGACCACCCACCCGAGCGAGGCGTCATCCTCGCCGGTCTGCGGTGGTTCCGGCGCGGCGGCGTAGGCCGGGACCGGCTCGGCGCTGCGGAGCGGGCTCTCGATGTGCCACAGCCAGTCGCCTTCGCAACACCAGATGCGGGCCAACTGGAGCGGTCCCAGCTCGCCGCCGGCGCGCCAGGCGGCGATGGTGTCGCGGGCCAGGCGCACGCCCGGATCGCAGCGCTTCATGTAGGCCACTTGGTACACCCGCTGGGCGCGGGCCGCGGCCGCCACCAGCGCATCGGCGGCCGTGGTGCGAATGGACAGCGATTTCTCGGTGAGGACATGCTTGCCCGTAGCCAACAGGTCACTCGCCAGGCCGTAGTTCAGGCCGAAGTGGGCAATCGCGACGACGGCGTCGAGGTCGTCACGCTCGCAGAGCTGCCGGTGGTTCTCGCAGACTTCGGCCACGCCATACCGCGCGGCCACTTGCGCGGCCAGTTCGCGCCGACCCTCGGCCAGCGCCACCAATGACACGCCGGGCAGCCCGACGTAGTTGGCCAGGTGAGCCAACTGTCCCATGGTGCCCGCACCCACGAAGCCCAGACGGATCGGTGACGGCTCGGACATGTGCATCGCTCCGTTGGCCCCTGGCTTCGACTGCCGGGCAGCGTCTCCTGCCGGCCAAGCGGCCGGAGACGGGCAGGAATGCTAGCGTCACAGCCGAAAGCGCCAGCCACCGGCGACGCGACCGGTGGCGAAGGGTGGCCACGATGAAGACCGCGGGACTCTGGATGCACCTCTGGGATGTCTGGTCTGACGGCCTGGACAGCATCCTGGGCTATGCCCGCGACTCCCATCTGAACGTGCTGTACCCGGCGACCAGTTACCACAGCGGCTGGTTCATCCACCCCCATGCCGCCGGACGGCGGGTGTGGATGCCGCAGGACGGCGTCCTCTACTTCCGGCCCGAGCCGGCCACCTGGGCCGGCCGGCGCCTGCAGCCGCTGGTGGCCGACATCTGCCAGGACGACCTGCTGGCGCGCCTGTGCGAAGGCGCGAGCGCGGCCGGGCTGGCGGTGTCGTCCTGGACCGTCTGTTGCCACAACAGCGCGTTGGGTCTGGCCAATCCCGACCTGACGGTGCGGAACTGCTTCGGCGACAGCTACCCGCACGCGCTGTGTCCCAGCCATCCCGAGGTGCGCGCTTACGTGGAGAACCTGGTCCGCTCGCTGGCGCGCGGCTATTCGCTGCGGACCGTGCAGCTCGAAGCGCCCGAGTATCTGGGCTTCCGGCACGGGCATCACCACGAGCGCTTGAGCGTGCCGCTCGACGCCGTGGCGCAGCGACTGTTCGACCTGAGCTTCGCAGCCAGCGACCTGGCCATGGGCCACGCCGCCGGTCTCGACGGCGAGCGCATCCGGCGACAGGTGGCCGGGCTGATGCAGGCCTACCTCGACGCGGCGCCCGACCTGCCCGCTGACTGGCCGCCCAGTTGGGAGGCCGCGTGCGAGCAGATCGCCGGTCTGCGCCAGTACGTGAACGCGCAGACGGCCATTGTCAGCGGTCTGGTGGAAAGCTGCCGGCGGGCGCTCGACGGCACCGCCACGCGACTCGAGGGCTTCGTCGACGCGCCGCCGTACCAGGTGGTGACGCTGATGTGCTACGGCCAGCCGCCGGCCGAGGTGGACCGGCGCGTGCGCGCGGCGCGCAGCCGGCTGGAGCCGCACCAGGAGTTGCAGGTGGGCCTGCGCGTCGGTTTTGGCGAGGTGGCGTCGGCGGCGGCGCTGCGCGAGTTGGTGGCGGCTGCGGACGCGGCCGGCGCCGACGGCGTGCTGTTCTACAACTACAGCGAGATGTCGCGCGCCAACCTGAGCTGGATCGGGCCGGCCGTGGCGGGCCTGGTGGCGCCGTAACCAGCCCCCAAAGCCAGACGGGCCGCCGCAGCGGCCCGTCTGGCTTACGACTAGTGGACGGCGGGCTAGCCCCGCGAGGCGCCCGCTACTTGAGGAGCGACATGACGGCCTGCGGCATGGCGTTGGCCTGCGATTGGGCCGCCACACCCGCCTGCTGGAGGATCTGCAGGCGCGTCAGGTTGATCGCTTCCTTAGCGACGTCGGCATCCCGAATGCGGCTCTCGCTCGAGGTCAGGGCCTCGGCCTGAGAGTTCAGGTTCGAGATGGTCCGTTGGAGCCGGTTTTGCAACGACCCCATCTTCGCCCGCTCGGTGCTGATCGAGTTGATGGCAGCATCGAGGCTGGCGATGGCGGCGTTGGCGCTCGCTTGCGAGCTCACCGCGATGCCGCTCACACCAAGGCTTGCGGCCGTGGTGGTGGTGATCGTGAAGGCGATCACCTGGGCTTGGTTGGCACCGACCTGCAAGGTCATCGAGTTGGTGGCATACGACCCACTCAGGAGCTTGTTGGTGTTGAACTCCGTCGTGCTGGCGAACCGGTCGACTTCCTGAAGGAGTTGGTCCATCTCCATCTGGACGTTGGCCCGATCGCTCGAGGTCAGCGTGTCATTGGCGCCTTGGACGGCGAGTTCCCGCATCCGCTGCAGTAGCGTGCCGGTCTCGCCCATGGCCGCTTCGGCCGTTTGCAGGACGCTGACACCGTCCTGCGCGTTGCGCGCCGCCTGGTTCAGGCCGCGGGTTTGCGCCCGCAGTTTCTCGCTGATTGCCAGTCCCGCCGCGTCGTCCGCGGCGCCGTTGATGCGGTAGCCACTCGACAACCGCTGCATCACACCAGACAACTCGCTCTGGGTGCCCGAGAGCGAGCGCTGCGTGAACATCGCGTCCACGTTGTTCCGAATGCTGAAAGCCATGTCATGTCTCCTCTAGTTTCGCGGGCCGCCGATCCACATCTGAAACCGCCGGCGACCGGGGCCACGTCCGACCAAGACGAGGCCCACCGCCAAGCCGCTTAGCTTCGGCTCGGACTCGACTCCCTATCGACAGCTCGTCGGCTGCCTTAAGGCCGATTCTAGCTATCTTCTGAGCCGCCGTGCTAAGCTGCCGCCGGAGACTGGCATGAGTCAGCGCACCTGCCGGTGCTGCGGCGCCGGCTACGCGCATCCGGCACCGGCTTCGCGAGCCACCAAGCGCCACTGCGAGCGGTGCGTCGACCTGCCCGAAGCCGTCCGCGCGGTGCTCGAGCAGCACCAGCTCGAGCTGGTGCGCCTGCGCCAGGAACTCGACCGGCTGACCAGTGGCGAGTCCGGCGAGTCCGGCGAGTCCGCCGGCGGCGACTGAGTGCGCCGACGGGTGCGGCGCGCGGACAGCATGGCGGCGAGGTGAGCCGGATGGACCACGAGGCGGCACGAGCGGATGCGTTGACAGCGGACTTGCGCCGACGCTGGCCGGAGGCCGGACCGGTGCGTCTGGCCAAGGCACCGCTGCGCATCTGCCCGCTCGGCGCCCATGTGGACCACCAACTGGGCTGTGTCACCGGGCTGACGCTCGACCGGGCGGTGCTCCTGGCCTTCGCGCCGCGCCGCGACGACCTCGTGCGTCTGGCCAGTCTGGATTTCCCCGGACAAGTCGAGTTCCACTTGGCCGACATCCCGCCGGCGGTCAAGGGCGACTGGGGCAGCTACCCGCGCGGTGCGGCGTGGGTCATGGGCCAGACCCACCCCATCACCAAGGGCTTCGATGGGCTCATCTCGGGTCCGCTGCCCATCGGCGGGCTGAGTTCGTCGGCCGCCGTCGACGTGGCTTACCTGCTGGCCCTCCAGACCGCCAACGAGGTGTCCGTAGCCCCGCGCGACAACGTCCGTCTGGCGCAGCGGATCGAGAATGACTTCGTCGGGCTGAACAACGGCATTCTCGACCAGAGCATGATCCTCTGCGGTCAGGCCGGTGCCCTGACCTGGCTCGACTGCCGCGACTTCGAGGTCACGCAGTTGCCGACGCCGGACCCGGCGGCGTTCGAGTGGCTGGTGGTCTACAGCGGCCTGAGCCGCTCGTTGGTCAGCAGCGACTACAACCTGCGCGTGAGCGAGTGTGAGACGGCGGCTCGGTTGCTCCTGTCCGCCGCCGCACAGCCGCTGCCCGAACGCCCAAAGCTGCGTCAGGTCGAGCCGGCGGTGTTCGCGGAGCACGGCGACACGTTGCCGGCGCGGCCGGCGCGACGCGCGCGGCACTTCTACGGTGAGATGGACCGCGTCGCCCTGGGGGCGGCCGCCTGGCGTGCTGGTGAGCTGGCCGAGTTCGGGCGCCTGATGACCGCGTCGGGCGAGAGCTCCATCGTCAACTACGAGTGTGGCTCGCCGCATCTGGTCAGCTTGCACGAACTGCTGAACAGCACGCCGGGCGTCTATGGCGCGCGGTTCAGCGGGGCCGGCTTCCGCGGCGCCTGCATTGCGCTGGTGGCGCCCGGCTGCCGCGAAGCGGTCGTCGATCGCCTGGCCGCGCACTACCCGCAGCGGCACCCCGACGTGGCGGCGGCCTGGCAAGCGCACTTCTGCGCGCCGAGCGGCCCGGCGGAGGTGCTCTGATGCAAGGCGTCGTGCTCGCGGCTGGCGCCGGGCAGCGGCTGCGGCCGGTGTCGCTCACCCGGAGCAAGGCCACCGTGCCCATCTGCGGGCGGGCGCTGATCGAGCATGTGCTGGACAGCCTGCGCGCGGCTGGAATCACCGACTTCGTGATCGTGGTTCGCGAACCGGACGATGATGTCACCCGGTGCTGCCGCGTCTGGGCCGGCGGCAGCACGGTGCGCTTCTGCGTACAGGCTGAGCGTCGCGGCATGGCCCACGCCCTCCTGCAGGCGCTGCCGCTGCTGACCGGTCCGTGCGTGCTGAGCGCCTGTGACAGCATCGTCGAGGACGAGTTCGTCCGCCGCCTGCTGGCCCACCACGCCGAGCGCGAGGCGCTGGCCACTCTGGCGCTCAAGCGAGTCGTCGATCGCGAGGCGATCCGCCGCACGGCAGTGGTCGCGCAACGCGGCGGCTGGATCACCTCGATCGTCGAGAAGCCCGCGCCCGACGAGGCGCCGTCCGACATGGGCAGCCTGCCGTTGTACGTCCTGGAGCCGGCGCTGTTCGACCTGTTGCCCGAGGTCGAGCCGTCGCCGCGTGGCGAACTCGAGTTGCAGGATGCGCTGACGCTGCTCATCCAGCGGCAGGGGCGTGTCACCGGGCTGGAGACGCAGCGCCGCTGGCAGGTGACCGATGCGGCCGACCTGCTGGCACTCAACCGCGCCTTCCTGGCCGCGGGCCACACCCGCCGCGAGCCGCGGGCGGCCTGTGTGATGCCGGTCCATGTGGCCGTCGGCGCCGAGATCGGCGAGGGCGCGCGCATCGGGCCGGAGGCGGTGCTGGAGGCCGGCTGTACCATCGGGGCCGGCGCGGTGGTGCGGCGCGCCGTGGTCCTCAGCGGCGCCGAAGTGCCGCCGGGCGCGCTGGTCGAGGACCGCGTGGTGACGCCTGCGGCGCCCGATTGCAAGCATTTGTAACCGGCCGCCATACCACCGCAATCGTCATCGTGTCACAGTCGCACTAGGCAACGGTGCACCGTGGGCTGCAAGCCGGCGGGGGCGCCAAGGGCAGCCATGCGGGTCAACAGCGAGTGGATGGGCGAGCGCACTGCGGGCTGGTGCGCCGATAACGGGTTGGCGATACTGGCGGCACCGAACCAGTTGGGCTCCGCACCGACGAGCCTCGAGCCACGAACCGTCCTGGTGGTAGACGACCAGGAGTGTGTGCTCGAAGTGGCCCAGAACGTGCTGGAGGCCGGCTCGTACTGCGTGCTCACGGCGTCCGACGGCCGCCAGGCGCTGGATCTGTTTGCCACGCGGCTCCACCAGATTGCCTTGGTGCTGCTCGACCTCACCATGCCGGGGCTGTCCAGTGTGGACACGCTTGTGGCGATGCGCCGCCTGCGCTCCGACGTGCCGGTCATCCTGTCGAGTGGCTACGGGGCCGAGGAGGCGCTGTCGGCCTTCCGCGGCCTGCGGGTCGACGGCTTCCTCCAGAAGCCCTACGGACCCGTCACGCTGATGGGCCACGTCGAGCAGGCGCTCCGGCATGCAGCCACCGTCAGGATGCCTGCGGATTGACGAAGATCGCCTTCTCATGCCGGTAGACGACCTTGCCGGCTTGCCCGCCCTTGATCTTGGTGACGTGCTTGCGTTGCGTGTAGACCACCGGCACGATCTCGGAGTGCTTCATCTTCGAGCACCGCGCCGCTTGGAGCGCCGCCTCCTCGATGGTGCGCTGCGGCACGCGCCCGGGCTGCCCGCCGGTGCGCACGATGACATGACCGCTGCCGGCGCCGCGCACGTGGAACCACAGGTCGGTGGGCGCCGCGATCCGCGACAGCAGCGCTTCGCTGTCGGTGCTGCTGCGGCCCACCAGGATGGTGTAGCCATCGCTCGATTCGACGCGGCCCAGCCGGCGCAGGATGCGTTCGCGCTCGGTTCGGGGCTGGTCGGTGTGGCCCTCGCTGACGGCCTCGGGCGGGGCCTGCTCGGACAGCCGGCGCAGGGCCACCTCGTCGGGTGCCTGGCGTACGGCGTCGGCCAGGTGGGCCAGTTCGTCGGCCTCGGCCGCGAGGCGGGTGTGTTCGGCCGCCACGTCGCCACCGGCGCGCGCCTTGCGGGCTCGGATATAGAGTGATTCGGCGTGCCGGGCCGGCGGCAGGCCGGGATCGAGGGTGATCACCACCGTCGGCGCCTCCGGCAGATGCCAGGCCACGGCTTCGAACGATTCGGCGCGCGGCGCGATCCGGTGCAGGTTGGCCAAGATGAGGTCGGCCTGCATCTGCCAGTCGTCGGCCTCGGCGGCCCGCTGCGCGCGTTTGGCCACGGTCCGCAGGCCCGCGGCGACCTGAGCCTGACGGCGCTTGACCCGCTGGAGCACCGCCGCGCGGAGCGCTTGCCGCGCCTGGCGTTGATCGGCGGCTGCGGCCACCGCGGCCAGCGCAGTGCTGATCTCGGCCACCGGTCGCCCGCCGGCGAACGGCAACGGCCAGGCCCGGCACGGGTGGCCATGGTCATCGGTGGCCAGGTGCGGCTGGTAGCACTGCGCAGCCACCACCTGCTGGACCTGCGCCCAGGCCGCCCACAGCCGCGCGCAGGCGTCGGCGTCGGCCGCGCTTGGCGCGTCGGCGCAGCCAGCGGTGTGGCAGAGGTGCTGCCACAACTCGTCGCTCAGGCCGAACCACAGGCGCCGCCAACCGTCGCGCAGTGACGGCGCCGCGCACAACTGCGGCCAGGCCCGCTCGAACGCGGCGCGGTCGAGGGTCAGCGGATCGGTCCGGCCGCCATCCGGCGGTGACACATAGGGCACTTTGGGCAGCAACTCGCGGTGCCGGTTGACCGCCCGGGTGACCGGCTTCAGCGTGGCCACGATCAGGCCGTCGTCGCCGACGACGGTGCAGGCCGAGTGTTTGCCCATCAACTCGATCACCACGCGGTAGCGCACGGGCTCGCCGACGCGGGTCAGGTTGTCGACGGTCAGTTCCAGCACGCGGTCGAAGCGTAGCGCCGCCACCGCGTGCAGTTCGCCGCCGCCGAGGAGACCGTCGAGGTGCGCCTGCAGGCCCGACTCCGCGCGCGGTGCCGCGGGCAGTTGTGCGACGGTATGCACCCGCGCGTCGGCCGCGCGGATCGAAACGAACAAGCCACCGGTCGCCAGACCGATGGCCAGTTGTTCGGGCTGAGGCACGAACACGCGCCCCAACCTGGTGCCGACGGCCCGCCGCCGTAGCTCAGCGGCCACGGCGGCGAGCGTCAAGCTATCCATCAGCCGCTCACTTGCCGGCCGGCGCGAGACCCAGCAGCGCCAGGGCATCGCGGCGCGCCGCGTCCCAGGTGCCGGTGCAGGCCAGGTCGCCGTTGAACTTCAGCCAGCCGCCGCTGGCCTTGGCGGTCAGCTTCAGCGTACCGAGCGTGGCGGTGTTGTCGGCCTTGCCAGGCACCGAGTAGATCAGCTCCACTTGGCCGTCGCCGTCGAGGTCGGCCGCCGCGGGGCAGCAATGGGCGAAGCTGGTCGTCTTCGCGGTCCACACCCGGTTGCCGCTGCGGCCGTCGAACGCGAGCAGACCAGGGGCGTCCGGCCGCGGCGAGCTCATCACCACCAGGCTGCCGCCGCCCGCCAGCGTCAAGACGCAGGGGGTCGAGCCGGGCAGGGCCTTGCTGCCCTCGGGCACCACGGCCGACGCCCAGATGACGTTGCCGTCACCGCTCAGCGCGTAGAGGTTGCCGTTGCCGCTGGCCACCAGAATGCTCTTGGTGCCCTTGCCGGTCAGGTCAGCGATGGCCATGCTGGACGACAGCCCCTGCGGCGAGCCGGTCGACCACTGCCAACGGACCTTGCCGTCCGCGGTCAGGCTGCACATGGCGCTGCTGCCCACGGCGAAGATGTACGGTCGCCCGGTGTTGGTGACGTCGGCCACCAGCGCCGGCTTGACCACCCGGCCGCCGACCCTGACCTGCCAGAGCGTCTTGCCGTCGGCATCCAACGCCAGCAGCAGGCCGTTGTTGGTGCCGACCAGGATCAGCGACTTGCCGCCGATGGTCGCGGCGGTCACGGCGCTCTCGCTCTTGGCCGGCAGGCGAATCGCCCACTTCTCCTGGCCGTCGGCGGCGTTCAGGCAGTGCACCTTGTTGCCGGCCACGTAGAGCAGCACCGGCTTGGCGCCCTCGCCGAGCGTGGCCACGCAGGCCTGCCCGCCGATGCCTTCGTGCTCGCCGTCCTTCTGCCACAGCGCCTTGCCGTCTTCGCCCTTGAGGCAGAGCACGTCGCCGCGCTGCACGCCGGTGGCGATGATTTCGGCCTTACCGTCGCCGTCCACGTCGGCCACGACGGGGCAGAAGCGGAACCGCTCGTTCTCCAGTTCGATGCGCCACAGGCTGGCGCCGTCGGCCGCGGCCAGCGCCTGGACGACGCCGGCGTCGGTGTTGACCACCACCGCCGGCTTGCCGCCCGGCTGTAGCACGGCCACGGCCGGCTTGTCGGCGTAGCCGACGATCTTCTGCTGCCAGGCGGGCTGCGGTTGGGCCGCGGCGAGCGTGGCGAGAGCCATCATGACGACCAACCCAATGGTCTGCAATCGTGTCACAGTCAACCTCCAGTGTGGGGTGGCGCACGGCGGAGCCGGCGCGCGAAGCGCGGCCCGTGCCGCCGCCAGGGCTGGCGCGAAACGCCGCCAGTTGGACGATCCTACCACTGGTTGGTTCCTTCGGCACGCCCCTTGGTTACCTGGCGTCGGTGCGGCGCGCGGTTCGACCGGCCGGCGACGCTGCAACCGATGCCACCTGCGGCTTGTCATATCCAGTTGACCACAGACCGGTGCAGGACGTTCGGCGCATGTTCCAAACGACAGCCATTGCCGAGGCCGATGCACGGCCCCGCCGTGAGCCACGCGGCCCGTTGGCGCGACGGCAACGCGAGATTGAAGCCCTGCGGCACCGCATCCTCGATGCGGCGCAGGAGATCCTCGTCACCGAGGGCTACGACCATCTCTCCATGCGCCGGCTGGCCGACGCCATCGAGTATGCGCCGAGCACGCTCTACGGCTACTTCCCGGACAAGAAGAGCATCCTCACGGCGGTGCTCGACCGCACCACCGGCTTCCTGCTCGAGGCGCTCGACCAGGCGGCCCAGACGCCGGGACCGCTCAGCCGCCTGCGCATGCTCGGTCGGGCCTATGTGGAGTTCGCGCTGGCCTACCCGCGGCACTACGAGGTGGTCTTCCTGCTGCGCGGCCCGCAGGTGCCGGTGATCGACACCCCGGCGTTCACCGCCGCCATCGATCACTTCCGCCGCACGCTGGCCGAAGGCGTCCAGAAGGGCGTCTTCCGCCGCTGTGCGGTGGAGGAGACGGCGCAGGCATACTGGGCCGCCTGCCATGGACTCGTCGCGTTGCTGCTGACCCACGCCGGCCGGTTCGAGTTCGCCGATCCCGAGCGCCTGCTCGAGACCATGCTGACGGCGCAGATCGAGGGTCTGCGACCGCAGGCCTTCGGGTTCGCGGCGCCGACGCCGGCCGGCGAGCCAGCCGACGAGACGGTGCCGACGGCCATCGGTCCGGCCGGCTAGGCGCCGCGGCGGAAGCGTAGAATCGCCTTCAGGGCCCTCATGCCGTCGGTCCAGCGCAGCTTCTTGCCCTCTTCGATGGTGCGGGGGTGATACGAGATCGGGCGCTCCACGATGGGCACGCCGGCGCGGCACAGTCGGCACGGGATTTCGTAGTCCAGGTCGAACCCCACCGAGACCAGCGTCAGACTTTGCGCGACCGTCGTGCGCATGAGCTTGTAGCAGGTGGCAATGTCGGTCAGACGCGAGCCGTAGAGCACGCCAAACAGCCAGTTCAGCGCGTCGCGGCCGAGGCCATGGTGCCAGGGCACCTCCGGCCGGTGGCCGAGCAGACGCGAGCCGAAGACGGCATCGTGGCCGGTCTCGGCCACCGCCAGCAAGTCGAGGATCTCTTCGGGGTCGTACTCGAGGTCGGCGTCCTGCGCCACGACGTACTCGCCAGTGGCCAGGGCCAGCCCGGTGCGCACCGAGTTGCCCTTGCCCAGATTGACCTCCTGCAGCACCACCTGGAAGCCGGGCCGGCCGGCGAGGCCGCGCACCCACTCGCGCGTGCCGTCGGTGGACACGTTGTCGACCACGATGATCTCACTGGCGACGTCGAGCGCGACCAGGCGGTCGATCACCTGGGGCAGCGTCTCCATCTCGTTGTAGACCGGGACGATGATGCTCAGTTTGGTCACGGCAGGGCCTATGGGTCAGTCGCGGGCAGAGCGGTGGTGGCGTACGAGAGGAACAGCAGGTCGCCGACGCGCTCAGTGCGTTCGAGGTGCAGTTCGAGCGGCTGCGGCAGGCCGGCGCCATCCAGCATCGTGGGCGCGGCGGCGCCGCCGATCAGCAGGGGCGCCACGGTCACTTCCAGGCGGTCGACGGTCTCGTGGACCAACCAGGCCGCCAACAGATCGCCGCCGCCCAGCAGCACCAGCCGCGTCAGGCCACGCGTGGCCAACTCGCGACGCAGGGCCGTGAAGTCGACCTCCGGACCGGGGCTGCACCAGATGTCGGCGTGCTGCCGGATGCCCTCGGAGAGGCGGTTGGCGCCGTCGGCGGTGGTGGCGATCAGGCGTGGCACGGCCTGGCGCGTGAAGAACGGCAGCGAACTGTCGAGCCGGCCGCTCCGCGAGACGATGCAGGTCAGCGGCTGCTCCGGCCGTCCGGCCTGGCGGCGTTCGGCGAGCAGGTGTGGAGCCCGGATCCGCACGGTGGTGCCCGAAGCGCGCAGGGCGCCGGCGCCCAGGACCAGCGCGTCGGCGGCGGCGCAGTGCTGCTCCAGGCGAACCCAGTCTGCCTCGCCGAAGCGCACCACCGACCGGTTGACCGGACCGATCTTGCCATCGATGCTGGCGGCCATGACGACGGTGACGGACAACGCGTGCTCCAGCGCCAGCATAGCAGGCTGGCGGTCGGGCGACAACGGCCGCCAGACACCCACCCAAAGCAAAGCGCGGCGGCCAGAGGCCGCCGCGCTCAAGGCAATCGCTTCGGATCTACTAGCCCGAGCGGGTCACCATGCTGTCCTGCACGGTGCTATAGACGTCACGGGTCTTGCGGCCCAGAACCGTCAGGATCGCGATGGCAACGACCGCGATCAGAGCCGTGAGCAGACCGTACTCGATGAGGGTCTGGCCCTCTTCCTCGGCGAACAACCGCTTCACCATACTGTGTTCCTCCGGGCGGTCGGTAGACATTCCCGACCCTTGACCAACAGGGACTATAATGCCTCGCGTACCGCGATGTCAACACCTTCGCCCAAATTGCGCCTCCAGACGGCCGAATAGCCTGTTTGGGCCAGATCTCGACGGAGAATCCGCGTCATGCCCAGCCTGCCCACCCGCGAACTCGAACTGGTGCCGAACCCGCGCCCCGAGCGCGACTACCTCATCCAGATGGACATTCCCGAGTTCACCTGCGTCTGCCCCCGCACGGGACAGCCCGATTTCGCCACCATCCGCATCGAGTATGTACCGGATCAGGTGATCATCGAGCTCAAGTCCATCAAGCTCTACATGTGGAGCTTCCGCGACGAGGGCACGTTCCACGAGGCCGTGGTCAACCGCATCCTCGACGACTTCGTAGCCGCCGCGGCGCCGCGGCGCATGACCGTGACCGGCGACTTCAACGTCCGCGGCGGCATCCACACCGTGGTCACCGCCCAGTATGAGCGGCCAGCCGTCGCCTGAGCTCAGCGCACCAGGCGGATCTCGCCGGGGGCCAGTTGCAGTGACTGCGGCGCGGCGGGCCAGTGGAGTCGGACCGTCTGCGGTTGGTCGGTGCCGTTGGCCAGCACCACCGCACGGCGGCCGTCGGCGGCCGCGAAGGCGTTGTGCTGCACCGCCGGCAGGCGGCGGTCGCGGTAGTCGATGGTCGCCGACTCCAGCCGCGGTGGGTGCAGCAGCCGCCCGTGTTGCAGGAACGCCTGGCCGGCACCGTGGTAGAGCGCGACCCATTGCGCCATGACGGCCTGGTCGGCCGGCTCGGCGGGTCGCTGCACCTCTTGCCACCGGCCGTCGGGCAGGGCCTCTTCGAGGCGCACGTCATCGACCCAGACGGTCCCGCGGCCCTCCACGTGCAGCATGATGCGCAGCAGGTCGGAGCCCGGCGGCACGGTCCATTCGGCCTGGCGCTGGACCCACTGTCCGGCTTCACGCGGCACCTCGAGACCCGCCGACCAGGTGGCCTTCAGGTTGTGCGTCAGCATCGCCAGGCCGAGCCGGTTGGCGCGTTGCAGATCCGTGCTGCGGATCCAGGCCGACAGGCGGTAGCGGCGGCCGACGGTCAAGCCGCCGCCGACCATCACGTTCTGCGAGACCTGGACCGCCTGGTTCTCGCCGGTGTTGGTCAGCCGCAGACTGGCGGCGCCGCCGTGGCGCACCTCGCGGTCGGCGGCGCAGGCGCCGTCGTACAGGCGCCCTTGCCAGCCGGCGACCTTGTCCCAGCCGCTGGGCACGGTCTGCTGCCAGTCCTCAAAGCCGCCGTTGGCCAGCGACGGCCCCGGCTCCTGGCGCATCGAGGCGACCAGGTGGGGCATTTGCCCGTCGACGACCTGGTGAGCAACGAAGACGCGGTCGCCGCCGTGCGGGTTGCTCTGGAAGCAGGGCAAGTACTCGTGGTAGAGGTAGTTGAACACCGACGCCGGCTCGGCGCGCGGGTTGCTCAACGCTTCCCAGTCGCGGTAGTCCTGCAAGCCTACCTCGTGGTTGAACAGCTCGTTGGGTTCCTCGAAGCAGACCACGGCTTCGCGCTCGTAGCGCTGGCACCGCGCGAGCATGGTCTGCAGTTGCCGGTGGAACACCTCGGTCTGCCAGCGGCCTGGTCCCGGCGGGTGCCCGTGCTGGGTGCTGTAGCAGGCCGGGTAGCCGCCGCCGACTACTTGGTCCACCTGCACCAGCTCCACGCCGCGGCGGGCCAGCTCGTCGGCCGTATGGTTGAACCACTCGACGGTCCACGGATCGCCCGGGCAGAGCGTGGCGTTCTCACCACCTTGGAGCCACGACCGCGGGCCGATGTGCGGCTTGCCCTCACGGCCGATGACCACGTGCACGCGAGCTTCGCGGTCGAACCGCGCCCGGTCGTCCCAGGCGAAGCTGCCATCGGGCTGCTTGTCGAAGGTGGTGGTGTAGTGGTAGCCCGACGGCCAGCAGAACGAATGGCCATCGAACGTGCGGGCCAGCTTGACCAGGCCGCCGAAGACCTCGTCAGAGGGGAAGGCTGGGAAGTAGTCGGGCGTGATCCAGGTGGCGACCTTCTCCCAGCCCCAGTAGGCGACGACCAACGGCACACCGCGGCCGATCCGGGTGCGCCAGTAGTCGTTGAACCAGGACTCGATGAACTTCGGCCGGGCGAGATGGTTGCGATGGAAGCGCACCATGGCCGGGCCGCTCTTCAGCCAGGCCGGCAGATCGGTCCGGTCGGCCAGGCGCTGCCGGCACCAGACCTGCTGGGTGGCCCAGGCTTTGTACCGGTCGGCGGCGTCGCGCCAGTCGGTGGGCTGGGCCGGGTCGGCGGCGCGGAACGCCGACCAGACCACCGGGAAGCCGAGGGCGAACCGGCCGGACTGGTAGCACGAATGGAGCCACTGGGTCTCCACGCCGGCGGCGGTGCGGGTCACCGTGATCGACTTCGGGAAGCCCTGGGCGTCGTGACAGGCGGTGTAGAAACCGCCCTGGTCGTCATACACGCAGCCGAACTGCGCCGCGAGGTTGCCCGGCTGGTGGTAGCTGATGCCTTGGCCGGGCCGGAACTCGGCCAGACGCCGGAACAGGCCGCCCTTGGTGGCGCCACACAGGGCGCTCTGGTCGTGTCCGGCGGCAAACGGCAGGCGCAAGGTCACCATCGGGAAGCGCACCAACTCCAGCCGCAGGTCGGCGGGCAGTTGGGCCGATAGCCCCCAGACCAGGTGCTGCCGGTCGGCCGACGGCGTGACCGTCACCATCACCTGCACGCCGCGCCCGCCGAGGTCGGCGAACTCGGCCCGCGCGCCGCCGTCGGCGGCGGACAGTCGCACCGCGCGGGCGTCGACGCTGCCGAGGCCGAAGCGTTGTCCGCCGGCGGCCGGGGCCACGTCGAGCTGGAACAGACGCGCGGCGGCCTGCTCGGCCAGCAGCTCACGACCGAGGTGCTCGTCCCTGATGGACGATAGCGGGCTCGCCACGGTCTCGCTGAGCGTCAGGCGCAACTCGCCGGCGGTCACCGTCACCGGCGCCGCGTGGCCTGCGGCGGCCACGACCAGACAGCACCACCAGGCGCTCCAGCCGAATCTCGACATACCGGTCTCCCCAGCGCGCTGGCCTTCGCCGCGCGCCAGCCGGCACCTGCGCCATCTTGCGGTGGCGCAACAGGCATCTGTCGGATCCGTGTCCAACCGGCGCTACGGGTGGCGACTCGACCCAAAGAGGAGGCCCCCGCGCCAGCGCAGAAATGGTACAACTATACGAGGTGGGCAGCTAGGGCACCGCGGCGTCAGGGAGATCTTCGATGCAGACTAGATGGCGACTGGTGGCACGACGAGTGGCGACGGCGGCACTGCTCGTCGTCGCGCTGACGTCGTTGGGCTGTGGCGCCAAGTCGGGTGGCTCGACCTCGCTGTCGGCCGCGGCGAGCCGCACGGCGACGATGGACGGCTTCGTGTTCGTGCCGTCGCGCGCCCGGTCGCGCCAGACCGCCACCGGTTCGGTGAGCATCCCGTTCGCCATCGTCCGGGTCTACTCGATGCCCTACACCGCGGGGCAGGCGGCGCTCCGGCAGACTCAGGCCGGCTACGATGCCACCACCGGCCGCTACGACTACTACCGGCTGGACAACCTGCCGCTGCACGTGCCGCTCCTGCTGACCGCGACCGATCCCTTTGACGCGAAGCGCGTCCTGCAGGCGGTGATCAGCTTTGAGAGCCTCGACCAGATCAAGCGCCGCGACGTGACGCCGGTCAGTACGGTGGCCGCCGCGGTGGCGCAGCAGAACAACGTCGACAAGCCACTGACCGATGCCCAGGTCCAGGCGCTGGAACTGGTGGCCGACGAGGTGCTCGGCCAGCAGTTGGACACCATCGATGTCACCACCGATCCCGAAGCGCTGGCGGCCGTGGCCAACACCGCGGCCGCCGAGAGTTTCGGCACGGTGGTGGTCCGCGTCTACAGCAACCCACCGACGGTGGCGACCATCTACCTGAACGAGGACGACATCGGCACGGTGACGACCGCCTTGCCGCCGGCCCGACAGACCGGCGCCATCAACGAACTGACCATCACCAACGTGCCCATCGGCGTGGTGGTGGTGGAAGCCATGGCGACCGGGTTCCTGGACGCGCTGAAGCAGGCCAACGTCCTGGCGGGCCAAACCACGACGGTGGAAATCACCTTGCGGACTGAGCCGACGGCGGAGGCCAACCAGCCACCGAACATCGTTGCGGCACAGGCGACGCCCGCGTTAGTGCCGTTCCAGGGCGGCACGGTCACGGTGTCGGCGACCATTCGTGACGCCGACAGCCCGGTGCTGGTCGCGGTCGCCGACGTGACCCGCGCGGCCGACAGCCCGCCCGGCGCGGTGGAAGAGGTGACGCAACTCACACTGACCCGGAGCGGCGACAGCTTCACCGGTTCGTTCCAGGTGCCGGGCAACTCGAAGACCACGCCGGCCAGCTACCAGGTCGAGCTGGTGGTCATCGACGACGCCGGCAACGAGGCCTACCAGGTGCTCAGCTTCCAGGTGCTCGGTGTCCAGGGCCCGCCGACGCCACCGACCGACACCGGTCCGCGCCGGCTGGTCGGCACCTGGACCGAGCAGCGCAGTGGCTCGACCTACACCGGCATGGTGGCGCCGACCGGCACGCCGAAGACGATGACGATCAACGCCGACGCCACCTTCACCGTCACCAGCCCGCTCGGCTCCTTCTCGGGAACGGTGCAGTTCCCGGGCACCACCGTGCCCGCCAACCTGGGGCCGGGACTGACCATCGATCCGGCCAACGCCTACGTGATGATCCTCGTGGTCTCGGCCAGTGACGGCGGGACGCTGCCGGCGGTGGGCACCACCGTGCCGTCGGTGGCCATCATCTCGTCCGACCTGCAGACGCTGCTCATCATCAACGGCGCCGGCACGGCCCAGCAGTTGTTCACGGAGTGGAAGCGGAGCGGCACTGCGGCGCGCCGCGGGCGCTAGGTGCCGGCACGGCTCCTCTCTCTGGCGGCGGTCGAGGCCGGCTATGACCGCCGCCCGGTGTTGCTGGGTGCCTCGCTCGACGTGGCCGCCGGTGAAGTGGTGGCCTTGCTGGGGCCGAACGGCGCCGGCAAATCCACGGTGCTCAAGGCCGCGTTCGGCCTGGTGCCGATCACGGCCGGTCGGGTGTTCTACGAAGGCCGTGAGGTCACCGGGCGCGCGCCGGCGGCCAACCTGCATGACGGCATCGCCTACCTGCCCCAAGGCGGCCAGGTGTTCGCTCCGCTGACGGTGGCCGAGAACCTGGCGGTGGCGGCCGACCTGCTGCCTGATCCGGCGCGAGCCGGCGAGCGCGTCGCCGCTGCGCTGGCGCGCTACCCGGGGCTGGCCGAACGACGCCGGACGCGGGCGGGTGCCTTGTCCGGCGGGCAGAAGCAGATGCTGGCCATCGCCATGGCACTGCTGGGTGAGCCGCGCCTGCTGCTGGTCGACGAACCCACCATCGGGCTGGCGCCGCAGGCGGCCCGCGAGGCTCTGGCGCGCCTCGCGGCGCTGCGCGAGGCCACCGGCGCCGGGGTGCTCCTGGTCGAGCAGAACGTCGCGCTGGCCCTCGATCTGGCCGACCGGGCGGTGCTGTTGCTCAACGGCGCGGTGGCCGCTGAGGCACCGACCGCGGCCATCCGTGCCGATGACGCGCTGCGGCGGCAGTTCACCTTCGGACTGGAGCGCGCCGAGCGCTGACGGGCGCTGCGGCCGACCTTGACGCCCGGCGGCAACCCGGCGACCATCTCGAGCGGCGAGGTGCAGAGAACGTGGCTGGTGAGACCGACCGGGAGCTGATCTTCGAGGCCGTCTGCGACGGCGAGTTGCGGGCCGAGGAGGTGCGCGATCTGCGGGCCGCGCTCGCGCACCGGATCTCGCGACTGCGTGACGCGCAGGCGGCCGGAGACGCGCTGCCGGCCGGCGTCGACCTGGCCCTCCTCGACCAGCAGTTGGCCGTGCTGCGCGAGGAAGAGATGATTGCCCAGTTCGTTGAGGAGGGCCTGACGGCCGGTCTGCGGCGGGCCGAGATTCTGGCGCAACTGCGCGAGATCGAGGACCTGGCCGGCTAGGGCTTGACTTCCACGCGGGTCGGTGAGAGGCTGCCGCGCATAGTCGGAGGCAGTGATGCGGCGGTTGAACGCTACCCACCTGCTCATCCACGAGGATGTCCAGGCAGATCCCCGAATGCGCGCCCGCGCCGAGCGTATGGCGCCGCGCATTCGCGCCGAGCAGACCGAGGTGGTCGACGACGAGCGGCTGGACGAGCTGGTCGACCCGCTCGGTCTCTACGGGCGCGGCCTGCACGGCACGCAGCGTGACGTGCCGATGGTGGTCGTACTGAACCGCTACCGCTTCGGCGACGACGCGGCCACGCGAGAGGCGCGCCGGCAGCAGTACCCCAACCTGTTCCGGTCGCCGGTACACAAGCTCAACGGCTATGGTGAGGGCGAGCGGCCCGGCTTCGAGTGGCGCGAGACCGGCACGCCGGCCTGGCGCGCCAAGACCGGCTGCATCTGCCAGCCGGCCTGGCACATCCACACCGTGGTCGGCTGCCCGTTCCGCTGCGCCTACTGCGGCCTCGGCTGGACGCTCAACCTGATGTGCAACCTCGAGGAGTTGGTCGAGCACCTCGACGGCTGGATCGACAGCGTGCCCGAGCAGAAGCTGTTCCAGAACGACAACTGGTCCGACATCGCCGAGTTCGAGCCCGAGTACGACAGCGCTCGCCTGTTCGTCGAGTACTTCGCGGGCAAGCCGGGCCGCTTCTTCGAGTTCTACGTGGGCAAGAGCGCCAACGTCGACTACCTGCTGAACCTGGATCATCGCGGCCAGACGACCTGCTGCTGGAGCCTGGGTCTGCCGTCGCAGTGTCGGCTGATCGAGCGCGAGACCGCCAGCCTGGAGGCGCGGCTGGCGGCGGCGGCGGAGTGCCAGGAGGCCGGCTACCCGGTGCGGCTGCGCTACTCGCCCATCGTGCCGATGCGTCACTGGCGCGAGGAGGTGCGCGAACTGGTGGCGCGGACCTTCGCGGTCTGCCGGCCCGAGATGATCACCTTCGAGACGCTGCGCTACCTGAAGCTGGCCACGCTCGAACAGCACTTCGACCTGGACCAACTGGCGCCGGACTTTCTGGACGCGATGCGCGACCAGCCGGCGGGCGCCGAACCGGGCTCGGAGATCCCCGACGCGTTCCGCCGCGAGATCTACCAGACGGTGATCGACGAGCTGGAGCGGGTGAGCCCGGGCACGCCGTATGCGTTCTGCCGCGAAGCCAGGGCGACCTGGGACCACTTCGCCCGCGACTTCGGCCGGCACCAGCAGTCGGCCGAGGACTACATCTGCAACTGCGGTACGCGCTCGTCGCCGGACCATCCGCTGTTGCAGCTCGGATGAGGCGAGCAGCACCCGAGCGTCGGGCTGCTACGGCCGGCGGTGAGTCCGATCGCGGACCTGGCCACTCGTGCGTGGGACCGGCGTCTCGCCGGTCTCTCACGCGGGGCGCTCCCAACCGGTGACTGCGGTCGATCGGCCGGCCCGTGAGAGTGGCGCTCAGGTTGGCGGGCGCCTGGGGCACCCAGACCGGCGGGACGCCGGTCCCACGGGTGCTTGGCCGTGCGCACTTCCAGACGCGCGTGCCGCTGGCCGCTACCGGATCACCTCGCCCACCGGATGGTGTACGATGCGCATGGCAGGCAGGCGGCCTGGCGCAGGATCGCCCGCCGGTGGAGGTCGCTATGGTCGGCTCGCTCGCGTTGCTGTCGCTGGCGCTGGGTGCGGCGCCGCTGGAGTGGACGTTCCAGCAACCGTCTGACGTCGTCAGTACCTCTCACTTCAGCTCCTCGCGAGCCGGTGACGGGCTGTTCCGCGGGCTGACCGAGTGGGATCCGTTTCTCTATGTCCAGATGCCTGAGGGCGGCTTCGACGCCAAGGTCTACACGCGCCTGACGGTGCGGCTGTACTCGTCGTCGCCGGCGGACCAGTTGGGCATCTACTACGGGGCCGACGACGGCCGGTGGGGCCTGGGGCACAGCGCTCACCGGTTGCAGGCGGGCTGGGCCGAGTACCGGGTCGACCTGAGCAAGCTGAACTACCGCGAGAACTCGGGCGGCGACCTGACCGAGCGGTGGGGTGGGGCCACCCAGCGTGTGACGCGTTTGCGCCTCGATCCGGGCAACGAGGGTCAGCGCTGGCTGGCCATGGCACTGGTGCGGCTCGAACCGGCCGACGACCGGCCGTTCGAGGTGGGCGTGACGCCACTGCCGGCCGGACGTGGCGCCCTGGTCAAGGTCGAGGCGCCGGCGTCGGTGCAGGCGGGACAGCCGATTGACGTCACGGTCACGGCCTCGCTCGCCGCAGCGCAGCCCGCTCGGCAGCACGCGGTGATCTGGCTGATCAGCGCTGCCGGTGAGATCGTCGACGACTGGGTGCGCGCGGTGGACCTGGCGCCGGGCACGAACCGGTGGACCGGACGGTTCGTCACTCGCGCCTATGACCGGCAGACCGACTACCGCCTCCGCGTGGCCCTGATGGGCACCGACCTCAGCGGTGCCGGTCAGACGAAGGACTTGGCCACCGTCGCGGTGCGGAACCCCAAGGACGGGCATGCGACCACGCCACTGTGCGAGGTGCGGCGCGTTGGCGGCGCGCCGACGTTCCACGTCGACGGGCGGCCGCTGGCGATGCACTCGGTGCAGATCCCCGGTGTCCGCCGGCCGGAGCAGCGCCGCGAGATGGCCGCCGCCGGTGTCCATGTCTACTTCGACTGGTTCGGCGGCTCGATGCAGTCCGATCTGGGCCACATCAAGCCCGAGGTGTACGACTACAGCCTGTTCGACCGCTACTTCGCCGAGGCGCTGGCCGACGATCCGCAGGCCCTGTTCTTCCTGCACATCGGCATCACGCCACCGAGTTGGTGGCAGCAGAAGTACCCGGAGGAGCTGTGCCTGTATGCCAGCGGACGCCGCGGGCCGCAGTCGTTCGCCTCGGAGCGCTGGCGGCGCGAGACCGCCGAGGACGTCCGCCGGCTGATCGCCCATCTGCAGCGCGGGCCGTATGCTGAGCGCATCGTCGGCTACTGCCCGTTCTCGGGCTACAGTGCCGAGTGGCAGTCGTGGGGGCTGTGGAACGACGAGCTGGCCGATTACAGCGCCCCGGCGCAGCGCGCCTGGCGCACCTGGCTGACGCAACGGTACGGCGATGACGCCCGGTTGCGCGCGGCCTGGGCCAACCCGACGGTGTCGCTGGCCGAACCACCGATGCCGACGCCGCAACAGCGCCACCGTGGCGGTCTCGGCGCGCTCCGCGACGCGAGCAAGGAGCGGCAGGTCATCGACTACTACGAGTTCCTGGCCAACCTGACCGCCGACGCGATCGGTTACTTCATGAAGGTGGCCAAGGACGCCTGTGGCCGCAAATCGCTGGTGGGCACCTACTACGGCTACCTGACCCAGCACAACGTCCGTCAGGCCGATTCGTCGCACTGCGCGCTGGCCAAGGTGCTCGACAGCCCCGATGTCGACTTCCTGATGAGTCCGCCGCTGTACACCGGGCGCGAGGTGACCGGCACCAGCGGCTTCATGTCCGCCACCGAGAGCGTGCTGCTGCACGGCAAGGTGTGGCTGAACGAAGCCGACTACCGCACGCACCTGTCGGCGCCGACCAGCGGTTTTGGCCGCGCGAGCGACCTGGCCGGCTCGCAGGCGGTACTGCTGCGCGATTTCGGGCAGGTGCTCTGCCACCGCACGGAAGTCAGCCAGATGGACATGGATGGCGGCTGGCTGGCCGGGCCCGACCTGCCGGTCTTCCTCGGCCGGCTGCGGCAGCTCCAGCAGGCGGCGTTGGCCGGCCGGCAACCGTTCAGCGGCGACGTGGCGGTGGTGGTCGATGAAGGCAGCTTCGCCTACGGCACGGCGATGCACCCGCTGAACCTGCCGTTGTCGCTGCTGACGGTGGCCGAGCAACCGCGCGCCGGCCTGTCGTGGGACCACTACCTGATGAGCGACCTGGCGCGCGACGACCTGCCGGCGCACAAGCTCTACCTGTTCTGCAACGCCTTCCGCGTCACCGACCGGCAGCGCGAGGTGATTCACGCTCGGCTGGCGCGCGAGCGGGCCACCGCGGTGTGGATCTATGCGCCGGGCTACTACGGTGACACAGCGAGTGGCGTGGAGCCGATGCGCCGGCTCACCGGCTTCGACTTCGCGCCGCTCGCGGCCACGCAGCCACTCAAGGTAACCAGCGCCGACGGCCGCGACGTGCTGGCCGACGCGCGGGCGGCCACCGGCACGGCGTTCGCGGTGACCGGTGACGGCGAGCGGCTCGGCCTGGTCGGCGGCACGGTGCAGGTGGGCTTGGCCCGGCGTCAGGTCGGCGCCTGGACATCGGTGTTCAGCGCCGCGCCGGCGCTGCGACCGGCCACGCTCCGCGACCTGGCCCGCAAGGCCGGTTGCCATGTCTACTGCGAAACCGACGACGCGCTCAGCGTGGACAACCGCTACCTGTCGTTGCACGCGACCACCGCCGGCGCCAAGACCATCCGCTGGCCGCGCTCCGTCACCGTGCGCGACGCGTTGACCGGCGAGATGCTGGGCAAGGCGGTGTCGAGCGTCACCTGGACCGCACGGCAGGGCGAGACGCGGTTGCTGGTGTTCGAGTAGGCCTCACGCGCTGCCGAACCAGGACAGGGTCTCCATCGCGTCCTGCTCGATGCGCTCGGGCGGCAGGACGGCGAGGGCGCGCAAGTCGCTGCCGGCCAGCCAGTAGCGGACCATCTCGGCGCCGAGCCAGTAGCCGGTCTGGCGCCAGCCGGCGAGGTCGTACCAACTGCCGAAGAACGGGTTGACCGGCGTGCCTTCAGCCGCCGTGCGCAGGTACTCCTGGGCCAGCCAGGCGCGATGCTCGCGGCACCACTCGGTCCAGCCGGGCTGCGAGCGCGCCATGTGCCAGGTGTCGGCGCCGGTGGCGAGCTGCTCGCAGACCATGGCGAAGCCCTCGTCGTAGAGGTAGCTCCACGGTCCGTCGAACAGGGGTTGGCCGGCGCGCCGGCGCCATTCGTGGTGCACCAGGTGGCCCAGTTCGTGCGCGCCCATGCCGAGCAGGGCCTCGGCGGTGATCCAGTGGTTCTCGGCCAGCCCTTCAAGCCCGTAGAGCACCGCCGGCCGGTCGGCGTAGTGCGTGGCCCAGCCGGCGTAGCCCAGGCCGACGTAGAACACGCTGGCGACGTCGAAGTCCAAGCCGAGGTGGGCGGCGGCCGCCTCCACGGCGGCTTCCGCGGCCGCGGGGAGCGCGGCGCAGGCGGCCTGCATGTCGGGCAGCAACGTCGGCAGGTCGGCGAAGGTGTGGCCGGCGGCCAACTCGCGCCAGTCCTGGCCCTGGTTCGCGTAGTCGGCCAGCAGCAGGTCACGCAGTTCGGGCGCCGCGGCCAGGTACTCGCCGTGCCACCGCTCGGCGCGCACGGCGACCGGCTCGTCCGCCACGGTGGCCCACCAGCGCCAGAACGACGGCATGGTGTCGATGATCAGGTGGTCGGGCATGGTCAGCCTGCCGTTCCGGTCGGCGCGCGGCCCGCGACCGGCCGCGCGCACAGCAGCCGCTTGCCGGCGCGCCAGTCCACGTTCAGCCAGGCCAGCGCGAACCACGGCGCCAACAGCTCGCGCACCTCAGCGTCGGTGTGCAGGTGCCGGGTGACTCCGGTGGCGACCGGCGCGTCGCGGTCGTAGGCGTCACGCAGCTCGATCACCACGCCGTCGGCAGCCCGGAACAGCGGCTCCATGTGCTGCACGCGCGTGTCGGGGTCATACTGCCAGGTCACTTCCAGGATGCCGCCCTCCAGTTCGTGGCGCCAGCCGCCACTTCGCTCGGTAGGCGCGTCGGTCACGTCGATCAGCAGGCAGCCGCCCGGCGTGAGCCAGTCGGCGATCCGCCCGCACAGATCGCGTTCGTCGGAGGCACTCATCAGACCCAGCACCTCGAACAGGAGCACCGCGGCGAAAGTGGCCGGCGGGTAGGTGATCTCGCGCAGGTCGGCGGCCACGAAGGTCACCGTGTCGCCGCCCGGCTCAGCGCGTGCGGCGGCCAGCACGCTGCCGACGCGGTCCACCGCCGTCACCTGCAGACCGAGGCGCGCCAGGCAGATGTCGAGCAGGCCATCGCCACAACCCAGGTCGAGGACCCGCTCGCCTGGTTGCAGCCCGGCGGTCTCGCGAATCAGCCGGGCGCGTTCCTCACGGGCGGTCCAGCGCGCGGCGTGGTCCAGGTGGAAGCGCCGGTGCAGCAAGTCGCCCCAGAACTCGTCCCAGGTCCGACTCACCCGCGCCTCGGCCATGGTCGGTCTCCTCGGTGCGCGCCGCCCGGCTACGCGGGCCGCATCTCCATCGGTACCAGCAACTGCTCGATGCGGGTCAGGCCCGGCCGGCTCTGCGGGCCGCAACCACAGACGTAGCTCCGCGGGTTGGCCCCGAGCACTGGCCCGAGTTCGCGCCACATGTCGGCCGTCTCGGTGCAGAGGAACAGCGGCACGTCGGCATCGCGGCGGCGAATCTCCTCGATGAGGAAGCGGTAGACCTCGGCGCGAGCCGCGTGCGGGAACGGCCCGGCGGTGACGCCCTGCATCTCGTCGGCGCTCTCGCGCAGCGCGGTGAGGAAGGCCGGATCGAGCAGCGAGACGTCGATATTGGCCTCCAACTCCGCGGCCTCCATCCAGGCGAGCATGAACAGGCCGATGCTGTCCGGCCGCGTGCGCGTCAGGATGCGGTCGATCAGGTAGCGGTACTCCTCGCGCCAGCCCTTGACCGGCACGATCGGCTTGAGCTTGAACCGCACCGGATAGCCGGCTTGCTGGCAGCGGTGCGCGGCCTCGATGCGCTCGTCCGGCGTGGCCGTGCCCGGCTCGACGAACCGCGCCGAAGTCGCGCCGGTGACGCTCCACAGCAGCAGCGTGTGGCCGCGGTGGTCCAGGTCGCAGAGGAAGTCCGTGTTGGCGCTCTTGGTGTGGATCAGGTAGTGCTGGTCCGCGGTGCCGGCGAAGTACTCCACCAGAAGCTGCGACAGACCGTACTCCGGCTCGAAGCACGGCGTGTCGCTGAGGCTGGAGTTGAACATGAACACCTTCTGCCACGGCTCCGCTTCGGCCGCCGGAATGACCTGGCGTTCGACAAACTCCTCGCAGTTGCACATGATGACCGAGACTTGCCCACCCGGGCAGTACTGGCAGCCGTGCGGACAGCCGTAGATGGTGTCGAACTGCACGCGCGGCCGGCAGATGCCGCGTGACGAGTTGATGTCCTCCCGCGCGGTGTGGCGGCCGCCGTGCCCGAGCAGGCTGGCCACCAGCCAGCTCGAGGTGCCGGCCGGGCACCGCTCGAGCACCGGGGCCACCGCGGGCGGGTTGTCGAAGCGGAGCGTGCTGAACACCAGCGACAGCGGGAGATGGCCGTCATGCCGGCCCTGGCGCGCGCGGGCGTTGGTCCAGCCCTGTTGGGCGATCAGCTCGGGTATGCCGTCATCATCGAACGGCACCGCGTCGGCGAGGGAATGCCCGAGGGCGGCCAACATGCGCTCGGCGCGAGCGGCCGACAGCGGATCGGCCAGGGCCCGGTCGGCGATGTGCAGCGAGGGTGGTGACAGGCGGTACATGCAGCAACTCCGCGGTGGTCTTCGCGGCCGAGTTGCCTATCCCTGCGCGCCGGGCCGGACCACCGTGGCCAGGACCAGGCCGGCGGCCGGTCTGGTCCTGGCGGCCGAAGTGGCGCCGGGCACTGGCGCCCACGCGGACGCCCACGGCTTGTCAGCCGCCGAGATGGGCCTATAATGCGGTTCACGGCTGCCTGAGGTGGCCGCGCGAAGGAGACTGTCATGGGCTGGACCATGACCGAGCAGATCCTGGCCAGGGCGTCCGGTCGCGAGACCGTGGCGGCCGGCGAGAACATCTGGGTCAATGTCGACATCCTGTTGACCCACGATGTCTGCGGGCCGGGCACGATCGGCATTTTCAAGGAGCAGTTCGGCGCCGACGCGCGCGTCTGGGACCGTGAGAAGGTGGTCATCATTCCGGACCACTACATCTTCACGGCCGATGAGAAGGCCCACCGCAACATCGAGATCCTTCGCGAGTTCGTGCGTGAGCAGCAGCTTCCGTACTACTACGATGTGGGCACCGACCGCTACAAGGGCGTCTGCCACGTGGCCCTGCCCGAGGAAGGCCACGCGCGGCCCGGCGAGGTGCTGATCGGTACCGACAGCCACACCTGCACGCACGGCGCTTTCGGCGAGTTCGCCACCGGTGTGGGCAACACCGACGCCGGCTTCGTCATGGGCACCGGCCAGATCTGGCTGCGCGTGCCCGAGACGATGCGCTTCGAGTTCACCGGGGAGCTGCCGCCGTACCTGATGGCCAAGGACCTGATCCTGCAGGTCATCGGCGACATCGGCTTCGACGGCGCCACCTACCGGGCGATGGAGTTCGTCGGTGAGGGCGTCTTCGGCCTCAACATCGAGGAGCGCATGACGCTCTGCAACATGGTCATCGAGGCCGGCGGCAAGAACGGCGTCATCGAGCCCGATGACGTGACCCGGCAGTACGTCGACGAGCGCTGCGCCAAGGCGGGCACCAAGGCCAGCTACAGCGAGGTGCGCGACACCGGCGATGGTCAGTACGTCTACACCAAGTCGTTCGACCTGCGGCAGATGGAGCCGTCGGTGGCCAAGCCGCACCGGCCCGACCAGTTGGCGCTGGTGCGCGAGTTGCGCGGCGAGAAGATCGACCGCGCTTACGTCGGATCGTGCACCGGCGGCAAGGTGACCGACTTCGTGGCGGCGGCGAGCATCCTCAAGGGCCGCACGGTGAAGGTCGACACGTTCATCGTGCCGGCGACCACCGAGGTGGCGCGCGAGATCCGCACGCGCAAGATCGGCGACCAGACGCTGTTCGAGATCTTCCAGAACGCCGGCTGCCGTATCGGCGAGAGCAGTTGCGCGGCCTGCCTCGGCGGCCCGATCGACACCTTCGGGCGGGTCAACGAGCCGCTGACCTGTGTCAGTTCGACCAACCGCAACTTCCCGGGCCGCATGGGACACAAGGACGCGCGCGTGTTCCTGGCCTCGCCGCTGACCGTGGCCGCCGCGGCGGTGACGGGCGCGTTTGCCGACCCGCGCGATCTGATGGGGTGAGCCATGGAGAAGCAGTTCAAGGGCAAGGCGTTCGTGCTCGGTGACGCGATCGACACCGACCAGATCATCCCGGCCCAGTACCTCGTCTACAACCCGTCCGACGCCGAGGAGCGCAAGTTCTTCGGCCGCTACGCGCTGGCCGGTGTGCCCGTCGCGCAGTCGGGTCTGCCGGACGGCGGACACGTGTTCACGCCCGAGGACCAGTTCCACTCGGCGTACGCCATCGTGGTGGCCGGCAGCAACTTCGGCTGCGGCTCCTCGCGCGAGCACGCGCCGCTGGCGCTGGCCGAGGCGGGCGTCAAGGTCACCATCGCCGAGTCGTACGCGCGGATCTACTTCCGCAACACGGTCAACGGCGGCTACGTGGTGCCGGCTGAATGCGTCGAGCGTTTGGTCGACCGCGTGCGCACCGGTGACGAGTTGGAAGTCGACCTCGCGGTCGGTGTGGTCCGCAACCTGACCCGCTCGGAGCAGTACGAACTGCGGCCGCTGGGTGAGGTCCTGCCCATCCTCGAAGCCGGTGACGTGTTCGCGTATGCCCGTCAGGCGGGCATGTTGGCCTGAGACGGAAGGCGGACGGCATGGACCTCGCCGTGGCGTTGACCGGCATCGGCCTGCCGGACGCCGTTGAGCTGTTGGCACCCCATTGGGACGAGTCGGAGGCGGCTCGACCTCGTGGGGTGCTGCCGTTCCTGGAGCCGGCCAAGCTACGCTGGGCGCGCGAGTTCACCAGCCTGCCCGAGACGCTGGATGAGCCGTTCGGCGCCTTGGCCGCGCACGTCACCGCCGACGAGGCCTTGGCCGCGGTGATGTGGCACCAGAGCCGGCTGCTGTTCGAGTACGACGACTACGAGCCGGGTGCTGTGGCGCGCTGGCCGCTGCCGCAGGTGCTCAGCGCCGCTGAGGAAGGGCTGTACACCTTGGCGCTGGCGTTCAACATGCTGCCCCACATGCTGGCGCGGCATCGTGAGCGCGGCATACCCGAGTCGCAGAGCCGATACAACTGCTCGAGCTGGCCGGCCACCTCGAACATGTACGGGTACACGCACGACGGCCGGCCGGGCTATCCGCCGCGGTCGCTGTACTGGCAGCGCCACCACGCGGTCGGCATCCTGCACCGCGTCGGCCGGTTCGAGTTCATGCTGCGCCCGTTCGCCAAGCGCGTCCGCGTCTACCGCCGCGCCGACGGCACCACCGTGGCACTGGCCGAGGGCGGCCAGGAGTTCACCGCCGCGGGCAATCTCGATCCGGGCGTCGAGGCGCCCGACGGCTTCGTCTCGCCGCCGCTGGATGAGGTCGACGGCGTGGTCACCGGCACGGTGATGAACCCCAACGGTCATGGCGTGCGCGGCACCGTCGCGCTGGACCTGCGCGAGTGGTCGCTGGTGCTCCAGGGCGGCGAGACCGTCCTCGAAATGCACATCCCCTCCGGTGGCAACATGCACCTGGAGACGTGTCTCGCCTCGCTGCACGAGGCGACGGCCTACTTCCGGCGCTATTTCCCCGAGCAGCCGTTCCACGCCATCGTGTGCGCGTCGTGGATCTTCGATCCGCACATCGAGCAGTGGTGGCGGCCCGACAACAACATGTCGGCCTTCCAGCACGAGTTGTACCTGTACCCATGGCCATCCGGCGGCCGCGACGGCCTGTACTTCATCTTCGGCGACCAGGAAGTCGACCTGGCCACCGCGCCGCGCGACAACAGCCTGCGCCGGGCGATGATCGACCATCTGACCGGCGGCGGCCGCTGCCGTGTGGCCGGCATGTTCGTGCTGACTGCCGACTTGGCCGACCTCGGTGGGCAGCTCTACCGGCGCCGCTTCGCCGAGCTGAACCTGGTCTGAGCCTGGCGGCGGAAGGGCCGGTAAGCGCGGCGGCGAAACCGGGTGTGACCCGTCTCGCGTCAGCAGACGGGCCGAGGTGGCCGAGGTGGCACGTCGCTGGCTGCAGCATGGCGCGATGACCGTTGCCCTAGCGGCCTACGTGGCCGTGCGGATCTACCCACCGCGCCACTACCACGGTCTGGGTCTGGTGCCCTGGCCGGTGTTTGTCGCTTCGCCCGACTTCCTGATCAGCCGGCTGCAGACGCTCGGCGGCCCGCAGACGTTGCTGGCGGCGATGCTGGCCCAGTGGTTCGACCAGGCCTGGGTCGGTGGGTGCGTCACGGCCCTGGCGGCCCTGCTGAGCGTGCTCGCCGGCGAACGCCTTCTGCGGCACCGCGCTGGTGAGCGGCTGCCGGCCTGGCCGTCGCTGGCCGTCTGGCTGACTTGGCTGGTGCTGTGCAACAGCCTGATGTTCCAACTCCACAGCCTGCTGCTGTTGCCGGCGGCGTTGTGGCTGGCCGCGGCCTACGTCCGGCTGCCGACCGAGCGCGCCTGGCAGCGGCCAGCGCTGGTGGCGCCGGCCGCACCGCTGCTCTGCTACGCCGGCGGCGGCCTGATGCTGGTCTTCCTCGCGGTCTGCCTGATCGACGAGGCGCGCCGCCACCGGCGGCTGGCCGTGCTGCTGCTGTTGCTGGCCATCGAGGCCGTGCCGTGGGGGCTGACCCAAACCGTGGTCGACACGGCCATGGTCCAGGGCTTCCAGGCCATGGTGCCCGGCGCGTCGGCGACCAGCATCGACGCCGTGCTGGTGGCCCTCCTTTGGTTCGCCTACCCAGTGGCGCTCCTGGTCATCCGGCCCGTGGCCGGAGGCCCGCTGCCGCCGCCGCGCCCGCTCTGGCGGCGGGCGTTGGTCGCCGCTGGCGTGGCACTGCTCTTCGTTGGCGTGGCGCAACGAACCTGGAACCGCTCGCTCGACATCATGACGAGCGTCAACTATCGCGCGGCCCACGAGGACTGGGACGGTGTGCTGCGCGAGGTGAACGCGCTGCCGCCACACTGGCGCAGCCACCTGCTGGACTTCCTGACCATGCGGGCGCTCTATGAGACCGGGCGGCTCGGTGACGAGTTGTTTGCGCGACCGAAGAGCTTCTACGGTCTGATGACCAAGGCCGACCCGCGCGCTCAGGCCATGTTCACCGATGAGATGCAGTCGAAGGTGTTCCTGCCGCTGGGCGACCATCAGCTCCGCATGGGCCTGGTCAACCAGTCCGAGCATCAGGCGATGGTGATGCTGGAACTGGGCGGGGCGCATCCGGCGGTGCTCATTCGACTGGCGCAGGTCAGCGTCCTCAAGAACCGCCCGGAGGCGGCGCGCGTCTGGTTGCGGGCCGCCTGGCCGCACGGCCGGTACGGCCGCCAGGCGCGCCGGATGCTCGCCGAGCTGGAGCGCGATCCGCGGTTGGCCGCGGACCCCGCGGTGGCCGAGGCGCGGGCCAATGCGTTGACCCTCGATGTGCCGATGGGCATCTTCAACTATGAGCCGCACCTGCGCCTGTTGCTCCGCAGCAACCCGCGCAACCGGCGCGCTTTTGAGTACCTGATGAGCTACTGCCTGCTGGCCTGTGACCTGCCGGGCGTCGAACAGACGCTGGCGTGGCTGCCGCAGCAGAACTACGAGCGGCTGCCGCGGATCTGGGAGGAGGCGGCGCTGCTCTGCGAGGTCGTGTTGCAGCGCACGCCCGACCTGGGCCCGTGGCGGATCGGCCAGGAGACGCGCCAGCGGCTCCGCGAGTTCTGCCGCGCCATCGGCCACGACGCCGACGAGCTGCCGCGCCTGCGGCTGCCGGGCGGTGTGGAGCGGGTACCGGTGGGCCTGCGCGACGACCTGCGACAGACGGCGTTCTGCCACTACACCTTCGGCGACGCCGGAGTCCAGCGGTGAGGGCGCCGCTCGCCGGCGTTGCCGGCTTCCTGGCCGTGGCCTGGCTGGCCGGTTGTGCCGCGGTGTCGCCGGCGCGATGGCCGGCCACCGTGGCCATGGCCGAGGCGCCGAGCCTCGATCCGGAACTGGCCGGCCGGGTACTGCCGCCGAACCTGGCCGCGCCGAGCTTTCGTGTCCGGGCGCCGGGCCGCGAGTGTCTGGCGCGGCTATCCGGTCCGTCGGGGGCGCCACTGGTCATCGCGGGTCGGCCCGAGCTGATGCGGTGGCCGGCGGCCCGTTGGCGCCAACTACTGCTGGCGAACCGCGGCGCGGCGCTGAAGCTGGAGGTCGCGGTCCGCGAGGTCGGCGACCGCTGGCTGGCCTTCACCCCCGTGTCGCTGATGGTCGCCGCCGAGGACATCGATCGCTACCTGACGTACCGCCTGCTGACACCGCTCGACAACGTCTGGTCATCGCAAGGCCTGTTCCAGCGTGACCTGACCAGCCATGCCGAGCGGCTGGTGCTGCACAGTCGGCAGATGGAGAACGGCTGCGTCAACTGCCACTCGTTCGCGGCCGGGCGAGGCGACGTGTTCCATCTGGCCATCCGGAGCAAGATCTACGGCACCGGTGGTGTCCTCTCGTCTGGTGGGCGGCTGCTGCGCTTGAAGGCGAAGACCGGCTATCCGGCCTGGCATCCGAGCGGGCGGGTGCTGGTCTTCAGCGCCAATGAGGTACGCCAGTGGTTCCATCCGGCGCGTGACGACAGCCGTGATGTGCTGGATCTGCGTTCCGGGCTGTGCGTGCTCGACCCGGAGACGCTCCAGGTGGCGACGGTGCCGAAGCTGGCCGAGCCAGGCGTGATGGTCACCTGGCCGACCTGGTCGGCCGACGGCCGCTGGCTGTACTACTGCTGGGCGAAGGCGATCTGGCCGTCGGACAGCGCGGTGCCGCCGGCCAACCACGATCAGCTTCGCTACGGTCTGGGCCGAGTCGCCTATGACCTGGACCAGAACGCCTGGGGCGCGCCGGAGACGGTGCTCAGCGCCGAGCAACTCGGCGGCAGCGCAGCGTTGCCACGGCTCACCCCCGACGGGCGTTTCGTGCTGTTCTGCCGCTGCGACTATGGCTGCTTCCCGGTGCACCATGTCGAGAGCGACCTCTACCGGCTGGAGCTGGCCACCGGCCGGCTGACGCGCCTGGAGTGCAACAGCGAACGATGCGAGAGCTGGTTCAGTCTGTCGAGCAACGGGCGCTGGCTGGTGCTGAGCAGCAAGCGGCGCGACGGGTTGTTCGTGCGGCCCTACCTGAGCTACCTGAGCGCCGACGGCCAAACGAGCACGCCATTGCTGCTGCCGCAAGCCGAGCCCGGCTACTACGACGCACTGATGACCAGCTTCAACCGGCCGGAGCTGTCGGTGACGCCGGTGCCCTACAGCGCGCGCCGCATTGCCGGCGTGGTGCGCGACGGGACGCCGCAAGGCGAGGGCTTGCCCGAGCCGTTCGGCGAGTCCAAGGACCCGCCGTGGCGGGCGGCCGGCGGCGGCGAACTGCCGCGGTAATGCCCCGCCGCCGCGAGGGCACCGATCCGCATCATGAACCCAGCAACTCTGGCGGCCATTGCGGCGCAGATGGCGCAGCGGATTGTCACCTGCCGGCACTGCCATCAGCGCCAAGTGCTGCGCGCGCGCCCCGGTGGCGCCCAACCGCGGTGTCGCCACTGCGGCCAGGTGCTCGTCGTGACCGCCCACCGGGCGGACCGGCCGGCCGAGTGAGCGCCGCCACCACGGGTTTGGCCGCGGCGGCAGCCGGGCCATCATACGACCAGCCCGGCCGGAGCTGAGCGCGGGCGCGTGGTGGAGTGGGGCATGTGGCAACGGGTACGCCTCGGCGCGATGGTGCTCAGTGCGGCTCTGCTGGCGGTGTTGTGCGCCTGTCACCTCAGCCAGGCCGATGCCGTGGCGTTCGTGACGGTGTGGCCGTTCTGGGGCTGGCTGCCGTTCGGTCTGTGGGTCCTGCTGATCGGGCACGGTCACGAACTGCGGCGGTTCTGGCACGGCGTGCTGTTGGCCTGGCTGCTGGCTGCGGTGGTGTTCTGCGATGAGGTGCCGGGCCTGCTGCGGCACCGTGCTGCGCCGACGCGCGGGCTCCGGGTGGTGACGCTCAACTGCGCCGGCGGACAGATCGAGGCCGCTGCCGAGGCGCTGACGTACGAGCCCGACATCGTACTGTTGCAGGAGACGCCGGGCGGCGGCGACCTGGCGCGACTGGGTCGGGAGTGGACCGGGCGCGACGGGTGCGTGCTGGTCGGGCATGACGGCAGCGTGCTGGCTCGCGGCACCGTGACGCCGCTGCCGCCCGAGGCGCTGCACTACACCATGGCCCGCGTGCGGCTCGACCGCGGACCGGAGATCGTGGTGGTCTCGCTGCGGCTGTCGCCGGTGCCGGTCAGCTTGCGGCTGTGGTCCTCGCGCGAGCGCGGCGCGCTCAACGAGAACCGGCGCCGCCACCGGCGCGAGATGGCCGAGATCGCCGAGCGGCTACGCGAACTGCCGCCGGGCACGCCGGTCATTGCCGGTGGCGACTTCAACGCGCCGGGCCGCGATGCCGTCTGCCGGTTGCTCGCGCCCTGGTGCCGCGACACCTGGCCCATGGCCGGCGTCGGGTGGGGCAACACCATCATCAACGACGTGCCCATGTCGCGCATCGACCAGATCCAGGTCAGCCGCCACTTCCGGGCGCTCCGGGTCCGCGCCGTGCAGACGGCGTCATCGGACCACCGTCTGGTCATCACCGAGTTGGACGGGCCAAGCTGAGACGAGCGACAGGAACCGGCCGCGGGTCGCGGAATCGGCGGCCATGCTGTCACCCCTGCGCCGTGTCGCCACTGTGACCAGCGCGCTGTTGCTGAGCGGGTCGGTGCTCTGCCGACTCGCGCCGTCGGACGCGCTGGCGCCGGTCACCGTCTGGCCGTTCACGCTGGTCGCGGCCGGCGGTCTGGCCCTGCTGGTGCTGGGACCGGAACGCGACGGCCGCCGGCGCTGGCTGGCGTTGGTCGTGGCGTGGCTGGTGGCGTGGGGCTGGTTCGGCGGTGAGCTGGCGGGCCTCTGCCGGCGCCGCGTGGCGCCGGCCGGCACCATCCGCGTGGTCAGCGTCAACTGCCGGTGGGGCCAGGTGGCGGCGGCGCGCGAAGCCGCGCGGCCGCGGCCGGACATACTGCTGCTCCAGGAGTCGCCGGGCGGCTCGCTGCTGCGCCCGTTGTGGGCCGAACTGCACGGGACGGCCCTCCACCATGTGGTGACACCCGATGCCGTCGTGGCGACCTGGGGCGAGATCCGACCGGTGCCGCCGGTGCTGCCGTATCTGGTCGAGAGCCGCGTCCGGCTGGGCGACGGGCCCGAGTTGGCGGTCTTCTGTGTCCACTTCGACCACCTGCCGCGGCCCTGGCGACTCTGGTCGGCGGCGCAGCGCACCGAGTTGGCCGCGGCGCGGCAGCGGCACCGGCAGCAGATGGCGGAACTGCTGGCCCGAGTCCGGGCGGTGCCGCCTGGACTGCCCATAGTGGTCGGCGGCGATTTCAACGAGTCGGCCGACGAGCCGTTGTGCCGCTCGCTGGGCGCCACCTTGCGCGACGCCTGGACCGCCGCCGGAGCTGGCTGGGGCGACACCGTGCCCAACCGACTCCCGGTGGCGCGTATCGATCAGATCTGGACCAGCAGTGCGCTGCCCGCACGCCGCGCCCAGGTCCGGCGGTCATCGTGCTCCGATCACCGGTGGCTATTGGCCGAGCTGACGTATACTCATAGCCAATATTAACTACGCAGTTACCCCGGATCCGGGTTCGCTATGGTAGATCCTCTGACAGTGCTGCGGATCGGCCCGGCCATGGTGAGCGGGCCTAGCCCAAACGGGCTAAGGAAAATGGGCCACTTGGCACGGGGCTTGCAGTAACCGGGATAGTGGTCGGTGGTGAGCCAAACGATGCAGAACATCAAGGCTGTACAGCCAGCAGTTGGGCCAGTTGACGTGGCGGTTCTGACGCAGATGCCGCAGTTCGTGGTCTATGACCGCGTGCGGCGCCTGGTCGATATCCTCGTGGCGTCGGTCGGCATCCTGCTGACGGCGCCCTTGTTCGTGCTGATCGCGGTGGCCATCAAGCTGGACAGCCGCGGCCCGGTGTTCTACAGCCAGCGCCGCGTCGGCCGCAACCGCCGGCGCCAGCAGGTCGAGATGCGGGTCTTCGGCAATGTCTTCCGGCTCAACCTCCGCCGCGAGGGCGGCCACGGCCAAGTCTTCAACATGATCAAGTTCCGCACCATGCGGCAGGACGCCGAGGCGGCCACCGGTCCGGTCTGGGCGCAGGAGCATGACCCGCGGGTGACCCGCGTCGGCCGGTTCCTCCGCGCTACGCGCCTGGATGAGATTCCGCAGCTCCTCAACGTGCTGCGCGGTGAGATGACCCTGGTGGGTCCGCGACCCGAGCGCCCCGAGTTCGTCAAGCAGTTCGTGGCGCAGATCGACGGCTACGCGGACCGGCACTGGGTCACCCCGGGCATCACCGGGCTGTCGCAGGTCCGCCAGGGCTACGACCGCAACATCGACGACGTGCGCCGCAAGGTCCGCCACGATCTGGAGTACATCCGCCGCCGCTCGCCGTGGCTCGACACGCAGATCTGCTGGCAGACCGTCTCGGTCATGTTCACCGGGCGCGGCGCCCACTAGCACCTGACCGCCACACCCACTCGTTCGACACGGCCCGGGTATCCCGGGCCGTGTGTGTCTACGGGCGCGCTACAGGCGCGAGCCGGCCCGGCGTAATGGCGAGCACTCCCAGCGCGGACCACGGTCAGCAGTTGCCGACAGGATCGCGCCGTGGTAACCTCGACCAACATGAAGGGCTCGCGCTCACCCAACCCGGTCTCGGCCTACTTCCGCGTCACGCGTGGCGCCTGGTACGGATTCCTGTTCGCCCTGCCGGTGCTGGTCGGCTACGAACTGCTGGAGTTCGTCTTTCAGCCGAACTACGCCAACGGCGCCGATGTACTGCTGAAGAGCTTGCTGCTGGCGCTCGAGCCGCAGCATCGGCTGCTGGCCTTCCTGACGGCCATCGTGCTGGCGGGCATCGCCTGCTGGTGGCTCGACGGCTCGCGCCAGCGCGCGCAGGCGCAGGGCTTCCAGCCGCGCTTCTTCATCGGCATGTTGACCGAGAGCCTGGTCTACGCGCTGTTCCTGGGTGAGGTGGTCACGCGCATCATCGCGCTGCTGGGCGGCACGTGGCCGCTGCAGATCGGCCTGGCCGCCGGCGGGCCGCTGTACAACCTGACCATGGCGCTCGGGGCCGGCATCTACGAGGAACTGCTGTTCCGCGTCATCGTGATGGGCCTGATGATGCTGGTGCTGCATCGCGCCCTGGGGATCGAGTGGCTGGTCTCCTGGGTCCTGGCGGTGCTGGGCAGCTCATTGCTGTTCTCGCTGGCGCACCACATCGGCCTGGGTTCCGAGGCGTTCAGCGTCGACCGGTTCATCTACCGCTTCGTGGCCGGCGGCGTGTTGGCCACGCTCTACGCGACGCGCGGCTTTGGCGTGGCGGTCTGGACCCATGCGCTCTATGACCTGCTGGTGATGTTCCACGGGTAGCCGGCGTCGCCGTCTCAGCGCATGAACAGCCGTCGGCGGGCCTCGTCGCTCAACGCGCTGCGTAGCGTCCAGTCGTAATGCTCGTAGTGCATCTGGAACAGGTCACCGTAACCGGCACCGTTGTACGAGGGCACGAACTGCCGGCGCGACCGCTGCGATCGGTTGGGGCCACTGCGGTGAGGGGTCAGGCAGTGGAACACCAGCACGTCACCCGGCGCGGTCTCGATGAGCTGCCAGTCAGTCAGTCCGAGTTCGGTGCATTCGGCGTCGGTCAGGTGACGCATCTCGCCGGTGGGCGTCCACAGCCGTGAGTGCCGGCCTGGGTGCATCTCCATGGCCCCGTTCTCGGCGTCGGCGGCGTCGATGGCGACCATCACCGAGAGCAGCTTGGCCCGCGGGAACAGTTGCCACCAGGCGTGGTCCTGGTGCGCCGTGTAGCCGCCCATGCCGGGCGGCTTGGGCAGCAACTGGTCCTTGAACAGCAGTGGCGCCTCGCCGAGCAGTTGGCGCACCGGTTCGAGCAGGCGTGCATCGCGCGCGACCGCGGCGAAGGCGTCGGAGCAGGTGGTCACGGGATCGATGCGCTCCAGGGCCGGCGTGCCGTCGGCCAGGTGGCTGAAGCGGGTGCGCAGGTTGTCCTCGTGGACCAGATCGCTGGACGCCAGCCGGTCGGCCTCCGCGCGCAGCCGGTCCATCTCCGCCGCGCTGAACAACCCCGGCAGAGGCAGGTAGCCGTCGGCCCGGTAACGCTCGATCTGGTCGGGAGTCAGTTCCACCGTGGTCAGTCTCACCCGTCGCAGCGAGTATGCGGAGCCGCTGGTTGGCTGTCAAGGCGGCGGTTGACCGTTGACCATCGGCGGCTGACCTGATAGCGTGCCGGGCAGGTGTGAGCGATGGCAGTGCAAGTCGGACTGGTTGGTTGTGGCATCATCAGCGCCTGGCATCTCAAAGGATGGCAGGCCCAAGGCGAGCAGGCGACGGTGGCCGCGGTCTGCGACGTGGACCGAGCGCGCGCGGAGCAGGCGGCCGCGCAACTCGGCGGCGCGCGGGTCTACACGGACTACCGCGACCTGCTGGCCGACCCCGCTCTCGACGCGGTCGACCTGTGTCTGCCGCACCACCTGCACCGCTGCGTGACCGAAGAGGCCCTGGCCGCTGGGCGGCACGTGCTCTGCCAGAAGCCGATCGCGACCAATCTGGCCGACGCCGACGCGATGATCGCCGCCGCCGAGCGCGCGGGCCGCGTGCTGGCCATCGCCGAGACCTGCCGCTACCTGCCCGCGATCAGCCGGGCGCAGGAGTTGCTCGCCGAGGGTGTCATCGGCCAGGTGGTGCTGGTGCAGTCGGTGATGCCGTGGTACCAGGGCGGCGACTACATGAACACGGCCTGGCGGTTCGACACGGCGACCATGGGTGGCGGCGCCCTGATCGACGGCGGCATCCACCATGTCGACCTGCTGCTCGGGCTGCTGGGCACGCCGGTGCGGGTGTCGTGCCTCACGCGCCGGGTCCGGGACGTGTTTCCGGCCGAGGACACCGCGGTGGTCACGGCCGAGTTCGCCGATGGGGTCCTGGCCGTGCTGACCGTGCTGTGGTCGGCCCGGCACACTCCGGGGCTGACCTTCCGCATCAGCGGCACCGCAGGCACGCTGACCGTCGAAGGCGGCACGCTCCAGGTCACCAGCGATCGCCTGCCCGAGCAGACGGTCACCTACACGCTGGAGAACCAATTCGGTTTTGGCGCGGTGATGGCCGATTTCGTGGCCTGCGTCGCCAGTGGTGGCCGCCCGCGCATGGGCGGACCCGAGGCCCGGGCCGACCTGGCGTTCGTGCTGGCGGCCTACGAGTCCGCGGCGGGCGGGCGGGTGGTCACGCTGACCGCCTGAGCGGAGGGCCAGTCACGCTGGCCCCCCGCCGGACAGGCCGTCAGTCCCGTTCCTCGCGCGGTCGCGGCCCGACCTGGCTCAGGTCGATGGGCTGGAAGCCCAGCGCGTAGGCGGGCGAGTCGTCCGGCAGCGTGAAGTCGCCCTGGCGCGGGTCGGCGCAACCCGGGTCGGCCATCACGGAGTGTTGGTCGAGTCCGAGCGCCTGCCACTCGGCCAGCGACAGGTCGCGCTGCTCGCCGGCGACCTTGGCGCGGAATACCGGTTCGCGGCCCGACAGGTCCCAGACCAGGTTGAGGTCGCTGGCGTGATCGGGCCGGTCGACCTGCAGCGCGCCGCCGGCAGTGAAGATCGGCGAACCGTCGGCGATGAGGATGTTGCGCTCGAAGACCACCGCCAGATGATCGTCCACCGGGCGCGACACGGTGGTCACCGCCTCGGCGCCGAAGGCGAACAGGTTGTTGCGGATGGTGTTCTCGCGCCCGTAGTGCTGGTGGAAGACCTGCGAATCGGTGCGGTAGCAGACGTTGTTCTCGATGATCAGGTGCGAGCTGCCCTCGTCGGGGTAGATGGCCCAGCCGCCGTAGTTCAGCCGCTCGATGTCGTGGATCAGGTTGCCGCGGATGGTGGTGCCGGGCTGCACGCCGAGCGTGTAGACGCCGCCCATGTCCGAGAGCAGGCCCTGACCCAGATCGTGAATGTGGTTGTGATCGATGAGGTTGTCGCGCGCCACGTTCTCGCCGTAGCCCCACACCCAGCCGCAGGAGATGCCGCTGTAGAACAGGTCATGGATGTGGTTGTGGCAGAGCCGGTTGCCGAACGAGTGCCGGCAGAGAATGCCCGTGGCGCTGTGGAAGACGCGGCCGCCGCCGCTGATGTGGTTGTCGGTGACCCGGTTGTCGCCGGTCTGCCGGCAGCGCGGGCCATCGGCCGTGGCGCCGTTGAGCTTCACGCCGCCGGCGCCGAGGTCGACCAGCTCGTTGCCCACCACGCGGTTGCCACGGCAACCGTCGGCCAGTTCCACGCCGTACCAGCCGACGTGCTGGATGGTGCAGTCCTCGATGGCGCAGTAGCGCGCGCCCTCCAGGTAGATGGTGCCCGGTGTGGTGAAGGCGCCCTGGTAGGCGTTGATGAACGGCTTGTCGTGCGCGGCGTGCTGCTGGTCGGGAATGATGACGCCGTTGAGCCAGTCGCTGTGCTGGAAGGTCAGGCCGACGAACCGCAAGTGCTCCACGTACTGCCCGGCGTCGGGATCACCCACCAGTTTGAGCAGTTGCAGCGGCTGCGGTGCGACCACCGTGGTGGCCTCGATGGTCTCGCCGGGCAGCGGCAGATAGGTCAGCCGGCCGGTCCGGCGATCCAGGTACCACTCGCCCGGTTCGCTCAGTGCCTCGAACACGTTCTCGACGTAGTAGCGCGCATACCGCGGCTGGAAGTCGTCCTTGAGGCAGAACGTGCTGCGGTACGTCGTGCGGACGGTGCGCGTCGCCGGGTCGAACGACTCGATCGGCAGTCGCTCCTCGATCCAGAAGTGCGTCACGACCACTTCGACGTCGCTCAGGTTCGACCAGGCGGCGACGTCGCCATCGCGGCAGACGAACACGTCCGAGCCCTCGAAGAGCTGCGCCGTCAGCGGCGTCTCGGGGGCCGACTCGATCCAGTAGAAGTCGCCCTTGGGCAGTCGGGCGCGCGGGCGGCGCACGCCGTCGACGAACAACTGCCGGAAGTGCCAGCGCCCCGCGGCCACCTCGGGCAGGTCGACCACCCAGGCGGTGCGGCCGTTGACGATCTCTTCGCGCCAGCCGGTCACCGCGCGGCCGCCGTCGAGCACCGGCGTCTCGCCCGGATAGGCCGCGTAGGTCACGGCACCGGAGTCGGCCGGGCCGAACACCACCGGCTCGCGCAGCGGGTAGCTGCCGCCGCGCAGCCAGACGGTCACCGGCCCGTCGAGGGCGGCGTGCTGCTTGAGTTCCCGGACGCGGTCGCGCGCGCGGGCCACAGTGAGTAGTGGTCCATCGCTGCCATCGGCAGCCGGCTGGGGGAGACGGCCGGACCACTGGTCGCGGCCGGCAGGGGAGAGGTACAGGTCCATGGCGGTCACCTTGCGTCTGTCGGGCGCGGAGTATAGCACAGCGCGGGCCGCGTGGTGCGCCGGCGCGGCGAGGGAGGAACTTCCGCCAGATCGCGAATGTCTGCTAATGGATCACGACCAGCCGCTGACCAATCGAGAACGGGTGAACTGGTGACCGACCGAGCCGCCGATCCACTGATGCCGCTGTTGCAGGAGTACAGTCGCACGCGGAGTTCCGCGCTACGCGACGAAATCGTGCTGGCCTGCATGGACTTGGTGGAGAGCATCGCCCACCGCTACCGGTTCACCGGTGAGCCGGTGGACGACATCGCGCAGGAAGGCTACATCGGCCTGATCAACGCCGTCGAGATGTTCGATGTCACCCGCGGCGTGAAGTTCACCACCTACGCCTCACACGCGGTGCAGGGCTCGATTCAGCACTACCTGCGCGACCGGGGCAAGCTGATTCGCGAGCCGGGCTGGCTGCACGATCTCAATCAGAAGATCAACAAGGCCATGGCGCGCCTGCACCAGCGGCTGGGGCGCGAGCCGACGGTCACCGAGATTGCGCAGGACCTGAACCTGCCCGACCAGCAGGTGGCCGAGGCGGTGCGGACCCGTGATGTGTTCCGGGTCAGCTCGCTCGAGCAGCCGTCACCGGACGATCCGGACAGCACCTTTGCCCCGGTCGAGCGCGAACGGGCGCGGCCGGCCGGCGGCGACGGTGACGATTTCCCCATTGTCGAGCGCCTGGCGCTCGAAGAGGCCATCGAAAAGCTGCGTAGCGCCGAGCGGCAGGTGGTCTACGATTTCTTCTTCAACGATCTGTCGAAGACCGAGATCGCCGGCAAGCTGGGCTACAGCATCAGCCACGTGTCGCACCTCTTGCGGCGCGCGCTGAAGGCCATGAAGGACGCCATGCTGACCGAAGAGCGCGCGGTCATGCGGCGGCAACTACGCAGCATCGAGAGCCAACTCGAGCACTATGTGCGGCGCGTCGAGGAAGAGACCATCAAGGACGAGGTGACCGGGCTCTACACCCGTCACTACATCATGGAGCGCCTCGACGAGGAATCGGCGCGCTGCCGCCGCTACGGTCAGCAGCTCTGCCTGTGCCTGATGGAAGTCAACGGTCTGGCCGGCTACCGCGATGCCTTGGGCGACCCCGAGGGTGACCGGGTGATGTGCCAGGTGGCCGACATGCTGACCAACGGCGCCCGGCGCATCGACCGCATCGGGCGGTACGACGCCGACCGGTTCGTGCTGCTCCTGCCGCACACCGGCGAACAGGCCGTGGTGCTCTGCCGGCGCCTCTCCGCTCGGTTTGCCGACATGAGCGCGCACTGGCGCCTGCCGGCCGGCGTGGGGTTGGCGGCTTGCTTCGGCATCGCCGTCTTCCCGCGGTCGGGTGACACGCCGGAGGCCCTGATGCGGTCGGCCGGCGCGGCGCTGGAGCAGGCCGTGACCGACGAGGCCAGCGAAGGCGTCGTCATCGACGACCCGGTGGCACCGCTGGGCTGAGCCACCGGTCGCGCGGTGCGCCCGGGTTGACCCGTTCGGCCGCCCGCCGTAACCTGTCCGCGCCGGTGTCGGCCCGCCGCAGGAGATCTGTACATGTACCCCGTCTCGCGCAGCAACTGGAGCAACGCGCCGTGGATGCTCATCAACCTCGGCGACCTGCAGACCGAGCGGCTACAGGCCACCGAAGAGGGGCGCGACCTGGCGCCGGTGGCCGCCGAGTTCGAGGCCCTGGCCGGCCTGGACCTGGCGGTCGAAGAGCACCAGCAGCGCGCCGAAGCGCTGCTCGACCGGATCCAGACGTTGCCCCTGGTGGCCGGCTACTCGCATCGTGAGCCGTCGGACCTGCCGGGCATACGCGCCGAGCGGCCGGCGGCACCGGCGCTGCCGGGTGTGCCCGCCGAAGACGTCTTGGCCGACAAGGCGCTCGGTGCCTGGCTCGGCCGTTGCGCCGGCTGTCTGCTGGGCAAGCCGGTCGAGGGCCGGCGCAGCCACCAGATCCGCCGCTACCTCGAAGCGCAGGGCCGTTGGCCGCTCGACCGCTACTTCTCGCTGACCGCCGACGCGGCGGTGGCCAAGGAGTGCGGCTTCAACCTGGGCTGGCCAGCGCTCTACGAAGAGGGCATCGACGGTATGGTGGAGGATGACGACACCAACTACACTGCCACCGGCCTGGCCATCGTCAAGCAGTACGGCCGTGACTTCACGCCGGCCGATGTGGCCCGCTTCTGGCTGGGCAACATACCGCTGTTTCACGTCTGCACCGCCGAGCGCGTGGCCTACCGCAACCTGGCTGCCGGGCTCGCGCCACCGGCTTCCGCCTGGGTGCGCAACGTCTACCGCGAGTGGATTGGCGCCCAGATCCGCGCCGACTTCTTCGGCTACGTCTGCCCGGCCAATCCCGAACTGGCCGCCGACTTCGCCTGGCGCGACGCCTCGATCAGCCACGTCAAGAACGGCATCTACGGCGAGATGTGGGTGGCGGCCATGCTGGCCGCGGCCTACGTGTGCGACGACCTGCCCACCATCATTCGCGCCGGGCTGGCGCAGGTGCCGGCCACCAGCCGGCTGACCGAGCGCGTCGAAGGCATTCTGTCGCTGCACCAGGCGGGCGCCGGCTATGACGACGCCATCGCCGCCGTCTGCGCGCGCTGGGACGAGAACCGCGGCCACGATTGGTGCCACACCATCAGCAACGCCGAGATCGTCGCGGTGGGCCTGCTGTGGGGCGCGCTCGACTACGAGCGGAGCATCTGCTACGCGGTCATGCCCGGCTTCGACACCGACTGCAACGGCGCCACCGTCGGCAGCATCGTCGGCCTGGTGCTGGGCGCGCAGCGGCTGCCCGACAAGTGGATTGGCCCGCTGAACGACAAGCTCCAGACCGGCGTCGCCGGCTACCACCAGGTCAGCATCGCGGCCGTGGCCAAGGAGACGGTGGAGCTGATGCGTCGGGTGGCCGAGTAGGCTGCCGGGGTGAGCTCCATCGGGTGCAACGACGCGCGCTCGTGGGACCGGCGTCTCGCCGGTCTGTCTCCCGACGCGCGGGTGGCTCGTGCGCATGGCCGTTCCAGCGGTCGCAGATGGTCGCGTTCGGCCTGCCGCCTGGCGGGCACGCCCAGACCGGCGAGACGCCGGTCCCACGTGAACCGGACCGCGCAGGTGTCCTCAAGCGCGCCTGTCGCGCCCGCCCGTTGACAACAGTCCGGGCCACCGCTACGCTCCGCGCGGGAGTCGATTGTGGACAACATCCTGTCGTGCAACCTCTACAGCTACGGCCGCTACCAGGAGGCGGCGCTGCCGCACCTGGTCGAGCTGGGCATCCGCTGTGTCGAAATCGGCGTACCGGCGCTCGACCAGGTGGCTGCGGTCAAGGAGCGGTTCGCGCCTTACGGCCTGACGCCGGCGACGGTGCAGGCGCCGTGCCCCTGTGACGATCCCAACCTGGCCGAGCGCTTCGACGCTGTGTTCGAGGCGGCCAACCTGCTGGGCGTCAAGGTGGTATTCGTCAGCGCCAAGGCGGGTGACCAGCCGCTGGAGGCGGTCTATGAGCGGTTGCGCGCGGTGGGCGACAAGGCGGTCGCGGCCGGCGTCCGCATCGCCATGGAGACCCATCCCGACTTGTGCGACAACGGCGACAAGATGGTCGCCACCATGGCCGCCCTGAACCATCCGGGGATCGGCGTCAACTTCGACTGCGCCAACATCTACTACTACAACGAGGGCGCCGACGCCGTGGCCGAGATCGGCAAGGCGGCCGACCACGTGCTGTCGGTCCACCTCAAGGACACGAACGGCGGCTTCAAGACCCACTACTTCCCGCCGCTCGGCCAGGGCGTGGTCGACTTCCCCGCCATCTTCGCGCGGCTCAATGCACGCGGCTTCCACGGCCCGTTCACCATGGAGCTGGAAGGCATCGCCGGGCACGATCCCGACGAGGCCGGCCGCAAGGACGAAGTCGCGCAGTCGGTGGCCTATCTGCGCGCCCAGGGCCTGGTGCCTTAGGCTATCGGCCTGCTGTGCCACCGCCCGGCGTGCCTGGCCACACCGGGCGGTGCCGTCACTGCGGCGAACCTGGGAGGGCGCGATGTGTTGGTCACTGTTGCTGCTGGGCCTGGGCGTGGCCGGTCTGCCCGGCTATGCCGCCGAGAGCGACCCGGCGCGCTTGCCGCCCTATCCGCCCGACGCGCCCGGCATCCCCAGCCGCGATCCGCAGCTCGACGCGCGCCCAGGCTTCGCCTCGCCGCCGCCGGGCTATGGCGAAGTGCCGTTCTGGTGGTGGCAGGGCGACCCGCTCACGCGTGAGCGGATCGTCTGGCAGTTGGACCAGCTTCAGGCCAAGGGCGTCAGCGGGCTCCAGGTCAACTACGCCCATGGCACCGTGGGCACGCCGCACTACGGGCCGACCTATCCCACCGATCCGCCGCTGTTATCGCCGGCCTGGTGGGAGCTGTGGCAGTTCACCGTCGCCGAGTGCCGGCGGCGTCACCTGCCCATCGGGCTGAGCGACTACACGCTGGCCTGGGCCGGCCACGGCTACTGGACCGACGACATCCGCGCCGATCCGCGCCTGCGCGGCGCCACGCTGGAGCATCGCGTGCACCGGGTGACCGGCGAGCAGACGTTCACCACAGAGCTGCCGGCGGGCACGATCTGCGCGATGGCCTATCCGTCAGCCGGCGGGCGCCTGAACGGCCAGGCCGGTATCGACCTGCGCGATCGGCTCCGCGATGGGCGCCTGACCTGGCCGGTGCCGCCGGGCGAGTGGCAGGTGATCACCGTCCTGGCGGTGGTCAACCCGCACTCCATCGACCCGATGAACCCGGAGGTCGGCCGGCAGGTGGTTGCCCGCTGGTTCCAGCCGTTCGAGGACCACAGTCCCGGACTCGGTGCGCAGGGGCTGAACTACTTCTTCTCCGACGAGCTGACCTTCGGCGTCTCGGGTCACCTCTGGACGGCCCGGCTGCCCGAGGAGTTCGCTCGGCGCAAGGGCTACGACCTGCTGACGGTGTTGCCGGCCCTGTTCGTGGACCTGGGGCCGCGCACGGCCAAGATCCGGCTCGACTACACCGACGTGACCATGGCGCTGACCGAGGCCGGCTACTTCCGGCCCACCTTCGACTGGCAGCAGCGCCGCGGCATGATCTACGCGTGTGACCCGGGCAGCCGCGGGCTGAACCCGCGCGAGTTCGGCGACTACTTCCGCGCCACGCGCTGGTACACCGCGCCGGGGCACGACACGCCGGGTCTGGGCGCCGACCTGATCAAGGGCAAGGTGTCCAGCTCCATCGCGCACCTCTACCAGCGCCCGCGGGTCTGGCTGGAGGGCTACCATTCCAGCGGCTGGGGCACCGGTCTGGCGCAGATCACGGCGGCCACGCGCGAGAACCTCATCTTCGGCTGCAACCTGGTCAACCTGCACGGGCTGTACTACAGCACCCACGGCGGCTTCTGGGAATGGGCGCCGCCCTGCTTCCACTTCCGCATGCCCTACTGGGACCACATGGGCCCCTGGCTGAAGTACTTCGAGCGCCTGAGCTACCTGGTCAGCCAGGGCGTCCACCGCTGCGACGTGGCCATCATGTACCCGGTGGCGCCGCTGGAAGCGGGCCTGGGTGACAACCCGACGCCGACCGCCTTCGGCCTTGGGCGCGACCTGTTCGGTCAGGGCGTCGACTTCGACTTCATCGACCATGAGTCGCTGGAGCGGGCCAGCGTGGCCGATCGGCAGCTCACGGTGAGTGGCGAAGCCTACCGCGTGCTGGTCCTGCCCGACATGGCCGCCGTGCGTTGGTCCACCATGCAGCAGGCGCTGGCCTTCTACCGCGCGGGCGGCGTGGTCATCGCCGTCGGCAGCCTGCCCGAGGCCAGTGACCGCGCCGGCAGCGACGACGCCGAGCTGGATCTGGCCGTGCGCGAGATCTTCGGCCTGACCGCCGCCGAGGCCAAGGCCGGTCGCACCGCCCCGCCGCGGAGCAACGCCGCGGGCGGGGTCGGGGCGTTCTTCGGTCGCGCCGCCACGCCGGCCACCGACGGCGTGCGGCGCTATCCGGGCGGCTTCGAGGGCCGTTGGGTCTGGTCGACGGAGGACAGCCCGAAGGTGTCGTTCAAGGCGGTCTGGCAAGGCGGGACCGGCACCTTCGCCGCGCGGCTCTGCGGCGACAACCATGCCACGCTATTCGTCAACGGCCGGCAGGCGGCCCACACCGACGACTACGTCGACGGCTGGAGCGGCCCCTTGGCCCTGACCGACGGCGATGTGCTCACCGTGGACGGCCGCGACGACGATGCCGGACACCTGAGCGCGGGCTTGTTCTGCGCGATCGTCAAGGACGGCCGCACGGTGCTCGGAC